>NZ_CP077970.1:6097500-6746250 GCF_024758505.1 Bradyrhizobium arachidis | reverse complement strand
AGGCCGGCGAGCGCCGCCACCGCGCCGGTGACCGACTGCATCAGGGCTGCGCCGAGGAAGAACGCCAGATTGACCGCGGCGAGCGCCTTGCCCGCCGTCGCCGCATCGACCAGTTGCCGCGACATGCCAAAAATCAGCGGCTGCGCCGCGGTTGCGAGCCCGATGAGAACGAACAACACGAGATCATATTGCGACGGCATCACGGATACGCCGAACAGCCAAGCAACCGGATAGTTTGGCGCGCCGAGCGCCATCAGCGCCAGCAGAATCGCGCCGGTCAGATGCGAGGCCGCAACCAGCTCGCGGCGGCGGCCGAGCTTTCGGTCGACCATGCCGATGCACAGCGGGCCGACGATCATCGCAATGGTGAAGGCGCCGAGCTGGTTGCCGGCCTCCACCCGCGACAATCCCTTGATCTCCATCAGCCACGGGCCGCCCCACAGGCCCCGCAGCACCAGCGAGGTGGCAAGCGACACCAGCGCGAGCGCAATCAGGCCGCGCAACGGACGCGACAGGCCGAGCCTGAGCACCTCGATCATCTGCGACAGCGGCGAGGAATCGTCCTTGTGTTCGGCCGGCTGGCTCGGCACCAGCGCGAACACGGCGAGCGCCACCAGGATGCCGGCGACGGCGGAGATCCAGAACCCGGCGCGCCAGCCATGATGATCGACCACGAAGGCGAGCGGTGACGACGACAGCAGCATGCCGATATTGCCGATCGAGAGGATCGCGCCCGACCACAGGCCGAACCGCGCCGCCGACAATTGCTTGGCAGCCAGCGTCATCGGGCACATCAGCATGCCCGAGGTCGCTACGCCCAGGAGCAGTTGCCCGACCGCAAAGCTCTCGGGCCCCGTCGCAAAGCCCGACGCGATCGCGCCGACAACGGTTCCGACGAGCAGGCTGAGCGACACCGGGCGTACGCCAAAGCGATCCATCGCGGCGCCGACCGGGATCTGGGCTGCGGCAAAGGCGAAATGATAGACCGAGGTGAGGCTCGCCAGCGCCTGCGGCTTGACGCGGAAATCCGCCGCCATCAGGTCGAGGCTGACCGCCGGGATCGTGCGCAGCAAGGTCGACAGCATGTGCCCGCAGGCGAGCGCGACGAGCGCAAAGATCAGCGCGCGGGTGCCAACGCCCGCTTCATCACTGGCAGCGGTACCCATGAGCGTCCCGTCCCGACAAGCTTTTCGCTGGCGTTACACGATCGGATGGCAGGTGCCAACTGCGGGAAAGACAGCCCCGTCATTCCGGAACGCGACGTTCCGGGCGTTCCGAGATGTCCGGAAAGCATCGCGCTTTAAGGGCACTTCGCCGTCTCGGCCACAGGGCCATGATCGATGAAGGCGCCGATCGCTCCGCTTGATCGAAGCGATCGGCGAAGTCTAGGGAGGAAACGCCCGTGGGGGCGCGGCAAAGCGAGCTAACGCTCAACCGGTACCTTCGAATTTAGCCCGCTCTAGCGGCACAACCTATGATCTAGGTCACAGAGATTGAATTACTTTCAGTGCGGACGTCATGGCCGTCCCGGATGAAAATCCGCCTTGCCGACACCCTGCACCAGGACGAACCGACATCTCTTGCCTCCAAGCGGTGTGACACGATGCGGAACGCCCGGCGGAACGTCATACCGTTCGCCGACATTGACGAGTCTCGCGTTGCCGGGATTGTGAGTTTCCACAACCGCCGTGCCTTCAAGGCAGAAGAAGATATCGCTCGTACGCGTATGCCAGTGCCAAGGGACGCATTCGTCGCCCACAAGGCTCAAGGTTGACACCCGCACGTCCACTCCAACGGCCACATGCTCCAGGCCATAGGTACGCTCGTTGGGCGACCGAAGATTGTCCATGGTCTGCATGATCGTTCTCTCCGGTCTAGATGGCCTTCGCTACCCGGCTTGCCAAGTCCACTTGCCAAGTCCACTTGCCAAGCCCACCGGCGGCAGGTCTCAGATCTGATCCACCGCGCGAGCCCCTCGGGGATCGGTATCCCGGTGCGAGGCGACATAGTCGATCTCACCGCGCGTGGTGCCGATGTCGATCAGCTCCCGGTCACTGAGGTTCGACAAGGCGGAGTATAGTCTGCGGTGCTCGCGCCATTCCCGAAATCCAGCCAAAAAAGTCCTGAAAAGCAAAAAAGTCCTGAAGAGAATGACGAGTGTGGGTGAAGCGACCGTCCGTCGCAGCCCGCGTGTGTCAAAGGTCGTGCTCATGGCAATCACTCCGCTGACGGCTTCAATGGTTTGACGGTGCCACGGTGTGATGGGACGCGCTTGATCTCCGGCTTACATTTTCCTTACCGAACGCTTATTCTTGCCGGGCAGCTCCTGCCGCGGTCGTGAAGCGAGCCTGGGGAAGGGTGCCGTGCGCTATTTCTTCGAGGAATATGCGTTGGACACGGACCGGCGCGAGCTTCGGCGCGGGCCTGAGGTTGTGCTCACGCCGCCGCAGGTGTTCGATCTGCTCGAATATTTGATCCGCAGCAGGGATTGCGTCGTCAGCAAGGACGACCTCGTCAACGCCATCTGGAATGGCAGGATCGTATCCGATGCGGCGTTGACGACACGCCTCAACGCCGTCCGACGTGCCATTGGCGACAGCGGCGAGGAGCAGCGTCTGATCAAGACGTTTCCGCGACGGGGCTTTCGTTTCGTCGGCACCGTGCATACCGAGGAGCGGGCCCCCGCAGCGCGCGCTGCCAGCCCGGCAGATTTGCCGGATCCCGCAGCTGAGGTTGCCGGGAAGGTCTTGGTTGACGCGCCACTGTCCCCGACACCGAACGGTGCCGCCGACCGGAACTCGTTTGCCGATGTAAGGGCAGGGACAACGACATCGGATAGCGGTGCCTCAGGGAAGGTATCGGAGACGCGGCCGTCCGGCAGATGGTCCGGCTACCTCAGAGGTCGTGTGAAGCTCGTTGGCGGAGCGCTGGCATCGTTCGCCGCGATCGGGGCCATTGCAGGCGGACTCGTCGGCTATTGGAACGTCTGGAAGACGGTTCGTACCGACGTCTTGCGGGAAGGTCAGAAGGTCGTCGAGGGGCAACCGGCGCCCAAGCCCGCGATCGCCCCGCGCCTCTCCTTCATCGTCCTGCCCTTCGCCAATCTCAACAATGATCCGGAGCAGGACTACCTCGCCGACGCCGTGACGACGGATCTGACGACCGATCTCGGACAGGCGCCCGACGCTTTCGTCATCGGACGCGAGACGGCCTTTACCTTCAAGAACAAGCCGGTCGATCTGAAGAAGCTGGGAACCGATCTCGGCATACGCTGGGCGATCCAGGGCGCCGTACAACGCAATGGCGATCAGGTTCGGGTCAACGTGTCGCTGTCAGATCTTCAGACCGGCGGCGATATCTGGTCCGATCGCTTCGATGGCAGCCGTGCAAGCCTTTCCCAATTGCAGGACCAGATCACGGCGCGGTTGTCCCGCTCGCTTGCCCTTCAACTGTTCCAGGCCGAATCCCGCCGCAGCGAGGTGGAGCGCTCGAAGAATCCGGCGTCGGCCGACTTCGCCATGCGCGGTCTGGCAAGGCAGCTCGGGGAATTGTCCCAGACCAGCACGGCGCAAGCCAGGGAGCTCTTCGACAAGGCGCTGCAACTCGACCCTGACAACGTCGAGGCCATGATCGGGAAGGCGGGATGCATCGTGACTGAACTGTTCCTCGGATGGTCGGTGTACCCTTTCGCCGACACGACGCAGGCGAATGAGCTCATCGACAAGGCCCTTTCCAGGAGTCCGGGAAGCTACAGGGCTCACACCGTCAAGGGAAACCTTCTCCTGTTTGACCGGCCGGCGCAGGCATTGGCAGAATTCAATACCGCGCTCGAAATCCGTGCGAATTTCCACGTCGCCAATGCGGGCAAGGCGTTTGCCCTCATGATGTTAGGGCGGCCGCGCGAAGCGGCCCGGCCGGCCGAGCTCGCCATTCGCACTAGTCCGCGAGACCCTGCTGCATTCCTTTGGGTGTGGGAGCTGTGCAGTGTGCGCCTGCATCTTCGCGAGTACGAGGAAGCCGTCGAGCAATGCAGGCGCGCGGTCGGCCTCAACGGCTCCTTCTGGCACGCGCAGGTCAGCCTGATTTCGGCCTATGGCTCGGCCGGACGACTCGAGGAGGCCCGGCAGGTGTACACGGAGTTGAGCAAGAGGCGCCCCAATTTCTCGGTGCAGCTCTATCGCCAATTCGCCTACGGCACCTCGACCGACCCGGAATATCGCCGCGGCGTCGAGGACATTCTGGATGGGCTGAGGAAGGCGGGCGTGCCGGAGCAATGAGGCATGCGCCTTCGACATCGACGCGACGTGGATGTGCGGCGATCACGGCTTGCGCACTCCGAACGCACCGGGAGAGCTCAGGGCCCCGAGTTCCACCGCGTTCGTAACGCGCAAAAGTAACACAGGATAACGCGGCGAGGTGGCTGGCATGTCATAACCCGCCCCACCTTGGCGGCTGGGGGCGCACGCAACCGGGGATGGAACCATGGATTGCGCTGATGTCGCCAAGCCCGCGGGCAACGACGCCCGGGGAAGCGAGCAGGTATCTTGCGCGAGATGCGCCGCCAAGCTTCATCGCTTCATCGAGATCCTCGATTCGCGCACCGGCAGGACGCTTCGCCTGTTTCGATGTTTGTGTGGAGAGACTGTTTGGGACGATTGAGGTCGCCTCGGATAGCAGCAACCATTAAATGGCGGCTGTGCTTTACGCCGTTTAGTCGTCGGCGTCTGTCATGATGACGCCGTGCTCGCGTCCGTCAAGGCGTGGCCTGGCGGCAGATCGCGTGAAGTTGGGGCAAACGACGGCCATCCTTGACGGACGCTGCGCGCGACGTCGTGAGGGGCCGTAGGTCGGGACGAAGAAACGCGTCCCGGTCGAACTAAGAAACAGAGAATGATCCCGCCGGCGGTTCGCCGCACCATGGCGTGCCGCGAGCTACCACCGTGTTGGCGAAGATGAGCATCTTCCTGGCGCAGGCAACGAGCGCGCGCTTGTGTTCCTTTCCGGCTGCGGTCAGCCTCCGGTAGAGCTGGATGAGCTGCGGATTCCATCGAAACGATGCAGCCAGTGAAGCGGTATAAAGAGCGCGACGCAGCCGCTTTCGTCCGCCCTCGATATGCCGAACACCGACCTGGTCGCCGCTGTCGTCGTCATAGGGCGCAAGGCCGGCGAGAGCGACAGCTTGCTCCCGCGTGATCCGGCCGATCTCAGGCAGACGCACCAGGATGGCAACGGCGGTCGGCAGCCCGATGCCGGCGACGCTGTTGATCAGCGCGAGCCTCCTGGCAAGGTCGGGATGCTTGCAGATCGAGGCGACCAGAGCCTTGAGTGCGGCCTTCTCACGTTGCTCCAGGCGAGCGATATCCTCGTGCCAGAGCTGGTTAATCCTCACATTGCGGCAGCTCTCGATCCTGTTCTTGAGGCGCGCGATATCCTCGCCGATCTGATCGATCATGGTCAGTTGCTCGGCGAACGGCAGCAACCGAGGATCGGGAGCGGCATGGATCTTCCGCACCGCTGCGGTGCAGGCTGCGATAAGAGCGGCATCGATCTTATCGTTCTTGGCCCGCTGCAAGTGGAATTTGGCATAAGCCCGGACCTGGGCCGGCTGGAACACCACAACCACAAACCGCTTGCGCCGCAGTTCGGCGACGACCGGCTGTTCGTAACCGCCGCTCGCCTCGATGCCAATGCGTTTGACGCGATGCTGTCGCAGCCACGCCGACAAAGCCTCGTGACCTTCCGACGTGTTCTCCACCTGCAGCGGCTCGCGGCGGCCTTCGATCGCCACATCAAGCTTCCGTTTGCCGGTATCGATACCGGCACAGATCGTGATATGCTTGACCATCTTCGTCGATCCCTCCCTTGTTATGCGAACCTAAAGTTCGTTCAACCATTCGGGTCCCGATGAAGTGCCGGTCGCGATCTCGCTACGTCAGACAGCCCTCAAGGCTTCGATGGGTACCGATCCGATCGAACGGCGGCCCAGCTCGGGCGGCCACCCGGGCTGGGCCATTCCTCACGGAACGGCTCAATATAAGCGATCGGGCTAATACAAGGATGGGTAGAGCTCTTGCGAAACCCATCAATTCATTGGCGACGACGATGGGTTTCGCAAAGGGCTCAACCCATCCTACGAGCCTTTGACCCAGGTCGGAACACGTTCCGAAGATCGTTATCGCGATCAGTTTCGCTCGGTTACTGTCGCGCGATGCTCTCTCCGCGCAACGTCCTTCGCTTTCTCCACACCTGCAGGTCAGCCATCACTTTTATGGCTGCCGCGAGGACAAGCGCGCAAAGCGCAACCTTCGAGACCGTCTCCATCGTCCCCTCGATCAGCAGGCAATGGACCACACTCCCTGCGACGATGACGATCGCGAGCGGCATGTGAACGAAGCGCCACGTTCGCGGTCGCAGTCCCAATCGCCGGCGGAGTGCGGCCAAAAGCGCAACAGTGAAGATGGCCCACATCGCGGTCACGCCAAAGGGAGAGAAGGGCGTCGGCGATGCGAAGAGAAGGGCGTCAATCATGTCGGGCGGACTGGTGACCCAAAGGCCGGCGACATGGATCACGACAGCCACGACCAGTGCGCCTCCGATCCAGTGATGCGCACGCCGTCCACGATAAGCCTGCAGTCCCGGCAAGTATCCGCCAATCAGCAGAGGCTGAACGAGCACGAGACCGAGGGCAATAATCCCTGCAAATCCGGCCAGGATGTAGACCGGGCCGCGCCATGCGAGCTGCGGGCTCATCGTGGCAGCGGCGATCGGCACGCCAATGGCAACTGCGAGGGCGGCCCAGATCAGGATCGTCCGGGCCGATCTCATTCCCTCAGGTCCCGATCCGATCAGGCCGGCTGAAGCACGAAGTGCGCCTCGAGGCTGGTCTCTTTCGCGCTTTTCATCACCGGCCGCAGGAATACGGTTTTGAACTCGCCACTGTCATAGGCGAGGTGACCGTGCGGCTGGCCGAAGATGGGAATGATCTGCGGCATCTCGAGCCGGAACTTGCCGTCCTTGTCAGTGAGCGTGGCGCCATGGCTCTGCGGCTCGTGCTCCTGTCCTTCGACTGTGTGCGCCCAGATCTGGATGCGCTGTCCGGCCAGTGGCGCCCCGTCGCCGGCGCGGCGCACGGTGCCGCTCATCCAGAAGCCGCCCTTGCCGATCCGCTCCACGGTCGGCGCACCCTTGCGGTAGTTGTTCGCCCCGCCCGACATCGACTCGGTCGGCGCAAGGCCGTCCGCGCGCGCGGGCAACAGGAACCCGGCAACCCCCGTCGTCAAAACGCCCGATGCGAGGGCGGAGCCGCCGACGGCAAGGAGGTTGCGGCGGTTGAAGAGGATGGTTGTCATCTCAATCCCTCCTGGGATGGGGCATTTGCTTGCGAGACTACAACAACAACAACAGGTGGGGAACGCCCAGTCGGGGGGAAGAGGTCGGCAGGCGGCAATGACAGTGTCGTGAACGGCGGGCCAGCCGCTGGACCGGCGCGAACCGGATGCGCTGCTGCTCCAGCGCTGTTGCTGCTACCGCGCGCGCCGGCGCCAATCGGTCGGGGTATCGCCGGTCAGCCGTTTGAATGCCGCGGCGAATGCGGTCTGGGAGGCGTAGCCAAGCGCGGCGGAGATCGTCACGACCGACGCGTCTGTGTCGCGCAGCATTTGCATCGCCTGCTCGAGCCGGTGCTGGCGCAGCCAGGCATGGGGCGAGAGCCCGGTGCTTTCCTTGAAAGCCCGGCAGAAGTGGAAGCGCGACAGGCCAGCATCCGCAGCGAGCGCCGCAAGCGAGACGTCAGCATCGCTGTCGGAGTGCAGGCGCTCGATGGCGCGCATCAGTACCTTCGGTGCCAGTCCACCGACAACCGGCTGGCCTGTGGCCGGCGCGCCGGCATGCGCGGCCAGCAGACGCGTCGCCAGAAGGTCAGTTAATTGCTGCCTGAACAGCGAATCCAGAGCCCCATTGCCTTCGAGGACATCCGCGGCGCTCAACAGCAAGCGGGACGTGATGGGATCGGGATGTGCCGTCCTCTCCAGGAGATCGATCGGTTTGGCGGTGTCGGCTTCGTCGGCCACGCGCACGAGCGTTCTGTGCGGAAGATAGAGCTGAACGACATCGACAGGTTTTGGAATATCCCATCTGGAGCTCGATCCCTCGGGAATGACGATCACGACCCCGGGACGAAACGTTCCCGTCGCAGCAAATCGTCCCGAGCGCCGCTCCATGCGTTGCACCGAGCCGTTATAGGCCATGATCACATGGTGGGTCATGGGCTCGACGACGTCGTGCAGTGGGTCGTGTTTCCAGTGTGCGATCCCGGCGCCGGATGAGTCCAGGGCCATGCGGAACGGCTCGGTCCCGAGCACGCGGGCCATTTCTGCGTCGGCGAGAGGCCGATCAGCCGCAGGTGGAGCGACCGGGCGCGACTTGGACGCGGCCATCGTCTCCTCTTGCGGAGGATCGTGCAAGACAGGTTTGGTCATGGACAAGGGCTTGTATGAGAGGCGGCATGACGGCCCGATGAGGGCCGCCAACAGCCGCGCGCGTTACTTGCGAAGCGCGGCGAGCCAATCCTCAAAGCGGATGGCGCCAAGCCGTGGACGGTCGCCCGGTGTGAGCGATCGATCGTCTAGCTCCGCTCCGAAATAGCGGGCGTGGATATCGGCAACGACCTTGCGCGGATCCTTGGTCGTGGCCAGGTATTTCCTGCCGAATTCGTCGAGGCTCAGTTGCTCCGGGCCGGCGAGCTCCGTCATCCCGTTGATGGGATCGGCAAGCGTCACGTCGGCGAGTGCGGCAGCGACATCGTCCGAGGCCACCGGCTGAAACAGGGCAGGCGACAGCCGGGCGATCTGTCCGTCGGTGGAGGTGTCGACGATGCCGCCGACGAATTCGAAGAATTGGGTGGCGCGCAGGATCGTGTAGGGAATTGTCGAACGCCGGATCAGATTCTCTTGCGCAAGCTTGGCGCGGAAGTAGCCGCACTCCGGAAGGCGGTCGGTCCCGACGATGGACAGCGCGACGTGGTGCCGCACTTTGGCGGCGGCCTCGGCCGCGAGGAGATTGCGGCTCGACGTTTCGAAGAACGCCAGGACCGCGCGGTCCTCGAAGGACGGTGAATTTGCGACGTCCACGACGACGTCCGCGCCCGAAAGCGCCTGATCGAGGCCTTCGCCGGTGATGGCGTTGACGCCCGTGCGGGGGGATGCCTGAAGGACATCGTGGCCCTTTTCACGGAGCAGAGCGGCAAGTTTCGTTCCGATCAGGCCGGTCCCGCCAATGATGACGATCTTCATGATGATTCTCCTCGCTTTTCCCGGCCAACGCTGGCCTTGTTGATGAAGCGAGGATGCGCGCATGCGGACGGGAAAGCCTTGCAGCCGGCCTGAATCGGCCCTTAATTTTCCTTGGATTTTCGTCCAAGCGGAGCGTGGACGTGCGTTTCTTATTTGAAAATTATTGCCTGGACGCTGAGCGGCGGGAGCTCTCCTGCGGTTCACAGCTCGTCGCGATCGGGCCCAAAGTCTTCGATCTGCTGCTTTATCTGGTTCGCAACAGGGATCAGGTGGTGACGCGTGACGATTTGCTGGCGGCCGTCTGGGGCGGCCGGATTGTCTCCGAATCGACGCTGACCAGCCACGTCAACGCGGTGCGCAAGGCGATCGGGGATACCGGCAAGGAGCAGCGCTTGATCCGGACGGTTTCGCGCAAAGGCATGCGCTTTGTCGGAGAGGTCCGGGAGGACGAGCCGCCCGCCCGCGCGGCGGCTGCACAGTCGAACATTGCGATCGAAGAGCCCGGGCCGATCCTGTCGCTGCCGGATTCTCCCTCGATTGCGGTGCTTCCGTTTCGAAACCTCGGCGGCGACGCTGAGCAGGACTATTTTTCTGACGGCGTTGTGGAAGACATCATCACCGCGCTGTCGCGCATCCGCTGGCTGTTCGTGATCGCCCGCAATTCGAGCTTCACCTACAAGGGCCGGACTGTTGACGAGAAGCAGGTCGGGCGCGAGCTCGGCGTGCGCTACGTCGTCGAAGGCAGCGTGCGCAAATCCGAAAGCCGGGTGCGCATCACGGGACAGCTCGTGGACGCCGCAACGGGTACCCATCTCTGGGCCGAGCGATTCGAAGGAACGCTCGACGACATCTTCGAGCTGCAGGATCAGATCGCAACCAGCATTGTCGGCGCGATCGCCTCCCAGCTCGAACGCGCGGAGATCGAGCGCGCGCGGCGGAAGCCGACCGGCAATCTGAGCGCCTACGATCACTATCTGCGCGCCATGCCACATTTGCATCGTGGAACGCGGGAAGCGATCGACGAGGCGTTGCCACTGTTTCACAAGGCCATCGCGCTTGATCCCGAGTTTGCCTCGGCCCATGCCATGGCGGCCTGGTGTCATTGCTGGCGCAAGATCAACGGATGGATGACCGATCAGTCGGCGGAGTTCGCCGACGGCATCCGCTTGGCCCGTCTGGCGGTGGAGTTGGGCAAGGATGATGCCGTCGCGCTGACGCGGGCCGGACATACGCTGGCCCATCTTGCCGACGATTTGGACGGCGCCGTCGCACTGCTCGACAAGGCACTGTTGCTCAACCCGAACCTGGCCGCGGCCTGGTTTCTGGGAGGTTTTCTCAGGGCCGAGCGCGGCGATCCCGACGCCGCAATCGAGTTCTTTACCCGAGCAATGCGCTTCAGCCCGCTGGATCCAGAGATGTATCGGATGCAGGCCGGCATGGCCATGTCGCACATGTTTGCCGGACGTTTCGACCTGGCCTTGTCCTGGGCCGAACAATCTTTCCGGCAGTTACCGAGCTTCGTGTTCGTCGTGCTCGTCATCGCCGCATGTCATGCGCTGGCCGGCCGAATGGAGCAGGCGAGGGATGCAGCGGATCATGTGCGCAAGCTTGATCCAGCGTTTCGTATTTCCAAGCTTGGGGGTTGGATACCGATCCGGCGGCCGGAGCATCGCGCCAGTCTCACAAACGGCTTGCGGCTGGCGGGCTTACCCGAGTGAGGGGCACGTCGGTGCGCCCTCGAGGCACGTGTTGCCGTCCGAATCGCGCATGAACTGATTTTCCGGAGGCGAGACAGACAAGGTGCTCGCTGCTTGCGAGAGGCCGCCAATTGCGGCCATTAGATGTTCGCACGCGTATTTCATCGCCTGCTGTCCGCCGTCGAAGGTTGAGCGGACGCCTTGTTCGACAATCGGACCAGCTCTCCAGATCACTTCAACTCCCGCAGCAACCTCCGCGCCTCTCCCAGCAAGTCCCGGATCTGCCTTTGCTCCGCGCGGCCGCGCTTCGTGAACAGCCCGTGCTTCCTTGCATTCCGGTTTCCCTTCGGCGCTCCCGATCCCTCGGCGCCGCCGTGCATCCGGCAGCGCGTCTTGCCGTGCGTGGCCGGTGCGCAGCACGCGCCGCCGCTACGGGTCATGGCACCGCAGCGCGGGCTCGCCCGCATTGGGCCGGTGTTGCGCGTATGCGTGCTCATGCATGGTCGTCTCGACCTGCGTGCGCTGCTTCGTGCTCCCGGTCGCGGGCAACGGACATCGGGATATGTCCTGCATCCGTCAGCGCGGCGCGCGCGCTCGTCTCCGCAACGATCACGCGCGCATGCTGCGTGACATTGCCGACGATGGCCTTGCCGCCGTCCTGCACCGACAGGTTTTGCACGGTGATGGCGGGCTCGCCGTTGTTCCTGTAACGCGTGAGCGCCTCGACCTGGGCCGGGAACGTGCGGACCAGCCGGCTCAAGGCGCGCGCGGCGCTGTCTTGCGGCGCGATCTCGTCGGCGCCTGCGAGGCGATAGGCGCTTCGCATCGCCGTGACGTGCACGCAGACCATCTGCGCCACCAGCATGGCCTCGATGGCATCCCTCGGTTGGATGCTCTTCACCATCGAAATCATCATGGCGAGGTCGGTCTTGTCGGGCTTTCGCCCTTTGACGCTGGCCTTGACCAACTGCGTGAGGATGCCATGCATCGCTTCGCGGTCAGGGACCCCGAGCGCCTCCATCATCAGCCGCTCGCCGGCCTCCGCATCCGGATGGTCGATCGCAAATCCGCGCGACGAAAATCTGATCTGCGGGACCTCACTTGCCGTGGTTCGATCGGGCAGGGTCGTCGCAGCCGCGGCGTTGAGGACGGAAGCTGTGGTCATGTCGGTGTCCTTTCCATGTGTTTTGTCCTTGGGGTTTGGCCGTGCAGGCGCGAGGCGGCGATCGCCAGGGCACAACCACCCAAGGCGAACCGCGTGCTGCAGCGAACCGGCGTAACGTCAACTATCGATGTGGATTTTCGCGTGCGATCGCATCAAGCGATCACCGTGACGCGGGAAGCGCCATACGGATCGTGCGATGCTGGCAGAATGCACCCGATTTGCCCGACGTGTCAAGTGGAATTCGCAAAATCCGCAAAACTTTGCGCGCCGCCTCATTGGCTACTGTGCATGGGGTTGTTTCGATGCTTTGGCCGGAGAGCCCGCGGCCGTCGCTACAGCCAGAGGATCTGCTTGCGGTAGTTGAGGTCGGTGAGCAGCGGCGCGGCTGGGCCCTGGTGGAACACCGCGCCGCGCTCCAGCGCGAAGACGCGGTCGGCAAGCGCGAGCACGAGGTCGAGATTGTGCTCGACGATCACGATCGACATGTGCCGCCGGAGCTGGTCGAACACTTTGAACAGCTCGAGCGTCACGGCCGGCGCGAGGCCCTCAAACGGCTCGTCGAGCAGCAGCAGGCGGACATTGCCCGACATCGCACGCGCGACCGCAACCATCTGCTGCTCGCCGCCGGAGAGATAATCGGCCGCGACGTTCATGCGCTCCTTCAGCCGCGGAAAGGTGTTGAGGATGCGCTCCTCGTCCCAGACCACGCCGTCGCTGCCGTCGGTCTTGCGGGCGAGCCGGCCGAGCGCGAGGTTCTCCCGCACCGTCATGCCCGCGAACAGGCCGCGGCCCTGCGGCACATAGCCGATGCCGCGGCGCGCGATATCCGGCGCTGCGAGCTGCGCGATGTTCGTGCCGCGATAGTCGATCTGGCCCGATTGCGCAGGCACCAGGCCGGCAATCGTCTTGAGGAGCGTCGACTTGCCGGCGCCGTTGCGGCCGAGCAGCGCGACGATCTCGCCGTCGCGGACGTCGAGCGAGGCGTCGTTGAGGATGTGGCTTTTGCCGTAGAAGGTGTTGACGTGCTCGAAGCGCAAGACCTCGGCAGCCGTCGCCGCCTGCTCCGCGCTGCGCTGATGCTCGACAGCGGGGATGCCCTTGCCGGTATAGATCTCCTGCACGCGGATGTCTGATCGCACCGCCTTCGGGCAGTCCGACATCAGCACCTCGCCCTGGTTCATCACGGTGACGGTTTGCGAGAAGCCGAGCACGCGGTCGATGTCGTGCTCGACGATCAGTACCGGAATATTGGCCGCGATGTTCTTGACGAGGTTGGAGACGCGCTCGCGCTCGGCAGCAGCCAGCCCCGCGAGCGGTTCGTCGAGCAGCAACACCTGCGGTTTCGAGCCGAGCGCAATGCCGAGATCGACCAGCCGCTGCCCGCCATAGGACAGCTCGCCGCCCTCGATCTCCTCGATGCCTTCGAGGCCAAGGAATTTGACCAGTTCGGCGGTCTCGGCGTGGATCTCGCTATAGGCGTCGATATCGTTCCAGATGTTGAAGCGCATCGCCCGGCGCGCCTGCAGCGACAGCCGCAAATTCTCGTAGATGGTAAGCCCGCGAAACAGGTTGGTGATCTGGAACGAGCGCGCCAGCCCCTGGTGGCAGATCAGGTCCGACGGCACGCCCGCAATGCTCTTGCCGTTGAGGCGGATCGTGCCCTGGTCGGGCGGGTAGAGGCCGGAGACGAGGTTGAACAGCGTGGTCTTGCCGGCGCCGTTCGGCCCGATCAGCGCGTGGATCTCGCCTGCACCGACCGTGATGCTCGCATCGTGCACGGCGCGGATGCCGCCGAACTTTTTTGAGACGCCGCTGACCTCGAGCACGGTGCCCGTCAGCGCCTTCGGCCGCAGGAAGGCAGGCAACGGCAGGCCCTCATAGATCTTGCGCCGGCTCATGGCCGCCGTTTCTTCCGGCGCAGGGCGGAAGCGGCGCATGACCAGCGCGCCGATGCCGACGAGCCCATTTGGCGAGTACATCACGAAGGCAACAAAGGTGATTCCGAACCAGAACAGCCAGTTCGACGTCCAGATCGAGAACAGCTCGCGGAACAGGATGAAGAACAGCGCCCCCAGCGCGGGCCCCAGCATGCTGCGCATGCCGCCGATCACGACCATCGCGAGCAGCTCGCCGGCGAACGGCACCGAGACGGCCTCGGCCGAGACCAGATAGTTGAGGAAGCCGATCAGCGCGCCGGCGATCCCGGTCACGACCGCCGAGATCACGAACACCGCGAGCTTGTAGCGCTCGACCGGATAGCCCTGAAACGTCGCGCGGAGCTGGTTCTCGCGGATCGCGACCAGCACATGGCCGAACGGCGCGCGCACCAGCCGCAGCAGCACATAGAGCACGGCGAGCGCGATCACCGCGACGACGACGTAGTAGGCGAGCGCATTGTCCAGATCGAACGGTCCGACATGGCCGCGCTTCAACCCGCCGAGGCCGTCTTCGCCGCCGGTCAGGCTCGTCCAGCGGAACGCGGTGGTGTAGACGAGCGCGGCCAGCGCCAGCGTCAGCAGCGAAAAATAGACGCCGCGACGGCGCAGGATCAGCATGCCGATCACGGTCGAGCTCGCCGCGACCACGACGGTCGAGAGCAGCAGCGGCAGCCAGATTTGGCCCGGAAAATAGCGGAGCTGGATCAAGCCCGCCGCATAGGCGCCGACGCCGAACCAGGTGCTGTGGCCGAAGGAGACGAGGCCGGTATAGCCAATGCAGAGATTGAGCCCCATGGTTGCGATCGCAAGCCCGACCACCCAGGTCCCGGTGTTCAAGGACAAGCCGAGCGCGCGCAGCACGAAGGGCAGGGCGATCACCGCTGCCGCCGCGATCAGCAGCGGCTTGAGCTTGTCGATAGCGGAGGCGCGTTTCATTCAAATTTCTCGATGCGTTCGCCGAGCAGGCCGCGCGGGCGCACCAGCAGCACCAGAAACATCAAAATGTAGATCGAGGCTTCGCCGGCCGCCGGCTCGAAATGGATGGCAATGCCTCTGATGACGCCGACGAGGAGCGCGGCGATGATCACGCCCCAAAAGCTGCCGAGCCCGCCGATCACGACGACGACGAAGGCGACCGTCATGATGTCGGCGCCCATCGCGGGGTGCACCGTCGTGATCGGTGCGAAGAACGCGCCGCCGAGCGCGGCCATGCCGACACCGAGCATCACGATCGCGGTCATGTAGGGCTGCAGGCGGATGCCGAGTGCTGCGACCATGTCGGGCCGCTGGATGCCGGCGCGCACCACGCGTCCGAATGAGGTCTTGTGCAGCAGCAGCCAGACCCCGACCAGCACGGCGGCGACGACCGCCAGGATCAGCAGGCGATAGCGCGAGAACAGGAAATCGCCGACGAAGATCGAGCCGCGCAAACTTTGCGGGATCTCGGCCGACACCGGCGCCGCGCCCCAGATCATGCGGATCGCTTGTTCTGCGACCATTGCCAGCCCGAAAGTGACGAGCAGGCTCAAAATCGGATCGGCGGTGTAGAAGCGGCGCAGGATGAAGCGCTCAAAGAGGATGCCGAGCAGGGCGACCGCGATCGGCGAGACGATGACCGCAGCACCAAAGCCCGTATAGCGGACGATCTCGACGAAGACATAGGCCCCGAGCGCGTAGAAGGCGCCATGCGCGAGGTTGACGATGCCGCCGACCGAGAAGATCAGCGACAGCCCGAGCGCGATGAGGAGGTAATAGCCGCCGAGCACGAGGCCATTCACCACCTGTTCCAGCAAGAACGCGAATTGCATCTGGGGTCCGTTACCCGCGCGAAAGGCGCGGCTTCAGGCCTTCATCTCGCAGGGGTTCTGTTCCCTCGTCGGATAGATCGACTCCAGCGGTTCGTTCGGAACGGGCACGGCGTCACCGAGCACCAGCATGTCCCATTGGTCCTTCATCTGGTCTTTTGGCTTCACTGTGAAGGGATAGGCCTCCTGCACGAGCTGGTGATCCCAGGAGCGGAAATAGGCCTTTCGCGCCTTGCCAATGTCGAACTGCGCCTGCTTCTCGAAATAGCCGATCAGCTCGCCGCTGTCGGTCGATTTCGTCGTGTTGATCGCTTCGGCCAAGAGTTTCAGCGTGACGTAGTCGATCCAGGCGTGGTTCTCCGGCGGCTTTCCGTATTTTTTGGTGAAGGCGGCGACGAACGCTTTCGAGGCCGGATTGTCCAACGTGTGATACCAGACCGTCGGCCAGGTGCCGCTGAGATTGCCGGCACCCGCCGCCCAGGCGTCGCCGGTGTTGAGGTTGAAGCCGACCAGCGGATAGGGGAAGCCGAACTCCGCATACTGCTTGACGAGGTTGGTGACCTGGTTGCCGGCGAGGTTGCAGCACACGACATCGGGTTTCGCCTGCCGCACTTTGAGCAGATACGGGCTGAAATCGGTCACGTCAGTCGCGATCAACTCATCGCCGATCAGCGTCGCATCATGCGTGCCGAAGAAGGCTTTTGCGGCCTTCAGGAGGTCATGACCGAAGATGTAGTCGGCAGTCAGCGTGAAGAATTTTTTGCCCTTCACCATGCCCTTCTGCGACAGCGCCGTGCCGACCGCGTTGACCATCACCGTGTTCGGGATGTCGCAGTGGAACGAGTATTTGTTGCAATTCTTGCCGCGCAGCGCGTCGGAGCGTGCGCCGGTCGAGAAGAACACCTTCTTGTTGCGCTCGGCGACCTGCATGATGGTCAGCGAGGACGCCGACGAGATCTCGCCGAGCAGCACGACCGCGCCATCCTGCTCGATCATGCGCTGCGCCTTGGTCGCGGCGGTCGCCGGGTTGATCGAGTCTTCCGACAACAGGTCGATCTGCTTGCCCATGATGCCGCCGGCCGCATTGATCTCCTCCGCGGCAAGCTTCACCCCAAGCTGCGCGTAAGAGCCGATCACGCCGAGAAATCCGGTGAGCGGCGTCAGATGCCCGATCCGGATCTTCTCCGCCTGTGCGCTGACGATCGCGGGAAATCCGAGCGCTGAAGCGCCGGCGAAAGCCGCGCCCCCCTTCAACAAAGTTCGTCGGCTGGTGCGGGTCATCTAGTGTTTCCTCCCGGGTGCATCGTGGTCTCTCTTCAATATGCGATATTGTGAGAGGCACTTTTCTAATGCTGGAGGATAATCCCGAACGCCATTGCCGGTGTCAACCGGCAAAATCGCCGCTTGCGTGCGGCTCAGACCTTTTTCGCAACTGCCTTGGAGGCGACGGGCTTGGCGCCGAATTCGGCGGAGAGGCGGTTTGCCGCGGCCTGCACGACCTGCGCGCTTGCATGCAGTGCCTGGTTCGACAGCCGCCAGATCGGGCCGGAAATGCCGAGCGCGCCGATCACCTTGCCGGTGAAATCGGTGACGGGCACCGCGACGCAGCGGACTTCGGGATTGAACTCGCCATCGTCGAAGGCTACGCCGGTGCGTTGCACCTCGGCGATCTCGCGCGTCAACACGCCGGCATCGGTGATGGATTTTGGCGTCGACGGCTTTAGCTCGGCGCGATCGATGAAGCGCTTGAGTTGTTCGGGGCGAAGCGAAGCCAGGATGATCTTGCCCAGCGCTGTGCAATGGGCGGGACGCACCACGCCGACGCGGTCGGTCAGTTGAAACGCACCGGGTCCGCTGGTGCGCGCGATGACGACGACGGCATCGCCCATGCGCACCGCAAAATGGCCGCTTTCGCCGGTCTCGCGCGAGAGATCCTCGAGCACAGGGGTCGCGACATTCACCATCTCGATCTCGTCGAGCGCGCTGGCCGCAAGTGCAAACAGTGGCCGGCCGACGCGGTAGCGCTTGTTGTCTTTCTCCTGGCGGAGATAGCCGAGTGACACCAGCGTCTTCGCGAGGTGAAAGGTCGTCGAATTATGCAGGCCGACGAGCTTGCTGAGTTCGGCAAGACCGATGCCCTCGCGATGCCGCGCCACCTCTTCGAGAATGGAGAAAGCACGGCCGAGCGACTGGACGCCGCCGCCGCGCTGCCGATCCTCGGGGTCATCGTCCTGACCGGCTTGCGGGACAAGTTCGGCGATCGCGGCTTTGCGTGCGGCCGCCGGCTTCTCTCCGGTCTTCTCACTCGGCTTGTCGCTTGTCTTGGTCTTGGTGCGCGATCTCAAGGAAAAGGCCCCCTGTGGCGAATCCGCGTGGCGTGAGCTGTTGAACGTATCATGCGCAGGGCGCGCCGCAGGAGTCGCTCTTTGCGCAAAGTCTTCGAGATAGCGTATCACAATATAAATTGACGTACAGCATTATGAGAAATAGGGTGCCCGCGGCTCAATTGGCGACCTGCCGCGCTCTTTCGCATCGGCGCATAAGAAGTCGCCGGGCCGCAGGGAGACGAGTTGATGTCGCGAAACATGCTCAATGGCGCGCAGGTCATTGTCGACTATCTGATCCAGGAGAAGGTGCCGCAGGTGTTCGGCCTGTGCGGCCACGGCAATATCCAGCTCATCGACGCGCTGTACGAGCGTTCGTCCGATATCAAGACCATCTCCGTGCACCATGAGAGCGTCGCCGGCTTCATGGCCGACGTCTACTATCGCGTCTCCGGCCGGCCGACCGCGACCTTCACATCCTGCGGTCCGGGCTCGGCGAACCTGCCGATCTCGCTCGCCAACGCCTATCTCGATTCCGTGCCGTTCATGGCGATCACTGGCAACGTGCCGACCAGCCAGTTCAATCGCGGCGCGTTCCAGGAGATGTACCGGCACTACCAGGCCGACTTCCCCTCGACCGTGCGCTCGATCTGCAAAAAAGTGTTTCAGCCGACGCGCGGCGAGATGGTGCCGCTCGCGGTGCGGCAAGCCTGGAAGACCATGATCACGGGACGGCCCGGGCCGGTCGTAGTCGACGTGCCCTTCGACGTCTTCATGGAACCGGCCGCGGAGGAAGCGCCGAAGGCGATCGAATGGAATGCGAACATTTCCAGCCGCTGCGGCGCCGATCCCGAAGGCGTCGTGAAGGCGGTCGACATGCTGCTCGCGGCCGAGCGACCGGTGATGCTGGTCGGGCAGGGCGTGCGTTACGGCGGCGCGGCCGAAGAGTTGCGGCGGCTCGCCGAGCGGCTGCAGATCCCGGTTGCGGCATCGGCCTCCGGCCTCGGCGCGCTCGACGTCAACCATCCGCTCGCGCTCGGGCTTGTCGCGCGCGCCGGACACTATCAGGCCAACCACGCGACACGGCAGGCCGATGTGCTGCTCGCGCTCGGCGTGCGCTTCGACGATCGCACCTCGAGCTCGTGGATTCCCGGCTATTCCTTCACTATCCCGCCGACGAGACTGATCCACGTCGATATCGATCCCGAGGAAATCGGCCGCAACTATCCGGTCGCGCTCGGCCTGATGGCCGATGTCCGCACCTTCCTGCGCCAGGTTCATGCCGAACTCGATCGCCGCGACAGCCTCGGCAAGAAGGAAGACGCGCGCAAGAAGTGGCTGGCGCAGATCGATGGTTACCGCAAGGAGTGGGACAAGTTCGTCGCACCAGGCTTTTCCGACGACTCCACGCCGATCAATCCGCAGCGCGCCGCCGTCGAGATCGACAAGGCGCTGCCGGAGGACACCATCCTCGTCTCCGACATCGGCGTGCACCACAACTGGCTGCTCGGCTTCTGCAAGCCGAAGCGGCCGGACTCGCTGATCGGCTCGATGGGCTTTGGTCCGATGGGCTTTGGCGTCGCCGGCGTGATGGGCGCGAAATTCGCAGCGCCCGATCGTCCCTGCGTGTCGGTGTGCGGTGATGGCGCGTTCTTCATGCACGCCAACGTGCTGGGCACCGCGGTCGAATACAATCTGCCTGTGGTCTGGGTGGTCTGGAACAACTACGCCTATGCGTCGATCCGCGGCCTGCAGCGCGGCTATCTCGGCGGGCGCGAACTTGCGACCGATTTCAAGCACCCGGAGACAGGCGAGCGGTACAATCCGGATTTCGCGGCGATGGCGCGCTCCTGCGGCGTCGAGGGCGTGCGGGTCGATCGCGCCGGCGACATCGGCGAGGCGATTCGGAAGGGTATCGCCGCCAACAAGCCGTATCTGATCGACGTCGACATTGCCGCTGATGTCAATCCCGCCGGTGCCGGCGTGTGGGAATTGCCGGGCCTCGGCCAGAGCAAGGCCAGCATCGGCACGCGCTTTCAACCGGGCTGAGACTGGCTCGCCCAAATCAACGGATATGAGCTCGGGGAATACAAGATGATGCTTGCTGGCAAGAAAGTCGTCGTGGTCGGAGGCTCATCCGGCATTGGCCTTGCAACGGCTGAACTCGCGAAGAAGCAGGGCGCCGACGTGATCATCGCCTCGCGCAACGCGGCGAAGCTCGATGCGGTGGCTGAGCGGCTGAACGTGATCGCGATTCCGGCCGACGTCACCAGCGATCAGAGCGTTGCGGACCTGTTTCGCCGCATCGGACCAGTCGATCACGTCGTGCTGACCGCGGCCCAGCTCAAGACGGGACCGTTCAAGACGGTGGCGATGGATGACGTGCGGGCGACAATGGAAGGGAAATTCTGGGGCGCCTGGCGCGTAGCGCGCGAGGCCGATATCCGCCCGGGCGGCTCGCTGACGCTGGTCACGGGTTTTCTCAGCGTGCGACCGCGGCCGAACTCGGCCATCATCAGCGCGGCGAACGGCGCGCTGGAGTCGCTTGCGCGCGCGCTGGCACTCGATCTGGCGCCGGTACGCGTCAACGCCGTGTCGCCCGGCGTGATCGATACCCCGATCCGCGCCGCAATGCCGGAGGCGGCACGACGCGAGATGCTGGACAGGATCGCGGCCTCGTTGCCGGTCCGGCGCGTCGGCGCGGGTGAGGATATCGCACAGCAAATCGTGAGTTTCATGGCCAATGGATTTGCGACGGGATCGATCGCCTATATCGACGGCGGCGCGCTCGTGAACTGATGCAAACGCAACGGAGCTCGATCATGGCTCAAGAAAGCAACGGCGCCTTCATCCGCAACATCGCCGAAGTGCCCTGGCGCGAATTTCCCAACCACTTTGGCGGGGCGCTTTCGAAGCCGCTGGTGATGCCGGAGAACTCCGGCTCACGGCACATCGACTATCGCATCTCGATGTACCAGCCGATGGCCTATGTCGCGCGCCACCATCACAAGGTGCAGGAGCAGGTTTATCACGTGCTCGAAGGTGAGGGGCTGATGGAGATCGCGGGGAAGAACCATGTCGTGCGCAAGCACGACGTGATCTTCCTGCCGCCCGGCGTCGAGCATGCGATCTCGAATTCCGGGCTCGTCGATCTCGTCTTCCTCGTCGTGACATCGCCGGTGACGGACGACGAGAAGCCAGTGTGAGGATCGCGTCGCGTTAACCGGACGAGCGCGCGCGCGAGGCAAGATGGATGGGGCGGCTCTTCGCGCCCTTTCCGGCGGCGCGAGCCGCGATCATGCTGCGCGCCTTGCCCTTCTTCAGCAACAGCACGAGCCGCTTGCGTGCGCGGTTGGCCGTCAACCGTGTCGCCAGTTGCATGGCCTCGGCCTTGCGGATGATCGCCGTCATGGACGGTGTGATGAACGCCCGGACGAACGTCACGTCCCGCGTTTTGGAGAGGCCGCCGACGCCCTCGCACGGGGCTTCGCGGGGCAGGTCGACGCGAATCGCGAGGGTGTCGGACTCCACGGTCCAGTCTTCGGCCTTGGTGCCCGTGATGATCCGCACATAGTCGCGCGTTTCGCGCGGCAACTCGCTTTGCCTCGCCAGCCATTTCTGGATGCGGCCGCTCCCGGCGTTGTAGGCGGCCGCGGCAAGGCCGAGATTGCCGAAATCGTCGCGCAGCTTGCTCAGCAATTTTGCGGACGCCGGTAATGCCTTCATGGGGTCGAAGGGATCGTCGAGCCCGACTTCCGCGGCGGTCTCCGGCATGAATTGCGCGACGCCCTGTGCACCGGCGTGGCTGACTTCGTCGGAGCGGAAGCGGCTCTCCTGCCACAGCAGGCGCGCAAAGAACGGCACGGGGATTCCGCTTGTCTCGGCGGCTTCGCGCAAGGCGTGGCAGAACGTCTCCTGGGCAGATACCTGTGCAGGCTCAGCCTCGGGTTCTGTCGCTTGCGAAACGTCATCGCGCTGTTCGTCCTGCGATGATGCGCTGGGCTCCTCGCTAGCCTCCGCGCTTTCGAAGCGCGCCATGTCCTTCAAGGAAATGGCGTTCAGAAAGGCTTGCGATATAGGGCTGTGGGAGAGTTGGGATGAGGTGATCGAGACCTGATCGGACGGGCCGTCGAGATCGAGCATCAGAACAAGAAACGCGGCAAGCGCCGCGACGACAAATCGCATTTTCCGGGCAGGCCTTAACTGTTGGTAAACAGTCGGCTAATGCACCTGTGATGGAGACTTTTTAGTGAGTCGATTGCGGCGAAGCTGCGATCTTTGCTGTTCCCTCATGGAACGGCAGATGATTCCTGCGAATAGCCCCGCACTACTACGGATTCAGTTGCGAGGCGTTCGCGAGCCCGACAGTCTTTCGGGGATATCGGCGCAAGCTCAAGCACCTCGCGTATCGCTTCTTGCTTGTGCGACTTTCGTTGCCTGCGACACGCGTCCGATTCTTGCGCCGGTGACGATCTTTCTTCGGCGCATGCTCGGGCGCGGCACCATGCCTTCGTTGCCGGCAGATCCCGCAGACGGGTAGGGAATGAAGTTCGCGGCTCGACGCAAAGCGAGAGCCTTTCGCGCCGCGTCTACATGGGCGGTGCGGGTTTCCAGATTGTGAAGACGCCGGAGTTCCCGGTTGACCCGCTTCAGTGCTGCGGCAAAGACCTGCTTGCGCTGCGACGGTCGTTCAGCGGTTCCAGGGAAGCTCGCGCCGCGCGCTTCGCGCTTTCCGCGCGTCTCGCGCCGCTTCTGCCGGCCGAGTGTTTGCTCCTTGTCGCGCATCTTGCGCAGGCGTGATTGCATGTCCGCAAGCTTGGTGGGCTCGACATCATAGATTGCGGGATGATGCGTGAGGGAGATCGTCTCGTATTCGTCGTGGCTAAGGAGGCTGCGTTCGAACTTGCTCGGGATCGACATATTTCGTCCTCCGTTGAAGCGGTCGCATGACCGGCAGCTGGAGGAAGCTCTTCGCAATGGGCAGCTCAGTGACGGGTCAACGCTCTGCATCTGAGCGCGAACTGCGATGCCTCCCTGCCGGAGAGGCTACTGCTACGGGCCACGATTGGCAACCGGAGGTCTACATACCCCGTGATCGCTCCCAAAGATCATGGCGACGTCATGGTCTTTGGCAGCGCGAAGCGCCTGGGAAGCGACAGGCGTGCAATCAGTCCTTCGGAAAATCCCTACGCATCGCGATCTCGGCGGCATCGCCCGGTGAGAGCACGCCTTCCTCGAACGCGGCCTGCGGCCTAGTCATGATGTCATAAAGCGAGATGCCCTTGATGGGCTTTGCAAGGAGCTCGCGGACGCAATCGGCGAGCGTGCCGTTGTAGACCATATAGGGCGGGCCGCGATCCCTAAGCCGCTCGCCTTTGAGCGAGGGCCACTTCTTCAGTTCGGCCGGCGCGTCATACGCGATCGGCGTGCCTTCCCTAAACATGACTTTGGCCCCGGTGGCTTGATCGGCTCCAATCTAGAGCCGCCGGGGTAAAAGCTTGTTAAAGAATTAGCTCAACTACGCTGCAATGAAGGCCAGCAGGGTGCCGTTGGCCTTTGCCGGCGGCACGCAGATTGCGGACCCGCTGCGCACGGCGGCCGCGCCGAGCGCCTTCTCGGTGGCCGCGAGATCGCCGCTGACGAGCACCAGCGCCGCACCGCCTCGTTCCGGAATGCCGTCGAGCGATACGCCGGAATAACGCTTGCCGAGCTGGTCGCGTGTCAGGAAGACGAAGTCCGCGCGGTCGCCGCCGGAGGGCACCGTGACAGCGCCGTCGGCTTCGGCTTTCGTTTCGCGGTCGATCAGGCGCGACAGATGCGCGGCGTCTTTCGCGGGCTCGGGCGATGCGATCAGCACCTGCTTCAGCCGCTTCGCGGCATTGGCGTGCGTCATCAGTTCGGGGATCCATACCGTCTCGCGCGTCTTGTGTTGGCAGGCGAAGATGCGCACGCCGCCCGGCGCCTCCGCGACCGGCCACTGGAAGACGCGGAATTTGGCGGCCGACACAGTGCCATCAGGCAGTGTCACCGGACGTTCGAAATCGACCGGCCCGACCGGCGGAAAGCCCTTGGCGCGGATTTCCTCGGCGCCGGCTGTGGAATCGACCGCCGTAAACGCAATGCGCTCGATGCCTTCGCCGCGCTTTTCGAGAAAGGCGCGCGCCGGAGCATTATGTTCTGTCGCAGCAAGCACACCGAGCAATTCCATGTAGTCCGGATCGAACATGATGGTGTAGTTGCCTGATCCCATATGCGCGCTGTGGGTGCCGCGCGGCGAGACCGTGAAGCCGAGCCGTTTGTAGTTGTCTGCGGCCTTGTCGAGGTCCTTCACCATGACCACGGCGTGGTCGATGCCAATGACGTTCTTGAGTGCCATCTCTTTCCCCGGCATGAATGGATGGATTAAGCTGTGAGATACGACAACGCACCTGCAAGCCGGTGTCAACTGCGGCTGTCGCAGATGCGCTATCTCATGACGACTGGGAAGAATGATGATGCAGACTTCACCCGTGAACTGGCCGGATTCGCTGTGGGCGGCCGTGACGCCGCAGGGGCCAGAATTGCCGGAGCTCGTCGGTGCGCAGACCGCCGACGTGGTCGTGGTCGGCGGCGGTTTCACGGGTTTGTCGACGGCGCTGCATTTGCGTGAAGCCGGCGTCGATGTCGCGATCGTCGAGGCCGCGGAGCCAGGTTGGGGCGCCTCGGGCCGCAACAACGGCCAGGTGATCCCGACGCTGTCCCGGCCGGATCCGGAGGATATCATTGCGCGGCACGGCGCGGCCGGAGAACGCTTTGTCGGCCTGCTGCGCGACAGCGCGTCCTATCTGTTCGACCTGACGCGGCGCTACAACATCGACGCCGAGGGGGAGCAGGCCGGATGGGTTCAGCCGGTGCATTCGCCTGGGCGCATCAAAATCGCGGAACGGCGCGTGCAGCAATGGTCGAAATTCGGCGCGCCGGTCGAGCTCATGTCGCGCGAGCAGATGCGCGACATGCTCGGCTCGGACGCCTGGTATGGCGGCTTCTGGAACAGGACCGGCGGTCACATCAATCCGCTCGCTCTGGCGCGTGGGCTGGCGCGCACCGTGCTCGGCCTCGGCGCGCGCATCTATGCGCGCTCGCCGGCCACAAGCTTCGAGCGCCGCGGCGATCGTTGGCTGGTCAAGACTGACAAGGGCGAGATTTCCGGCCGCGCGCTGGTCATGGCGACCAACGCCTATAGCGGCGAGTTCGCGCAGTCGCTGGTGCCCGAAATTGCGCACGAAGTAATGCCGGTGCTGTCATGGCAGATGTCGACGCAGCCTCTGTCCGACAACGTCCGCAAGACCATCATCCCGGGACGGCAGGCGATGTCGGATACCCATGGTGAACTCTATTTCGCGCGTTACGACGCGCGCAACCGGCTCATCACCGGCGGTGCGGTGCTTGGTCCCGGTAACAAGGTCGAGCGCATCAAGGCGCGCGTGACCGAGCGGCTGCAGCGGCTGTGGCCGCAGATCGGCGATGTCTCGTTCGATTATGTCTGGAACGGCTATGTCGGCATGACTGCGGACTTCCTGCCGCGCATCCATCGTCTCGGCCCGAACGCCTATGGCTGGACCGGCTGTAACGGTCGCGCCGTGGCGCTGACGATGCCGCTCGGCCGCGAATTGGCGCGGGCCGTGCAGGGCGTGCCGGAAAACCAGCTGGCGCTGCCTTTCACGGAGCCGGTGACGTATGTGGCCCATGGCCTGTTGCGCAAGATCGCACCCTGGATGCTGGTGCTTTACCGGCAACGCGATGCGCAGGAGCTGGTCAAGGGCGACCGCTTCGAGTTGCTGCGATGGGCGGAGTATTTCCTTGCTTCGCGCCGCTCGCGGTAGCAGGAACCTCATCCCGCCGCATCGTGCTCCCGGGCAAACTCACCGCCGGGCACGGCGGCGATGAGCGCCTGCGTGTAGGGATGCTGGGGCCGGCCGAACACGTCGGCGACCAGCCCGTGCTCGACGATCTCGCCTTCCTTCATCACGGCGACGAGGTCGCAGACCTGCGCGGCAACGCGTAGATCGTGGGTGATGAAGACGATGGAGAGGCCAAGCCGCTCGCGCAGCTCGCCGAGCAGTTTTAGCACCTGTGCCTGCACGGAAACGTCGAGTGCCGACACCGGCTCGTCCGCGACCAAGACGTCCGGCTTCAGGGCGAGCGCCCGCGCGAGCCCGATGCGCTGGCGCTGGCCGCCGGAGAATTCATGCGGAAAGCGGTCGCCGGCGGAGGGATCGAGTCCGACCAGTTCGAACAGCTTTTTGGCTTCTGCAATCGCGACAGCACGCTGCGTGCCATGGACGATCGGGCCCTGCGCGACCAGCTCGGCCGCCTTGCGCCGCGGATTGAGCGAAGCAAAGGGATCCTGAAACACCATCTGGATGTGCTGCGTCTCGCGGCGCACCTCGTCGCGCGGCATTTTCGCCCAATCCTTGCCGTCGAGCAGGATCGCGCCGTTGTCGGGGTCGATCAGCCGCACGATGCAGCGCGCCAGCGTCGACTTGCCGGAGCCGGATTCGCCGACAATGCCGAGCGTCGCGCCGCGCGGCAGATGGAGCGTCGCGTCCTTGACTGCGGCCGTAACACGCGCGCCACGGCGGAGAAACCCGCCGGTGCGATAGGTCTTGGAGACATTGGTGATGGTGAGGATGTTGTCCGGCGACAGCGGCCGCGGCGGCGGAGCCTTCAGCGGCGGCACGGCGGCGATGAGCTGTTTTGTGTAGGCGTGCGTCGGGTGCTTTAGCACCTCGTCTGCCGTGCCTTGCTCGACGATCTTGCCGTGCTGCATCACCACGACGCGGTCGGCGATCTCGGCGACGACGCCAAAATCGTGGGTGATGAACAGGACGGCGGTCTTCTTGCGCTGCTGGAGGTCGCGGATCAGTTTTAAAATCTGCGCCTGCGTCGTGACGTCGAGCGCGGTGGTCGGCTCGTCCGCGATCAGCAGCTTTGGATCGAGCGCGAGCGCCATGGCGATCATGGCGCGCTGGCGCTGGCCGCCGGAGAGCTCGTGCGGATAGGCCTTTGCCGCCGTCTTGGGATCGGGGATGCGGACGTCGGCCAGCAGGGCCAGGACGCGGGCGTTGATCTCGGCCTTGGAGAGTTTTGTGTGCACCGAGAACATCTCGGCCACCTGGTCGCCGATCGTGCGCAACGGATTGAGCGCGGTCATCGGCTCCTGGAAGATCATGGCGATGCCGGCGCCGCGCACCTCGCGCATGTCGGCCGGTGTCGCGGCGCAGAGGTCGCGGCCATCGAACATCATCCGGCCGGTCTCGATTTTGACCTCGTTCGGCAGCAGCCGCATGACGGCATTGGCCATCATCGACTTGCCGGAGCCGGATTCGCCGACGACGCAGAGGATTTCGTTGGAGGCGATCGACAGAGAGACATCGTCGAGTGCGTGTGTGCGATCGGCACCCTTGGGCAGGCGGACGCTCAGACCTTCGAGCGACAGGATCGGGGCCTCACTCATCGGCTCTTCAGCCTCGGATTGAGCGCATCGTTCAGGCCCTGGCCGACCAGGGAGACCGCGAGCACGGTGACGAGGATGGCGATACCGGGAATCGCCGAGACGTACCACTGCACGCGCAGCACGTCGCGCCCGAGGCCGATGAGATTGCCCCAGGAGGCGACGTTGGGATCGGAGAGGCGCAGGAAGGCGAGCGCGCTTTCCAGGAGGATCGAGAGCGCCATCAGCACGCTGGCATAGACGATCACGGGCGGCAGTGCGTTGGGCAGGATCTCGCCGAGGATGAGCTGGAGGTCCCTCATGCCGAGCGTGCGGCCGGCCTGCACGAATTCGCGGTTGCGCAGCGACAGGAATTCCGCGCGGGTCAGCCGTGCCGGGGCCGGCCAGCACACCACTCCTATGGCAATGGTCACCGTCGTCAGCGTCGAGCCGAACACGGCAACGAACACCAGGAGCAGCACGAAATTCGGCAGCGTCTGGAAGGCCTCAGTGATGCGCATGAGGATATTGTCGACCCAGCCACCATAGTAGCCGGCGAAGGCGCCGATCAACGTGCCGATCGCAATCGCGATCGCGGTCGCGACGCCGCCGATCAGCAGCGAAATGCGCGAGCCGTAAAAAATCTGGGCGGCGATGTCGCGGCCGGAATTGTCGGTACCGAGCGGAAAGCGCGGATTTGTGAACGGCCAGACCAGCGGCCGTCCCGCGAGCGCGAGCGGATCGCGCGGGAAAAGGATGCCGGCGCTGAGCGCCATCGCGATCACGACCAGCAGCAGCACGAGGCCGATCACGGCGGCGGGGCTGCGGAAGTAGCGCTTTGCGGCGTCCATCTCAGCCCTCCGCCGAAATGCGGGGATCGAGCCGCGCGTAGAGGAGGTCGACGACGAAGTTGACTGTTATCACGAGCAGCGCGGAGACGAAGACGATACCGAGCAGGGTGTTGAGGTCGCGCTGGACCACGGATTCATAAGCGAGCCGCCCGAGGCCGGGCAGCGAGAACACGCTTTCCACCACGACCGAGCCGCCGAGCATGGTACCGGCCTGGAGGCCGATCAGCGTCACCATCGGCAGCAGTGCGTTGCGCAGCACATGGCCCGTGACGACGCGCGTCTCGTCCAGGCCCTTTGCGCGCGCGGTGCGGACATAGTCGAGATTGAGCACCTCGAGCATCGAGGCGCGCATGATGCGCAAGTAGATGGCGAGGAAGATCAGGCCCAGCGTCAGTGTCGGCAGGATCAGGTGCCGTGCGATATCGATCACGCGCCAAAAACCGCTCTGGACCTGGCCGATATCCTCAAAGCCGCCGGCGGGCAGCCATTGCAAATAGATCGAGAACACCACGATCGCCATCAGGCCGAACCAGAACGAGGGCGTGGCATAGAAGATCAGGCCGAGCGTCGAGATCAGCGTATCCGGCCATTTGTTGACGGCGCGCGAGGCAATCACCCCGAACACGAGGCCGAAGAAGAAGGCGAAGGAGAGCGACGCCGTCATCAGCAGAATCGTCGGCGGCAGCCGCTCCAGGATCACGGTCGCGACCGGCTTGCCGTAGATCGAGGAGAAGCCGAGATCGAGCTGCACCAGATGCCAGAGGTAATTGGCGAGCTGCATCGGGACCGACACATCGAGCCCGTAGAATTTTCGCAAGTCACGGGCGGTTGCGGCATCGCCGCCGCCCATCTGGGCCATCAACGCGTCGACGGTGTCCCCCGGCGCGAATTGCAGCAGCAGGAAGACGCCGATCAGGATCAGGAACAGGGTCGGGATCGAGGCGGCGAGCCGCCGCCCCGCAAGGCTCAGGATGCGCATGGCATCATCTTGACGAAAAACGCTTCACGCGGAAAGCCAAAGATCGTGCCAGCTCGACGAACCCCAGCGCGGGGTGTTGGAGTGGTTGCGAGCCTTGGCCGAGATCACGGTGACGAAAATCTGCTCGATCGGCATCCAGACCGGCAGCTCGGTGTTCACCTCCTTGACGAACTCCGCGTAGAGCGCCTTGCGCTTGGCGGCGTCGAGCTCGGTCAGGGCGTTGTCGATGGTGGTGTCGACCTGCTTGTCCTCCCAGCCCCATTGGTTGGTCCAGGGCGCGCCCTTGGGCTGGCCGGAGCGGTACCACACCGTGGTCGAGACCGCGGGGTCGTTGCGGTACTGGTGCCAGCCGGTGGCGAGATCGAAGGCGTGCTCGTCATAGACCTGCTTGAGGAAGCCGCCGCCGTCATTGCGGACGATCTCCACCGTGATGCCGACATCCTTCAGCGACTGCTGGATGAAGGTCGACCACAGAGAAATGTCTTCGCCCCATGGCGCGGGCAACAGCTTGAGTGAGAAGCGCGCGCCGCCGGGGCCGGCCTTGAAGCCGGCTTCGTCCAGCAATGCCGCCGCCTTGGCCTTGTCGTAGGGATATTGCGGCGTGCCCGCACCGGGATAGAAGTCGGTCGAGGTCGACGGGATCGGCCCGGTGCCGAGTTTTGCGAAATCACCCAAAAAATTCTCGATGAAGAAGGGCACGTCGATCGCGTGCGCGATCGCGCGGCGCACGCGGATGTCGGACAGTTCCTTGCGGCGGAAGTTGAACTCGATCGTGTTGGTGCGGGCGTTGCCTTCATTGCCCTTGGTCGTGGCGACGAAGCGCTTGTCCTTGCCCAGCCGCGCCATGTCGGAGATCGTCAGGCTCGAGAAGGGGCAGTACTGCAACTCACCGGCCTCGAGCTGCGCCGCCGCAGCAGCGCGGTCGGTGATCACCTTCCAGACGATGCGATCGAGATAGGGCGCGTTCGACCGCCAATAGTCCGGGTTGCGGTCGGCGATGATGTACTGGCCGCGCTCGTATTTGACGAATTTGAACGGGCCGGTGCCGACCGGCGCAAGGTTGGTCGGGTTCTGCCTGATGTCGCCGTTCTCGTAGAGATGCTTTGCCGAGATGTAGCCGAGGTCGGGCAACGCCCGCAGCAACAGGTTGAGCGGCATCGGCCGCTCGTAGCGGAACACCGCAGTCTGCGGATCGGGCGTATCGACGGCAGTGAGGAAGAGCTGGAGCGTCGAGCCGTAATTGAGGATCTTCTTCCACATGTTCATCGCGGTGAACTCGACATCCGCTGATGTGAAAGGTTTTCCGTCGTGCCAGGTGACGCCCTTGCGCAGCTTGAAGGCGATGGTCTTGCCGTCGGTCGAGGACTCCCAGCTCTCGGCGAGCACGCCGACCGGCTTGCCGTCGGCATCGAGGTCGACCAGGCTTTCCTGGATCTTGCCGCTGATGATGTAGACGCCGGTGGAAGCCTGGATGCTCGGATTGAGCTGGCGCTGCTCGGCGCCGTAATGGACGTTGAACACGCCGCCTTTCTTCGGGGTTTCCTGCGCAAACGCCCGCATCGGGTTGATGACATTGGCGGCGATCGCGGCCGACGTCAGCAGGGCGGTGCGGCGGTTGATTTCCAGGCGTGTCAAATCCATTCGACTTCTCCAATCGACTTTCTTGGGCCGGGTTACACGGCCGAACGGTTCCCTATCTACGCCGGACAGGCGCTCAAGTCATTTTGAAATCGGCTGGATTTGCGCAAAATCCTTCCGCAAAAGGTCGAGCAGGCGCGTCGCGGCTCGTGACGATCAGCGATCGCTCTGTGCAATATAGGTCGCGAGGATCGCGCGCTCCTCGCCGGTCATCTCCGTGATGTTCCCCGGCGGCATCGCGCTTGACCATGCAGCGACGCGTCCGATCAACCTCATGTTGCGCCGGATGTGATCGGTGCTGTCGAGCACGATGCCCTTCGGCGCGGTGACGATGCCGGCCCAGACCGGCTCTGCCGCATGGCACATGCTGCAGCGGGACATCACGATCTCCTCGACATTGGCGAGTGTCGGCGTCGCGACCGCTGCTGTCTTCGCCTCGCGCGGGCCGGCAGCGGAGAGAAAGCCGATCGCGACCATGCCGGCAGCGGCAACGCCCCACACCCACCACGGCGATTTGCGCCCGGCATGCCGTTCGTTGAAGAAGTGCCGGATCACCGGCCCGAGCGCCAGAATGATCGCGACAATGATCCAGTTGAAGCGGGTGGCATAGAGCAGGGGATAGTGGTTGCTGATCATCAGCACGACGACGGGCAGCGTCAGATAGTTGTTGTGGACCGAACGCTCCTTGCTGGCCTTGCCGAGCTTTGGATCGGGCGATTGCCCCGCGACCAGCGCTGCGACGATCTTCTTCTGGTTGGGGATGATCAGCGTGAAGACGTTCGCGACCATGATGGTCCCGATGATCGCCCCGATCTGGTTGAAGGCGCCGCGTCCGCTCAGCACATGCGTGAAGGCGAAAGTGAGCCCGACCAGGAAGATGTAGCCGCCGATCGCAAAGCCAAGCTCGCGTTGCGCAAGCCCGCTACGGCAGGCGGCCTCATAGAGCAGCCAGGCCAGCGCGAGGCTGCAGAAGCTGAACAGCCCGGCCTGAAGCGGCGTGAGATCGAGGATGGACTTGTCGACCAGGAACAAGTCGGCCTCGAGATAATAGACCACCACCATCAGCGCGAAGCCGGACAGCCAGGTGGTGTACGCCTCCCATTTGAACCAGGTGAGCTCCTCCGGCATCTGGGCGGGCGCCACCAGATACTTCATGATGCGGTAGAAGCCGCCGCCATGGACCTGCCAGGCCTCGCCCTGCACGCCATCGGGCAGGTCACTCTTCGGCTTCAGGCTCAGATCGAGGGCTATGAAATAGAACGAGCTGCCGATCCAGGCGATCGCGGCCACCACATGCAGCCAGCGCAGGATCAGGCTCGCCCATTCCGATACGATGGATCCCCACATGATGACCCCGTCAGTCGCAGCTCCTGATGCCGCAGCTTTGATGACCGCTGTCCGCGGTCGCGCCCCTACAATGTGTCGCACCGATCACGAGGATTTTCCAGCAGGATGACACTAGGTGATGCACATCCTGCGGGCATAGGCTGACGTTCGATTCGGCATCGCGCGATCGCTGAACGATTGGACCTGACGGGGTTGGTCGAAAAGGGCAGGCCGGGAGGAGACCGTGAAGACACATCTTGGATGCGCGGCGATCTTGCTGATCACGGCGGATTCGAACGCGTGGGCAGACACCGTGCTGCAAGGCAAGGATGCCTTCGGCAATTGGCAGGCCGACAAGCCTGGCACGGTCAGGTTGATCCGGCCGCAGGATCTTCCAAAGCCCGGTGCGTCGCCGTCGGTGGCCAATGCCTCGCGCGTCGTGGCGCGGCCGGCCGGCAGCGCGCCGCTTGTGCCGCCGGGATTCAAAATCGAGCTGTTCGCGGAAGGCCTGTCGGGTCCGCGCATCGTCCGCGTCGCGCCGAACGGCGACGTCTTCGTGGCCGAGACCCGATCGGGGCGCATCCGCGCGCTGCGCCCGGGCGAAGGCGGCGGAAAGGTCGCAAGCGACGAGACCTTTGCCAGTGGCCTCAGTCGGCCCTTCGGCATCGCCTTTTTCCCGAACGGCGACAATCCGCAATGGCTCTATGTCGCGAACTCCGAGAGCGTCGTGCGCTTTCCCTATCGCGCCGGCGATCTCAAGGCGTCGGCCAAGCCGGAGATCGTCGTGACGAACCTGTCGCAGGGCTCCGGTCATTCCACGCGCGACATCGTCTTCACGCCGGACAACAAGCGCATGCTGGTCTCGGTCGGCTCGGCCGGCAATGTCGCCGAAGGCATGGGCAAGCCGCCCGGCGGGCTGGAAGCTTGGGCGCGCGCGCAGCCGCTCGGCGCGGCCTGGGGCTATGAGGCGGGGCGCGCCGCCGTGCTCTCCTTCACGCCGGAGGGAAAGGAGCGGAAGCTTTATGCGACCGGCATCCGCAACTGCGTCGGCCTCGCCATCGAGCCGCAGAGCGGACTACCGTGGTGCTCGACCAACGAGCGCGACGGCCTCGGCGACGATCTCGTGCCCGACTACGTCACCAGCGTCCGCGAAGGCGCGTTCTACGGCTGGCCGTGGTACTATATCGGCGACAACGAGGATCCGCGCCACGCCGGCGCGCGGCCGGACCTGAAGGACAAGGTCACCATTCCCGACGTGCTGATCCAGTCGCACTCGGCTTCGCTCGGCATGACCTTCTACCGGGGCAACAACTTTCCGGCCGAATACCGCGGCGATGCCTTCGCCGCCGAGCATGGCTCCTGGAACAGGTCCAAGCGTACCGGCTACAAGGTCATCCGCGTCAGGATGAAGGACGGCAAGCCTACCGGTGAGTACGAGGATTTTGTCACCGGCTTCGTCGTCAACGACACCGAGGTCTGGGGACGCCCGGTTGGTGTCGCCGTCGCCAAGGATGGCGCGTTGCTGATCTCGGAAGACGGCAACGGCACGATCTGGCGGGTGTCGCGGTAGGTGTCGCAGTCGATAAAGGCTCACGCTGGCCATTTATTAACTGGCGAGAAACCATAGAAAATGATTCGAAAATTGTAACGAAACAATACCGCTGCCTCCGCGTCGATTTGCCGGAGGCCGCGCATGACGGAACAGCAATTGAGAGAGCAGGAAGTCCGGATCGCACGCTACCGGCTTCTCGAGCGGGAGGTCACCGACCCGCTCGCCGCGTGCCTGCTGCACGGCATCGTCGAAGAGCTGGAAGCGGATTTGCGGCGCAATCGCGCGGCTGATCGGGACTGGTGCGAGATGGTTTGATGGCTGGTGATCTCGGGGGGACTCACCCTCCCCTGGAGGGCAGGGCTATCGCATGTGGAAATTCCTGAGTCTCTCCCACGGCTTGGCTCAACCGTGCGCTCGCGCCACAGGAGAAGCAGTGGAATCGTATCGAGAACAAAACGGAATCGAAGAGCGAAGGGACGTTGCATCGTTCAAGCGATGCATCGTCGCAAGTGCCGACGGTGCTTGCTCTTTTTTTCACATGCGATAGCCCTACCCTGGAGGGGGAGGGTCGATCGCGCGGAGCGCGAGCGGGGTGGGGTGACGGTCCCTCCGCGTCGAACACTGTTCGTGAGGAGAATCACCCCACCCCGTCTCACATTTTCGCTGCGCTCAATGTGAGCCGACCGTCCCCCTCCAGGGGAGGGTAAGATCGACGCATTGAGTTCGTCAGCCCCTCCTCACGCTCGCTCCTCCATCCACCGGCAGCGTCACGCCCGTAATGAAGTTCGCTTCATCCGACGCCAAAAACAGCGCCGCATTCGCGACGTCCCATCCCGTGCCCATCTTCCTGCGCAGTGGCACCTTGCTGTCGCGCTCGGCTTCGACCTCGGCGCGGGTCTTGTGCCACTCGCGGGCGCGGGTATCGACGGCCATCGGCGTGTTCATCAGGCCCGGCAAAATGACATTGGCGCGGATGCCGTGCTCGGCATTCTGGTAGGCGAGCTGCTCGGTGAAGGCGATCATCGCCGACTTCGTCGCCTTGTAGGCGACGTAAGGATAAGTCGTGATCGCCGCCATCGAGGAGATGTTGATGATCGCGCCGCTCTTCTGGGCGCGCATGATCGGGATCACTTCCTTGGCGGCGAGGATGCAGCTCTTCAGGTTGATGGCGACGACGCGGTCAAAAGCTTCTTCGGTCAGTTGCAGAAGTTCGGCATCGCCGCCGGACAAGCTAACGCCGACATTGTTATGGAGGATGTCGATCCGGTCCCAGCGCGCTTGCGCATCCGCGACCATGGCCTTGATGTCGGCGGCCTTGGTCACGTCCGCCCTGAAGGCCGCAGCCGTGCCCTTGTTGGCGGCGATCATCGCGACCGTCTCCTGCGCCGACTCCAGATGATGATCGACGCACAGCACTTTTGCGCCCTCGCGCGCGAAGGTCAGCGCGGTGGCGCGCCCATTGCCCATGCCTTCGCCGGGGCTCTGTCCGGCCCCGACCACGATGGCGACCTTGTCCTTCAAGCGCATGTCAGCTCACTCCCGGGTACTGCTACAGTACCTCTTCATAGTAAGGCTCGTTGTCGATCTTCATGGTGGCGCCGCTGATGAGCGCGATCTTGCCAGCGAGGCCGGCCCGTCTTCGGGGCCCTGCATGTCGTTTCATCCCGATTTTTCCCGACGATAGCAATGGAGGCCGCGGGAGAGAAGGACGGATCGCTCCGCGCGCATGTCATTGACATCGCATGGAATTGCATGCCGCCGCGGACGCGGTGGACGACAGATCTGCGAATTCGGGAACCGCCTTCACATGACTGCGTTTGTCGCGGGGACTCTTTCGCGTTACGCTCTCCCTCGGGGTTTCTCAACCATCAGTGGCTCGCCGATGAATCTCCTCGATCCGCAGGGACCTGTCGCAGCCGCCAACAGCACCATTCTCGTCGATTCCGTCGCCATCATGCTGGCGATCGTGGTGCCGACCATCGTCGCGATCCTCGGATTCGCCTTCTGGTTTCGCGAGGGCAATTCGCGGGCGCGCTATCAGCCAAATTTCGTCTATTCCGGCCGCGTCGAGCTGGTGGTGTGGTCGATTCCGGCACTGACGGTGATCCTGCTCGGCGGTGTCGCCTGGATCGGCTCGCATCAGCTCGATCCGGCCGCTCCCGTGCCGGGGACCGGCAGCCCGGTCCGCATCCAGGCCGTGTCGCTCGACTGGAAATGGCTGTTCATCTATCCGGACCAGCGCATTGCCACGGTGAATACGCTGACCGCGCCGGCCGGTGCCGAGCTGAACTTCCAGCTGACGTCGTCGAGCGTGATGAACGTGTTCTTCATCCCGCAGCTCGGCAGCATGATCTACACCATGAACGGCATGGTGACGAAGCTCAACCTGCGCGCGGACAATGAAGGCAAGCTGCAGGGCCTCTCGGCTCATTTCTCCGGCGACGGCTTTCCCGACATGATGTTCGACGTCAACGTGATCTCGCAGCTCGCCTTTCCGGACTGGGTCGCGGCGACCGCGAAGAGCGATGCGGTGCTGAACGAGGAGAGCTACAAGAAGCTGATGCAGCAGGGGATCGAGAAGGGCAGGCCGGTCTACCGGCTCGAGGATCCCCGCCTGTTCGACCTGATTGCGACCCAGCATATCCCGCCCGGGCCTGGCCCGCAGGTCGCCTCCGATGCGCCGCATAGCGGAGGCCACAGTGCTCGGTAAGCTCACCTGGTCGGCGATCCCGTTCGACCAGCCGATCCCGCTGATCGCGGGCGGCGTCGTGATCGTGGCCTTGTTGGCGGTGCTGATCTGGGTCGTGGTGAAGGGGCATCTGCCCTATCTCTGGCGCGAGTGGATCACCAGCGTCGATCACAAGCGGATCGGCGTCATGTATGTGCTGCTGGCGTCCGTGATGTTCCTGCGCGGCGGCAGCGACGCGATTTTGATGCGGATCCAGCAGGCGATCGCCTACCAGTCGCAGGGTTACCTGCCGCCCGAGCACTACAACCAGATCTTCTCCGCCCACGGCACCATCATGATCTTCTTCGTGGCGATGCCGTTCGTGATCGGGCTGATGAACCTGGTCGTGCCCCTGCAACTCGGCGTGCGCGACGTTGCCTTCCCGACGCTGAATTCGGTGGGTTTTTGGCTGACGGCGACCGGCGCGCTGCTCGTCAATCTCTCGCTCGTTATTGGCGAGTTCGCGCGCACCGGCTGGCTCGCCTTTCCGCCGCTCTCGGGATTGGTGTACTCGCCGGGTGTCGGCGTCGACTACTACGCCTGGTCGCTGCAGATATCCGGCGTCGGCACACTTGTCGCCGGCATCAATCTGGTCACGACGGTTCTGAAGCTGCGCACCAAGGGCATGAACTATCTGCGCATGCCGATGTTCTGCTGGACTACGCTCGCCTCAAACCTCCTGATCGTCGCCGCATTCCCGATCCTCACCGCCACCCTCGCGATGCTGCTGCTCGATCGCTACCTCGGCTTCCATTTCTTCACCAATGAGGCCGGCGGCAACGTCATGATGTTCATGAACCTGATCTGGGCGTGGGGACATCCGGAGGTCTACATCCTCGTTCTGCCGGCCTTCGGCATCTTCTCCGAGGTGGTGTCGACCTTCTCCGGCAAGCCGCTGTTCGGCTACCGTTCCATGGTGCTCGCGACCATGGCGATCTGCGTCATCTCATTCATGGTGTGGCTGCATCACTTCTTCACCATGGGCGCGGGCCCCGACGTCAACGCCATCTTCGGCATCGCCAGCATGATCATCGCGGTGCCGACCGGCGTGAAGATCTACAATTGGCTGTTCACGATGTATGGCGGCCGCATTCGCTTCGCGACGCCGATGCTGTGGTCGGTCGGCTTCATGGTCACCTTCATCATCGGCGGCCTCACCGGCGTCCTGGTCGCGGTGCCGCCGGCTGACTTCATCCTGCACAACAGCATGTTCTTGGTGGCGCACTTCCACAACGTCATCATCGGCGGCGTGCTGTTCGGCGCCTTTGCCGGCTTCACCTACTGGTTTCCCAAGGCGTTCGGCTTTCGCCTGGACGAGCGCTGGGGCAAGGCCGCGTTCTGGTGCACCTTCATCGGCTTCTACGTCACCTTCGTCCCGCTTTATGCGGCAGGCATGCTCGGCATGACGCGGCGCATGCAGCACTACGATGTCGCGGTATGGCGGCCCTGGATGATCGTGGCCGTGATCGGCATGGCGATCCTGACCGTGGCGGTGGTCTGTCAGGTCGTGCAGCTCGTCGTCAGCATCCGCAATCGCGAGGCGTTGCGTGACCGCACCGGCGATCCCTGGGATGGACGCTCGCTGGAATGGGCAACGTCATCGCCGCCGCCGGTCTTCAACTTCGCCTTTCATCCCGATGTGCGCGGTGAGGACGCATACTGGGAGATGAAGGCGAAGGCCAGGCAGGAGCAGTTCGCGCACGCCGAGCCGGAGTATCGGGACATCGAGATGCCCCGGAATTCGCCAACCGGGTTCGTCTGCGCGTTCTTCGCCACCATCATGGGCTTTGCGCTGATCTGGCACATCTGGTGGATGGTGATTCTGGGCCTCATCGGCGCGTGGGCGACCTTTGTCGTGTTCGCCTGGCGCGACCATGACGAATACGTCATTCCGGCCGCCGACGTCGCGCGCATCGACCGCGCCAATATCGAGGAACGGCGCAATCTCGTCAGCCTCGCGGGGTCCGTGTGATGGCGATAGCTGCGACGGCCGGCCACGCGCATGGCGATCCCCATCACATCGGCGTCGTGATCGAGCATCCCGGGCCGGCGCCGAAGCGCGTCGTCACCGGCTTCGGCTTCTGGATCTTCCTGCTCTCCGACATCGTGATGTTCTCCTGCTTCTTCGCGGCCTACGCGGTGCTGCTCGGCCAGACCGCTGGCGGCCCGAAGGGCGCGGAGCTGTTCGACCAGCGCAACGTCGCGATCGAGACGGTCTGCCTGCTGGTCTCGAGCTTCACCTGCGGTATGGCGAGCATCGCCGCCGACGTCCGCAACAGGTTTTGGTTCTATCTCGCGATGGCCGCGACCTGCCTGCTCGGGCTGATTTTCCTCGCCATCGAGTTTCGCGAATTCGCCGACCTCGTCGCGCGAGGCGCAGGTCCCACGCGCAGCGCCTTCCTCACGGCGTTCTTCACCCTGGTCGGCTGCCACGGCCTGCATGTCACCGCCGGCATCCTGTGGCTGCTCACCATGATGGCCCAGGTCTTCGCCAAGGGCTTTCGCGCCGACATCATGCGCCGCATGCTGTGTTTTGCGCTGTTCTGGCACGCGCTCGACATCATCTGGGTCGCGGTGTTTTCCGTCGTCTATCTGCTCGGGAGTGCCCCATGAGCGAACTGTCCGACCATGGCGACCTTGGCTTCGCGCCGGGCGATGAGGGCGAACACAATGTCGGCGCCCGCGTGCTCGGCTACGTCATCGGCCTTGCACTTGCGCTGCTTCTGACCGCGACGTCGTTCTTCATCGCGGGCACCACGCTGGTCTGGCAGCCCTCGATCCCCGTCGCGCTGATCGTGCTCGCGATCGCGCAGATGGGCGTGCACCTCGTGTTCTTCCTGCACATCACGACCGGGCCCGACAACACCAATAACATCCTGGCGCTGGCCTTCGGCCTGTTGATCGTGTTCCTGGTGGTCGGCGGCTCGGTCTGGATCATGTCGCATCTGAACGCGAACATGCCGCCGATGGATCAGATCATGAGGATGCAGTGAGCGGGGCGAGGGCGCTTACTTCGGCCGGCGGCAGTTGTAGGCCTTGCGGAAGCCCGCGGCCTGGGCGTCGTCCTCGGAGCAGAACCAGCGGTCCGGCTTGGTCGTACCCGCATAGCTCGGGCAGCCCCGCAAATGATAGATGCCGATATTGCCGGTGACGCGGGCACGCACCGCGAGCTTGCCCTTGATGCTGCAGCTCGGTGGCATCGTCAGCTCCTCCGGAAACAGCGCGGCGCGGATTTCCTTGTCGCGGTCGGCGCGGCAGGCGGTGCCGAGCAGCGGGCCGTCCTTTTTGCCGGTGCGGAATTCTTGCGGCGCAACAAAGCAACCCTTCCAGATGCCGACTGATCCCGTCTTGGCCTCGGCGGCGGCCGGCTTCACGTTCACCTTCACCGGCTCGCGGGCGATCGCGTAGCCGAGCCGGATCAATTGCTCATTCAGCGTGGTCTTGTCGCCGTCGGCGGTGCAGATGGCGCGGTGCCGCTTGCCAAAGTTCTTCTCGGGCCCGACGTCGTCGCAGCGCACCGAGCGCCCCTTGATCAGCTTGGTGAGCTGGTCACGGGCCTCGAGGCCGCAGGTCCAGGGGTCGGCGTGGTCGTCGATGCAGACCTGGTCGAGTTCCGGCGCATCGACGCCGTCGAGCCGGTAGGTGACGTCGGCGATCTGGATGGAGTTTGCATCGCGGACCGTGGCGGTCCCGGTCACGGCCTGGCTCGGGCCGGCCGAAGCGAGACATCCCGCGACGACCAGAACGACTGCGGCAAGGAAATTTCTGAAGGACATGCGGTCTCGCTATCGATTTGTACTTTTCGCCCCGTTCCTAGCATCCGGATATGGCAAGACCAATGGTCTGCGCTCAGCGAAGTGCGACATTCTCGGCGGGCGGCTTTACTCGCCCGCCGCTCTGCCCCTATCGTTTGGCGCTGCAAGCAGACCGAGAGTGGCCGAATCGCCCGGGAAGCGGCGAGGGCGGGAGGAAGTACCGGCATGAACGACCCCGTGGACGTCCTGATCATCGGCGCGGGCGCATCAGGCGCCGCCGTCGCGTGGTCGTTGGCCGAGACCAAGATGCACATCCTGTGTCTCGAGCAGGGCGGCTGGATGAACCCGGCGGAATATCCAAGCACCGGTCGCGACTGGGAAGCCAAGTTCTACGGCGAGTGGGCGACCAGCCCGAACGTGCGCGGCCGGCCCGAGGACTATCCGATCAACGACGACAATTCGCCGATCAAGGTCGTCAACTACAACGCGGTCGGCGGCTCCACGGTGATGTACACCGCGCATTGGCCGCGGCTGCATCCGTCCGATTTCAGGGTGAAGACGCTCGACGGCGTCGCCGACGACTGGCCGATCGACTATGACATGCTGGTGCCGTTCTTCGAAGAGAACGACCGCATCATGGGGACGTCAGGACTATCAGGCGATCCGCTGTCGCCGCTGACCCATCCGCCGATGCCGCCGCAGCCGCTTGGGCTGTCCGGCCCGCTGATCGGCAGGGCCATGAACAAGCTCGGCTGGCACTGGTGGCCCTCGGATACGACGGTCGCGACGATGGACTACGAGGGCAGGGCGCGCTGCATCAATCTCGGCCATTGCACGCCGGCCTGCGCACAGGGTGCAAAGTCATCGACCGACATCACCTATTGGCCGCAGGCGATCCGCGCCGGCGTCGAATTGCGTACCCATTGCCGGGTGCGTGAGATCACGACCGACGACAATGGCATGGCCTCGGGCGTCGTCTACTACGACAAGGACGGCGTCGAGCAGTTTCAGCCGGCGCATGTCGTCATCATCGCCTGCAACGGCGTCGGCACGCCGCGGCTGCTGCTCAACTCGGCATCCGGCCGCTTCCCGAACGGGCTTGCCAATTCGTCGGGCCTGGTCGGCAAGAACCTGATGTTCCACCCCTACGCGCAGATCTACGGCTATGTGAAGGAGCCGACCGACTCCAATCGCGCACCACCGACCTGCCTGTGGAGCAAGGAATGGTATGACACGGACCTGTCGCGCGGCTTCGTCCGCGGCTACGGCGTCCAGTTCGTTCGCGGCGCAGGGCCGGTGTTCGAGGCGGTCGTGAGCGAGCAGAAGGGCATTCTGCCATGGGGACCGGACCATCACCGCGTGTTCCGCAAGCTCAACGGCCATCGTATTGGCTTCTCCGCGATCTGCGAGGATCTGCCGGAGGAGCACAATCGCGTCACGCTCGATCCCGTCCTGAAGGACAGCCACGGCATTCCCGCGCCCAGGATCGACTACACCATCAGCGAAAACAGCCGGAAGATGATGGAGCACGCGCTGGCGCGCGGCCGCGAGGTGTTAGAGACCGCAGGGGCCACCGACATCTGCGTCAACAGCCCGATTCCCTGGGGCGGCTGGCATCTGCTCGGCACCGCGCGCATGGGCACCGACCCCGAACGCTCCGTCGTCAACGAATGGGGCCGCTCGCATGACGTGAAGAATCTCTTCATCGTCGACGGCAGCGTCTTCGTCACCTCGGGCGGCGTCAATCCGACCTCGACCATCCAGGCCATCGCGCTCTACGTCGCCGACCAGATGAAGCAGCGCCTCGCCAATCTCTTCGACTAGGGGATTTTCATGCCCGAGATCACGCTTACGCCGCGGCAGCGTCAGGATTTGCGCACCGTCGCCGCCATGATCATCCCGGCGAGCGAGGAGTATCGCGTGCCGGGCGCGGATGACGATGCCATTCAGGCCGACATTCTTGCTACCCTTGGCCGTGATGCGAAGTTGGTCGCCGAGGCACTCGACCATCTCGCCCGGCTCGCCGGCATGCCGCTCGCGGATATCGAGCCCGCCGCGCGCGACGGGGTTATCGAGCAGTTCCGCGCGTCGAGCGGCGCTGCGGCCGCGACTCTCGTCCGCGTCGTGCTGCAATGCTACTACCGCGACGACCGCGTGCTGCGCTCGCTCGGGCTCGAGTTGCGCGCGCCATTCCCCCAGGGGTACGCGCTCCAGGACGGCGATTGGTCGCTGCTCGATCCCGTCAAGGCGCGAGTTCGGAAGCTACGTCAGGTCAGTTAAGCGCTTCGTGAAGAGCGGCCGCGTTGCATTATAAGTTCGGCGTATCCATCTGACGCGCGAAGGAAATTCGCCATGTTAGATCTTACGTCAGATATCAGCGGCGGCAGCCTGCCGCCGCAACCCGTCCAAGCCACCCCCGTTGACGACCAGCACCTGCTCGACGCCTATTCCAACGCCGTGATCGGCGTGACGGAGCGCGTCGGCCCGGCCGTGGTGCGCGTCGAGACCGGGCCAAAGGTGCCGAACGGCCGCGAACGCGGCGGGCTCGGCTCCGGCATCGTGATCTCGCCGGATGGGCTGGTTTTGACCAACAGCCATGTGGTCGGTACCTCCAAGGAGATCAGGCTCAGGGATATCGAGGGCAATGTCGGCGACGCCCGGGTGCTCGGCGTCGATCCCGACACCGACCTTGCGCTGCTGCGCGCCAATGGCGTTCGCGACCTCCGCTATGCTGCGCTTGGCAACTCCAAGGGCCTGCGTCGCGGCCAGCTCGTGATCGCGATCGGCAATCCCTTGGGGTTCGAGTCCACGGTCACCGCCGGTGTGGTCTCCGCGCTCGGACGCTCCATCCGCTCGGTGAGCGGGCGGACCATCGAGGACGTGATCCAGACCGATGCTGCGCTCAACCCCGGCAATTCCGGCGGACCCCTGGTGTCGTCGCATTCCGAGGTGATCGGCATCAACACGGCGATCATCAGTGGTGCGCAGGGCATCTGTTTTGCGGTTGCGAGCAACACGGCGCAATTCGTGCTGTCGGAGATCATCCGCCATGGCTATGTCCGCCGCGCCTATATCGGCGTCGCCGGGCAGACCGCGCCGATCCCGCGGCGGCACGCGGTGCTGGCCGGTGTCGAGAACAAGATGGGCGCGCTGCTCGCCCAGATCGAGCCGGACGGGCCTGCGGCGAAGGCCGGGCTGTTGCCCGGCGACGTCGTCATCAGGCTCGACGGCGTCGAGATCAACGGTGTCGACGATTTGATCCGCGTGCTCGACCGCGACCGCATCGGCCGGCGCCTCGCTATGGACGTGCTGCGGCTCGGCCGCCTACGGGCGATCGACATCGATCCGATCGAGCGCAAGCCGGCCCGCTAGCATTCCGTTGTCCGGGCGAGGTATGACGGTGCCATGCCTCGTTCAGGGACGTTTGCCGCATGATGCCGGCGCAGGAGAGCTACGACGTCGTCGTGATCGGCGCCGGCGCGGGCGGCATGACGGCGGCGGCCGTCGCTGCCGTCGAAGGCCTGCGTGTGCTCGTGATCGAGAAGACCGCGTTCGTCGGCGGCACCACCGCGTGGTCGGGCGGCATGGTCTGGATTCCCGCCAACGGCAAGATGAAAGAGGTAGGGCTTTCCGATAGCGTCACGGATGCCGTCCAATATCTCGCGAGCACCGTCCCCGAAACAGCCAATGCCAGCCTGCGCGCCGCCTTCCTTGCACGCGGCCCCGAGGCGATCGCGTATCTCGAAGCCAACACCGAAGTCCGGCTGCAGCCGGTGAAGGCCTATCCCGATTATTATCCGGAGCGGCTTGGCGCCACCACGGGCGGTCGCGTGCTGGAGCCGGTGGCGTTTGACGGCACCAGGCTCGGTCCAGGCTTCGCGCGGCTGCGGCCGCCGCTGCCCGAATTCACGCTGTTCGGCGGCATGATGGTGAACCGGCTCGACATCCCGCATCTGCGCCGGATCGGAAAATCGTTTCGCTCGACGTTGCGCTCGGTGCGGCTGCTCTCGCAATATGCCCTGCAGCGCCTGCGCGCCCCGCGCGGCACGACGCTGCATCTCGGCAATGCGCTCGCCGCCCGGCTCTATGCCTCGCTGCTGGCGCGGCGGGTCGAGATGCTCTTCAGCGCCGACGTCGTGGACCTCGTCGTCGAAGGCGGCCGCGTCAGCGGCGTGACGATCCGCCACGGTTCGCGCGACCGCACCATCGCGGCGCGCCGCGGTGTGGTGCTCGCGACCGGCGGCTTCTCGCACGATGCGCCCTTGCGCAAGCGCTTCTTTCCTCCGGCTGCAGGATTCGTGTCGGCGACAAGCGCTGCCGGCACCGGCGACGGCCTGCGCCTTGCGACCGCAAGCGGCGCCGCGCTCAACACTGACGCGACAAGCTCCGCTTATTGGGTTCCGGCCTCGCTGTTCCGGCGCGACGACGGCAGCCGCGGCGTGTTCCCGCACACGGTGACCGACCGCGCCAAGCCGGGCATCATCGCCGTCAATGCGGCCGGCCGGCGCTTCGTCAACGAGGCGCTGTCCTATCATGAGTTCGTGCTCGGCATGCTCCGCGACGGCAATGGCGAGCCCGATCGTCCCTTCCATCTGATCTGCGACCGCGATTTCCTGTGGACCTATGGTCTCGGCCGTATAAGGCCCTTCACCTGGAATGTCCGGCGCTATGTCAGGAGCGGCGAGTTGATCAAGGCCCCCAGCATCGCGCAACTGGCCGAGAAGATCGGCGTTGCCCCGTCCTCGCTCGCCGCGACGGTCGCCGACTACAATGCCAATGCGACGAACGGTCAGGATCCCGAATTCGGCCGCGGCAGCACCATCTACCAGCGCCATCTCGGCGATATCGGCCGCAAGCCAAACCCCTGTGTCGCACCGATCCTGCGCGCGCCGTTTTTCGCGTTGCGCATCTATCCCGCCGATCTCGGCACCGCCATCGGCGTGAGGGTGGACGCGCAGGCGCGCGTGCTGCGCGAGGACGGCACGCCGGTCGCGGGCCTCTATGCCAGCGGCAACGACATGGGCTCGATCATGAACGGGAATTATCCGGGGCCGGGCATCACGCTGGGGCCGGCGCTGACGTTCGGATACATCGCTGGGCGGCATATGGCGGAGGGCACGTCGGCTGCGGTGCCAGTCGCCATGAGAACGCCGGTTTAGCCATCCTCTCCGCTGTCATGCCCCGCGAAGGCGGGGCATCCAGTATTCCAGAGACAGCGAGATTCATCACCACCGCGGCGGCGTACTGGGTCGCCCGGTCAAGCCGGGCGACGACAGTGAGAATGCGGTATGCTCGTTCCACAATCTCGTCATTGCGAGCGCAGCGAAGCAATCCAGAATCTTTCCGCGGAGGTGGTCTGGATTGCTGCTGCGCTCGCAATGACGCAGGGCAAAAAGCTCTCGCCTAACGGCTACTCCGCAGCCGCCGCAAAGCGACTGTTGTCCAGATCCGCTTCCAGTCGCGCCGTCTCGGCCATCGCCTGCTTGATGTTACCTTCCTTGACGTGGCCAAAACCGCGGATCGCTTCCGGCACGCGCGCAAGCCGCGACAGTAGCGGGATCTGCGCAGCCGTCAGGCCCGTGATCCGCTGGTCGATCATGTCAAAATAATCCTCGATCAGCTTCCGCTCGTTCCTGCGCTCCTCGGTGCGTCCGAACGGATCGAACGCGCAGCCGCGCAGGAATTTCAGCTTTGCCAGCACGCGGAAGACGTGGATCATCCAGCCGCCGAACTCCTGCTTCTGCAGGCGACCGGTAGCTGCATCGCGCTTTGCGAAGATCGGCGGTGCCAGGTTGAATTTCAGCGAAAAATCGCCGTCGAATTTTTCCGACAGCTTTTTGGCAAAGCTGCCGTCGGTGTAGAGCCGCGCGACCTCGTACTCGTCCTTGTAGGCCATCAGCTTGAACAGGTTTTTCGCGACCGCTTCGGTAAGCTCCGTGGACGAGGGCAGGGCCGCGCTCTCGGCCTTGCGGACCTTGGCGACCGCCGCAAGGTAGCGGTCGGCATAGGCCTTGTCCTGATAGTTCGTGAGAAACTCCGCGCGCGTCGCGATGATCTCGTCGAGCGACCTAGCCGGCGCGGACGCCCGGCTCTTGAACTGGAGCACGCTACGCACGCGCGACATGTCGTGTGCGGCGAGCCGGCCCCAGGTGAAGGCGAGCTTGTTCATCTCGATCGCCGCGCCGTTGATCTCGATGGCGCGGAGCAGCGCATCCAGCGACAACGGGATCGCGCCCTTCTGGAAGGCGAAGCCGAGCATGAAGGGGTTTGTCGCGATGCTGTCGCCCATCAGGCTAGCAGCAATGCCGGTGGCATCGACGATGTCGAGGTTCTTGTCGCCGATGGCCTCGCGCAGTACGTCCTGCATCGCGCCCGCCTCGAAATCGAGATCGGGGTTTTGCACAAAACTCGCGGTCGGCTGAAGGTCAGCGTTGATATAGGCCTTGGTGACGCCGCGTTCAGCGCGGCTCAGCGCCGTCGGGCCTGCTGACACGATCATGTCGCAGCCGAGGATGACGTCGGCGCCGCCGGTGGTGATACGGACTGCCGAAATGTCCTCCGGCTGCGGCGCGATGCGCACATGGCTCATGACGGCGCCGTTCTTTTGCGACAGGCCGGTGAAGTCGAGCGCCGAGCAACCCTTGCCATCAACGTGGGCCGCCATGCCGAGCAGCGCGCCGATCGTGATAACGCCGGTGCCGCCGATGCCGGTGACCAGGATGTTGTAGGGACCGTCGAGGGTGCGGGCCGGCGGCAGCGGCAGATCCGCGAACAACTGGCCGGAGTCGACCGCCGAGGTCTTGATCCGCTTCAGCGTGCCGCCGTGAACGGTGACGAAGCTCGGGCAAAAACCTTCGACGCAGGAAAAGTCCTTGTTGCAGTTCGACTGGTCGATCTGCCGCTTGCGGCCGAACTCGGTTTCCAGCGGCTGCACGGATACGCAGTTGGAAGCTTGCGAGCAATCGCCGCAGCCCTCGCAGACGAGCTCGTTGACGAAGGCGCGCTTTTGCGGATCGGGATAAAGCCCGCGCTTGCGGCGGCGGCGCTTCTCGGCGGCGCAGGTCTGGTCGTAGATGATGACGGTGAGGCCCTTGATGTCGCGCATCTCGCGCTGCACGGCATCGAGCTCGCGGCGGTGGTGGACGCTCGCGCCTTGCGGGAAGTAATTGCCGGCGGGATACTTTTCGGGATCGTCGGAGACGATCGCAAGCCGCTTGACGCCTTCGGCCCAGACCTGATGCGCGATCTGCGCGACGTTAAAACTGCCTTCGGCCGGCTGGCCGCCGGTCATCGCGACTGCGTCATTATAGAGGATCTTGTAGGTGATGCTGATGCCGGCGGCCGCGGCGGCACGCAAGGCGAGCAGGCCGGAATGGGTGTAGGTGCCGTCGCCGAGATTCTGGAAAATGTGCTGTTCGCTGGTGAACGGCGCCTGTCCGATCCAGCTCACGCCTTCCGCGCCCATATGCGAGATCAAGTCGGTGCGCCGGGCTGGCATGCTCAGCGCCATGCCATGGCAGCCGATGCCGGCCATCGCGCGGCTGCCCTCGGGCACGCGGGTCGAGGTGTTGTGTGGGCAGCCCGAGCAGAAGAACGGCGTCCGCGACAGTTTGATCGGCGCCGACGCCGTGAAGGGTTTTTCAAAAGCTTCGAGGCGTGCCAGCCGCTGTTCGAGCAGCGGGCTCTGATGGCCGAGACGGCGCAGCCGTGCGACCAGTGCGGCGGCAACCAAGGTCGGCGTCAATTCGCCTTCGCTCGGCAGCAGCGTCGCGCCGCTCTCGTCGCGCTTGCCGGCGATCGAGGGACGCTTTGAGGCGTCCATGTTGTAGAGGATGCGCATCAACTGGTCTTCGATGAAGCCGCGCTTCTCCTCGACCACGAGCACGTCCTGCAGGCCTTCGGCAAAGCGCCGCGCCCCGCTTTCCTCCAGCGGCCAGGTCAGCGCCACCTTGTAGATGCGCAGACCAAGATCCTGCGCATCCTTTTCGCTGATGCCGAGGTCGGCCAGCGCCTGGCGCAAGTCGAGATAGGCTTTTCCGGTGGCGACGATGCCGAGCCGCGCGGGTTTTGAATCCAGCATGATGCGATCGAGCTGGTTGGCGCGCGCAAAGGCCTGCACCGCTGCCATCTTCGGACCGAACAGGCGCTTCTCCGCCTCCAGCGGCGGATCGGGCCAGCGGATGTTGAGTCCATCAGGCGGCATCTCGAAATCATCGGGGATCTTGATCTGGATTCGCGCGGGGTCGCTGTAGATCGATGCCGAGCTTTCCACCGTCTCGCCAATCGCCTTGAAGCCGACCCAGCAGCCGGAGAAGCGCGACAGCGCAAAGCCGTAGAGACCGAGATCGAGATAATCCTGCAGCGTCGACGGGTTGATCACGGGGATCAAGGCCGCGGCGAACACCTGCTCGCTCTGATGCGCCAGTGTCGAGGACTGGCAGCCATGGTCGTCGCCTGCGAGCGCCAGCACGCCGCCATGACGCGAGGTGCCGGCCGCGTTGGCATGCTTCAGCGCGTCGACGGAGCGGTCGACGCCGGGGCCCTTGCCGTACCAGATACCGAACACGCCATCGACCTTGGCGCCCGGAAACAGGCCGACCTGTTGGCTGCCCCACACAGCGGTCGCAGCCAGATCCTCGTTCAGGCCGGGGACGAAGGCGATGTCGTGCTGTGCGAGGTGTGACTTTGCGCGCCACAGCGCGTGGTCGTACATGCCGAGCGGCGAGCCGCGATAGCCGGAGATGAAGCCGCCGGTGTTGAGATTTTGCAGTCGGTCGCGTTCGCGCTGCAACATGGGAAGTCGAACCAGGGCCTGGGTGCCGGAAAGGTAGATCCGCTTGGCTTCGAGCCGGTATTTGTCCTCCAGCTCGACCTGCATCAGCGTCATCTCGCGATCCTTCTTGTTGTTCCGGCTGGGGCGTGTTGTTCCGGCGGGGAAGTGCGCCGCGGGAGGAGGCGACGGCGCACGAAGCAGAGGTCCGCAGTCAAAAGCATGGGTCGGCGAAGTCAATATCGCTGGCCGCATCCGTGTCGGTCCTGCTAGTCATGGCTTGTTCTGAGGAGGCCCCGATGTCTAAAGCGTTCGACACTGAGATCACCGAAACGGCGGAGGCCTTTGTTGGCCCGTGGCGTCAGCCGCGCCAGATGCTGCAGGCGCAGACCTACGACGCGCACGCCTCCATTCATGACGACGCGACGGCACAAAAGCTCGGCTTCAAGGGCGGCACCATCGAGGGTCCGACGCATTTCAGCCAGTTCGCGCCGCTCGGTGCGCGATTGTGGGGCCAGGCCTGGTTCGAGAGCGGCTGTCTCTCCGCGCATTACCGCGCCGTCTGCTACGAAGGCGAGGAGGTTCAGGCGATCCTGTCAAAACCTGCAAGCGGTGCGCGCCAATGCGCGATCCAGATGGTGAAGCGCGACGGCACCGAGGTGCTGCGCGGCACCGCCTCGGTCGGCGATCCCGCGGCGCCGACCGCGCTCGAAGCGCGCCTTGGCGAACTCAAGCCGCTCGCTGATCCCGTAATCCTGCGCGACGTGAAGCTTGGCCAGACCGGCAAGCGCCAGACCGTGCGCATGGCCTTCGACCAGAACATGGGCGACCTCTATCCGTTCTCCCTGCGACAAAAGCTCGCCGTCATCACCGAGAACTCGCCGTACTATTCCTCCTCCGACAATCCTTGGGGCAGGGCGATCATTCCGATGGAGATGCTGAGCGTGCTCTTCCAGTACCGCTCAAAGGATGAGCCGCTGCCGACCAAGGGGCCGGCCGTCGGCCTGTTCGCCGACCAGGAGATCCGCCTGGTGAAGGGGCCGCTGTTCGTCGATCAGGACTACGAGGTTGAGCGCAAGGTGGTTGCGCTCTCCGGCAGCCGCCGCACCGAAAGCGCCTGGGCGAAGACGCGCGTCTTCGACAAGGCCAACACGCTGGTCGCGACCATGCTGCTCAACATGGCGACCATGAAGGATTCTTACGCGCCGTATCAGGAGGAGTATCGGCAGCTCTACGGCCGCGCATCGGGCTAGCCACGCATTCACCGCTCGTCATTCCGGGGCGAGACGAAGTCGCGAGCTATGATGCGCAATTGCGCATCTGAGAATCCTTCGGGCGGCAAGACACGAGGCGGAATGGATTCCGGGTTCGACGCTTCGCGTCGCCCCGGAATGACGGCTAGTGAGCGTGTCGCGATCGCTCATCCTTTGTGCAGATACCCGTCGCAAAGCCGGTACGCGGGGGACGAACAGCTGTCAGCTCTCTGCGTAACATCCTGAGCGCGCAGAAGATTTCTATGCACTGCGGCGCCGTCAGCCATTGTACACAATGGCACGGCGCTTGCAGAGCCATACAAAGAATGTTCTCGCGGGGGGCGTGGGTCATGTTGAACTCGAGCAAGCCGACTTCAGGCTCCATCGTCGCCGAGCCCGAGCCGATCAAGGTCGACTGGTCGACGACCGCGCTCGTCATCATCGACATGCAGCGCGACTTCATGGAGCCGGGCGGCTTCGGCGAGACGCTCGGGAACGACGTCAGCCAGCTTGCGCGTGCGGTGAAGCCGATTGCTGCGGTGCTCGCTGCGGCGCGCGACACCGGCATGCTGGTCGTCCACACGCGCGAGGGGCATCTGCCTGATCTCTCCGACGCGCCGCCGGCAAAGGTCGAGCGCGGCGCGCCGTCCTTGCGCATCGGCGATCCCGGACCGATGGGGCGGATCCTGATCCGTGGCGAGGCGGGGCATGACATCATCCCCGAGCTCTATCCGCTCGACAGCGAGATCGTGATCGACAAGCCCGGCAAGGGCGCGTTCTACGCCACCGAACTCAGCGACGTGCTCGAGAAGTACGGCATCGAAAATCTCCTGGTGTGCGGCGTCACCACAGAGGTGTGCGTCAACACCACTGTGCGCGAGGCCAACGACCGAGGCTATCGCTGCGTCGTCATCGCGGACGGCTGCGCATCCTACTTCCCCGAGTTTCACGAGATGGGCCTGAAGATGATCAAGGCCCAGGGCGGAATCTTCGGCTGGGTCGCGAGCTCAGCCGCTGTACTGGAGGCGTTGAAGATTTCGACCACATCAGCCTAGGGGCCGAGGTTGATCGCGACCGGCTGACGTTGCGTCGCCCGCCGGCTCTTCTCTGCCGAAGTTTCTTGTCAGGCCACGCCCAGGTCGGACAGGATATCGGCCCCGGCGCGAACCTCGTGACTCGATCCCAAGAAATCCTCGCCAACGGGTTCGCATGCACCGCCCAGATGCCGTGCAAAGAATGCCTCGGCAATTGCGATGTAGGAGAGTTGATTGGGCGGCTTTTGGAATCCGTGTCCCTCGTCGGGATAGACGATGTAGGTCACCGGAATGTTTTTGGCCTGCATGGCGGCGACAATGGTGTCACTCTCGGCGATCTTGCACCGAACGTCGTTGGCGCCATGAAAGATCAGCATGGGCTTCCTGATGTTGTCGACCTTGTTGATCGGTGATCGCTCGGCTAGCAGCTTGCGGCCTTCCTCGGTGCGCGGATCGCCGTAGCTCCGATACATGAATTCCGCGAAACCGGCCCAATAGGGCGGCATCGATTCCAGCAGCGTTTGCAGATTGGAAATGCCGACCACCGGCACCGAACAACAGAACACCTCCGGCGTGAAGGTTGCGCCGACGAAGGAGGCCAGTCCGCCGTAGGACACGCCGAAGATCGCGACCTTGTCCCTTTGCGCGATTCCCTCGGTGATCGCCCAATCGACCATGTCGATGAGGTCGTCATGCATCTTTCGCGCATGCTCTTTTTCGCTTGCGGCAACGAACGCTTTCCCGAAGCCCGTCGATCCCCGATAGTTGACCGAAAGCACGGCATAGCCGCGATCGGCCAGCCACTGGTGATCCCTGCGATAGCCGTAGGCGTCGCGACCCCACGGACCGCCGTGGACGATGAGGACCATCGGCAGTGGCCGCGGCGGGCGGTCGCCATCGATGTCCGCCGGTAGGGTCAGGTAGGAGACGAGGGTGAGACCGTCGCGCGACTTGCCCTGCACAGTCTGCATCGGCGCCAGCCGATACTCCCTGAGTTCGGGGCGCGCCGTGAACAGCTCCGTGAGGGTCAGCTTGTCGCGATCAAGCAGATGATACGTGGCCGGCTGTTCCGGAGTGTGACTCATGACGATCCAACGACGACCATCGTCACTCTGGCTCTCGACGTAAAACGCGCGACCCGGAAGCTGTGCCTCGATCAAGTCAAGCTCGGCTGCAACCGCAGGCGTCAAGGCCATCCATTCCTGCCGGCCGGGATCGATGCAGACCGCTTCCGGCTCGAATGTCCGGGCGTTGAATATGGCGCCGGTCACGTCGGCGCGCTCGCTCTTGAACAACACGCGCTCGTCGCCGGTCGACCAATTCATCCGCACCAGCGCGGATTTGTCGTGCTCCAGGCTTGAGCTCATGTGCAGGTAGTTGCCCGTGGCGTCAAACATCCAGGGCCGCGTGTTCGTATAGGCCTCGAATGAGACATCACGCCAATGCGTTGCCTTGCCATCCTCGAGACGCCACATGCGCGAACCTCCGTCAGGCGCATTGCCACGGGCGTGGCGCGGCTTCAATTGCCAGTCGAGCCCGACGAAATCGAACTCCTGGTGGTTTTCCCAGACCAGCGAGCGTTCGCCGGTCGCGAGGTCGAGCAGGAAGACATCGTGCCACCGCGGGTCGCGATCGTTGAGACTTATCGCGATCTTGTCGGGGACGACATGCGACCAGTGGGTCGGCATCGCACGGACATTGGCGAACGGCGTGAGATCGCGGAGGTCCGAACTGCGGGGATCGACGACGAACAGGTGCAGGTTTTCGTCCCCGTTCTCATCGTTGAGAAACATGATGTAGCGACCGTCCGGCGTCCAATCCTGCCAGTTGATCGGTCTTCCTCGGGTGCGCGTAATCGGCTGTCGCGCCGCAATGCTGTCGGCTGGGGCCACCCATACGTTCAGTACGCCGTCCACGGGCGCAAGCCAGGACAGCATTTGGCCATCCGGCGATAACTTTGCTCCAACGTAGGTCGGATTGCCAAACAGCTTCCGGCGCGGGATCAGGGGACGAGCTGACATCTCGGGAGCTCCGGCGTTTTTCGCTACGGATGGTCGCGCTACGAATTGTAGCATACGAGTGCGCAGACATGCGGTCAACCCGACGTAGAAACGGTCGCCGCGCCGATGGAAGCGATCTCGTGCTACCCGCCCTTGACGGCGCCCGCCGTGAGCCCGGCGACGATCTGTCGTTGGGCGAGCACCGTCAGCAGCAGCACCGGGAAGGTGACGATGAGGGCGGCGGCCGCAAGCGGTCCCCAGCTCAGCTGGTCGAACGAGATCATGTTGTAGACGGCAACAGGCAGGGTACGCGTCTCGCGTCCGGCCAGCACGATGCCGAAGACAAAGTTATTCCAGGAGAAGATTATGGCCAGGATGAAGGCAACCGCGATCCCGGGCTTGGCGATCGGCAACGCGACGTGCCGGAAGACCTGCCAGCGCGTGGCGCCGTCGATCAGGGCCGCCTCCTCCAATTCCAGCGGCGTGGTCTCGAAATAACCGATCATGATCCAGATCACGATCGGCACCGTCACTACCAAATGGATGATGATCTGCGGCACCAGCGTGCCAAGCAATCCCAGCCACTGGAACAGGAGAAATAGCGGGATCAGATAGGACAGTCCCGGCGTGATGCGGGCGATCAGGATCACGATCGCGGATTTGTGCGCAGCCATCCGCGCGATCCCGTAGCCTGCGGGAACCCCGACCATCAGCGCAAGCGCGGTCGCGCTGCCCGTCACGATCAGGCTGTTGAAGAAATAGGTCAGGAAACGGTTGGAGGCGAGCACGTCGGTATAGTTCTTCCAGGCGATATGCTCGGGGAAGAACACCGGCGGGTAGGCGGCGTTGTCGACCTCGAATTTGAGCGACAGCGAGAGCATCCAGAGGAAGAACAGGATCGCCGGCGACACGATGACGAGCACCGAAAGCCACAGGCCGATTTGGCCAAGGATCTGACGTGGGGTCATGCGTTGCTCGCGATCTCGGTCCACACCATGCGCTGGCGCATGTAGAGCATAAGGGCAGCGAGTGCGACGATGAGGAGGAAGAACACGACCGCGATCGCCGAACCGTAGCCGAGGTCGTAATAGATGAAGGCGACACTGTAGAGATAGAGGTTGATGGTCTCCGACGCCGAGCCTGGTCCGCCTTGCGTGATCGCGAAGATGATGTCGAAACTCTTCACCGCGTCGATCATGCGGATCATGCCGGCAATGAATAGGAAGGGCATGATCAGCGGCAACGTGATGAAGCGGAAGACCTGCCAGACATTGGCGCCGTCGATCTGGGCGCTCTCATAGGGCTCGGTCGGAATCGCGGCAAGTCCGCCGAGCACGATCAGCATCACGAGTGGCGTCCATTGCCAGGTCTCGACCAGCACCAGCGATGGAATCACCGTTCCAGGGTGAAAGACCCAGAGCTGCGCGGGTATGCCGACCAGCGACAACAGATAATTGAGCACGCCGAGCTGCGGGTGGAACATCATGGTCCAGACCAGCGCGATCGCCACCGGCGTGGCCATCATCGGCATGATGAAGACGCCGCGCAGGAAGCCGCGCCCGGCGAACTTCTGGTGAAACACCACGGCCGCAAGCGTGCCCAGGATCAGCGGCAGCAACACGGAAAGTGCGGTGTAGAGGATGGTGTGCCAGACCGCTTCGACGAAGCGTGGATCGGTTGGCATCCGCAGGTAATTGGCGAGCCCGACGAACGTCGTGGGCGAGCCGACCTTCCATTCGTTCAGGCTCATCCAGATCGTGAAGGCCCACGGGAAGATGATGATGGCGAGCACGACGACCAGCGCCGGCACCACGAACGGCCAATATGACGGCGGCCGCAATTCCTTCTCCGGCGCAGCACCTGATTGTGCCGCGGCCGGAGTCGATTGTGTCAACGCACTCACGCTTTTTCGCTACGCTCCAGGATCGGCCGGAACTGCTCGTGGGCCTTCTTCAACTCGGCGGCGGGATCGCTGCCGGCAAGGGTCGAGGTGACTGCGGCGCCGACGAGATCGCGGAATTCGGCGACCGGGATGATCACCGGCAGGCCCAGCTTGCTGATCTTGGCGGAGTCGATCACCGATTGCAGCCACTCCTTGGGCATCTTCACGCCGCTCTGGACCTCGGCATCGTTCAGGATCGAGTTGCGGAACGGCACGCCGCCGCCGGCCTGCAACAGCCGGGCACCTTGCTTCTTCGAGACAGCCCACTGGCAAAGCAGATAGGCTGCTTCCTTGTTCTTGCTCGCCGCCGTAATGCCGAGGCCGTCGCCATAGGTGGCCGAATATTGCCCCTTCGGTCCGGCGGGCACGACGGTGTAGCCGACCTTGCCGACCACACGCGAGGCGGCCGGATCCTCCAGCGGCGGCGCCCAGCCGACGCCGTCGATCCACATCGCCGAACGCCCCTGCGTGAACGAGGCCATCGACTCCATCCAGTTGAAGCCGGCGACGCCGGGCGGGGCGACCTTCGTCAGCAACGTCTGGTAGAGCTTCGTCGCCTCGACTGCCTCCGGACCGTCGGTCAGGATGTTGCCCTTGGCGTCGAGGAATTCGCCGCCGTAGTTGAGGAAGAAGTTCGTCCACAACGTCATGTTGGCGTTGCGCAGGCCGCGTCCGACGAAGCCATAGGTCCCGTCCTTGGTGTCGGTCAGCTTCTCGGCGGCCGCAACCATCTCGTCGAACGTCTTGGGGACGGCGACGCCCTTCTTCTGGAACAACTCCTTGTTGTAGTAGAGGATGAAATAGTCCACAGACCACGGCAGGGACAGCATCTGGCCCTTGTCGTTCTTGCAATATTGCAGGCCGGCGGCCGAGAAATCGCTCTCCACGAGATCCGGCGCGGTCAGCGTCGGGTCCTTCATGTAAGGTGTCAGGTCGGCAAGCCAGCCGGCCTTCTCGAATTGCCGCTTCTGCACGTGATAGCTCATATGCACGACGTCGAAGCTCGGCCGGCCCGAGGTGAGTTCGATCACGCACTTCTGCCGCTGCTGCTGCTCCGGAATCTGCTCGGATTCGACCTGGATGCCGGTCAGATCGGTGAATTCCTTGATGTTTTTTTGCAGATTATCGCCGCGCGGACCCTTGGCCAGGATCACTTCCAGCTTGGTCCCGGCGTATTTCTTCCAGTTGACTTCGGCGCGCGCCGGAAATCCGGTCAGGCCGAGCGCGCCGGCGGCCGCGGTACCGGCCAAAAGCGTGCGGCGCGAAATGTGATGGTTCGCCACTGTGTCTCTCTCCCTGTGACTCGTTTGTTAGGATGGGATACTAGCGTCCGCGCGCCGCCTGACTAGTCCGAATATGCGTTGCGCCGCGACTTCGGCACTACTTCACCGTCAATCGCAGAAAACTCAGCACGCTGCCGAGCGTGGCAAACCCCGCGCCGAGCGCCAGCGCCAGGGTGGCACCGTCGTGCCCGGACAGCGCAAAGCAGAGCGCGGCGAGCGCTGCGCCCATTGTTTGTCCGGTCAGGCGGGCGGTCGCGACGATGCCGCTAGCGCTGCCGGATCGGTGCGGCGGCGCGCTCGACATCAGGGCGCGCATGTTGGGCGCCTGGTAGAAGCCGAAGCCGATCCCGCACACCATCATGCGCCAGATGATGTCGACCGTTCCGGGATGGTCGGGCAGCGTTGCGAGCAGCGCCATCCCCGCGCCGAGCGCGACGCAGCCGATGCCGCCGAGCACGCCGACGGGATGCCGGTCCGAGAGGTGACCGGCGATCGGCGCCATGATGCCGACCACCAGCGGCCATGGCGTCATGAAGAAGCCGGTCTCCACCTGCGAGCGCTGCAAAACTTCTTCGAGGTAGAACGGCAGAGCGACGAAGGCGAGGCCTTGCGCGGTAAACGCACACACCGCGGTCGCTGCCGACAGTGCGAACATCGGCCGGGCGAACAGGTCGATCGGAAGCATCGGCGCCGGATGGTCGGCGTGCCGGCGCGCCAGCGCAACGCCGAGGACGAGCGCCACGATCAGCTCGATGCCGACGAGAAGCGGCGAGAGCATGTGCGCGGCGCTGCCGATCCCGGTGATGAACAGGCTGAGGCAGATCGCGGCCAGTACCGCACCGAGGAAATCGAATCTGTGCCCGGCGCGCGGCGTCTTCGGCAGGGTCGCAAAGCCGATGCCGATCGCGACCAATCCGAACGGCAGGTTGATCGCAAACAGCCACGGCCAGCTTCCGACCGACAGGATGGCGGAAGCGATCGTCGGGCCGAAAGTGAGCGCAGTCGCGACGACGAGTGCGTTGTGGCCGAGCCCGCGGCCGAGCATGCGCGAGGGATAGACGAAGCGCACGAGCGCGATGTTCACGGCCATGACGCCGCTGGCGCCCAGGCCCTGCAGCGTGCGCGCGATCAGGAGACTCGGCAACGACCACGCCACGGCGCAGAACAGCGAGGCGATCGTGAACAGGATGAGCCCGCCGAGATAGATGCGCTGGTGGCCGACGATCTCGCCGAGCGCGCCAAGCGGCAGCAGCGTTGCGACGACGGCTATCTGATAGACGTTGACCACCCAGATCACCTGCTCCGGGGTGACGTGGAGGTCAGCGGCCATCGCGGGCAGGGCGATGTTGGCGATCGCGGTGTCGAGCGAGGCCATCGCGAGCGCGGTGAAGATCGCGCCGACCGCCCAGGGCCGGCGCTCGGCCGGCAGGCCGTCGGTGATGGAATGCTCGGGCTCGCGTGCGGACGCAGGTAACGTGATGGTCATTGCCTGCGCGTGTCTCCGGGAGAGCCGATGTCGGCGGTAGGATGTCCCGGATGTACTACGCCCCGTCGTTCTGCTGCAGACGCCGGGACGCATGATGTCCATGCGGTGAGCGGTGGGGTGACGCGGTCGTGATTTGCGCGGTTCAGAACTGATATCGCCGCAACCCGCCGTCCACCGGAATCACCGTGCCCGTGATGTAGCGCGCCACCGGCGAGCACAGGAACACCGCGAGCGCCGCGAGGTCTTCCGGCTCGCCCCAATAGCCGACCGGGATTTCCTCCTCGGCGAACCGCTCGCGATAGTCCGGCGGATAGTTGCGGCGGATCTGCTCGCTCATGATGCGGCCCGGCGGAATGCAGTTGATGGTGATGCCGTGCTTGCCGATCTCGCGCGACAGGCCCTTTGCCCAGGCGTGCACGGCAGCTTTCGCGGCAAACGCGGCGTTCAGTCCTTCCGGCTCCGACTTGCCGGTGATGTTGACGATGCGGCCCCAGTTGCGCGCCACCATCTGCGGCAACAGCGCATGCGCGATACGGCGGTAGCTCGTGAAGTTGAGGGCGATCGCCTCGTCCCATTTGCTGTCGGGCGCATCGACCGGCAGCGGCCGGCTGCCGCCGGCATTGTTGATGAGGATGTCGACATGGCCGAGCTCCTTCAGCGCGAAGGCCGAGAGCCTCTCGGCCGAATCCTTTGCCATCACGTCCTGCTCGAACGGTGTGACTGCGTTGCCGCCGATCTCCTGCACCAACTGGTCCAGCAATTCCTTGCGTCGGGCCACAGCCACGACACGTACGCCTTCGGCGGCCAGTCCCTTCGCGATGGCGCGACCGATGCCGATGCTTGCACCCGTCACTACGGCGGTTTTCGATTTGAGCCCGAGGTCCATGACGCTCTCTTTTTCTTGTGTCGTGTTGCTACTGGTTTCCAGCCCTGTCCCGATCGGATGAATTGCCCGACCGGGACGAGCAGTGGTAACCAAGGCGGGCAACGAAGGAAACACGAAAAAGAAAAGGCGCGATGATGGTCTGGGATCCGCAGCAATATCTGAAATTCTCCGGTCACCGGCTGCGTCCGGCGGTCGATCTCCTCATGCGGATTCCGGATTTCGCCGTGCACACCATCGCCGACCTCGGCGCAGGCGCCGGCAATGTCACCAAGCTCATCAAGGAGCGCTGGCCGAGCGCGGATGTGACCGGCGTGGAGGGATCGGCCGAGATGGTTGCAGCGGGCCGGAAAGCTGCGCCCGACGTGGAATGGGTGCACGAGGACCTCGGCCAGTGGCATCCCGCACAGCAATATGACCTGATCTATTCCAATGCCGCGCTGCACTGGCTGCCCAATCACGCGGCACTCTTCCCGTTGCTGATGGACAGGGTCGCCTCCGGCGGCATGCTTGCGGTGCAGATGCCACGCAATTTCACCGCGCCCTCGCATGTGCTGATCGGCGAGACTGCGCTGAACGGACCCTGGCGATCGAAGGTCGCGCATCTCGTGACTCCGCCGCCGGTCGAAGGGCCGGCCTTCTATCACGACCTTCTTTCATCCCTTTCCCAAAATATCGACATCTGGGAGACCGAATATCTCCAGGTCCTTGAGGGTGAAAACCCGGTCAAGGAATGGACCAAGGGCACCTGGCTGACCCGCTATCTCGACGTGTTGCAGGGCGAAGAGAAGGCCGCCTTCGAGGCCGCCTATGGCGAGCGCGTTGCAAAAGCATATCCGAAGAATGCGGCGGGGCAGACCCTGTTCCCGTTCCGGCGGCTGTTCATCGTCGCCCAGCGCAGGAGTTAACCGAGCGGACCGATCCGCGCGGGCCGCGCGTTCCGGGACTGGAGCGGGCCGGGCATTGCGTATACAAAGCTGATCAAGACGATTTAGACCCGCGCCAAGTTCGGCTTAGGTCTAGTTGTTCGAGTGGCGGTTTGCTGCCACTACTGAGACCGGAAACGTAAGAAAAAAGAACCGGTTTCCAGGTTGTTGGGAGGTTATCTGATGCGCAAACTGCTTCTTGCGGTTGCGGCGGCCGCCATTGTGCTGGCTCCCGCGTCCGTCATGGCTCAAAGCCCGATCGTCATCAAATTCAGCCACGTCGTCGCCAATGATACGCCGAAGGGCAAGGGCGCGCTCAAGTTCAAGGAGCTCGCCGAGAAGTACACCGACGGCAAGGTCAAGGTCGAGGTCTACCCGAACTCGTCTCTCTATAAGGACAAGGAGGAGATCGAGGCGCTGCAGCTCGGCTCCGTGCAAATGCTCGCGCCTTCGACCGCGAAGTTCGCGCCGCTCGGAGTGAAGGAGTTCGAGGCGCTCGACCTGCCCTGGCTGTTCAAGGACGACGAGACCTATTCCAACGCCATGAAGGGCACGGTCGGCAAGTGGCTGTTCCAGAAGCTCGAGGCCAAGGGCATCACGGGCCTCGCCTACTGGGACAACGGCTTCCACATGGTCTCCTCCAACCGCGCGCTGACAAAGCCGACGGATTTTCAGGGACTGAAGTTCAGGATCTCCGGCTCGAAGGTCGCCGACCAATATTTCCGCCTCGTCGGCTCGATCCCGCAGATCATGGCATTCTCCGAAGTCTACCAGGCGCTGCAGACCGGCGTGGTCGACGGTTGCGAGAACACCGCCTCGAACTATCTGACGCAAAAATTCTTCGAGGTGCAGAAGGACATCACCGTCTCCTATCACGCGCATCTGCAATATGCCGTGATCGTCAACTCGAAGTTCTGGTCGGGCCTGCCGCCTGATATCCGCACCCAGCTCGAGAAGGCGATGACGGACGCGACCGATTACACCAACTCGATTGCGCGCAAGGAGAACGACGACGCGCTCGCCGAGATCAAGAAGTCGGGCAAGACCACGCTGCACTATCTGACCGATGCCGACCGCAAGGCGTGGCAGGAGGCGATGCAGCCGACTTACAAATGGGCGAAGGGCCGGGTCGGGCAGGAGGTTCTTGACCTCGTCGCCAAGGAACTCGACGTCAAGATGAATTGACCGGCGCCTTGGTCCTGGACCGCCGGCGCTGGCACATAACGAGAAAAACGGTCGGGAGTGATCGCGCTCCCGGCCGTTTCGGTCTGAGAATGGGGGGACTCTCGTGCTTCGTGTGATCAATCGCGTGCTCGACCATCTTGAGGAATGGCTGATCGCCACCCTCATCGCGGCCGCAACGACGCTGATCTTCTTCGCCGTTCTGCACCGCTACGGGACCGGCCTCTCGATCGACATCGCGCGATGGGCGACCGCGCGCGGATTGACCTTCATCGCCGTCCCCGCCAACGCCACGTTCACCTGGCTTGCCGCGCTCGACGTGTCCTGGGCGCAGGAACTTTGCATCTACATGTTCATCTGGATGGCGAAGTTCGGCGCCGCCTACGGCGTGCGCACCGGCATCCATGTCGGCGTCGACCTCCTGGTCAACCGGCTGCCCGAGCACTCCCGCAAGCACGTCATCCTGTTTGCGCTGCTGTGTGGCGCGTTCTTCACCGGCATGATCGCGGCTTTCGGCTACTCCTTCGTGGGCGGCATGTTCCACACCGGTCAGCAGTCGAACGACCTCGAAGCGCCGATGTGGATCATCTATTCGGCGATCCCGCTCGGCTCCAGCCTGATGTGCTACCGCTTCCTCCAGGTCGCGTGGTTCTACTACTGGACCGGCCAGTTGCCGCATCACGACGAAAGCCATGTCGAGGGCGTGCAGGCCGACGGCTCGCCCGCGCTGCATCCGCAGCCCGCAGGCGCCGCCACCAAGGCTGCCGCCCGCAAGGTCAGTCCGCTTGGTGTCATCCTGATCCTGGCGCCGATCCTGATCCTGGCGATCTGTCTCGGCGAGAAGGCCGGCATCATCGTGCTGCCGCCTGCGCTGCGCGCGGCCACGGTATTCGCGCTGCTGATCGCGCTGATGCTGACCGGCGTGCCGGTCTCCATCGCGCTCGGCCTCACCGTGATGACGTTCCTGTTCACGCTGACGACGGTGCCGATCGAAGCGGTCTCGATGAAGCTCTTCACGGGCATCGAGAGCTTTGAGATCATGGCGATCCCGTTCTTTATCCTCGCCGGCAACTTCCTGACCCACGGCGGCGTCGCGCGCCGCATGATCAATTTTGCCACCTCGCTGATCGGGCACTGGTATGGCGGCCTCGGTCTCGCCGGCATCGTCGCCTGTGCGATGTTCGCGCTGGTGTGCGGATCGAGCGTCGCGACCGTTGCTGCCATCGGCGCGATCGTGCTGCCGGAGATGGTCCGTCACGGCTACCCCATGCGCTTCGGCGCGGGCATCATCACGGTTGCCGGCTCGCTCGGCATCCTGATGCTGCCGTCGATCCCGAAGATCGTCTATGCGGTCGCGACCAACACCTCGATCGGCGCGCTGTTCGTCGCCGGCCTGTTGCCCGGCACGATGCTCACCACGATGCTGTGCATCGTCACCTGGTGGATCGCACGCAAGCGCGACTATCCGCGCCTGCCCAAGGCGAGCTGGAGCGAGACGGTGCGCACCTTCCGCGAGAGCATCTGGGGCTTGATGCTGGTCGTCATCATCATCGGCGGCATCTATAGCGGCCTGTTCACGGCCACCGAAGCCGCCGCGATGGCCGCGGTCTACTCGTTCTTCATTTCGGTCTTCGTCTACAAGGCCATAGGTCTGAAGGACGTGCCGCGGGTGCTCCTGCGCGCCGCCAACACCAGTGCGATGCTGCTCTACATCGTCACCAACGCGGTGCTGTTCTCCTTCGTGCTCTCCAACGAGAACCTGCCGGCGACGCTGGCCGACTGGATCGCGGCGCAGAATCTCGGCTGGGTCGGCTTCCTGCTGGTGGTCAACATCCTGCTGCTGCTCGCCGGCAACTTCATGGAGCCGAACTCGATCATCCTGATCATGGCGCCGATCCTAGCGCCGGCGGCCAAGAAGCTCGGCATCGATCTCGTCCATTTCGGCATCGTGATCGACGTCAACATGGAGGTTGGCCTTTGCCACCCCCCTGTAGGCTTGAACTTATATGTCGCCTCGATGATAGCGCGAATGCGCATCACCGAGCTCGCGGTGGCGGTCATGCCGTGGCTGCTGACGATGCTCGCTTTCCTCGTCGTCGTGACCTACTGGCCCGACCTGACGTTGTGGTTGCCGCGCGTGCTCGGCATGCACTCAGGCTGAGCGACGGCGGCGTGGTCCGGCCTTACTGGCCGACCATGCCGCTCGCCTTCACGATCGCCGCAAGCTTGTCGTAATCGCTCTTCATCAGCGTGGCGAGTTCGCCGAGCGCCATCGGCTTGCCCGGAATGTCGGCGACCGCGAGCTTTTTCTGCAGGGCCGGATTGTCCAGCGCCTTGTTGATCGCCTGGTGGATCCGGTCGACCAGCGGGGCAGGTGTCGCAGCCGGCACGTAGATGCCGTACCAGGGCACATAGGCCGCTTCGGCAAAGCCGGCCTCCGCAATGGTCGGCACGTTCGGAAGCTGGGGCACGGGCTTGTCGGTGAATACGGCGAGCGGCGTCACCGTCCCGTCCTTGATGTGCGGAAGCGCCAGCGCCAACGAGACGATCTCAAAGTGCATCTGGCTGGTGATCAGGTCGATCAGCGCCGGCGGCTGGCCTTTGTAGCCGACATTGGCGAGCTTGATATTTGCCGCCTGGAAGAATTTCTGCGCCGTGAGATCAATCGAGGTGCCGACGCCGGGATTGCCAAAGTTGAGCTCGCCGGGTTTTGCCTTTGCCAGCGCCACCAGCTCGGCGATCGTCTTCACCTTCAGCGAGGGGGGCACCACGGCCACGCTCTCATTCCAGACTGCGAGTCCGACGCAGGTGAAGTCGCGCAACGGCTCCCAGCCGGCATCCTTGTAGAGGGTGGGATTGACCAGCACGGCGGGTCCGGTGATGAGCCAGGTGTAGCCGTCGGCCGCGCTGCGCGCAGCGGCCGCCATTGCGATGTTGCCGTTGGCGCCGGGCCGGGCCTCCACCACAATCGATTGCTTGAGATCGCGGCCGATCTGCTCGGTGACGGTGCGGGCGACGATGTCGACGATGCCGCCGGCCGGGTAGGGCACCACGATATGGATGGGACGGTTGGGATAATCGCTTTGCGCGCGTGCAGCAGGCGCGACTACGAATTCCGCGACAAGGCATGCGACGATGCCGAGAGCGCCTCTCTTCCAGCCCATGCCTTCCTCCTGGGGGCGGCGTATTTTTGTGGCCCGATGGTACCGCGCGCCGCGCCGGACACAAGGGACCGGTTGGAACCGGGGTTAAGATGCGGTTAGATGCGGCCTATAGCGACAATGAAAGGCGCGACAGACGCCGCAGAAAGGCTTCCCCCATGACGATGGCGGATCAATCCCGGGACCCGCAGGCTGCTTCGATCGACAAGGAGTGGCTACGCAACAAGTACCGGGAGGAGCGCGACAAACGCCTGCGGCCCGACGGCAACGACCAGTATATCGAGATCAAGGGCCAACTCACCCACTATCTCGACGATCCCTACACGCCCGTCACGCCGCGCGCGCCGAAGACTGACCACGTCACTTTTGCCTTCGTCGGCGGCGGCTTTGCAGGACTCGCGACGGCGGCGCGGCTCAAGGAGGCCGGCATCGACGACGTCCGGATCATCGAGAAGGCCGGGGACTTTGGCGGCACCTGGTACTGGAATCGCTATCCGGGCGCGCAATGCGACACGGCGTCCATGGTCTACATGCCGCTGCTCGAAGAGACCGGCCACATGCCGTCAGAGAAATATGCGCATGCGCCTGAAATCCTCGCGCACTGCCAGCGCATCGGCCGGCAGTTCGGCCTCTACGACAACGCGCTGCTGCACACGGAGGTCGCGGGCATCGACTGGGACCAGGCCGCCTCCCGCTGGAGGATCAGGACCAATCGCGGCGACGACTTTACGGCGCAGTTCGTCGGGATGGGGACGGGACCTCTGCACGTGCCAAAATTGCCGGGCATTCCCGGCATCGAATCCTTTGAGGGCCACTCGTTCCACACCAGCCGCTGGGACTACGATTACACGGGCGGCGATCCCTTGGGTCAACCGATGCACAAGCTCGCGGACAAGCGCGTCGGCATCATCGGCACGGGCGCGACCTCCGTGCAGTGCGTGCCGCATCTCGCGCAGGCCTGCAAGGAGCTCTACGTCTTCCAGCGCACGCCATCATCGGTCGACGTTCGCGACAACGCGCCGATCGATCCGGACTGGTTTTCAGGGATCGCGACGACAGGCTGGCAGCAGCGCTGGCTGGAGAATTTTACGGCCAATCAGGCCGGCGGCACCGCCGAGATCGATCTCGTCCAGGACGGCTGGACTGATCTGGGCCGGCGCATTCGCGCCAAGATCATCGAGCTGCCCCGCGAGCAGAGGACGCCGCAAAACATGCTCGCGGCCTTCGAGGATGCCGACTTCGGCAAGATGGAGGAGATCCGAGCCCGGGTCGACACCATCGTGCACGACCGCGATACCGCGGCGAAGCTGAAAGCCTGGTACCGGCAGCTCTGCAAGCGACCGTGCTTCCACGACTCCTATCTTCAGGCGTTCAACAGGCCAGGTGCGCATCTCGTCGACACCGACGGCAAGGGCGTGGAGAAGATCACGGACAATGGCGTCGTCGTCGCGGGGAAGGAATATCAACTTGACTGCATCATCTACGCATCCGGTTTCGAGGTCGGCACCGCCTATGAGCGGCGCGCCGGCTTCGATCTGACGGGACGAGGTGGCCTGAAGCTGTCGGACTATTGGGCCGAGGGTATGCGCAGCAAGCACGGCATCCACGTCCACGGCTTCCCCAACGCATTCTTCGTGCAGCCGGCCCAGGGCGCCAACCTCATCTCCAATGTGCCGCACAATCTGACCGATGCTGCCCGCACCATCGCGTTAACGGTCAGCCACGCGCGCAAGAACGGTTTTGGCGAAGTCGAGGTGACGAAGGAGGCCGAAGACCGCTGGATCGAGCTGCTCCTCACCGGCGCCGGCCGCATGCTCGGCTCGCCCGACTGCACGCCGGGCTACTACAACAACGAGGGACGCGAACCCGGCCCGCAAGCCCGGCTCAATGTCGGCTATCCCGCCGGGCCAAACGCCTATTTCAAATATATCGATGAATGGCGCGACAGCGGCCGGTTCGACGGACTGGCATTTCGCTGAAATACCCAAGAACAAGAACATCATCTGACGGGAGGGAGCGAAGAGCATGACCGAGACCACCGAAACGCCGAAGGACGCATCCGCTTCCGTCATCGCCCAGCACAAGGCCGTCCTGGACGCCCTGCCGTTCTCCGATGTCAGAGATTTCGACGAGGCCGCGCGCGGCTTCCTCGGCACGATCGAGAACGCAAAGATCACCAATCCCGGTGGGCGCACGGTCTGGAGCCTCGAACCTTACGGCTTCCTCAACCCCGAACAGGCGCCGCCCACCGTCAATCCGAGCCTGTGGCGGCAGTCGCGCCTCAACATGAATCATGGCCTGTTCGAGGTTGTCTCAGGCGTCTATCAGGTGCGCGGCCTCGACATCGCCAATATGACGCTGATCGAAGGCGACAGCGGCGTCATCGTCGTCGACACCCTGACCTCGATCGAAGGCGCCCGCGCGGCGATGGAGCTCTACTTCAAGCATCGTGGCCTGCGCCCGGTCGCGGCCGTCATCTTCACCCATACGCATACGGATCATTGGGGCGGCGCGCGCGGCGTGCTGGAAGAAGATGTGCTCGCTTCGGGCCGCGTGCCGATCATCGCACCGAACTTGTTCATGGAGCATGCCGTCTCCGAGAACATCATCGCGGGGCCGGCGATGCTGCGCCGTGCGCAATATCAGTTCGGTCCGTTCCTCGCCAAGGGCGCGCGCGGGCAGGTCGATTGCGGGCTCGGCAAGTCGATGGCGGCAGGATCGGTGGCGCTGCTGCGGCCGACCGACCTGATCATCGCCACCGGCGACAGGCGCACAATCGACGGCGTCGAATTCGAATTCCAGATGGCGCCAAACTCGGAAGCGCCGGCGGAGATGCACTTCTTCCTCCCGCGCTACAAGGTCTTGAATCTCGCCGAGAACTGCACGCATAATTTCCACAATCTGCTGCCGTTTCGCGGCGCCGACGTGCGCGATGCACTGGCCTGGTCAAAATATCTGGGCGAGGCGCTGCGGCTCTGGGGCGGCAAGGCGGAGGCGATGTGCGGCCAGCATCACTGGCCGGTGTGGGGCCGCGAGCGCATCGACACCATGATCCGCGAGCAGCGCGATCTCTACAAGTTCGCGCACGACCAGACCATCCGCCTGATGAACCACGGCCTGACCGCGAGCGAGATTGCTGAGACGATCCAACTGCCGAAGGGCCTTGACGGTGCCTGGCATGGCCGCGGCTATTACGGCCATATCAGGCACAATGTGAAAGCAATCTACCAAAAATATCTCGGCTGGTATGACGCCAACCCCGTCAATCTCGATCCGCTGCCGCCGGTCGAGTCCGGAAAGAAGTATGTCGAGTACATGGGTGGCGCCGACGCGATTCTCGCGCGCGCTCGCAAGGACTTTGACAAGGGTGAATTCCGCTTCGTGGCGCAGGCGTTGAGCCATCTCGTCTTCGCCGAGCCGGACAATCAAGGGGCGCGTTCGATGCTCGCGGACACCTTCGAGCAGCTCGGCTACGCCGCGGAAAGCTCGACCTGGCGCAACGCCTATCTGTTCGGCGCACAGGAACTGCGCCAGGGCATGCCGAAGACGCCTCCGCGCCCGCCGATGCCGCGCGAGACGCTCGCCGCGCTCCGCACCGAGCAGCTCTGGGACGTGCTCGGGGTCCGCCTCAACGGCCCCAAGGCCGAAGGCAAGCGCATCGTGCTGAACTGGAGTTTTTCCGATACGGGTGAGACGTTCGTTCTCAACCTTGAGAACTCTGCGCTCACCTATACCGAAGGCATGCAAGCCGAGAACGCCGACGCTAGCTTCACGCTGGCGCGCGCCACGCTCGACGAGGTCATCGCCAAGCAGACCAGCTTTCCGGAAGCCGTCGCTGCCGGCAAGGTCAAGCTGTCGGGCAACCCGATGCGGCTCGCCGAGCTGATGGGCCTGATGGACGAATTCCCGCGGATGTTCGAGATCGTCGAACCGAAGCGGGCGGTGGTGACGTAGTCCTTATCCACACTCTGGCTGTCATCGCCCGGCTTGACCGGGCGATCCAGTATCCCAGAGACGTCAATCGAATACGGAGAAGCCGCGGCGTACTGGATGCCCCGGTCGAGCCGGGGCATGACAGTGGAGAGCGTGGAAGCGGCGTACCTTCCTACTCCGCGCTGCTCACCAGCTTGATCCGCGGCGCTTGTTCCTCCATCAGGCTGCGATAGGCGGCGAGATAGTCCAGCGCCATCCGCCGCGCCGTGAAGCGCGTCTCGAATTGCTTGCGGATCGCGGCGCGGCTGAGTTGCGGCAGGCGTCCGACGGCTGCAGCGGCGCTGAGCACGTCCTCGACGACGAAGCCGGTCAGGCCCTCGTCGATGATCTCGGGCGCCGAGCCGCGGTTGAATGCGATGACCGGCGTGCCGCAGGCCATGGCCTCGATCATGACGAGGCCGAACGGCTCCGGCCAGTCGATCGGCAGCAGTAAGCCGAGCGCGCCGCTCAAGAACTCCGGCTTCTCCCGGTCGCTGATCTCGCCGATATACTCGACCAGCGGATTGTTCTCGATCAGCGGTTTGATCAGCTCGTCATAATAGTCCTGGTCGGCGCGATCGACCTTGGCCGCGATCTTCAGCGGGATCCCGCAATGTGTAGCGATCTTGATGGCGCGATCGACGCCTTTCTCCGGAGCGATCCGGCCGAGCACGGCGAGATACTCCTGCTTCGCCGGTAGCGGCGTCAGCAAATTCTCCGGCAAGCCGTGATGGATGGTGCGCAGCCAGTTCGCCTGCGGCACCGGCCGGCGCTGGGCCGTCGAGATCGAGATCACCGGGATTTTAGAAAAAGTGTCAAACACCGGCTGGTGTTCGGGGAGGTCGAGCCGGCCATGCAGCGTGGTGAGGAACGGCGTCGGCTGGCGATAGAATAGCGACCACGGATAATAGTCGAGATGGAAATGAAGGAAGTCGAACTCCTCGTCGTCACATTTTTGCCGCACGCGCTCGAGCATCACCATATGTAGTGCGTTGGGATCGCGTACCGCGCCGTCGAGGCGCAAGGCCTTGGGCCACAACGCATCCAGCTTCGCCGACGTCCGGGAATCTCCGCTCGCGAACAGCGTGACGTCGTGGCCGAGCGCCACCAGTTCCTCCGTCAACCAATGCACCACCCGCTCGGTGCCGCCATAAAGCTTGGGTGGAACAGCCTCCGTCAACGGAGCTACCTGCGCGATGCGCATCTCACGATCTCCTTAGTGTGCTTGAGCGTTGAAAACCCCCAGCGCTTGTCGGCACCGGCATGCCAAGTAAGGGAACGTTCCCGCATCTGCGAAGTTCCTCTCAACAAACGTTACTTATTGGACACATCGAGCTGCGCGTCTTGATCATGCCATCACCTCTTCTCAGATCGTCCGCATCCTCATGTCGTGATGTGCCCGCGACGGAACCGAGCCGGAGCCGTCGATGTTCAATCGACCAACAGCAACACTGATAATTCTCACGACGGGGTGGCAGCCACATGGATCAACTCTCAGGATACGCGAGGCGGCCGTTTGCCTTTGTTTTACGCTATCTCCGCCGGCGACTCGCGTCACATCTGGTGATCCTCACCGCCGTCGTCGCCGCCGTTGCCTGTTCGGTGGGCACGCAATATGGCGTCAAATATCTCGTCGATAATTTGTCCGGCGGCCCCGCGCATGGCGGCGGCGTATGGCTGGCATTCATTTTCCTCATGTCGCTCATCGCCGCCGACAACTTTCTGTGGCGGATTGCGAGTTGGACAGCGAGTTTCACCTTTGTCGGTGTCACCGGCGATCTCCGCCGCGACATCTTCCGCCACCTGACGGGGCACGCGCCGAGCTATTTCTCCGATCGCATGCCCGGCATGCTGACGAGTCGTATCACCGCGACATCCAATGCCGTGTTCACGGTCGAGAACATGTTCGTCTGGAATGTGTTGCCGCCATGCATTGCCACAATTGCGGCAATCCTGCTCATTGGAACCGTCAGTCCCCAGATGTCGGCAGGCCTGATCGTGATCGCCGGCGGCATGGTGATCGCAATGTTCCGCCTCGCGGCCGCTGGAAAACCGCTGCACGACGATTTCGCCGACAAGGCTGCCGTCGTCGACGGCGAAATGATCGATGTCATCAGCAACATGCCGCTGGTGCGGGCTTTCTGCGGCATCAGCCATGAGCATGAGCGGTTCGATGCGACCGTGAACCGGGAATTGACCGCCCGTGGCCGTAGCCTGCGCTATCTGGAGAAGCTGCGGCTGACCCATGCCGGCGTCACCGTGCTGCTGACGATCGCGCTGCTCGCCTGGGCCATCACGCTGTGGCAGCGCGGGCAGGCGACGACCGGCGACGTCGTGCTGGTCTGCACCCTCGGACTTTCCATCCTCAACGCCACGCGCGATCTGGCCGTCGCCCTGGTCGACGTCACCCAGCACGTCGCACGGCTGACGGAGGCGGTTGCAACGCTGTTGGTTCCGCACGAATTGCGCGACCATCCGGAGGCTGAGCCGCTGGTCAAGAGCGGTGCCGCGATTGCCTTTAACAATGTCACCTTCGGCTATCCGGGCGCGGAGACGATTTTTGAGCGCTTCAGCCTGCGGCTGCAGCCGGGCCAGCGCGTCGGCCTGGTCGGCCAGTCCGGCGGCGGCAAGTCCACGCTGTTCACGCTGCTGCAACGGTTCTACGACGTCGACGACGGCAGCATCACCATCGACGGCCAGGACATTGCCAAGGTCACGCAGCTCAGCCTGCGCGAGGCCATCTCGGTCGTGCCGCAGGACATTTCGCTGTTCCACCGCTCGATCCGGGAAAATATCCGCTATGGTCGGCCCAGTGCGACTGACAATGAGGTGCTGCGGGCAGCGATTGCGGCGCGCTGCGACTTCATCGAGGCCCTGCCAGAAGGCTTCGACACCATGGTGGGCGACCGCGGCGTCAAGCTGTCCGGCGGCCAGCGCCAGCGTATCGCGATTGCGCGTGCCTTCCTGAAGGACGCGCCGATCCTGCTGCTCGACGAGGCTACCGCCGCGCTCGACAGCGAGTCGGAGGAGGCGATCCGCGAGTCACTGTCGCGACTGATGCGCGGCCGCACCGTGATTGCGATCGCACACCGGTTGGCGACGCTGCGCAACTTCGACCGGGTGCTGGTGTTGAAGGCCGGCAAGGTCATCGAGGACGGATCGCCCGACCGCCTGATGCAGAGCCATGGTCCTTATCGCGAGCTGGTGACCCAGGAGATGAACCGCCTCGCGAAGTTCGCCGCTTAATTCGTCAGTTGCGTCCCGACCGAATGCGTTTTTGGACAACGGCGCGTGATCCGGACCGGAGGGCCGCGTAGCGCAGAGTGTGCAGCGTTTTCCGAAAGATCATGTGCAAACAGCAAGCGCAGGGGATGAGCGCATGTCAGCCGAAGTCGTAACCCAGGTCGCCGTGGCCTCGCGGATCGTGGAAGTGGTCGCCGAGCAGCCGTTCTATATTCCCATGACGGGTCCCGCGGCCAGGCCGCGGCGCTCGCTCAAGCACGACGACACCTTCATCGTGCTCGACAGTCACGGCGACATCGGCGCGTCCGCCGGCGGCCCCGATGGCCTGTTCCATTGCGACACCCGCTATCTGGCGCGGCTGGAGCTCGTGCTCGACGATCTCCAGCCGTTGCTGCTCGGCTCCAATTTGCGTGACGACAACTCGGCGCTGACCGTCGATCTGACCAATCCCGACATCTACCGCGAGGGGCGCATCGTGCTGCAGAAAGATATGCTGCACATCGTGCGCACGATCTTCCTGTGGCGCGGCACCGCCTATCAGCGCATCGGCGTGCAGAACCACGGCGATCGTCCCGCCAGCTTCGACATGACGCTGCTGTTCGACAGTGATTTTGCCGATCTGTTCGAGGTGCGGGGCGAAAAACGCAAGCGTCGCGGCACCGGCTCGAGCCGGCTGAACGGACCGACCGACGTCGTGTTCGAGTATCGCGGCCTGGACGAAGCCGAGCGCGCGGCGGCGTTGCACTTTGATCCGCGCCCGAGCCGCCTGTCGGTCAACGCCGCGACCTGGCAGCTGGAGCTCGAGCCCCATCAGGCGAAATCGCTGTTCGTCGCGGTCTCCTGCAACCGGCCGCCGACGCTAAAACCCGCGCGGTTCTTCGCAGGGCTATTGGCGCATCGCCGTGAGATGCGCCAGTCGACCATGGGCGCCGCCAGCATCGAGACCTCGAACAACATCTTCAACGAGGTGCTGTGCCAGGCGATGGCCGACCTCAACATGCTGATGACGGATACGCCGCAGGGGCGCTACCCCTATGCCGGCATCCCCTGGTATTCGACCACGTTCGGCCGCGATGGCCTGATCACCGCGCTCCAGATGCTGTGGATCGACCCCCGGATCGCCAAGGGCGTGCTGCGACGGCTCGCGCATTTCCAGGCAAAGCGCAATGACGCGCTCGCCGACGCCAATCCCGGAAAGATCCTGCACGAGATGCGCGGCGGCGAGATGGCGGCGCTGCGCGAAGTGCCGTTCGCGCAATATTACGGCAGCGTGGATTCGACCGCGCTGTTCGTGCTGCTGGCCGGCCGCTATTTCGAGCGTACCGGCGACGAGGCGACGCTGACCGAGCTTTGGCCGGCGATCGAAATGGCGCTGTCCTGGATCGACGGTCCCGGCGATCCCGATGGCGACGGCTTTGTCGAATATCAACGTGCGTCCGAGCAGGGGCTTGCCAACCAGGGCTGGAAGGATTCTTACGACGCGATCTTCCACGCCGATGGCGCGCTGGCTGAAGGCTATATCGCGCTTGCGGAAGTGCAGGGTTATGTCTTCGCGGCAAAACAGTTGGCCGCACGTTGCGCGCTCCGGCTGCGCATGCCTGACAAGGCGGCGCGGCTCATGACCGAAGCTGCTGCCCTGGCCGAACGGTTCGAGCAGGCATTCTGGTGCGACGATCTCGGCTTCTATGCCCTTGCGCTCGACGGCGCCAAGCGGCCCTGCAAGGTCCGGACGTCGAATGCGGGACAATTGCTGTTCTCCGGCATGATCCGCGAAGACCGGGCGCGAAAGGTCGCGGCCGATCTGATGCGGCCGCATTTCTTCTCCGGCTGGGGCATCCGCACCGTGGCGCTCGGCGAGGTCCGCTACAACCCGATGTCTTACCATGACGGGTCGATCTGGCCGCACGACAACGCGCTGATCGCGCTGGGACTCGCCCGCTACGGGCTGAAGCATTCGGTGGCCCATGTCTTCAAGGGCCTGTTCGATGCCGCGTCCTATATGGACCTGAGGCGTTTGCCGGAACTGTTCTGCGGCTTCCGGCGCGAGAAGCGGCGCGGCCCGACGCTCTATCCGGTGGCCTGCGCGCCGCAGGCCTGGGCGAGCGCGACGCCGTTCACCTTGCTGGAAGCAGCTCTCGGCATCGAGTTCGACGTCGCCCGCAACGAGATCCGCCTGCGCAATCCGCATTTGCCGGCGTTCGTGTACGAGGTGGCGTTGCACGATTTGCGGCTCGGCGAGTCCAGCGTCGATCTCAGGGTTCGCCGCCACGGCGATGACGTGGCGCTGGAGGTGCTGCGCACGCGCGGCCAGATCCAGGTGTCGATTGTGCTGACGCGCTAGAGCATGATCCGGAAAAGTGTGTAGCGGTTTTCCGGAAAGATCATGCTCAAACAAGGTCACAGCGGGAGGAAAGCCGCATGCGTATCATCGGGCGGTTGCTGTTAAGTGCGATGATCGTCGTGGGCATCACGACGGTTGCCTTGCGTGCCGCCGACGATCCGCCGGCGGCGCAGACCGAGCCGAATGCGCCGCCACCGCCGCCGCCGCCCCAGGTGCCGGCGGTGCCGAAGGAGGCGGCGCCGCCGCCGTCGGTCACCATCATCGGTGCCAGCGACGCCCATGGGGTGCTCGGCCGTGACGTGCGGAGCACGGCCGACGAGGCCATGGGGCGTATCGTCGATGTCATCGTCGACCGCGACGGCAAGGTGCGGGCGGCGGTCATCGACTTCGGCGGCTTCCTCGGCGTCGGCAGCCGCAAGATCGTCGTCGACTGGGGCGCGCTGCACTTCGGCAGGGTCGCCAACAAGAAGGACAGCATCTCGCTCGAACTGACCAAGGCGCAGGTCGCGGCCGCGCCCGAATACAAGGAGGACACCCCCGTCGTGGTGCTTGGCGCGTCCGGCACCCTGCAACCCCTTCAGATCATGCCTTGAGGAGAGGGGAGCAGACTGGCGGTGAGTTTGTTCATGAAACCGATTCCTCCGGTGGACCATCACGGCGAACGCCGCAGCGCCCAGCCTTTGTCTTCCAAGCCGCGGGAACCGCCGACTCCGTCGCGGCAGAGCCTGCGCGGGCTCGATTGGTTCATTTTTTTCCTGGCCGACGTGCAGACCGGTTTCGGCCCTTTCATTGCGGTTTACCTGACGACGCAGAAATGGACGCAGGTCGAGATCGGCCTCGTGCTGTCGATCGGCGGCATCGTCGGGCTGATCGGCCAGATGCCGGGCGGCGCGATCATCGACGCCGCGAAATCCGAGCGGCTGGTCGCGGGCCTGGCGGTCGCGACCATCGGCTGCGTCGCGCTCGCCTATGCCGCCATGCCGATCTTTCCGGTGGTCGTGGCGGCGGCGACCCTGCATGCGGCGGCGAGCTGCGTGCTCGGACCGGCGATTGCCGCGATCAGCCTCGGCCTGGTCGGACCGCTCGCGATCGGCGAGCGGCTCGGCCGCAACGCCCGATTCGCCTCACTCGGCAACGGCGTCGCGGCCGCCGTGATGGGAACGGCCGGCTATCTGCTGTCGAGCCGCTCGGTATTCCTCGTTACCTTCCTGCTCGCAATCCCGACCCTGATCGCGCTGTCGCGCATCCGCGAGGAGGAGGTCGACATTGCGCGCAGCCATGGCGCGATGCCGCGTGAAATGGCCGACAAGGCCGATACCAATATCTGGCATCTCGTGCGGCAGCGGCCGCTGTTGATCTTCGCAGCGAGCGTGATGCTGCTGCAGCTCGCCAATGCGGCGATGCTGCCGTTGATGGCGAGCGTGGTGACGACGCGGTCGAGCCAGTGGGCCACGGTGCTGATCGCCGGCTGCATCATCGTGCCGCAGGCTATCGTCGCCCTGATGTCGCCGACGGTCGGGCGCAAGGCGCAGCAATGGGGCCGCCGGCCGCTGCTGCTGATCGGATTTGGTGCGCTTGCGATTCGCGGCCTGCTGTTCGCGACGGTGCGCGATCCTTATCTCCTGGTGCTGGTGCAGGTGTTCGACGGCATCACGGCGGCCGTGTTCGCGGTGATGATCCCGCTGATCGTGGCCGATGTGGCCTTTGGCAGCGGCCATTTCAATCTGGCGCAGGGTATCGTCGGCACCGCGACCGGCATCGGCGCGTCGCTCTCGACCGTGCTCGGCGGCTTTATCAGCGACAAGTTCGGCAGCAGCACCGCTTTTGTCGGGCTTGCCTGTGTTGCCGCGACCGGCCTGTTGCTTGTCCTGCTGGTGATGCCGGAGACCCGGCGCAAAGTGGAGTGATGGATAAAGAAAAACGGCCGGCCGAAACGGGTTCGGCCGGCCAGGCGAGGAAGGTGGCAGGTAGGAAGAAATCAGGCGTCGAGATTGTGCAGGCGCTGGCGATTGCGGAGCACGATCTGGCGGGCACCGGAGAAGCCGAGGATGCCCTGGGTGTGGAGCTGCGACAGCGCGCGCGAGACGGTTTCCAGCGTCAGCCCGAGATAGTCGCCGATGTCGCGGCGGCACATCGGCAGCGCCATCATGCCGGCAACCGCAAGGCGGCGGTCCATTTCGAGCAGGAAGGTTGCAACTCGCTCCATGGCGGTCTTGCGGCCGAGCAGGAGCATGTGGTCCTCGGCATGACGCAGCTCGTTCGCGGTCATGGCCCAGAGCTTGCGGGCAACCTGGACGTCGGTACCGGCGGCCTTCTCGAGGCTCGCGCGCTTCACCAGACGCACGCTGGTGTCGATGATGGCTTCGGCGGCGAGACGATGAGAGGGGCCGGACTCGAGGCCGAACACGTCGCCGGGAAGGTGGAAGGCGCCGATCTGGCGACGGCCGTCGGAGAGGAGCTTGTAGCTGCGCACCGCGCCGGTGACGACCTGATAGACGTACTCGGCGGGCTCGTCCTCACCGTAGATCTCCTCGTCCTTCCGGTACGAGAACTCGGTGGCGACCAGGCCGACGTGACCGGTGATCGCACCAAACTGGTCAGAGACGGGGTAGGCGGCGGGGGCGATCTTGCCGGTGACCTGCTTGTTGATCACCTCTGTGTTGAGCGACTGGGTCAGCATGTGTGCCATCTCCGTTTCTGATGGCCCATTGCTACGCGTGATTGCAGAGGTTGAAAATTAGCTCGATATCTTAGGGAGGTTTACCTACGTAGAAACCCGTAGGTCGTCAGGACCGTTGGTCGTGGATGGCGCCGCGGATCAGCTTGATCAGGTTCTCGTCGAGAAGTGGCTTCAAAATCACGTCTTTCACCCCGGCCGCCGCGGCCCGGGTCGAGATGTGCTCGTCGGGATAACCGGTGATCAGGATTACGGGCGTGCGGATGTCGGATTGCCGCAGGCGCGCGACCAGGTCGATGCCGTTGATGTCGGGCATCTTGTAGTCGACCACATAGCAGTCCGCGTCGCGGACGCCGGGGGCGTTGAGCAGCGCCGTCCCGTTCTTGAACGTCCGCACGGCAAAGCCGTCGGTTTCCAGCAGAAATCGCAGGGATCCAAGCACAGCCGCATCGTCGTCGACCACATAGACGGTGGGCTTTGCAGAGGACGCCATCGGCAGCCGCTCATGTTGCACGCAAATCGCAGTCATGCCGAATTGCTAGCACATGACGAGGGGAGGCCTCTTGACCTGCCTCAATCGCCGAGCATGCCGGCCCTCATCGCCAGCCGGACCAGCTCCGACAGGCTGTTGGCCTGCATCTTGGTCATGACATTGGCCCGGTACACCTCGATGGTGCGCGGGCTGATGTCGTATTCACGGGCGATCAGCTTGTTGGACAGGCCGGCGATCAGCCCCTCCATCACTTGGCGCTCCCGGGGGCTCAAGGAGGCGACGCGGGCAGCGATGTCCTGAGCGATCGCCTCGTTCTTGGCGACCGGCTCAGCCTGGCGGATCGCCACGTCGATCATCGCGATCAGGCGGTCGTCCTCAAACGGCTTTTCGAGGAAGTCGACTGCCCCGAGCTTCATCGCCTCGACCGCGAGCGGCACGTCGCCGTGACCGGTCATGATCAGGATCGGAAACGGGCTGCCTTGCGCCTTGATGCGCTTCAGGAGCTCGATGCCGTCGAGCCCGGGCATGCGCACGTCGGAGACGACACAGCCGAAGACGAGGCCGGGTAGCGCATCGAGAAAGCTCTGCGCGGATTCGAACAGCCGCACGCTGTAGCCGGACGAGTCCAGCAGGAAGTGCAACGAGTCCCGCATGGCCTCGTCGTCATCGATAACGTAGACATTCCCTTTGGTCGTCATCACTCAGCTCTCGTCGGCTGCTGGCAGGGTGAAGCGGAATGTCGCGCCGCCCGATGCGTTGCTCTCGGCCCACATGCGGCCGCCGTGAGCCTCGATGATCGAGCGGCTGATCGACAATCCCACGCCCATGCCGGTCTCTTTGGTTGTGAAGAAAGTCTGAAACAGATTGGGGATCACGTCGTCCTGGAAGCCCGACCCGCTGTCGGAGACCACTACTTCGATCATGTCATCCGGAATCCGGCTGTTGATCACGACGAGCTCGCGTTGCGGCGACTGCGCCATCGCCTCGAGCGCGTTGCGGAACAAATTGACCAGGACTTGCTGGACCTGGACGCGGTCGGCCAGCACGAGGTCGGCCTCCGGATTGAGATTGAAGCGGAGCTGGACGTTCTGCTCGCGCGCGCCGGCGAGACCCAGGGCGCCAGCCTCCTCGATCATCTTGGACAGGCTCTCGACCCGCTTCTCGGACTCGCCGCGCGCCACGAAGTCGCGCAGCCGCCGGATGATCTGGCCGGCGCGCACCGCCTGCTCGGCGGCGCGGTCCATGGCGCTCTCGATCTTGGCGACATTCGGATCCGCGCTGCCGGCGAGCAGCCGCCGCGAGCCATTCATGTAGTTGCTGATCGCCGCCAGCGGCTGGTTCAGCTCATGCGCCAGTGCGGACGCCATCTCGCCCATGGCGCTCAGCCGCGAGACGTGGACGAGCTCGGACTGCAATTCCTGGAGACGCGCCTGGGTCTGCTGGTGCTCGGTGAGATCGCGCACGAAACCGGTGAAATAGGGCTCGCCCCCTGACTGCATCTCGCCGATCGACAGATGCATCGGAAAGGTCGTGCCGTCGCGGCGTTTGCCGGTGACGATGCGGCCGATACCGATGATGTGCGGGTCGCGCGTCGTCCGGTAGCGGGCGATGTAGCCGTCGTGACGCGACTTGTCGGGCTCCGGCATCAGGATGCTGACGTTCTTGCCGATCGCCTCGCGCTCGGGATAGCCGAACAGCCGCTCCGCGGCCGTGCTGAAGAGCTGGATGATGCCTTGGCCGTCGATGACGATCATGGCGTCCGGAATGGTCTGCAGGATTGAGCGCAAATGGCTTTCGCGCGTGCGCAGGGCTTCTTCGACCTGCTTCTCCTCGCCGACATCGAGGAATATGCCGCTGAGATGGCGGGCTGCGCCGGCGTCGTCGCGAATCAGGCCCGCGCGGGCCCGGATCCATTGTCCGCCGCCGGATACGCGAAAGGAGATGTCGAGTCCGCCGCCGTGCTCGGCAACACGTTCGATCGCCTGCTCGAGACGCGCGCGGTCCTTCGTCTCCAGGCGGTTGAGGAAGAGGTCGTAGCTGACCGGCTGATCTCGGGCCACGCCGAACAGGGCCTTGGCCGTTTCCGACCACTCCAGCCCGCGCGTCCTGAGATCGAGGTCCCAGGTGCCGACGCCAAATCCCTCGATTCGGACCCGAAAATGCTCGCCGCGGCCATCGTCAGCCGGATGGGTCACGCGCGTCGGGCTCAAGTCGATGCTCCATCCTTCCCTGGCGGGCTCGGGTCAATTCGGTCGTCGCGATTTTCGCTCATGGGGGCGCTGGAGGCAAGTTCCGATATCTGATTCCATTGACGAATTCCCGACACGCGACCGGCGACCGGCGCGCCACGTCGCTTTGATCTATCTCATCCCGCCGCGTGGCGGCCTGCCTACAATTCCACAGGAATTCGATTGCGGAGAGACGGGATGACATACGCGACCGTGATGGTCAGCTTGGCGGTTGACCAGCCCAACGAGGCGCGCCTTCAGGTCGCGGGCGAACTCGCCGAGCGATTTGAGGCCGCAATCATCGGGGTCGCAGCCGCACAATTTGCCCCGCCATTGTATTTCACTGACGGCGCGGCAGCCCAGCGCTTGATCGACGAGGGCGAGACGTCCGTCAAGAAACGCCTTGCGGAGCTGGAGACGCAATTCCGCGGCGCCACAAGGAATCGCGGCGGCCACGTGGAATGGCGCGGCGCAATCGATTTTCCGGCGCGCCACATCCTCGAGCAGGCGCGCTGTGCCGACATCATCGTCGGCGGCGGACGCAGCCCGGCCTTCTCCGACGCGTTCGCGCTCGCAAGTTCCAAGGACCTCGTGATGCAGGCCGGCCGTCCGGTTCTTGTCGTGCCTGACGGCGTCAACTGGCTCGATCTGCGCAGCGCACTTGTGGCCTGGAAGGATACGCCGGAGGCGAGGCGGGCGGTGGCTGACGCGCTGCCGCTGCTGCGCAAGGCCAAGGAGGTGACAGTTGTCGAGATCGTGGAGCGCGACGACGATCGCTCGGCCGTGATGACTGATGTGACCGACGTCGTGGCCTGGCTCGCCCGTCAGCGGGTCACGGCGACGGCGCGGGTATCGGAAGCCGGCCAGGGGGTGACGGCCGCCGCTCAACTGGAAAAGGTCGCCGGCGATGTCGGGGCCGGCCTCATCGTCGCCGGTGCCTACGGCCATTCACGCTTCCGCGAGATGATCCTCGGCGGCGTCACGCAATATCTGATCAACCAATCCGCGCGCTGCGTGCTGCTGTCGCACTAAAGCGGGGCAGGCGGAAGAAAATCGAAGAGGATGCGCCGTGTATAGATTCCTTGAGCAGACCACCGACGGTTACATGACGCGCAACGTCAAGACGGTGGCGCGCGATCTCAACATGCTCGAGCTCAGCGAGATGTTCGAGCGCGACGACTTCAACAGCTATCCGGTCGAGGAAGACGGGCAGATCGTCGGCATCGTCACCAAGTTCGACATCCTGAGGTGCTTTGCCTTCACGCCGAGCCAGATGGTGCCGCGCTATCTCGACCTGATGAATCGCAAGGTCGGCGACGTGATGACGCCCGAATTCATCTACGTCCACCCGGACACGCGACTGACCCGCGTGCTCCAGCTCATGGTCGAGCACCGGATCAGGAGCATCATCGTGCTCGACGCGAGCCAGCGGCTGGTCGGCATTGTCGCGCGCGAGGACGTCATCACCGCGCTGAAGGCGACCGCGCGCGACTGATTCTACTTCCAAAGTCGGTACTCCGTGGTTCCACGGAGGATTTGCGCTTGCGCGCGTCGCGCCGGCGCTCGTTGTGCTGAAGCAATTCGATTGTGTTGATCTTGATCAATTTAATGCGAGATCGAATGTGGTTTCTGGCCTCGTGTTCTTTCAGAGAGAATCCGCATGAGCCAGCCCTCCATGTCCAAGTCAATGACCGTCGGTGAAAGCGGCCTTGCGGCGTTGTTCGCGGTCACCGCCTTCCTGTGCGTGATCGCTGCAGCCAAGGCGCTCGACGCGCCCTTCGCGTTCCACGCCGCGCTGAGCGCCGCGGCAAGCGTTGCCGTGGTGTTCGGCATCATCAATCGCTATTTCGAGCGTCCGGCGGCACTGCCGCCGGAGGAGATCAACGGCCGGCCCAACTACAATATGGGGCCGATCAAGTTCTCGTCCGTCATGGCGATGTTCTGGGGTATCGCCGGCTTCCTGGTCGGCCTGATCATCGCCTCGCAGCTTGCATGGCCGGCGCTGAATTTCGATCTGCCCTGGATCAGCTTCGGCCGCCTGCGGCCGTTACATACGTCGGCGGTGATCTTCGCCTTCGGCGGCAACGTGCTGATCGCCTCCTCGTTCTACGTGGTGCAGAAATCGTGTCGCGCCCGTCTCGCGGGCGAACTCGCGCCCTGGTTCGTGGTCATCGGCTACAACTACTTCATCCTGATGGCCGGCACCGGTTATCTGCTCGGAGTGACCCAGTCGAAGGAATATGCCGAGCCGGAATGGTATTCGGACCTCTGGCTGACCATCGTCTGGGTGGTCTACCTGCTCGTCTTCCTCGTCACGATCATCAAGCGCAAGGAACCGCACATCTTCGTGGCGAACTGGTTCTATCTGGCCTTCATCGTCACGATCGCGGTCCTGCACCTCGGCAACAATCCGGCACTCCCCGTCTCCGTGTTCGGCTCAAAATCCTACATCGCATGGGGCGGCGTCCAGGATGCGATGTTCCAGTGGTGGTACGGCCACAATGCGGTCGGCTTCTTCCTGACCGCCGGCTTCCTTGCCATCATGTACTACTTCATCCCCAAGCGCGCCGAGCGGCCGATCTACTCCTACCGCCTCTCGATCATCCACTTCTGGGCGCTGATCTTCCTCTACATCTGGGCCGGTCCGCACCACCTGCATTACACCGCGCTGCCGGACTGGACGCAGACGCTGGGCATGACTTTCTCGATCATGCTGTGGATGCCCTCATGGGGCGGCATGATCAACGGTCTGATGACGCTGTCGGGCGCCTGGGACAAGCTGCGCACCGATCCCGTGCTGCGCATGCTCGTGGTTTCCGTCGCCTTCTACGGCATGTCGACCTTCGAAGGTCCGATGATGTCGATCAAGGTCGTCAACTCGCTCAGCCACTACACCGACTGGACCATCGGCCACGTGCACTCCGGCGCGCTCGGCTGGGTCGGCTTCGTCTCCTTCGGCGCGCTGTACTGCCTGGTGCCGTGGATCTGGAACCGCAAGGGCCTCTACAGCCTCAAGCTCGTCAACTGGCACTTCTGGATCGCCACGCTCGGCATCGTTCTCTACATCTCAGCGATGTGGGTGTCCGGAATCCTGCAGGGCCTGATGTGGCGTGCCTACACCTCGCTCGGCTTCCTCGAATATTCCTTCATCGAGACCGTCGAGGCGATGCATCCCTTCTACATCATCCGTGCAGCCGGCGGCGGACTGTTCCTGATCGGCTCGCTGATCATGGCCTACAATCTCTGGATGACGGTTCGCGCAGGCGAATCGGAAGTCCAGGCGCCCGTCGCTCTTCAGCCGGCGGAATGAGGAGTTCAACAATGTCGTTCTGGGCACGTCACCAAATCTTCGAGAAGAACTCGATCATCCTGATCGTCGGCATCCTGCTGGTGATCGCGATCGGTGGTCTCGTCGAGATCACGCCGCTGTTCTACCTGAAGAGCACGATCGAGGTCGTCGATGGCGTCAGGCCCTACACGCCGCTCGAGCTCGCGGGCCGCAACATCTACGTCCGCGAGGGCTGCTATCTCTGCCACTCGCAGATGATCCGCCCGCTGCGCGACGAGGTCGAGCGTTACGGCCATTTCTCGCTCGCCGCCGAGAGCATGTACGACCATCCGTTCCAGTGGGGCTCGAAGCGGACCGGACCGGATCTTGCCCGTGTCGGCGCCAAATATTCCGACGACTGGCACGTCACCCACATGACCAATCCGCGCGCCATCGTTCCGCAGTCGGTGATGCCGGGCTATCCGTTCCTCAAGGAAACCGAGGTCGATCCGGCTACGATCGCCGACCACATGCGGACGCTGAAGGCCGTCGGGACGCCCTACACCGACGACCAGATCGCCAATGCGGCCGCCGACATGAAGGCCCAGGCCGATCCGGACAACGCCGGAACCGACGCATTCACCAAGCGCTACGCCAAGGCGTCGGTGCGCAACTTCGACGGCAAGCCGGGCATTCCGACCGAGATGGACGCGCTGATCGCCTACTTGCAGATGCTCGGCACGCTGGTCGACTTCAAGCTCTACAACGAGAAAGCCAATCTTCGCTGAGAAGGCATCACCGATGAAAGCTATCCTGACAGTCCACAATTTTGCGTCCGACCTCGTGACGACCATCTGGACGCCGGCCTTCGTCGCGATCTTCCTCGCGATCATCGCCTACGCATTATGGCCCCGCAACAAGGCCGCTTTCGACGAAGCGGCGCGCCTGCCGCTGCGGGAGGAGTAAGAGATCATGACCGATCATAGCGAAGTCGATACCGTCACCGGCAAGTCTACGACCGGACACGAATGGGACGGCATCAAGGAGCTCAACACGCCGCTGCCGCGCTGGTGGGTGATCAGCTTCTACCTCACCATCATCTGGTCGATCGGCTACTGGATCGTCTATCCGGCCTGGCCGCTGATCTCCGGCTATACGTCCGGCGTGCTCGGCTATTCGACACGCGCCAGTCTCGCCGTGGAACTCGCCAATCTCGAAAAGGCCCGCGGCGAGAAGATGGCAACGCTGGCGGTGGCCTCGCTTGCCGATATCGAGAAGGACCCGGCACTGCTTGCACTGGCGCGCGCCAAGGGCAGGACCGTGTTCGGCGACAATTGCGCGCCGTGCCATGGCAGCGGAGCATCCGGCTCGAAGGGCTTCCCCAATCTGAACGACGACGACTGGCTGTGGGGCGGAACCCTCGACCAGATCATGCAGACCATCCAGTACGGCGTGCGGTCCGGTCACTCCAAGACCCATGAAGGCCAGATGCTCGCTTTCGGCAAGGACGGCGTGCTCAAGGCCGACGAGATCGTGACGGTCGCCAACCACGTCCGGTCGCTGGCGGGGCTGTCGACGCGGCAGGGCTTTGACGCGGCCAAGGGCGAAAAACTCTTTGCCGACAATTGCGTGTCCTGTCACGGCGAGGGCGGCAAGGGCAACCAGGAGATGGGCGCCCCCAACCTGACCGACAAGATCTGGCTCTACGGCTCCGACGAATCCGCTCTGGTCGAGACCATCAGCAACGGCCGCTCCGGCGTCATGCCCGCCTGGGAAGGCCGGCTCGACCCCGCCACCATCAAGGCGATGGCGGTCTACGTCCACTCGCTGGGCGGTGGAAAGTAGCCAAGCGGCCGTCAAACGAGGGCAGGGGAACCTGCCCTCGCTTGAGCTGGATCAATCGGCCGTTCCGAGTTGGCTCTAGGTTCGGTCACGCGCAACGGATCCAGCGATGAACAAGACCGTGAACCCCACCGACCTCAAACTGGACGACGACTACGGGCCACTCTATGTGGCCCAGAAGAAGGTCTACCCGCAGAGCGTCTCGGGCACTTTCCGTCGCATCAAATGGGGGCTGATGGCGTTCTGCCTCGGCGTCTATTATTTCCTGCCCTTCGTCCGCTGGAATCGCGGCCTCGGCGCCCCGAACCAGGCAGTGCTGATCGACCTCCCCAACAGCCGCTTCTATTTCTTCTTCATCGAGCTGTGGCCGCAGGAGGTCTACTATTTCACGGGCCTCTTGATCGTTGCCGCGATCGCGCTGTTCCTGATGAACTCCATCGGCGGCCGCATCTGGTGCGGTTATCTCTGTCCGCAGACCGTATGGACCGACCTGTTCTACGCCGTCGAGCGTCTGATCGAAGGCGACCGGCGCGAGCGCATGAAGAAGGACAAGTCGTCCGACCCGATGAAGCTCGAGCGCATCTCCGAGATCGTGCTCAAGCATTCGATCTGGCTCCTGATCGCCTGGTGGACCGGCGGCGCGTGGGTGCTCTATTTCAACGATGCGCCGACGCTGGTGAAGGAGCTCGTCACGTTCCAGGCGCCCATGATCGCCTATATCTGGATCTGCATTCTCACCGCCACCACTTATCTGCTCGCCGGCTTCATGCGCGAGCAGGTCTGCACCTATACGTGCCCGTGGACGCGCATCCAGGCCGCGCTCACCGACGAATGGGCGCTCAACGTCACCTAGCGCTACGATCGCGGCGAGAAGCGCACCTCGGTCAAGAAGGCGGCCGAGCTGCGGGCGCTCGGCGAGCATGTCGGCGACTGCATCGATTGCTACCAGTGCGTCGCCGTCTGCCCGACCGGCATCGACATCCGCGACGGCGCGCAGATGGGCTGCATCCAGTGCGGCCTGTGCATCGACGCCTGCGACAACGTGATGACCAAGATCGGCCGGCCGACCCGGCTGATCGGCTATGACAACGACATCAACATCGAGCGTCGGCAGGCCGGCAAGGAGCCGATCTACCGCATCGTCCGTGCCCGTACGGTCGCCTACAGCGCGCTGATTGCGGTCGTGGGCGGGATCATGCTGTACACGCTGGCAACGCGCAGCCTGCTCGACGTGAATGTGCTGCACGACCGCAATCCGATCGCGGTCAAGCTCAGCGACGGCTCGATCCGCAACGCCTACACCGTCCGCCTGCTCAACAAGAGCGGTTTTGACCGCGTCATCGCGATCGACGTCGACGGCCCCGTGAACGCGACGGTCCACGTCGTCGGCGTCGATTCGGTGACGCCCAACCGGCCCATGATCGTGATCGGCCGCGACCAGACCAGCGAGTTGCGGTTGCTCGTGACGGCGCCGGCCGAGCTCAATCCGGAGAAGTCGATCCCGGTTCGCTTCCACGTCACCGACATCGGGCTCGGCGAGGTCGCTTCCGCCACCGACAATTTTGTCGCGCCGTGAGACATCAAGGAGTTTGCCATGGCAACCGCTGCACAGAAGCCGCTGACCGGCGCCAAGGTGTTTTTGATGCTGGTGGCCTTCTTCGGCCTCGTGATTGGCGTCAACGTCACCATGATGAAGCTCGCCATCGCGACGCTTCCCGGCACCGAGGTCGACAGCGCCTATAGTGCCAGCCTTGCCTATGAGAAGGAGATCATGGCGGCGCGCGAGCAGGCGGCGCGCAAATGGCAGGTCGAGGCGCGCATCCAGCGTCAGGGCGACGGCGGTGCCGTCGTCCAGCTCGAAGCGCGCGACGCCAACGGGCGGCCAATGACCGGCCTGACCTTCAAGGGAACGCTGGAGCGGCCGATCGACAAGCGTGCCGACCTGCCTGTGGAGCTTTCGGAGGTCGGCATTGGCATCTATCGCGGCAGCGCCAGCGCGGTCGCGCCCGGTCAGTGGGATCTCGTGATCGAAGCCGATGCGCGCGGGCAGCGCATGTTCCAGTCGCGTAACCGTGTGATCCTGAACTGAGGTCCAAGTCACTGAGGTTCATGTCATGCAGGTCACGCGGGATTTTTCACACTACGTCAAGGCGGCAGGTCCAGGCCTGCAACACATCGATCTTGCGGTCGAGGGCGTTCACTGCGCCGGCTGCATGGCGAAGATCGAACGCGGCCTGTCGGCCATGCCTGATGTCACGCTGGCGCGGGTCAATCTGACCAATCGCCGAGTCGCACTGGAATGGAAAGAGGGCACGCTCGATCCTATCAGCTTCATCGATCGCCTCGCCGAGCTCGGCTACAAGGCCTATCCGTTCGAGACGGCGAGTGCGGAGGCAACCGAGGTCGAGGAATCGCGCTTCCTCTTGCGCTGTCTCGGAGTTGCTGCCTTCGCCACTATGAATGTGATGATGCTGTCGATCCCGGTGTGGTCGGGCAACGTCTCGGACATGCTGCCCGAGCAGCGCGATTTCTTCCACTGGCTGTCGGCGCTGATCGCGCTGCCGGCGGCGGCCTATGCCGGCCAGCCCTTCTTCCGCTCCGCCTGGCGCGCGTTGTCGAACAAGACCACCAACATGGACGTGCCGATCTCGATCGGCGTGATCCTGGCGCTCGGCATGTCCGTGGTCGAGACCATCCACCACGCCGAGCACGCCTATTTCGACGCCGCAATCATGCTGCTGACGTTCCTCCTGGTCGGTCGCTTCCTCGACCAGAACATGCGGCGGCGGACTCGCGCGGTTGCCGGCAACCTCGCGGCGCTGAAGGCCGAGACGGCGGCAAAATTCGTCCGCCCTGACGAGGTCTCGCAGGTGCCGGTCGGAGCGATCCATCCCGGCGACATCGTGCTGCTGCGGCCGGGCGAGCGCTGCGCCGTCGACGGCACGGTGATCGAGGGGCGGTCCGAGATCGACCAGAGCCTGATCACCGGCGAGACTCTCTACGTCACGGCCGAACAGGGCACGCCGGTCTACGCCGGTTCGATGAATGTATCGGGCACACTGCGGGTGCGGGTATCGGCGGCCTCCGAGGCCACGCTGCTCGCCGAGATCACGCGCCTGCTCGACAACGCATTGCAGGCGCGTTCGCGCTATATGCGGCTCGCCGACCGCGCGTCGCGGCTTTATGCGCCGGTTGTGCATGCCGCAGCTCTCCTCACCGTTCTCGGCTGGGTGTTTTGGGGCGCGAGCTGGCACGATGCGATCGTCACTGGCGTCGCCGTGCTCATCATCACCTGTCCCTGCGCGCTCGGGCTCGCGATCCCGACGGTGCAGACCGTCGCCTCTGGGGCGATGTTCAAGTCAGGCGTGCTGCTCAACTCCGGCGATGCCATCGAGCGGCTGGCGGAGGCCGACCACGTCATCTTCGACAAGACGGGGACGCTGACGCTGCCCGACCTCGAAGTGGTCAACGCGTCGGGGATTCCTGCCGATATCTTCAAGCTCGCGGGACAGCTTGCGCTGTCGAGCCATCATCCGGTGGCGGCCGCAGTCGCGCTAGCCGCCGGCGCGAAATCGCCGATCCTCAGTGCGGTCGAGGAGGCCGGGCAGGGCGTGCGTGCGACGGTCGACGGTGTCGAGATTCGCTTGGGGAGGCCATCCTTCTGCGGCGCGGAGCACTTGGTCATGGATGCCGAGCTCGACCCTGAGGCCTCCGTCGTGGCCTTCAGCAAGGGCGCCGAAAGATTTGTCATTTCCGTGCGTCAGGGCCTGCGTCCGGACGCAAAGGCTGTCATCGCTGCCTTGCAGGCCCGCAAGATCGGCGTCGAGATCCTGTCCGGCGATCGCGAGGCGGCGGTGACGGCGGCCGCTCGCGCGCTCGGCATCGTGGAATGGCGCGCCGGTGTCACGCCCGCCGACAAGATCGCGCGGATCGAAGAGCTGAAGGCGCGGGGCATGAAGGTGCTCATGGTCGGGGACGGCATGAACGATGCGCCCTCACTCGCTGCCGCGCACGTCTCGATGTCGCCGATCTCGGCCGCGCATTTGAGCCAGGCGACCGCCGATCTCGTCTTCCTCGGCAAGCCTCTGGCCCCGGTCGTGGTCGCGATCGATTTCTCGCGCAAGGCGCTGCATCTGATGCGGCAGAATCTGTGGCTGGCGATCGGCTATAATTTCCTCGCCGTGCCGATCGCGATCAGTGGTATCGTCACCCCGCTGATTGCGGCGGCCGCGATGAGCGGCTCGTCCATCCTGGTCATGTTGAACGCGCTGCGGGCGCGCAATGCCGCGCGGAGGATCTGATGGAAATCCTGGTCATCCTGGTTCCGCTGGCGCTGGCCTTGGGGCTCACCGGCCTCGCCGCCTTCCTCTGGTCGCTCCGGAGCGGCCAGTATGACGATCTCGACGGCGCCGCCTGGCGGGCGATTGCAGACGACGAGCCGCCGCCGGAGAGGAAAGCCGACCTCGCGCAGGCCAAGCGCTAGCGCATATCTCGCAGGCTGAACGTCAGCCACGCGGCGGCCGCGAGCGCCGCGCCAACGCCGGCAACGCACGCCGTCCATCCGAAGGCGTCGAAGAGACGGCCGAGCACGGCCGTGCCGACCAGCCCGCCGCAGAAATAACAGGCGAGGTAGGTGCCGCTGGCGACGCCGCGGTTCTCCGCCGCAGCCTGTCCGACGAAGCCGGTCGCGGCAGCCTGCGCGAAGAAGGTGCCGACGCCGACCAGGACCATACCGGTCAGCACTTCCGCCAGATGCGAGCTCAGCATCAGCGGCAGGCCGAAGGCTGCAACAGTGAGCGCGCCCCAAATCGTCGGCCGTGTTCCGATGCGCGCGGCGACCTTGCCGGCGAACAGGGTGGTGACGACCGAAGGCAGGAAGACGAAATAGACCAGGCCAAGGTCCATCACGCCCAGCGACAGCGGGGGCCGCACCAGCACGAAATTGACGAAGGTGAAGGTGCCGATGAAAGCGAACAGGATGCAGAAGCCGATCCCGAAAGCGGCGCGCAGCCGGGGATTGCGCCAATGCGCGCGCATGGCGTCGAGCGGAGACGCCGTGAGCGTCATGGCATGCATCGGCTGGACACGATGGATGGTGAAATAGACCAGCACCGCGCCGGCGAGATTGAGCGCTGCGAAGAAGTAGAAATTCCAGGACAGTCCAAGACTGTCGGCGACGGCGGCCGAGATCAGCCGTCCGATCAGATTGCTGGCGACGTTGCCGGTGATATAGGCGGCAAAGGCGCCGCCGGCGTCCATTGCGCTGCACTGCTCGCCGAGATGGGCGAGCGTCAGCGCAAAGGCCGACGCCATGCACAGGCCTTGCGCGATGCGCAGGCCCGTGAAGACGGCGAGGTTGGGCGCCACCGCGAGCAGGCTCGTCGGAATCGCAAGCAGCGTGAGGCTGAGCAATATTCCGAGGCGTCGATCGATGCGCGGGCTGAAGAAGCCGACCACGAGCCCCGATATCGCCATGCCAAACGTGCTGGCATTGACCGCAACGCCCATCGCCGCCGGGCTCACGCCGTAATGGCGGGTCAGCGACGGGAGGATCGCCTGCGTCGCGAACAGGTCGACGACGGTCAGGAACGCGGTCAGCCCGATCACGAGTGAACGGAGGACGACACCGGGCGAGTGTTCGTGCATCGCCATCTCGGACGGCTTCATGGGTGCAGACAGATCGGTCATGGGACGGCTCCACGCTTGTTGTCATTCCGGGGCGGTGCGTTAGCAGCGAACCCGGAATCTCGAGATTCCGGGTTCGCTTCGCGCCCCGGAATGACGGGGCTGAGATTGGTGGCTGCACTCGTCACATGTTGTGGTCGTGCGGATCCTTGCGGACGTCGCCGACATAGAGGATCACGGTCTCCTTGCCGAGGTTCTTCCACCAGTGCGAGGTGCCGAACACTTCGGGCCTGAGATCGCCGGCCTTGTGCACGATCGGATCGACGCAGTTGGAGGCGTATTCGACGATCTCGCCCTGCTGCACAAAGATCAGCGCCGGCCGGTCGTCATGGCTATGCCAGGGCACGATGCCGCCGGGCTCGATGGTCAGCTTGCGGAAGCGCAGCTCGCGATCCCTGATGTTGGCCGGCTGCTTTTCGAGGTTGATGGAGCCGAGCGTGACGTCGGTAACGCCGACCGGCTTGGTGTCGACCATCTGGCGCGCGTTCGGCTTCATCTTGTCGGCCGGGCATTCGCCGGCAAGGGCTGGCTGCGCGGTGAGCGCGATGGCCCCGGCGAGAGCAAGGCTGGGCCAGATTGCGCGCGAGAGTTTGGAGTTCGTGGGCATGGACTAATCTCCTCTGTTGGCCGCGACCTCGCGGGTCGCCGGCTATGAGATCAGCCTGATTGAAATGGCCCCTGCAATGAAATGCCGTCTCGCTCTCGACGTGATAGCCTCGTGCTATCGCGCCGGCGATAGGCCATGGCTATCGAACCGATTGTGGATCGGCATTTCCGCTTCCGGACGATCTGTCGTCGGATGGCAGGGTCCCCCTTGCAGGGCGGCCTGAATGTCAAAATAATGCGAACTCTTGTTGGCGGAGCGGAAGATGACGTCCCTATCACCAGCCGATGCTGAGCGGCTCAAGCTTGCCTTTCAGCGCTGCCGCGACATGGAGGGCCCGCTGAACGAACAGCTCCGTGCCTATGCGGACGCGGGCCGCGAGATCTTTCCAGCCTATGGCGATGCGGTCGATCGCCTGGTGGAGCGGCTGGGCCAGAACGGCGGCGGCGAGAATGCGCCGCGTCCGGGCGAGGTCATGCCGCCCTTTGTGCTGCCCGACGATCGCGGGCACCTGGTCGCGCTGCCCTCGCTGCTGAAGCGCGGACCGGTCGCGGTGATGTTCTTTCGCGGGCACTGGTGTCCTTACTGCCGGTTGAACGTCCGCGCGGTGATCCAGGCGCAGGACCGGATCAATGCGGTGGGCGCACAGATCGTCGCGATCATGCCGGAGACGCAGGAATACACCGAGAAGTTCAGGGACGATTCGGGCGCGTCGTTTCCGGTGCTGACCGATCTCGACAACGGCTATGCGCTGTCACTCAATCTGGCGATCTGGCTCGGCGCCGAGATCCAGCAGTTGTTGTCCTATCAGGACATGGCAAAGTTTCACGGCAACGACGGCTGGATGCTGCCGATACCGGCCGTGTTCGTCGTCGGCCGCGACGGCCTCGTCAAGGCCCGCTTCGTCGATCCTGATTTCCGCAAGCGCATGGAGATCGATCACCTGCTCGAGGCGCTGGAGAGCGCGAGCAGGGAGAATTAGCTCTGCATGATATCGACGGCGCCGATGCATTTCCGTCTGCCCTTCTTGCGCGAGAAGGGGCCGAGCGCCGCCAAATCGTCTTACATTGCCGCGTCTTACGCCCTGCTCCTGATCTCATAGTGTCCCGGCACGCATTTGTAGCGATCGACGCGCCAGTTCGCGTGGTAGATCGGATGCTCGCTCACCCACTTTGCGAGGGGCGCTTGCGCACCTTTCATGCACTGCTGAAACGTGATCTCCGGCGTCATGTTGCTGTCGGTGACAATTTCCTCGACGCAACCAGCTGCCGCGAGATGGCAGAGAATAGCAACGACGGTTACGAACATGCATCGCCTCTCTTGTGGTTCCGTGGCCCGATTGCACACGAACCGCATCATATCGGTGCCTGTCGACGTGTCATCGTACTTTGGTCCCATTGCCTGCGTTTTGGTCACCGCAGTTTTTTCGAACGCCACGCGTCGTCGAACAGGGGACCACCCGTGGCCACTCGGGATCTGCTTAGAGATTGTCGTCGCAAGGTGGCGCGAAGCGACGGATGAGGCATCCGCAAGTTCGATCGGCGCGTCTCACTCGCGACGCCGCTAGCCCGCAATTTCCCGCCAATCCGCGCCGCGCAGCATGCGCATCACTGCGTTGGCGACTGCGGTGCGCTGGCGGCCGGCGACGCCGTAGAGGTTGACGGTGCGGCGGGCGTCCAGCCCTGCGACGGCGGTTCGCTTCACGCCATCCGGCATCGGCGAGGTGTGCGGCACCATCGCGACGCCGATGTCGGCCTCCACCAGCTCGATGAGGTCGCGCTCCGAAGAAATCTCATGGCTGTGGTCGACGTCGATGCCGTGCTCACGCAGATTCGCCGAGATGCGCTCGGCATGCTCGCAGTAGCCGCGGCTCAGGAATTGCTCCGCACGCAGGTCATCGAACTCGATCGTGTCATGCCCTGAGAGCCGATGGCTCTTGCTGACCACGAGCTCAAAGCCCTCAGTGAACAGCGGCCAGACGTCGAGCCGCTCCCAGGCCTCGTCGATCTCGGCGGCAATGCCGAGCTCGGCCTCGCCCTTCTTCAGATATTCGGCGACCTCGCGGCTGGTGCCGCGCAGGAAACGGAATTCGAGCCGGTTGAACTGCCGCCGGATCTGGTTGAGATGGGGAATCAGCAGCGCAAGATCGATCGCGTGCGTTAGCGCAATGCGCAGCGCGCCGATCTCGCCGCTTCTGAAGGAGGAGGCGAGCGAGCGCGCACCGGCGGCGGCCTCATAGCACTGCTTTAGCAGCGGATGCATGCGCTGGCCGAGCTCGGTCAGTTGCGCGGCCGGCCGCTCGCGGCGAAACAGGTCGCCGCCAAGCTCCGCCTCGAGCTGCTTGATCGCCCGCGTCAGCGAGGGCTGCGTCACGTTACATTCCTCGGCGGCGCGGGTGAAGTTGAGGAGTTGCGCGACCGCAAGGAAGTAGCGGACCTGGTGCATTTCCATGGATCGGCTCCCGGCAGGATTGGCCGGAACCTAGCCGATCGGGGCGGGGAATGACATCCCGACCGCAATAGCGGGCGCGTATCGTTTCGGAAGCCAGCCGGCATTTCCGTTCGGACGGGCCATTGCTCAGAGTTGGCGAAACCCCAGGGTTCGGGAAAAGACAGGCTCGACGGGAGCGAGACATGAACGGCATGCAGGGCAATACGCAAAAGATCAGGTCAAAAGACCTGCCGGGCCAGGTCGTGCTGGTGCTGCAGGGCGGCGGCGCGCTCGGCTCCTACCAGGCCGGCGTCTACCAGGCGCTGCACGAAGCCGGCATCGAGCCGGACTGGATCATCGGAACCTCGATCGGCGCCATCAATGCGAGCCTGATCGCGGGCAACGAGCCGCGGGACCGGCTCGCGCGCCTGAGAGAGTTTTGGAAACGGATGGAGCAGAATCCGATCTGGGACTTGCGCACCGCATTTCCCGGCTTCAACGAAAAACTCAGCTATTGGTCGACTGTCACCAACGGCATTCCCGGCTTCTTCAGGCCCAACCCGCTGGCGCATGCCGGCGATTCCTTTCCGCTCGGCGCCGATCACGCGGGCTTCTATTCCACTGCGCCGCTAGAGAAAACGCTGAACGAGCTCGTCGACTTCAACCTCGTCAATCGCTGCACGCCGCGGCTCACCGTCGGCGCCGCGCATGTGCGCACCAGCCAGATGCGCTATTTCGACAGTCGCGACGGCGAATTGACGGTGAAGCACGTCATGGCTTCCGGCGCGCTGCCGCCGGCGTTTCCGGCCGTGCGTATCGACGGCGAGCTTTATTGGGACGGCGGCATTCTCTCCAACACGCCGACCGAGGCGGTGTTCGATGACAATCCGCGTAAGAATTCGCTGATCTTCGCCGTGCATCTCTGGAATCCCGTCGGCAGCGAACCGACCACGATGGCGGAGGTGCTGAACCGCCACAAGGACGTGCAGTATTCCAGCCGCATCGCGAGCCAGATCGCGCGCCAGCAGCAGGCGCATCGCCTGCGTCACGTCATCAACCAGTTGGCGGCACGGCTTCCCGAGAGCGAGCGGAGCAATCCGGCGGTGCGCGAGTTGATGAGCTATGGCTGCCCGACGCGCATGCATGTGGTGCGGCTGCTTGCTCCGCAGCTCGACCGCGAGACCCACACCAAGGATATCGACTTCAGCCCCTCCGGCATCATGCGGCGCTGGGACGCCGGCTACGCCCACACCCGGTCCGTGCTGGCACGCAAGCCGTGGGAAGGCGAGTTCGACCCGCTCTCCGGCGTGGTGCTGCACGATAATCCTGATATCCTGCCAGTCGCAGCGGAGTAGCGCGGCGGAGTCCAGCATCGGCTCATCCGCGGGATCTTCGCAATTGGCCCAAGCGGATGTTGTAAAGTGATTTCCGAGAATGACCTGGAGACTGCACTCGATCATATTAGGAGCAAGGCAGCTGGATCGACGGCGGGTATTTTTGGACCGACCTCGCTGACCTGGCGAATTGACCGAGAGGCCGTGATTTTTCTCGGAGCCGGCCGCGCGCTGCTGCTTCAACTGGCGCATCCGTGGGTCGCTACGGCCATCGCCGAGCACTCCAGGACGCTCGCTGATCCGATCGGTCGCTTCCATCGAACCTTCGACGTCATGTTTACGATGGTATTCGGCTCGCTCGATCAGGCGCTGACGGCTTCCCGCAAGCTGCATCGGCGTCACGCCACGATCGTCGGCCGCTTGCCGGACGCCATCGGGTCGTTTGAAGCGAATTCGCGCTATTGTGCCAACGAAGCCGCGGCGCTGCGTTGGGTTCACGCCACTCTCGTCGAGAGCGCGGCGATGGCGCACGATCTCGTCTTTCCGCCGCTCTCGACCGACGATCGCGAGCGATACTGGGCCGAATCCCGGCTTTTTGCAGCAATGTTCGGGCTGACCCCGGGCGACCTGCCGGCGGATTGGCAATCATTTCGCGCGTACACTGAAGCCATGGTCCGCTCGGATGTTTTGACCGTCGGCACCGCGGCGCGCGAGGTGTCTGGACAAATTCTCGGGGGCGTCGGACGGCCCTGGCTGCGTCCGCCCAAATGGTACCAGGCGCTGACGGCCCGGATGTTGCCGAAGCAACTGGTCGCGGGTTTTGGGTTGGATTGTGACGAAGCCGACGACAGAGCGGCGGACCGCGCGCTCACATGGATACGACGCGTGTATCCCCGATTGCCTGATCGGCTGCGTTATGTCGGTCCCTATCAGGAAGCGCAGGCGCGACTCCAGGGCAGGCCGCAGCCCGGCTGGATGACGCGATGTCTCAACAAGGCCTGGATCGGACGGTCTTCGATTGGATGACCCGTCGTGACGGGCTCAGCCGCCTCACGCCGACGCGATTTTCCGATACAGTGCGCTGTAGCAGGACGCTGAAATGGTCCAGCTGAACGACCGCGCCATGGCGCTGCGGCGCATCGAGTCGAGGCGGTCCTGTGCGATGAAGGTCGAGAATGCGCGGCGGATGCCGCCGAGCAGCGAGTCCCGCGACGGCTGGGTGAACAGGAAGCCGGTCTCGCCGTCGGTGATGGTTTCGGCCAATCCGCCGGTCTGATGGCCGATCGGCAGCGAGCCGAACCGCTGCGCATACATCTGGCTCAACCCGCACGGCTCGAAGCGCGACGGCATCAGCGTAAAATCGCTGCCCGCGAAGATGCGCCGCGCCTGGGCCTCGTTGAAGCCGATCGCAACGCCGATGGCATCCGGCCGCCTGCGATGCGCGTCGATCAGCGCCTGCTCCAGCGCCGGCTCGCCGGAGCCGGTGACCACGATCTGTCCGCCAGCGTCCAGAATCTCGTCGGCCGCCGACAGGACAAGATCGATGCCCTTTTGATGCACGAGGCGGGCGACGATGCCGAATATCGGCCCGCGTGACACTGCGAGCCCGAACTGCTTGCGCACATAATCGGCGTTCGCGCGCTTGCCGACCCAATCGCCGGCGCCAAACTGTTGCGCGAGCTGTGCGCAGGAACGCGGATCCCAGCTCTCGTCGATGCCGTTCAAGATGCCGGTGAGCTCGGATGCGTCGGAGCGCACGCGCAACAGGCCTTCGAGGCCGCAGCCGAATTCCTCCGTGGTGATCTCGCGGGCATAGGTGCCGCTGACGGTGGTGAGATGCGAGGCATAGACCAGCCCGGCCTTGAGGAAGGAGAGCTGGTCGTAGAACTCGGTCCCGTCTATGTGGAATGAGCTCTCCGGTGCGCCGATCCGCCGTAGCGACTCCTTCGGGAAGAGGCCCTGATAGGCGAGATTGTGGATGGTCAGGATCGACGGCAACTTTGCGCCGCGCCAGGCGAGGTAGGCCGGCACGAGCGAAGCCTGCCAGTCATTGGCATGGATCAGGTCTGCTGCCCAATTTTTGTCCAGGCTGCCCATGGCAAGCTCGGCAGCCGCTGACGCAAAGCGCGCGAAGCGGATGTCGTTGTCGGGCCAGTCGCGTCCGGACTCGTCGCCATAGGGATTGCCGGGACGGTCGTAGAGCTGCGAGCACAGCAGCACATAGACCGGCAGGCCGTCGCGGGTGGCGGCCCGGCCCAGTGTGCAGGCCGGCATCTCCGCGAATGCCGGACAGCGGCCAACGATTTGAAGATGCGTGAGTTGTTCGATGATGTCGCGATAGCCGGGCAACATGATCCGGATATCGGCGAAGGGACGGAGCGCGCGGGGAAGCGCAGCAGAAACGGCGCCTAGTCCGCCCACGCGGACAAAGTCGTCCATTTCCGTCGTGACAAATAAGACCCTCAAGAACGGCCGCCCTCTGCCGAGCCCGATTGCTGCTATGCAAGATCGGGTCCAGTTGCCTGCGAATTCCAAGACACCGATTCCAAGACACCGATTTCAAGGCATCCAATTCCAAGGCATGCAATTCCAAGCCATCCCTGCGGACGCTCCCGTCCAGGTAAAGACTTTCCTGCCAGGCCGCCGCCCTCTAGGGTCGGCGCATCAAGAGGCCACAACAGGCGTGGTTCCAAAACGGACGCCGAGGACAAGGTCAGGGATGGAGCTAGCAGATAAGCATGAGGGCGCGACGACAAAGGCCTTTGCCGGCCTGCGCGTGCTGGATTTTTCGACCACCATCGCCGGCCCCCATTGTTCGCGGATGCTCGCCGACATGGGCGCGGAGGTGATCAAGATCGAGACCGACGGCGGCGAGACCATGCGGACCAGGCCGCCGCTCCGCCACGGCTGCAGCACCGTGTTCGGCCAGCTCAATGTCGGCAAGAAGAGCATGGTGCTCGACCTGAAATCGGAAGAAGGCAATGAGGCGATCCGCCGGTTGGTTGCGACATCGGATATCCTGGTCGAGAACTTTCGCCCCGGCGTGATGCACCGGCTGCGGCTCGACTACGACAGCTTGCGTCCGCTCAATCCCCGGCTGATCTATTGCTCGATCTCCGGTTACGGTCAGACGGGTCCATCGGCAGAGCTGCCGGCCTACGCGCCGGTGATCCACGCGGCCTCCGGCTATGACATGGCGCATCTCGCCCATCAGCCCGGCCGCAACCGTCCGGACTATTGCGGCATCTACCACGCTGACGTCGTCACCGGCACTTATGGCTTTGGCGCGATTGCATCGGCGCTCTATCAGCGCTCGGTCACCGGCCTCGGCCAGCACATCGACGTCTCCATGCTGGAATCGATGCTGACGCTGACGGTGGTCGAGTTGCAGACGGCCCAGTTCGAGGTTGAGCCGCCGCCGCGGCCGATGTTCGGCCCGACCGAGACGGCGGACGGCTATGTCATGATCACCATCTCCAGCGAGAAGAGCTTTCAGAACCTGATGAAGGCGATCAAGCGCCCCGAATGGATCTCCGATCCGCGCTTCGTCACCTATGGCGTGCGGCGCGCGAACTGGGGCGACATGATGGACGGGGTCGAAGCCTGGTCGCGTCCGCTGACGACCAAGGAATGTCTCGCGGCGCTCGATGCAGAGGGCGTGCCGGCGTCGGCTTACCGCACCGTCGCCGAAGCGTTGGCCGATCCGCAATTGACGCATCGTCGGGCGCTCACCGACGTGACGGACGAGGGTGGCACGTTCCAGGTGCTGAATCTGCCGTTCCGGATGTCGGGCGCCGATGTGAGCGCTGGCAAGCACATGTCCGTGCTCGGCGAGCACACGCAGGAGTTTTTGCGTGAGGCGGGTCTTGGTGAGGCCGAAGGAACATCGAACAAGGCCGCTGCCTCGAGCTAGCTTTATTCCGCACAGCGGACGAGACGTGCGGCGATTCAACTCGCGCGCGCGTTCCTCTTGCCGTCGCCGGTGAATCTCGCCAATCTCGACCAAGTCACAAGCGATCCGAAACATCGGACGAGAGACTTTGGGAGGACACCATGACGAACGCGGCTGCCGCAGCGCGCGGGCTTGCGCCGATTTTCCTTGTGACGGCATTTGCGCTTGGGACGCTGGCCCAGCCCGCGCAAGCCCAGAAATCGGGCGGCAGCATTACCGTCGGCCAGGAACTGGATATTCCCGGCTTCGATCCGCTCAAGGTCGGCGTCTACGACTCCTCGGGTTTCACGGCGGCCGCCGCGATCTTCGACACGCTTGTCGCGCTCGACGAGAAGGGCGAGTTGAAGCCGAAACTTGCGCTGTCATGGGCGCATTCCGACGACTTCAAGACCTGGACCTTCAAGCTGCGGCCCGGCGTCAGATTCCACGACGGCACGCCGTTCAATGCGCAGGCCGTGAAGGAGAATTTCGACCGCCAGAAGGATCCCGCCAACAAGTGCCGCTGCGCCTTCTACATCTCCACCATCATCAGCGTGCAGGCGACCGACGATCTCACGGTGGTCTATAATTTCAGCGACCCGTCCGTGAATTTCCCGGCGACGGTGACCATCCAGAGCTCCAACAACGCGATGCAGTCGCCGACCGCGTGGAAGACCAAGGGCGACGACTACAACCGCAACCCGGTCGGCACCGGTCCGTACATCCTGAAATCCTGGACCGCGGGCGACCGCATGATCCTGGAAAAGAATCCGGACTATTGGGACAAGGGCAAACCCTATCTCGACCGCATCACCCTGAAGCCGCTGCCGGATGCCCAGTCGCGCTTCGCCTCGCTGCAATCGGGCGAAGCCGACATCATCTGGGACGACGAATATGACGCCGACAACATCCAGAAGGCGCAGAAGGATTCCAAGCTGACCGTGCACGCCTATACGGGATCGGGCGCCCAGGTCTACGCTTTCAACACCAAGGCACCGCCGTTCGACGACGTGCGCGTGCGCCAGGCGCTGGTGATGGCGCTCGATCGCAAGAAGATGTCGCAGGCGACCACCAACGGTCTGGCGAAGCCTGCCAGCAACCCCTACGGCAGCGGCTCCTGGGTCAAGTGCAAGGACGATGGTGCGCTGCCCGAAGATGCCGAGAAGGCCAAGGCGCTGCTCAAGGACTACGGCAAGCCGGTCGACTTCAAGATGATCGTCTCCGCGACGCCGCGCGGACGTATGATCGGCCAGGTACTCCAGCAGTTCTGGAAGCGGGTCGGCGCCAACATGGAGATCGAGCAGATCGATCAGGCCACCATCGTGCCGCGCGCCTTCATGCGTCAGTTCCAGTTGACGCCGTGGCGCATCGTCGACCTCGCCGATCCCGATCCGCAGATGTACGCCAATTTCAAGACCGGCAGCCCGGTCGCGCTCGCCAACTTTTCCGATCCGGAGCTCGACCGCCTGCTCGATCACGCGCGGTCGACCGCCGACATCGACAAGCGCAGTGAGGACTATTGCGCGGTCAGCCGCCTGATCAACAAGGAGGCGATCTGGTTCTGGACCTTCCAGAACACCTACTACGCCCTCTCGTCGAGCCGGGTGAAGGGCCTGCCGAAGATGTACAACAGCGTGCTGGACGTCTCCAACGTCTGGCTGGACTGAGCCTGCGATGCTCAACTTCATCGTTCGGCGGCTCATCTATCTCGTGCCGGTGTTGCTCGCCGTCTCGCTGCTCACGTTCCTGATCGCTTCGCTGCTGCCGGGCGATCTCGCCTATGTCATCCTGGGTGATCAGGCGACGCCGGAAAAGGTCGCCGCACTGCGCCATGACATGGGCCTCGATCAGCCGTTGTGGTGGCGATACCTCAGCTGGGTCGGCCAGGTCGTGCAGGGCGATCTCGGCCGCTCGTTCCGCACCGGGCAGACGGTGCTGCAGGCGGTCGCCGAGCGGATTCCGGTTTCGATCGAGCTGATGCTGCTCGCCGAGATCATCGGGCTCGTGATCGGCGTGCCGCTCGCGATCGCCTGCGCCGCCCGCGCCGGCAGCGCGTTCGATCGCTTCATGACCGGCAGCGCCTTTGCCATGCTGTCGGTGCCGTCCTTCCTCTCCGCGATCCTCCTGATCTATTTGTTCGCGGTCGAGCTGCACTGGCTGCCGGCCACGGGCTATGTGCCGTTGACGGAAGACCCCATCGCAAACCTGCGATTCTTCGTCCTGCCCGCGCTTACGCTGGCGCTCGCGGAATGGCCCGGCATCATGCGGGTGCTGCGCTCCGACATGATCGCGACCTTGCAGGAGGACTATATTTCGCTGGCGAAGGCCAAGGGTCTGAAGCCGGCGCGTATTTTGTTCGTGCATGCGCTCAAGCCGTCGTCGCTGACACTCGTCACCATCACGGGCATCAATATCGGCCGTCTGATCGGCGGCGCGCTGATCGTGGAATCGATTTTTGCGCTGCCGGGCATCGGCCGTCTGCTGGTCGGTGCGATCCTCACCCGCGACCTCATCATCCTCCAGGGCGTGGTGCTGCTGGTCGCCGCCGGCTTCGTGATCATGAACTTCATCGTCGACATGCTCTATGCGGTCCTCGATCCCAGGATTCGCCATGGCCACGCTTGAACTCTCGCTGCCTGAAGAGGTCGAACAGCCGGTGCGGCGCAAGCGCAGGCTCGGACTTCTGTTCTGGTTCGCCATCTCCTGGATCGTGATCATCTTCGCGGTGGCGATCCTCGCGCCGGTCTTGCCGCTGCAAAACCCTGTCGACATGGACATGCTGGAGCGTCGCGCCTGGATCTCGACCGAGCATTGGCTCGGCACCGACGGGCTCGGCCGCGACGAGCTGTCCCGCCTGATCTGGGGCGCGCGGGTGTCGCTCACGGTCGGCCTGTGTGCGCCGCTGATCGGCCTGACCGTCGGCGGCGCGCTCGGCCTGCTCGCCGGCTATTTCCGCGGCCGGTTCGAGACGCTTGTGGTCGGCAGCATGGACGTGCTGCTCGCCTTTCCGCCGCTGATTTTTGCGCTCGCGGTGGTCGCCTATCTCGGCCAGTCGATTCCGAATCTCACGTTCATTCTCGGCTTCCTCGGCATCCCTGCCTTCATGCGGGTGTCGCGCGCGGCGACGCTGACGCTGGCGCGGCGGGAATTCGTAATCGCGGCCGAGGCGCTCGGTGCCACGCATGCGCGCATCCTGCTGCGCGAGCTGTTGCCGAATGTGTTCCTGCCGCTGTTCGCCTTCTTCCTGCTCGGTGTCGCCGTCACCATCGTGGCCGAGGGCTCGCTGTCGTTCCTCGGATTAGGCGTGCCGCCGCCCATGGCGAGCTGGGGCAGCATGATCGGGGAGGGGCGCGAGAGCCTCGAGATGGCGCCGCGGCTCGCCTTCCTGCCGGCCGTCGCGATGTTCGTCACGGTGCTGTCCTTCAATCTGGTCGGCGACACCTTGCGGGCGCTCACCGACCCGCGTCAGGGGGCGCTGTGAGCGGGGCCTTGCTGTCCATCCAGGACGTTGCGGTCGAGCTGCCGACGCCACGCGGCAATCTGCGCGCCGTCGATCATGTCGACCTCACGCTGGAGGCCGGGCGCACGCTCGGCGTGGTCGGCGAATCCGGCTGCGGCAAGACCATGCTGTCGCGCGCGATCCTGCAGTTGCTGCCGAAGAAGGCCAAGCTCACCGGGCGTGTGATGTTCGACGGCCAGGATCTGGCGCGGCTCGACCCTGAAAGCTTGCGCAAATTGCGCGGGCGTGATCTCGCGGTCGTGTTCCAGGACCCGATGACCTCGCTCAATCCGGTGCTGACGATCGGCACACAATTGATGGAAACGATCCAGGAGCATCTCGAGCTCGACGCGCCGGCCGCGAAGAAGCGCAGCATCGAGCTGCTGACGGCAGTCGGCATCCCTGCGCCGGAGCAGCGGCTCGCGCAGTATCCGCATCAATGTTCCGGCGGCATGCGCCAGCGCATCGCGATTGCGATCGCGCTGTCCTGCGAGCCAAAACTTCTGATCGCGGACGAGCCGACCACGGCGCTCGACGTGACGATCCAGGCGCAGATCCTCGATCTCCTGGCGCGCGAGCAGCGCCGCCGCCACATGGCGATGATCCTGATCACCCACGATCTCGGCGTTGTGGCGGGGCGCACCGACGAGGTCGCGGTGATGTATGCGGGAAGGGTGGTGGAGCGCGCGCCGACGCAGGCCTTGTTCAAGCGGATGCACATGCCCTACACCGAGGCGCTGCTGGCGGCGATCCCAAAACTCGAGACCGCGCCGCATACGCCGCTGCCGGCGATCTCCGGCCGTCCGCCGGATCCGACGCGGCCGCTGCCGGGCTGCTCGTTCGCGCCGCGCTGCCGCTACGCCGCCGGTCGCTGCCATCAGGCCAAGCCTGATCTCTCCGCCGCCGAGACCGCAGGACATTTCTACGCCTGCTTCCATCCGATCCAGATGGCCGAGGATGTCGGCGCATGATGCAGCTCGCTGCCCGCAACCCCTCCGACGAACCGCTGTTGAAGGTGGACGATCTCGTCGTCGAATACGGTCTCGGCAACAGGACCGTCCACGCCGTGTCTGGCGTCAGCCTTGAGGTCGCACGTGGCGAGACGCTGGGCCTGGTCGGTGAATCCGGGTGCGGCAAGTCGACGCTCGGCCGCGCCGTCCTGCAATTGCGGCGCCCCAAATCCGGCAGCGTGCTGTTCGACGGCCACGATCTCACGGCGATGCAGGGCGAGACCCTGCGCAAGATGCGGCAGCGCGTGCAGCTCATCTTCCAGGACCCGATCGCCTCGCTCAATCCGCGCCGGCGCATCGGCGACATCGTCGCCGAGCCCCTGATCATCGCTGGGGTCAAGGATGCGGAAAAGCGCAAACAGATCGTCTGGGAGGTGCTGAGCGCGGTCGGCCTCGATCCGGATCTCGTGGTCGGACGCCTTCCGCACGAATTTTCCGGCGGCCAGTGCCAGCGCATCTGCATCGCGCGTGCGCTGGTGCTCAATCCCGAATTCATCGTCTGCGACGAGCCGGTCTCGGCGCTGGACGTCTCCATTCGCGCGCAAATCCTCAATCTGCTGGAGGAGATGAAGGCGCGGTTCGGCCTGACGCTGCTGTTCATCGCGCATGACCTCGCGGTGGTCAAAGCCGTCAGCGACCGGGTCGCGGTGATGTATCTCGGCCGGCTGTGCGAGGTCGGGCCGTCGGAGCAATTGTTCGCAAAGCCCGCGCATCCCTACACGGCGCTGCTGTTGGAGGCGATCCCGGTCCCCAATCCCGACGTGCGGCCCGCGGAAAGTGTGGCGACAGGCGAGCCACCATCGCCGATTGCGCCGCCCTCGGGCTGCCGCTTCCGCACCCGCTGCCCGCGCGCCGATCAGCGTTGCAGCGCCGAGATGCCGGAACTGCGCGAAATCGCCCCGCGCCAGCTCGTCGCTTGCCATCATCCGCTGGTCTAACCTAAGACAAGCCCGAGTTTGTCTCGTTGCGGCCGGCATGGCATGCTGCCGGCGACAACAAGAAGCATGCGGGAGAACGCTCATGAAGAGTTTCAAGGTCGCCGATTTCAAGGCACCGCTGAAGGAGTTCGACGAGGCGACGCCGCAGCCGTCGGGCACGCAGGTGCTGATCAAGGTCAAGGCCGCCGGTGTCTGCCACAGCGACCTCCACATCTGGGAAGGCGGCTACGATCTCGGCCACGGCCGCAAACCGCTGTCATTGAAGGATCGCGGCATCGCACTGCCGCTGACCATGGGTCACGAGACGGTCGGCGAGGTCCTGGCGTTCGGTCCCGACGTCAAGCCGTCCGACCAGGGTGAACTGAGGCTCGGCGATGTCGGCCTGGTCTATCCCTGGATCGGCTGCGGAAAATGCGAGACCTGCCGCGGCGGCGACGAGAACATGTGCCTGACGCCGCGTTCGCTCGGCGTCTACTGCGACGGTGGCTATGCCGACCACATGCTGGTGCCGCATCCGCGCTACCTGCTCAACCTCAAAGGCCTCGATCCCGCGACGACCGCGCCCTATGCCTGCTCGGGCGTGACCACCTACAGTGCGCTGAAGAAGGTCGAGCAGCACTTCAATACGCCGATCGTGATTTTTGGCGCCGGCGGCCTCGGTCTGATGGCGCTCTCGCTGTTGAAGGCGATGGGCGGCAAGGGCGCCATCGTCGTCGACATCGATTCTCGCAAGCGCGAGGCCGCCGAGCAGGCGGGTGCACTCGCCACCGTCGACGGCAAGGCGCCGGATGCGCCGGAGCAGTTGGCGAAAAAGGCCGGCGGGCCCATTCGCGCCGTGATCGACCTCGTCGGCAATCCCGCGACCACGCAGCTCGGCTTCGACTGCCTGACCAAGGGCGGCAAGCTCGTGATCGTCGGCCTGTTCGGTGGCGGCGCGACCTGGGCGCTGCCGCTGATCCCAATCAAGGCCGTGACCATCCAGGGCAGCTATGTCGGAAACCTGCGCGAAACGCAGGAGTTGCTCGATCTCGTCCGCGCCAAGAAGATCCCGCCGATCCCCGTCACGCCGCTGCCGCTCAACAAGGCCAACGATGCGCTGCTGGAGTTGCAGAAGGGCGCCGTGGTCGGGCGCTCGGTGCTGACGCCGTAGTACATTCTGTCATTCCGGGGCGATGCGAGCATCGAACCCGGAATCTCGAGATTCCGGGTTCGGCACTTCGTGCCGCCCCGGAATGACTCTATCTCCCAAGGGAATCCCCATGTCCGCAAACAACGCCTTCCACATTGCCGTGCTCGCCGGTGACGGCATCGGCCCCGAAGTCATGGCGCCGGCACTCGAGGTGCTGCGCAAGATCGAGGCGAAGTCGGGATTGAGCTTCCGCTTCACCGAGGCGCCGGCCGGCGCCAACAATTATCTCGCGACCGGCAAGTCGATGCCTGATAGCACGATCAAGCTGTGCGAGGAGGCGGACGCGATTTTGCTCGGGGCCTGCGGCCTGCCATCGGTGCGCTACCCCGACAATACCGAGATCGCGCCGCAGATCGAGCTACGCTTCATCTTCGACCTCTATGCCGGTGTGCGCCCGGCGCGCCTCATTCCCGGCGTGCCGAGCCCGATCGTCGGCGCCGACCAGCGCGGCATCGACATGGTCGTGATCAGGGAATCCACCGAAGGCCTGTTCGCCTCGATGGGCAAGGGCGTCGTCACGCATGAGGACGCGCGGGAGACGATGGTGATCACGCGAAGAACCTCAGAGCGCCTGTTCGAATTCTCGTTCCGCCTCGCCGAGCGGCGCAAGGCGCGCGGCAAGCGCGGAGCGCTTGCCTGCGTCGACAAGGCAAATGTGTTCAAGGCCTTTGCCTTCTTCCGCGGCATCTTTGACGAGATCGCAAAACGCCATCCGGACGTAAAGACCGACCGGCTCTATGTCGATGCCTGCTCGGCCATGCTGGTGAAGCGGCCCTGGGACTTTGACGTGATGGTGATGGAGAACATGTTCGGCGACATCGTCTCCGACATCACCGCGAGCCTGATCGGCGGCCTCGGCATGGCGCCGTCGGCCGACATTGGCGACAAATACGCCGTGTTCCAGCCCTGCCACGGCACCGCGCCAGATATCATGGGGCAGGGCAAGGCCAACCCCACCGGCATGATCTTGTCGGCCGCGATGATGCTGGACTGGCTCGCCGACAAGCATGGCCTCGAAGGCGCAGCCGAAGCGGCTGACAGCATCGACCGCGCCGTCGACAAGGCCTATGCCAGCGGCATGAAACCGATGGAATTCGGCGGCAGCGACGGCACTGCGGGGATCACCAAGGCGGTGCTCGCGGCGCTCTGATCCGGTGCTTTTATCCAACGGTTGATCGCGGGCTCAAACGCCGCGGGGTGCCTTTGCCGTCCACATTCGCTCCCGGATGACACTGCAAATCTGGAATTTGAACTCGCTGAAGAAGGCCTCGACCCCACGCCTCTTTGCCTTGCCGTGCTCGGGATCAATCCGCCATTGGTGGAGCGCTTCCTCGGTTTCGAACTCGACGATCGTCACGCGCTCTCCATCGTCGGCGACAAAGCCCTTGTGCGAGATGTAACCGGGTATTGTTCGCGCCAGTTCGCTCATGCGTTTGGCCATCGGCCCATATTCATCCTGCACGCCGGGATTTAGTCGCGTGCGAAATACGGTGACGATCATCGGATGGGCTCCTGTGTGAGACTGCCATGATCTTTACCGAAGGTGTGTCATCACATATAATGAATAATTGTGATATACTTGATCACGTTGAGAGATATATGGATCTGTCGGACCTGCGGATATTCGTTGCTGTGGTGCGCGAAGGCGGTGTGACGCGGGCTGCCGAGCGGCTGCACCGCGTTCAGTCCAATGTCACAACTCGCATCCGGCAGTTGGAGGAGGATCTCGGGGTAGCCCTGTTCATTCGAGAGGGGAAACGTCTTCATCTGGCTCCCCAGGGGCAAGTGCTGTTCGGCTACGCCAATCGCTTGCTCGCGCTTGCGGATGAGGCACGCGACGCCCTGCAAGATGCAGAGCCCCGCGGTACGTTCCGCCTCGGCGCGATGGAGAGCACGGCGGCTGTCAGGCTGCCGGGATTGCTCAGCCAATACCACCGGCGTCATCCTGAGGTGGTTCTGGAGCTTCGCACCGGCAATCCGCAGGTTCTGGCGAGCGCCATTCTCGCCGGCGATATCGATGCGGCGCTCGTTGCCGAACCGATCGTCGACGCGCCGTTCGAGAAGGCGCCGGCCTTCGTGGAAGAGTTGGCGATCATTGCGGCCGTCAATCATCCGCCGATCGGCAAGAGTGGTATCAAGCTGCCGCGTACTATCATCGTCTTCGAACACGGGTGCCCGCATCGCAAGCGGCTCGAAGACTGGTACGCGAAGCGAAATGAAATGCCGGAACGCATGATCGAGCTCGCATCATATCACGCCATGTTGGGCTGCGTCGTTGCGGGCATGGGCGTGGCCCTGATTCCAAAGAGCGTTCTCACCACTTTTCCCGACAGAAAGCTCTTGAGCGTCCATCCGTTGGGAAGAACAGAGAACCGGGCGTGGACTGCGCTCATCTGGCGGAAAGGTGCGGGCTCCGCCAACGTTCAGGCCTTGAGGGAGATCTTGCAGGGTCCTCGGCACGCAAGTGCCAAGCAAATGCGGACCGCCGGGGCTGCTTGAGGCTCTACTTCCCCGAAAACTGCGGCTTGCGCTTTTCCATGAACGCCTGCCGGCCCTCGCGAAAATCGGCCGAGTCCATGCAGGCTGTGCCGATCGCCTTGATCGCCTCCATGTCGCGGTCGCCGGCATCCTTCAAAATCTGCGCAATGGTGATCTTCGCCGCCTTGATCGCGAGTGGCGCGTTCTCTGAAACCGTGTGCGCGATCTCCATCACCGCGCCCCAGAGCTCGTCGTCCGGAATGACGCGCTCGACGAGCCCGATGCGCAGCGCTTCCGCGGCGTCGATACGCATGCCCGTGTACATCAACAGCCGCGCCCAGGACGGCCCGACCAGCGACACCAGATGGCGCAGCCCGTCATAACCATAGGCGATGCCGAGCTTTGCCGCGGGAATACCGAACTGGCTGCTTGCTGACGCGATGCGGATGTCGGTCAGCATCGCCACCTGCATGCCGCCGCCGAGGCAAAAGCCCTGGATGCAGGCGATCGTCGGTTTCGGATAGTCGGCGAGCAGCGCGCGCTGGGCTTCGTTCCGTTTCGCATACTCTTCCGACGCCGCCGCATTGTGGCGGGTCTTCTCGAACTGGCTGATATCGGCACCAGAGACGAACGCCTTGCCGCCGGCGCCGCGCAGCACCACGACGCGCACCGCATCGTCGTCGAGCAAGCTCGTCAGCGCCTGGCCAAAACCCTCCCACATCTCCAGCGACATCGCGTTACGCTTGCCGGGATTGTTGAAGGTGATCACGCCGACGCCGTCGGAGACGGCCTTCAGGATCTTGTCGTCGGCGAATGAAATCTCATTGGAAAGGTCTGACATCGCGCGTACCTCGTCTCGCAGCCGCGCACTGTGCGGCGGCTTCGGAGCCGAGGTCAACCGCGGCGGGGCGGGGAGCTCAGTGCCGCGATTGCATGGCGCTACTGCACCATGTGCGCGGACAGCGGATGATTGGCGGCATTGCTGAAGAAGGCGGCCTCTTCCGCCGTCGCCTCCAGCAACTGCTCGTCCTGGTTATAGACGTCGTTGCGGAACTGCACCGTCTGATCCTTGGTCATCCACGCCGTGAGGTAGATCCAGGCGACCGGAATCTTCCTGGAGACGCGGACCTCCTGATGCTGCCCCCCGGTGATCGCGGCATCGATCGCGGCGCGGCTCCATTGCGGCTGGTCCTTCAGCAGCCAGGCCGCGAGATCGCGCACGTTGTCGACGCGCGAGCAGCCATGGGAGTCGAAGCGGTAGTCGTTGCTGAACAGGTTGCGCATGTTGGTGTCGTGCATGTAGACCGAATAGGAGTTCGGCATGTCGATCTTGACCGCGCCGAGCGCGTTCCAGGTGCCGTTCTGCTGGCGTACCGTGAAGTTCGGCGTGTGCGTGCCGGACCAGTCGACCGAATGCGGGTCGATCGGCCTGTCATGGGCGTCGAGCACCTCCATGTGCATGCGCGACAGGTAGCTCGGGTCCTTGCGCATATGCGCTGATATCTCGGCCTTGGCGATCGAAGCCGGCACCGTCCAAGTCGGATTGAGGACGACGCTGGTGATGTCGGCAGTCAGCGTCGGCGACGGTTTTTCAGTCTTGCCGACGATGACGCGATAGCGCCGCACGACGACGTCGTTCTCGATCGCCTCGGCAAATGTCGCGGGGATGTTGACCACGACATAGCGCTGGCCGAACGCGAAGTTCATGTGCTGGAGCCGCTCCAGCGACGCTTCGAGCTGGCGGATGCGCTTGTGCACGGAGACGTTCATCGCCGCGATCGTCCGCGGCGTCATCGTGCCCGTTGCCGCGAGGCCATGCCGGGCCTGGAAGCGCTTCACCGCGTCGCCGAGGTTCTGGTCGAAGGCGCCGCTTGCCTTGTCGTGGGCGAGGTCGCCGGACATGATCAGTCGCTGGCGCAGCAATTCGTCATGGGCTCCTTGCGTGCCGAGCGCGAATTTCGCGTCGGTCGGGATGGTGGGCCAGCCGCCGCGCACCGCGAGGTCGGCATAGCTGAGCGCTGCGTCCCGGATGCGCTGCGCCGAGCCTTCGTCGAAGGTCGGCTCGTGCGACAACGCGAGTGCCGCGGCCGAGCGGGATTCCGGGGTCGATGCAGGGGTCGATACAGGCGTCGATGCAGCTTTGGGCGGGGCCGCGTGCGCCGGCGTTGCGCCCTGGGCCGCCGTGGCCGGCTTGATGCCGGCCTGTCCCGTGGTCTGGCTTTCGGTATCGGCAAGGGCCGGGCCGCTTGCGAACAGGCCGACGGCAACGATGACAGCGTGGCGCATCAACATGGTTCTGGTCTTCCCCTTGAGGACGAGGCCCGGACGGGCGCTCGTACGAAACGGATGGTGGCCGCAATTGCGTCGCCAGGCGATTCGCCAAAAGCCGAGGCGAAGCTAAGCGACCGGGGTTGCGGTCCGATTAAGCCGAGCACACGGGCGCGCCGGCGCAAACCGGCGAGAATGCTCTCGATTGAGTCGCACAAGGGGTTGGAAGGGTTCGCGAAAACCGCGCCCTGTCAGCAAAGAAATCCGGGTGCGAAGGGGGCACGCAGCCCCCGAAAAAGCAAAAGCCGCACGTCGTCCGCGCGGCAAGCTCACGTCCAATCCGGCCGCGCCCCCGCGACGCGGCCGATTGAACATTGGCCGTCAACGGCCCAGCGGTCGATCGGCTCAGCTCTCGTTCGCTGCGATCGATTCCATCAGCGACACGAGCTGGCGCTGGACCGTCTGGTCCTTGATCTTGCTGTAGGCGCGCAGCAGACGAAGGCTGAAGGCGGAGTCGAGGAACAGCAGGCTCTCGACCTCGCGCGCCTTGTTGTCGCCGTCGTAGAAGAAGGTGACAGGCACATCGAGGGCCGAAGCGATCTGCTGCAGGCGAGCCGCGCCGACGCGATTGACGCCCTTCTCGTACTTCTGGACCTGCTGGAAGCTGACGCCGAGTTTCTCGCCAAGCTCAGCCTGCGAGATCTTCATCTCGACGCGACGCAGCCTGATCCGTTTGCCAAGCTCAATGTCCGGCTTGCCGGCACTGCGCTGCTTCATTCTCTTTGCCGCTGCTTTCATAGTGTTCACCGTTCTTCGGTTGAAAATCCCCCGAAGAGCTGGGTCAGGGGTTCGCCCATATACACTTCCTTGAATTCGCGTGGATGCACGAATTCGTCCTTGAACCACGGGAAGCGCGCTGGATTGAAGGCTTCGATCAGCCAATCAATCATGTGCCGCACGCGCGGAATCCGGCCGCTACCGGGGTGGTAGGACAGCCAGATATCCAGCGGTCTGTTCAGCTCGACTTCCAGCGGTACCAACTTCCCGCCAAGCGCGATCGCGTAACTCGGGAACACGCCGATTCCGGCGCCGTTCGCGACAGCCCAATAGTTGGCGCTTGAGACGTTGGTCTTCATGACCAGAAGGTCACGCTCCGCAACGCCCGGGAAGAAGCTCTCAAATGTCTCTTTGGCGGCGATCTGGTCGGCGAACTGCAGCACCAGGCGGTGCTTGATCAATTCCATCGCAGTGCGCGGCGCGCCATACTTCTCGATATATTTTTCCGCGGCCCAGAACATCAGATGCATGCGGCCGAGCCGCACCAGCTTGATGTCGAGCGCGGACGGCCGCGACAGATGGATCGCGACATCGGCCTCGTGCCTGCTGACGTCGGCCGAACGCATCGCGCAATGCAGGTCGACCAGGATGTGCGGATAGGCCTGCTGGAATTCGACCAGCCGCGGTGCGAGCCAGAACGTTCCGAGCCCCTCGGTGATGGCGACGCGGACTTCGCCGGAGAGCGCATTGGCGACCGAATCACTCGCACGCATCACGTCGAAAGTGGCGGCCTCCATACGCTCGACCGCGGACACCACCAGCGCGCCCTCGTCGGTAAGATGGGTGCCGTGCACGTCCCGGGTGAACAGGGTGGCACCGATCTGGCGTTCGAAGTCGTCGATCTTCCGGCGGACGGCATTGATGGAGAGTGAAAGGCGCTCGGCGGCCGAACGGAAGCTGCCGCGACGCACGACCTCGAGGAATATCCTGGCCGCATCCCAATCCGAGAGGCCGCTGAGGATCGCTTTTTGGCGTTCCTCCAGAGGAACGCCCCTTTCCGCCAAGAGGTGCATACAAGTCCTTTCGGCTAGATAAACTGGCAGAATCTTGGGCAAACCACAACCACTGCGGGTTGGGGAACGGCGAGTTTTGAACGCCATCCTTACCGTGCTTTTGGAGGTATTGGAGTGCGCCAGGGGCTGGAAATCGGGCAGCGTTTTGCCTGGAATGAGGGGTATCGCGTGCGTTCCGTTGCGAGCCTTGAGACGGTTGCCGAGAGATCGCGTCCGCCCGGAGCAGACAACATTGCCCGGTCGACGGGACACTCGATCACGCCAGATTTTCCGAACACGACCTCCGCACTCGCGGCTTTGCCTCACGTCTTTGTTTGCAATGGAACCCGATTTCCGAGCCGGAACGCGCTGAAAACGTGTTCGGAGGCCCTGACTCGCCGTGCTATTCTCACCCGCGATCATCGGCCGAGCGGATGGTCGCCAATGTTTCTCACAGGTTGAATTAACGGAAAGAACGCCGGTGTTGCATTCAGACGAACAATTACAGTCGGTGCTAGAGACGCTCGAGGAGTGCCGGAAGGTGCTTAACGAAAGCAACGGCCGCGAGACGGCCGAGCTGCTGTCGATCGTCATCCTCGACCTGCGAATGAAACTCAAAGGTATTGCCAATGCCGAGCTTCGGGCATTGTGCGACGAAATGCTGCGGGGCGTTTCCAGCGATCCCGCTTCTCGTGCCAAGCCGACGCAGGACCAGCCCCGGCGTCCGCTGCTCCGCGTGGTTAAATAACCACGCCGCCCAATCTCGCGTTCGCGAGCATTGTGCGCGGCCCGGTGTCGTATCTGTGATCGCAGGCGGCATCGGGCGGGGCCTGGCATGGCCCGCCAAATGTTGCGCATTCCCCAGCATCGGTTACACCAGAGCCGGTTCGGCCCGTGCCCCGCGTGCATCCTTGCGCGCCGGCTCGCGGGCCTCGATATGGCTCCGACTGCATCATGCAAAATGTTTCGATCCCGGCGGCGCTGATTGCCGGCCTCGTCAGCTTCCTGTCGCCCTGCGTCCTGCCCCTGGTTCCGCCCTATTTGATCTACCTGACCGGCGCCACGATCGAGCACGTCGAGAGCGACGAGCCGCCGGGGACCTCGCGCCGCGCGATCATGATGTCGGCGCTGCTGTTCGTGCTGGGCTTCTCGACCATCTTCATCGCGCTCGGCGCCAGCGCTTCGCTGATCGGCGGGTTGATCCGCGCCTGGTCGGCCGAACTCTCGATCCTGGCCGGCATCGTCATCATCGTCATGGGCCTGCACTTCCTGGGGCTGACGCGGATCGGCCTGTTGATGCGCGAGGGGCGGCTGCCGATCCCGAAACCCGTGGGCCTGTGGGGCGCCTACATCATGGGGCTCGCCTTCGCGTTCGGCTGGACGCCCTGCATCGGGCCGATCCTGGCGGCCATCCTCTCGATCGCTGCGGCGGAAGCGACCGTGACCAAGGGCGCGGGTCTGCTCGCGGTCTATTCCGCGGGCCTCGGTATCCCGTTCCTGATCGCGGCTTTCATGGTGGAACAATTCTCGGCCCTGTTCGCGCGCATGAAGGGCCATCTCGTCAATGTCGAGCGCGCCATGGGCGTGCTGATGGTGATCACCGGCATCGGCTTTCTCACCGGCGCGGTCTCCAATGCCAGCATCTGGCTGCTCGAGACCTTCCCGGCGCTTCAGTCGATCGGCTAGCGCCACGCCCGCCGATCGTGCGGGTTCAGGACTGCGCGACCTTCCGTCCGGCGTCTGACGGCCGTTCCGAGAACGGATCCTGATAGAGCCAGGCGAGGTTCTCGCAGAAGCGCTCCAGGCTGATTTCGCGAATGAGCTGATTGCGCAAGAGCGCGTGGACGCCGGCCGGGTGATAGACGTGGCTGCCGAGCTCCCGGGCCTGGAGCTGGACTCGCGCCGTGCGCAGCAGTCGGGCATTTCTGTATCGCTCCAGCGCGTGGGCGACATCACCTCGCGTCTGGTCGAGCTCTTCGGCGAGACAAACCGCGTCCTCGAGCGCCATGCAGGCGCCTTGCGCAAAATATTGCAGCATCGGATGCGCGGCGTCGCCGAGGAGGACGACACGGCCGTCGGTCCAGCGATCGGTCGGATCGCGATCAGAGGTCACCCAGGCCTTCCAGTCTGTTCCGTGATGAATGATCGCCTTGGCGCGGGGATGCACGTCGCGAAAACCCTCGAGGACCTCCTCATGGGTCACGGGCCTGGCGGCGAAAGCCTCCACCGGGTCGTTGTGGCAAGTGATCGCGAGGTTGAACACCTTCCAGCCCGAAAGCGGGTAATGCACGAGATGGCACTTGGCACCCGCCCACAGCGTCGCCGCATTCCAGCGCAGATCCTCCGGCATCTGCTCGGTCGGGATGACTGAACGATAGGTGGTGTGGCCGGCAATCCGCGGCGCGCCGTCGGCAACCATTTGCTGGCGAATGCGGGACCTCAGCCCGTCCGCACCGATCAGCAGGCATCCAGTGATACGCTCGCCGGACTTGAGCAGGGCCGTGGCCCTCGCGCTGTTCTGCTCGTAGCCGACGACGTCGCAGTCGGTCCTCAGGGTGACATTGGGATGCGCCTCGCAGGCGCGGACGAAGATGCCGTGAAGATCGCCGCGATGGACCACGGCATAGGGATTGCCGAAGCGGCGGCGGAAATAGCTGGTCAGATCGATATTGGTGATCTCTTCCGCCGAGATCGCATCCATCAGCCGGAGCTGGTCGATGAAGACGGCGATCGACCGCGCGGCATCGCCGAGCCCCAGGCGATCGAAGGCGTGGAACGCGTTGGGGCCGAGCTGAATGCCGGCGCCGATCTCCTGGTAGCGCGACGCGCGCTCGAGGACCGTGACCAGAAAACCCTTCCGTGCCAGCGCGATTGCGGCTGCAAGTCCGCCGATGCCGCCGCCTGCAATGATGATGGGATCCTGTCGCATGGCCTCTCCTTGGTTGTTTCCCTATTTTCGTGATGTCTTGCCGCGCGGCTGGCTTGTCTTGGTTTTCGCCTCCGGCCGTTCGTCGCGGGTTTCTTTTGGCCGCGCCGGCGGCGGCACCTTGATCAAGCCGGCCTCGACTTCCTGCTCGAGCCGATCGATGTTGTGGTAGAGCTCGACCAGCACGCGCTTGAGCTCCGCCGCTTCCCTGGCGGACATGCTGCCGGTCGCGACCTCTTCATAATAGGCAGCGAGCGGCATCAGCCGTGACGCCAGCTCGGCGCCCCTGGGCGTCAGGGCGACCTGAAGGCTGCGCTGATCGTTCTCGGGCCGGTCGCGCGTCAGGAGACCGGCGCGGCTCATCTCTGCGACCATGCGCGACAGGGTTGAGATGTCGGCAGACGTCAGCTCGGCGATTTCCCCGAGCCGCAACGGGTGACCTTGCTCCGACAGCGCGGCGAGTACGCGATACATCGGAAGCGACAACTTCTCGTGACGGATCACGCGCGCGAACAGGTCGCCCATCCGCACGCCGAGCCGGGCGAGCAGGTAGGGAAGCGAATTCGAAAATCGGTACATGGGCTTAAATCCTGGCGGGAGAGCTCCGCCCGGAATAAGCGCCAACTTTCGCATGCGCAATATTTGCGTATCAATCATTTGCAAATGAAACTTTCTCATTGACAAGTATTTCCCTCAAGTGCTTTGCTTTGTCAACGCCGAAAGCAAAGCCGAAGGGACGACGCCATGCAGGGCAAGATTGCGCTCGAAGAGCATTTCGCGATGGAAGGCACGCTCCAGGACAGCGCGGGCTTCGCGCCGGCCGAGGACTGGATCGAACTCAAGGCACGGCTGCTCGACATCCAGGACCGGCGGCTCGCCGAGATGGATGACCATGGCATCGAGATGATGCTGCTGTCGCTGAACGCGCCGGCGGTGCAAGCCATTCCTGATCGAGGCCGTGCGCTGGAGCTGTCACGGCGCGCCAACGACTTTCTCGCCGAGCAGGTCGCAAAGCGGCCCGACCGTTTCCAGGGGCTCGCCGCGCTGCCGATGCAGGATCCCGACGCGGCCGCGCGCGAGCTCGATCGTTGCGTCGGCGCGCTCGGATTCCGTGGTGCGCTCGTCAACGGCTTCAGCGAGCTCGCCGGCGCCGATCACGCCATCTACTACGACCGCAAGGAGTTTTGGCCGTTCTGGTCGGAGGTCGAGCGTCTCGGCGTTCCCTTTTATCTGCACCCGCGCAATCCGCTTGCGAAGGACGCAGCCATCTACGAGGGGCATCGCTGGCTGTTGGGGCCGACCTGGGCGTTCGGACAGGAGACTGCGGTGCATGCCTTGCGCCTGATGGGCTCCGGCCTGTTCGACTCCTATCCGCGGCTGCAGATCATCCTCGGTCACATGGGCGAGGGGCTGCCTTACTCGATGTGGCGGGTCGACAATCACAACAAGTGGATGCGGACCCAGAACGTCTATCCGGCGCAGCGCAAGATCTCCGACTATTTCCGGGAGAACTTCTACATCACCACGTCGGGCAATTTCCGCACCCAGGCGCTGATCGACGCGATGCTCGAGATCGGCGCCGACCGCATCCTCTTCTCTGCAGACTGGCCATTCGAGAACATCGACCACGCTGCCGACTGGTTCGACACGGCCGCGATCTCCGAAGGCGACCGTCTCAAGATCGGCCGCAACAACGCGCGCACCCTGTTCGGGCTCGGCGACGCATCAATTCAATCTGCCGCAGAGCAGAAGAATTCATCAATTTCAATGGAGGAAACCCGTGAGCTTCTCGTCCGAAATCGACGTGCATGAGGAATTGTCCGGCGCTCCGATCGGCCCGTTCCACAAGCTGCTTGGCATTCTGATCACACTCATCACGCTGTTCGACGGCTATGACACCTTCAATCCGGCCTATGTCATCCACTACGTGCTCCAGCCTTGGGGGCTCGCGCCAAGTCAGGCGGGCCTCCTGGTGAGCTCGGGTCTGGTCGGCTTCCTGTTCGGCGCGATCGGTCACGGCAGCGTGGCGGATCGCTTCGGCCGGCGCGGCACGCTGCTCGCCGGTCTTTGGATCGTCAACGTCTTCACCTTGTTGACGGCTGTGCTCGCAAACGATTTCTGGAGCTACTGTGCCTTGCGCTTCGTCACCGGGCTCGGCCTCGGCGTGCTGCTGCCGCTGGGCACGACCTTCATCAACGAGCTCGCGCCGAAGCGCGTCAGCAACACGTTCTCGCTGTGGGGCGTGACGCTGGGCTGGTCGCTCGGCGGCGTCTGTGCCGGCCTCGTCGGCGTGTTCCTGACGCCGCACTATGGCTGGCAGATCCTCTATTACGTCGGCGCGCTGTCGATTCCTCTGACCTTCGTGGCCCACGCCATTCTGCCGGAAAGCCCGCGGTTCCTGGCGGCCCGGTCGCGCGTCCCGGAACTGCGCGCATTGCTCGCGCGGCTGCGGCCGGAGCGCGCGGCCGTCTATCGGGATGCGACGTTTGCCTCAGTCGAGAGCAAGCCCCCGCAGAACATCATCGGTGCCTTGCTCGGACCATGCTATCGCCGTGTCTCCCTGACCATCTGGATCACGGCATTCCTCAGCCTGTTCGCGATCTTTGGCCTTACGGGCTGGATTCCGACCGTCATGCTGAAGCGCGGCGAGACCTTTGCGGCCTCGTTCGGCTTCGGGGCCCTGATGCAGGCGACGTCCTTCATCGGCGGTCTGACGCTTGCGATGCTGGCCGACCGCAACTTTGCGCTGACGCCGCGCTACCTCGCGACATGGTGGCTGAGCGGCGGGATTGCCGTACTGGCGCTTGTCTTCGTCAGCGGCCATGGCGTCAATCTCGCGATCGTTGCCATTGCCGGCTTCTGCATCATCGGCGCCCAGCACGTCCTCAACAATTTCACCGCCGGCTCATACGAGACTTGTCTGCGCGCCAGCGGCGTGGGGATGGAATTGGGCATTGGCCGGGTCGGAGCGATTTTGGGCCCCTACGTCATCGGTCTCTTGCAGCAGGTCACCGGTGGTCCCGACGCCGTGTTCTGGGCGATCGGCGGCGCGTCCATCGTCGGCGCATTGGCGATTGGATCGCTGGGCCTTGCCGCAGCCCACCGTCTGCCGAGCGCCGATGTTGCGCCGGCGGAGGGATGATGCACCCGACTTTCTTTGACACGGCTTCACCAGAGGAGATCCTAAATGCCGACTTCCGCCCGCTCCGTTGAGACTGCGATTTTGCCAGATGCCTGGGTGCTTCTGTTCGCGCGCGTTGCGATTGCGCCCCTGTTTCTCTACAGCGGCATCGGAAAGGTGCTGGCATTTGCCGTGACCGCTGGCCGGCTTCCCGGCGGTGCCGACGGATTTGGCGCCGTCCTCGCCGCAGGTGCCATCGCAGTCGAGCTCGGAGGAGGCATGGCCCTGTTGCTCGGCCTGTTCGCGCGTCCGGCGGCCATGGCCCTGATCCCGTTCACGATCGCCGCGACGCTGATGTTTCACAATTTCTGGGCGGCGCCGGCGGCGCAGGTGGTCATGCAGACCATCAACTTCCTGAAGAATCTCGGCCTGCTCGGGGCTCTCGCGCTCATCGCGACTTACGGACCGGGCGCCTTTGCCGTGCAGACGGCCATCAAACCCGGCCCCAAAGGCGCGCCCGGGCTCTCCTGATCTTGCCTACGACGACGGGCTCACCGCAAAGCGCGTAAGCGCCTTGCGGTCGATCTCGATCCCGAGCCCGGGGCCGTCGGGAATGCGGACGATGCCCCTCGCATGCTCGATCGGCTGCGTCAGGATCGCCTGGCGGATCGGATGTTCGGTGCGGTCGAATTCGAGCAGGGGCTCCAGCGGCGCGAGCGACGGTGGCGTGTGCGAGGGCAGCACCGCGAGGAGCTGCAGCGAGGCGGCGATCGCAACGCCAGTGCCCCAGACATGCGGATTGTAGCGGATACCGAATGCCTCGCTCATGTCGGCGATCTTCTTGCATTCGGTGAGGCCGCCGGCCGCGCAGGTGTCGGGTTGCGCGATGTCGAGGGCACGCGAGGTGAGCAGCTCGCGAAAACCGTAGCGCGTGAACTCGCATTCACCGCCGGCGATTGGAATCGAAAGAGCTGATTTGACCTCCCGATAGCCCGCGACGTCCTCCGGCGGGACCGGCTCCTCGAACCACCCGATATCGAGCGGCTCGATCAGCCGTCCGAGCCGGATCGCGGCCGTGGCGTCATAGGCGTGATTGGCGTCGACCATCAGTGCGATGTCAGGCCCGATCGCCTCGCGCACCGCGCGGGTCACCGCGGCGTCCTCTGCAATGCCAAATCCGACCTTCAGCTTGACGGCACCAAACCCTTCCGCGACGTAAGCAGCGGCCTCCTCGGGCAGATATCGTTGCGGTTCGCCCGACTTGCGCCGGTAGAGCCCGGTCGCGTAGGCCTTGACCTCGTTGCGGAGCGCGCCGCCCATGAGGCGATGGACAGGCACGCCAAAATGCTTGCCCTTGATGTCCCAGAGCGCGATGTCGATGCCGCTCAGGCCCTCGATCACGACGCCCTTCTGTCCGTGATCGCGCAACCGCGCATAGATGGTCCGCCACAGATATTCGGTGCGCAGCGGGTCCTCGCCGATCAGCCACGGCGCCACCGCGTTCACGACAGCCGCGGTCATCCGCGCCGGTCCATAGCATTCGCCCCAGCCGGTTAGCCCGTCGCCGGTTTCGATCTCGACCAGCATCGCGGTCCTGGTGTCGTACCAGGCGCGCGAATAGGCAAAGGGCTGCGACAGCTTTGCCTCGAGGATGTGCGTGCGGATTGCAGTGATGATCATGCGCGTTTCTCCCGTCGGGTCTTCACGCCCGATGTCTCGAACAGCAGCTCGCGGATCCAGCGATGGCCGGGATCGCGGTGGGTGCGATCGTGCCAGGCGGCGATCTTGGAGAAACCGGGAATGTCGAGCGGCGGCTTGAGCAACACCAGCTCGCCGAGGCCCGAGAGCAGGCGTCGTGGCACGACGGCGACGAGATCGGTCGCGCGCAAGACCTCGGGCAGGACGAGAAAGCTCGCGACCGACAGGCTGACACGCCGGCGACGCCCGAGCCTTGCCAACGCAGTGTCGGTCGGTCCGCTGAAGCTGTCGCCGGCATAGGAGACGAGCGCGTGATCGAGGGCGCAGAACCGGTCGAGGGACAACGTCTTGCCCTTGGCATCGGGATGGCCGCTGCGCATCGCGCAAACATAATGTTCGTCGAACAGGCGCCGGACATGCAGGTCCGGCGGCGTGGTCTCGGGAGTGAGCAGTGCAAAATCGAGATCGCCGCGTTCGAACTGGCCCCGCATCCGATCCTCGTCGATCGGACGCACCGCGACGCGGATGTTCGGGGCACGCTGCCTGAGCGCGCTGAGGAAGGGAACGACGACCGCGCGCAACGCATAGTCGGTCGCCGTCAGCGACAACGTGAAACTCGCAGTGTGGGGCTCGAATGCGCGCGGCTGGAGCAGCGCTTCGATCTCGCCGAGCACCTGCCTGACCGGACTTGCGAGCTCCAGCGCACGAGCCGTCGGCACGATCCCGCGTTGCGTGCGTGCAAACAGCGGATCGTCGAAGCTTGCGCGCAAACGCCTCAGGATTCCGCTCATGGCCGGTTGCGTCAGCCCGAGCTGCGCCGCGGCGCGCGTCACGTTGCGCTCCTCCATCAGCGCATTGAATGCCTTCAGCAGGTTGAGATCGAGGGTCTTGATATCAGGCATGGTTATGACGGCTATCGGAGATGGCGTGTCGAGAGAGCAAGTGCGCAAAACGAACGGTAGGCCGAATGGCGGAAGGTCTCGATTCATAACCGGCCGCTCGTGCGATATGTCAGTCGAGCGTTTTTGATATCAGGAATCCTGATGATTGAAATATAAAATGGCTATTGGACTCATGTCCGAAAGCCCGCCATCTGCCAAGCATCGAGGTAAGCAATCCGTTCCGACCGCCCCAGTCAACAAGGAAGACCAAGATGAGCGATATCGTTTGGCCCGAGGGCTATGTGCCTGGTTTTACCGACAACTACTGCTCAAACGAGGTCATCGTTACCGGACTGACGACGGCGGAGCTGTGGCCACTCCTCAACACGGCAACGCTGTGGCCGACCTATTACGCCAACTCCGCCGATGTCGAGTTCGATAACGGCAAGGGGCCACGGCTGAGCCTCGGTACTCGCTTCCGCTTCAAGACCTTCGGGTTTCCGGTGGAGGCTCAGGTCGTCGAATACGTCGCGCCGGTGCTGGGCCAGCCTGCGCGTGTGGCATGGCACGGCTGGGCCGAGGGCGACGCCGAAACCCGTCTCGATGTGCATCATGCCTGGCTGATCGAAGACCTGTCGGGCGGGCGCGTGCGCATCCTGACACAAGAGACGCAGGTCGGGAAACCGGCAAGGGATCTTGCCGCTGCAAAGCCAAATCCGATGATCAATGGGCACCAGGACTGGCTTGACGGCATGGTCGCCGCAGCCCGCAAGGCGAGGAAGCAATGAGGGCCGTCACTTCGGCCTGGAACAGTTAGCCGGCGCCTTCCGGCGTCAGGCGAGCGGCGCCTATTTCGGCAAGATCTGTGTCGAGTGGTAGACGGTCAGCCCGTTGACTGACCCGGCGATGCATCAGCTCTATCTCGGCTGAGAGATCGAGACGTCCCAGGCGTCGCGATGATGGCAACATACCCCCGTGTCAAGCGAATTTCGTAAAATACGAAGTTGTGCGCAGGGCCGCTCCGGCTACTTTGCATGGGGTTGTTTCGATGCTTTGGTTGGACGGCCACCAGAGTCCCGGCGCTACCGCGCCTCGTCCAGCGTGCAAACGATGGTGTAGACGACGCCGCGCGGCAAGAAGTCCACCGTGGCCTCGCCGCCGAGCTGATCGCGGGCGCTGCGCTCGATCAGGCGCGAGCCGAAGCCGCGCTGCACCGGCGCCGTCACCGGCGGGCCGCCGCTCTCGGTCCAGATCAGGCGCAGCCGCGGTTTTGGCGTGTCGGCGGTGAGCTCCCAGTCGAGCGTCACCGTGCCGGTCTCGTTGGACAGCGCACCGTATTTAGCCGCGTTGGTTGCCATCTCGTGCACGATCATCGACAGCACGACCGCGAGTCGCGGCGATAGCGGCACGGATGGTCCGGCCATCCGGATGCGGCCGGGGCTGCTCAAGAGGAACGGCTGGGTGGCGCGCTCGATGACCTCCTTCAGGTCCGAGCCCTGCCACTTCTCCTGGCTCAACAGATTGTGCGCCTCGGCGAGCGCGCCGAGCCGCCCTTCGAATTTCGTCCGCTCGGTCTTGCTGGCACTGCGGAAGGTCTGCACCGCGATCGCCTGCATCAGCGCCAGCGTGTTCTTGACGCGATGGTTGAGCTCTTCGATCAGGAGGTCGTGCAGCATCTCGCCGCGGGCGATGGTGGCGGCCATGCGCACCGCGAAGGCAAGTCCGGTCAGCAGCAGCACGCCGCCGATCAGGCTGGTGACCGCGATATTGCGCCAGAGCGGTGCGACCAGCGAGCTTTCGGCGACGCCGGCCGCGACCGTCCAGCCGGTCAGCTTCGAGCGGGTATAGGCAGCGTTCAGCGCGACGCCGTCGAGCGACACCGTCGGCAGCGACGCCTCACCCTTGCGGAACATCTCGTTGTACAGCGAGGGCGTGGCGCGCTTGCCGACATTCTCGGCCGGGTTGGGCGCGCGTGCGATCACGATGCCCTTGGCGTCGAGCAGCGACACCGTCCATTGCTCGTCGGGCCGCTGCTTCTCGATCAGATTCTGGAACATGTCGACCGGCGGGCTGAAGCAGAGGTCGTAGATCACCTTGCCGTCGCGAAGCACCGGAACCTCAACCGTGACTACCTGGCGCTGCTTGAACGCGCCGAGGAAGAGGTCGGAATATTGCGGCGTCTTGCTCGCAAAGACCTTTTCGACTATCTCGACATTGTTGCGCGTCGGCAGGCTCGCTGTGTCCTCCGTCATCGACGAGAACACGAGGCGGCCCTTGCGGTCCGAAACCAGCACCACGCCGTCCTTGCCATACTGTTCGAGAAAGCCGGCACTCATGCGCCGGAAACCGTTGAAGTCGCCGGTCGACAGCGCGTCGGTCAGCGCCAGCACCTGCAGGCCGCCGGTCATGCGCTGCACCTCGGCGTCGAGCACGAGGCGCATGCTGCGCACGGTCTCGAGCACGCGCCGCGTCGCGTCGTTGCGGTCCTGCTGGTAGTTGTAGAAGGCGATGCCGACGGCGAACGCGATCAGCGGCAGCGTCGTTCCCGCGATCAGAAGGGCGAGCCGGACGGGCAGGGTGAACTTTGGCAAACGCGGATGTCCCGTTTCCAGCGCGACGGCGCGGGATCAGCGTGAGCATAGGATCAGCATTTGCATCGCGCCACGTATTTCAAACGCCCCGCAGGAAGGGCCGCGGCAGTTTTTTTGCGCTGCATTCTTGCCGTCATGTCCCGAGCAATGCAGAGGCCGCCGCGATGGCGAACCTCCACATGCCGCTCGGTCAGTCGATTTATCAGTCGACTTCCTGGACGACGGTCCGCGACGCCGGATCCACCAGCATCACGCGCTCGCCGGAATAGACGTAGCGATATTTGGTGAGCGACGGGCCCCAATCCGACGGCACCGCTACGAGCTCGACGTCAGCAGGCACGGTCGCGCCGACGATGATCTTTTCCTTCGTCGTGACCGGCTGGACCCGATGCTCGGTGATGTAGGATTTGATCTTAGTCCGGTATTGCGGCTCGATCTGCACGGCGGCGTGACCGGTCCCAGTGGTGGTGGTGACGGTGCTCTGCGCGATCGCGCCCGTCGAGATCAGGACGGCCGCCGCAGAAATCAGGAACAGCTTTTTCATCTGACGTCTCCTTGCTAGGCGGCGCAACAACAAGGCGCGGCCCGCGACGTTCCAATGCGCAGGAACAATCTGCCGTTTTTTCCCGTTGAGAAAATGCCGAAGCGATGCTCCGGCAATTGGAGGAGGAAACCATGAAGTTGAGAGTAGCAACCGCAGCGGTGTTGATCGCTGCATTCGCGGCGCCGGCGTTCGCGGCCGACGAGTTCTACGTGGTGCAGGACGTCAAGACGAAGAAATGCACCGTCGTCGACAAGCGGCCGACCGACACGTCGATGACCGTCGTCAGTCCGTCCGGCACCGTCTACAAGTCGCGCACCGAAGCCGAGAGCGGCGTCAAGACCATCAAGGTCTGTACGTCCAACTGAAGGAGGCCACCGTGCCAGTCTTCATCCTTTGGGCCGTGCCGGCTGTGATCGTCATCGGCGGCGGCATCTATCTGCTCGACCATATGCACTGAGCGTGCAGTGAAAGGCGCGCGGGCCTCTGCGCGCGGCGCAAAGGCCCGCCGTGTCCTGGTAGCGGAGCGCGAGTTGCAGTGCAGCAGATCGCGCGCCCATGGCCCTGCGACGAAGGGTGGTACCGGGCGCATCCGAAAGAGCTTCCGTCCCGCCGACGTTTTTCATACGCTTCCCTTCGCGCAGGCCCCGTACCGCCTGCGCTTACGGCCCGGTTACAGGGGCGGAGCATCAAAGGGAGGGAGACGATGAAGCGAAGGTCATTTCTCGCTGGGCTAGGTGTGACCACTGCGGCGGCTGCGGTTAGCATGCCGCACGTCCTCAGGGCGCAGGCGCCGATCTCGCTGAACGGTGCCGTGCAGTTCAACGACGATCACGCCTTCAACCGGGCGCTGATCCGGTTCGAAGAGCTGGTGAAGAAGTACTACGGCAAGCCGATCAACTTCACGCTGCACCGGAACTCCTCGCTCGGCCTCGAGAAGCAGTACTTCGAGTACATGTCGCAGGGCAAGGCGGTCGACTACGGCATCGTCTCGCCGGCGCACATGTCGACCTTCGCCAAGGCGGCTCCGTTCATCGACGCGCCCTTCGTGTTCAAGGGCATCGACCACATGAACAAGGTCGTCGAAGCCAATATCCTGGCGCCGATCGCCGACGAGGTCGCGGCCAAGGCCGAGGTCGTTCTGATCGGTTATGCCGGCGGCGGCATCCGCAACATTTTTGCAAACAAGCCGCTCAAGAATCTCGCCGATCTCAAGGGCCTCAAGGTGCGCGTGCAGGGCGCGCCGATCTGGTCGAAGACCTTTGCCGCGGTCGGCATGAGCCCGACTGTCATCGCCTATAACGAGATCTACAATGCGATTCAGAACGGCGTGATATCGGCCGGCGAGAACGAGGCCGCCGGCGTCGAGGCGATGAAGTTCTACGAAGTGGCCCCGCATCTCAACCTGACCCAGCACGCCGTGTCGATCCGGCCGATCTGCTTCTCGGTGAAGACGCTGAAGACACTGCCGAAGGAGTTGCAGGACGCGATCATGAAGGCCGGCAAGGAAGCCGGCGACTACGGCCGTCAACTGGAATCGAGCGAAGAGGTCATCAAACTCGACACGCTGGAGAAGGCCGGCAAGCTCAAGCGCGTTCCGTTCGAGGAGCGCGATGCCATGAAGAAGCTCGCCGACCCCGTGATGGCTACCTACGCCAAGGAAATCGGCGCCGAGGGCATCTTCGAGAAGATCAACGTCGCCTGACGTCTCCAAGTCTGCACGGTTCAAGTCTGCACGCTTCAAGTCTGCAGACTTCGTGTCTGCCGACGGAATATCGGGGCAAGCCCGGCGGCTTGCCCCCTTGGTGATGGTTGCTGCCCGCGGAGCTCCAATGACCGAAATACCTGTTGCGCCGAACCCGACGCTGTGGCGTCGAGCAACGGCGGCCTATGCGAAATTGCTGGAAGTGCTGCTGGCGGCGTGCGTCGGAATCCTGGTCGTTCCGGTGACGCTGCAGATCATATCGCGCTACACCGCGTTCATTCCCTCCTACATCTGGACGGAGGAGATGGCGCGCTTCCTGTTCGTCTGGACGATCATGATCGGCGCCATGGTCGGCATCCGCGAATCTCAGCATTTCGAGGTCGATGTCTGGCCCGATCTGTCGCGGCGGTCGGAGGCTGCGGTGCGCATCCTCGCGCGGCTCGGCGTTCTGGCGCTGGCATTTGTGTTTGTGTGGGCCGGCATCGAATTCACCCGGTTCGCGTGGAACAGGACGTCGGAGCTGGCCGATCTGCCGCTCTGGCTGATCCACGTCGCCTGGCCGGTGGCCGGCGTGACGTGGATCGTGTTTGCGGGCGAACAGATACTTGACGAAATGCGCATTCTGGTTGGGGCAAAGCAATGAGCGGGAACGTACTTTCCGCCGGACAGGCCGCGATGGTTCTGTTCGGCGTTTTCATCGGCCTGCTCATCATCCGCGTGCCGGTCGCCTTCGCGCTCGGCCTTGCCTGCGTGCCGATCCTGCTGATCGAGCCTCATCTGTCGATGATGGCGCTCGCGCAGGAAACCTTCAACGCCTACAATTCATTCATCCTGCTGGCGGTGCCGTTCTTCCTGCTGACCGCCAATCTGATGAGCATCGGCGGCATCACCGACCGGCTGGTCGCGTTGTCGCGCTCGATGGTCGGACACTGGCCGGGATCGCTGGCGCAGATCAACGTCGTGCTCTCGGTGTTCTTTGCAGGCATCTCCGGCTCCTCGACGGCTGATGCGGCGAGCCAGTCAAAAATCTTTATCGATGCCCAGACCAAGGAAGGCTACGATCTCTCGTTCTCCATCGCTATCACCGCGGTCTCGGCCGTGCTGGCCGTCATTATCCCGCCCTCGATCCTGATGATCGTATGGGGTGGGCTGATCTCGACCTCGATCGCTGCGATGTATTTGGCCGGCATCATACCGGGCCTTCTGATTGCCGGCGCCCAGATGGCGACCGTGCATGTCTATGCGGTGCGCCGCGGCTATCCGACCTATCCGAAGGATAGCTGGCGCGACTTTCGTTGTGCGATCTGGCGGTCGCTGCCGGCGCTGATGACGCCGTTCATCATTGTCGGCGGGATCCTGCTCGGATGGTTCACTGCAACCGAATCCGCCTGCGTTGCGGTTCTCTATTCCGTGGCCCTGTCGGCGTTCTTCTATCGTGAGACCGGCGCACGAGAACTGTACAGGGTCCTGCTCGATACCGGCCGTCTTGCCGGCGTAGCGTTGTTCTGCGTCGGTACCGCAAGCGCGTTCGGCTGGTTGCTGGCCTACTACAAGATTCCGCAGGAGCTCTTGGCCAACGTTTCGACCTGGGGCATGGGGCCGATCGCCGCCGGCTTCTTCATCGCCTTCTGCTTTCTCGTCGTCGGCTGCTTCCTCGACGCGATTCCCGCGATCGTGATCGTCGGCACCGTGCTGGAGCCCCTGGCAAAATCCGTCGATCTGCATCCGGTGCAGTTTGCGATCATCTCGATCGTGTCGCTGGCGTTTGGGCTGGTGACGCCCCCGTACGGGTTGTGCCTGATGATCGCCTGCGCGGTCGCGGGCGTGCGGCTGCGCTATGCCTTGAAGGATACGGCGATCATGCTGGTGCCGATGCTGGTCGTGCTGGCGGCCCTCATCGTCTGGCCGAGCGTGTCGCTGTTCCTGCCGCGGCTTATCGTGCCGGAGATGCTCAAGTAAGGTTGTCGCTGTCCCGCGGCCCTGAGGCCGCGGGGCCGATTCATCTGCTCACAGATTGCTCTCGCTGATCGCCGCGTAGACCATGCTGCGCAGCTCGCGGCGGATCGGGTACGCGCTCGACGGCAGCACCTGGGTCATGAAGATCGTGATCAGCTCTTCGGCCGGGTCGATCCAGAACGAGGTCGTGGCCGCGCCGCCCCAACTGTATTCGCCGGCGCTGCCTGCGATCAGCGTCTCCGCCGGGCGCATGGTCACGGCAAATCCGAGACCGAAGCCGATGCCGTTATAGGTCGCCTCGGAGAACAGCGAGCGAGATACTTCCGGCAGCGCCTGTCCGCCCGGAATGTGGTTGGTCGTCATCAGAGCCAGCGTCTTCGGCCCGATCAGCCTGACGCCGCCGAGCTCGCCGCCGTTGAGTAGCGCGCGGCAAAAGGTGAGATAGTCGGCGACCGTCGAGCACAGCCCGCCGCCGCCGGAGACCAGCTCGGGCGGCGACAAGAACGAGCTCGCTGCCGGATCGTCCTGCAGCGTCAGGCCTTGCTTGCGCTGGCCGGCATGGAACGTCATGGCGCCTTGCGGATCGGCGGAATAGCAGGCCGCGAAGCGGTGGGCCTTGGAGGCCGGCACGTGGAAATCCGTGTCTGTCATGCCGAGCGGATCAAGAATGCGTGCTTTAAGGAATTGCTCGAACGGCACGCCAGAAATCTTGCCGATGAGATAACCGAGCACGTCGGTCGCAACCGAATAGTTCCAGGATTCGCCGGGCGAGAACTCCAGCGGGATGGTGGCGAGGTCAGCGATCAGCGAATCCAGCGTGCCGGCCTTGATGACCTCGCCGAGCTTCTTCTCGCGATAGGCGGCATCGACGTTGGAGCGCTGCTGGAAGCCGTAGGTGAGCCCCGAGGTGTGCCGGAGCAGGTCGACGATCAGCATCGGCCGCGTCGGCGGCCGGGTCAGGAAATTGGGCGCGGTTCCAGCGACGAAGACGCCGAGGTTCTTCCACTCCGGAATGTATTTGGCGACGGGCTCGTCGATCGCGACCAGGCCTTCCTCGACCAGCATCATGAAGGCGACGCTGGTGAGCGGCTTGGTCATGGAATAGATGCGGAAGATGGTGTCGTCCTTGAGCGGGACCTTGCGCTCGAGATCGGCAAAACCTTGCACCGAGCTATGGGCGACCTTGCCGCGGCGATAGACCACCAGCGCCGTCCCGGGGAAGCGGCCGGCATCGATATACCGGTTCTTCAGATGCGCATCGATGCGATCGAGCGCGGCCTTGGACATGCCGACGGATTCGGGCGAGGCGGGGGTAGGGGCGAGCATCAGCAATGTTCCTCCGGATCTTGTTCGCGGCCATGGTGATAGCCGAAATCGACTGATCATTCCAACCCGGTCGCGCTTAACGCGGGTGGGTGGACTGGTGTAGGTTCGATGGCCGAACCTGCATCGGAAACGCCAGGGAACAACGAGAACATCGGAACACGGGAAGCCAAATCGCCATGACCCAGTTCAACGAATCCGAGCTCACCGAAGCCGTCATCAAGAGTTTCGACAACACGCCGAATCCGCGCGCAAAATTCCTGCTCCAGGAATTGGTGAAGTCGCTTCACGACTATGTCAGCAAGACCAACCTCACCTTCGAGGAATGGGACTATGCGATCGATTTCCTGACCCGCACCGGGCACAAATGCACCGACACCCGCCAGGAATTCATCCTGCTGTCCGACGTGCTCGGCGTCTCGATGCTGGTCGATGCGGTCAACCACCGCGATCGCGAGGGGGCGACTGAAACCACTGTGCTCGGTCCGTTCTATGTCGGCGAGCACACGGTGACGCCCCACGGGGCAGACATCTCGCCTCACAACCTGACCGGCGAGAAGATGTTCGTGCAGAGCTGCGTCATGGACATCAACGGCAAGCCGCTCGCCGGCGTGCCCGTCGACGTCTGGCATGCCGATGACGACGGCCTCTACGATTCACAGAAGCCGAACTACGACAGCGTCGGTGCCTCCGGTCGCGCGCGCTTCATCACCGACGCCGACGGCCGCTTCACCTTCCGCACCATTTTGCCGTGCAGCTATCCGATCCCGACCGACGGTCCGGTCGGCGAGATGATCGTCAAGACCAACCGCCATCCGATGCGCCCCGCGCATGTGCATTTCCTCGTCAACGCCAAGGGCCATGAGCCGCTGATCACCCATGTCTTCATCAGCGGCGACAAATATCTCGATTCCGACGTGGTGTTCGGCGTCAAGGACGAACTCGTGGCGAAGGTGGAGAAGCGCAGCGATGCAGCGACGCCCGACGGCAAGGAGGTCGCCGCGCCCTGGCATCTGATGACCTATGAATTTCACCTCAAGCCGGGTGGCGGACTGGCGCCAAAACCGCTCGGAGTGAAGGCCGAGGAGCCGGCCTAGCGCGCGTGCAATAGCGCGAGGAGAGCGACGACTGTGCAGGCGAGTGCCGCCGAGGTCAGCTTCCAGAACAACAGCGGGCTGCGCTCCAGAAGGGGCGTGATCCGGGTGTTGAGATAGGCCGGATTTGGCGTTCGAAGCTCGAAGACGAATTCGGACATGTCCTCGTGCCGCTTGTAAGGATCCGGATGAAGCGCGCGCCTGAGCGCGCCATCGACCCATGCAGGAACGTTGCGATCGTCGTCCGCGGCACGATATTGCAGCTTCCGCACGTCCGATTTTCGCCGGATTTTTGCGACCTGGGCGCCGTAGGGAAGCTTTCCCGTGAGCATCTGGTAACAGATGACGGCGAGCGAAAACATGTCGGAGCGCGGCGAGCCGCCTTCGCCGAGAAAATACTCCGGCGCCGTGTACTGGACCGTGCCGAGGATTTCGTCGGCATCGCCTTGCGGCGCTGCCTCGGCCACCCCGGCCACCCGAACCGATCCAAAATCGATGATCTTTGCGGTGCCCGTCTTGTCGATCAGAATGTTGTCGGGCCTGAGATCCTGATGCAGCATCTCCATGCGGTGGAAGGCGCGCAGGCCCGCGGCGATCTGCTCGATCAGTCCGCGCACGGTCTCGAGATCGGGGCGCGGATTGTCGGTCATCCATTGCCGCAAGGTCTGCCCTTCGACGAACTCGGTCGCGACATAGAGGTAGCCGCGCCGCCGCGACTGTGACAGCGGCTTCAGCACATGCGGGCTATCGATGCGGCGCGCGATCCACTCCTCCATCAGGAAGCGTTTCAGATAGGCGCGATTGTCGCGCAGATCGATCGACGGTAGTTTGAGCGCGACCGGCTCCTCGGTTTCGGCATCGACCGCAAGATAGATGTGGCTGCGGCTGCTGGCGTGGACTTCGCGGACGATCCGGTAGCCGTCGAAGATCGCGCGCGGCTCCGGCAAAGGAGGAAGCGGCAGCTCGGAGGTCTGGTTGAAGATGCCGATCGGCTCGCGCTGCGGCATCGCATCGATGCGCAGGATCTGGACGGTGATGTTGTCGTCGCTGCCGCGCCGGTACGCCTCCTCGACGATGGCCTTTGCCGCACCGTCGAGCTCGCCGGCATGCTCGTTCAGCGCGCTGGTGACGAAACGCGCATCGACGAATTCATAGGCGCCGTCGGTTGCCAGCAGGAAGATGTCGCCGCGTTCGATTTCGAGAGTCTGGTAGTCGATCTCGAGCTGCGGATTGATGCCGAGCGCGCGGCCGAGATAGGTCTGCTCCGACGACACGATGATGCGGTGATCGTCGGTCAACTGCTCCAGCGCCTTGCCGGCCACGCGGTAGATGCGGCAGTCGCCGACGTGGAAGATGTGCGCGGTGGTCCCTTTGATGACCATGGCGCTGAGGGTGCAGACGTAGCCCTTGTCGCGGTCATAGGCATATTGGCTCTTGCGCGTCTGCGCGTGCAGCCAGGAATTGGTCGCGTCCAGCACGCGCCGGGCGGAGGTCTTCACCGTCCAGGCTTCCGACGTGCAGTAGTAGTCCATCAGGAAGCTCTTGACCGCCGACTCGCTGGCGATCTGGCTTACCGTGCTGCTCGAGATGCCGTCGGCCAGAACGGCCGCGATGCCCTTCAGGCTGAGCTGCGGCTCGTCCGGAATCAGGACGCCGTGAAAATCCTGGTTGATGGGCTTGCGACCCTTGTCGGAATACTGGCCGACCGAAATCTCAAGTCCGCGGGTCATCGTCATCACCAAGCGAAAGGGAGCCTCACCCTAGTGGTGTGAGGCTCCCCTGTTGAGGCGTTTTTCGATCAGGCCGCGACGCGGGTCGGCGCAGCCTTGCCGGCCTGGCGCTTCGGCAGCGTCAGGACGTGCGTCGCGTAAAGGGTCATGCCGGTGAAGGCGAGGCCGCCGACGAGGTTGCCGAGCACGGTCGGGATTTCGTTCCAGATCAGATAGTCCATGATCGAGAACTTTGCGCCGAGCAGCAGCCCGGACGGGAACAGGAACATGTTCACCACGGAATGCTCGAACACCATGTAGAAGAACACCAGGATCGGCATCCACATCGCGATGACCTTGCCGGGCACCGAGGTCGAGATCATGGCGCCGACGACGCCGGTCGAGACCATCCAGTTGCAGAGCATGCCACGGAGGAACAGCGTCGCCATGCCGGCCGCGCCGTGCGCGGCGTAGCCGAGGGTTCGGCCCTCACCGATGGTCCCGATGGCGGCGCCAACCTTATCGGGCGCCTGCGTGAAGCCGAAGGTCGTGACGAAGGCCATCATGAAGGCGACGGTGAACGCGCCGGCGAAGTTGCCGGCGAAGACGAGGCCCCAGTTGCGCAGCACGCCTCCGAAGGTGACGCCGGGGCGCTTATCAATCAGGGCAAGCGGGGAGAGCACGAACACGCCGGTCAGGAGGTCGAAGCCCAGGAGGTACAGCATGACGAAGCCGACCGGAAACAACAGCGCGCCGACCAGCGGCTGGCCGGTGTTCACGTTGATGGTGACCGCGAACCACGCGGCGAGGGCGAGGATGGCGCCGGCCATGTAGGCGCGGATGACCGTATCCCGGGTGGACATGAAGATCTTGGATTCGCCCGCATCCACCATCTTGGTGACGAATTCCGAAGGCGCGAGATACGACATCAACAGTTCCTTTTGCTCGTAATGAGTGATCGAAACGCTCCCCTCTATGAGAGCGCGGCTGCACGTGGTTGGCCGTGCGGACTGGCCTGCCGCGCACGAGGGCCTGGAGAAGTTTGGAAGCCTTGGAATCGCGTCACGACGACTGAGGGACGCGAAGCAGTTGAGCTCCCCCGTTGCGGCCGCCAGCGGCTGCAACAATGCGGCAAGGCCGCAGTCTTCGTTGACGCCGGTAGAGATGCAAGCAGCGTGCCGGCGCGCTTTGGTTGAAAAAGACGAGTAATATCAATAGCGTGATGTGCGACCAGCCCGCGGGCCTGCGCATCGGGCCGCCTCTTGCCTGATCGGCTGCACAAGGATTGTGCGCCGCACAAGGATTAAGCAGTGTCGCAAATTTCGCGGGCGGAGCGCGCCTGCGACAAGCTGGCGCAGGCTTGCTAACTCTTTAATCCATCGTGGTTTTTCGTGTTTCCGGCCTTGGCACGAAGCTTGAATAGTTCCAGGTCGACGCCATTGAAGCCGTCCCGCGAGACTTCTTATCCGACTTGCTGACGCCACCAGACGGGGGTCCCCCCGTCGTGCGTCTGCATGCGCCAACGGCGGCGTCACAGGACGGACGGCAGCTCGTGTGCACTGACGCACCATCTTCGCAACGACGCAAAGGACGACACGACCCATGACCAAGCGCATTCGCCGGCCTTCGGATTCCGGCCTCTCCCGCCGTCAATTGTTGAAGGCCACCGGCAGCACTGCCGCCCTTCTCGCCGCCGCCAAGCTCAATTTCCCCGCCGGTGCATTCGCCCAGGACGCAGGTCCCGAGGTCAAGGGCGCCAAGCTCGGCTTCATCGCGCTCAGCGATGCCGGTCCGCTCTTCGTTGCCAAGGACAAGGGCCTGTTCGCCAAATACGGCATGCCCGACACCGACGTGCAGAAGCAGGCCTCCTGGGGCACCACGCGCGACAACCTGGTGCTCGGCTCGGAAGGCAACGGCATCGACGGCGCGCATATCCTCACCCCGATGCCGTATCTGATCTCTGCCGGTAAGGTGACGCAGAACAACCAGCCGACCCCGATGTACATTCTGGCGCGGCTCAATCTCGATGCGCAATGCATCTCGGTCGCCAAGGAATATGCAGACCTCAAGCTCAGCGTGGACTCTTCGCCCTTCAAGGCTGCGCTGGAGAAGAAGAAGGCGTCCGGCAAGGCCGTGAAGGCGGCCATGACCTTCCCCGGTGGCACCCATGACCTCTGGATCCGCTACTGGCTCGCCGCCGGCGGCATCGACCCGGACAAGGACATCGAGACCATCGTGGTGCCGCCGCCGCAGATGGTGGCGAATATGAAGGTCGGCACCATGGACTGCTTCTGCGTCGGCGAGCCCTGGAATCTCCAGCTCGTCCACCAGGACATCGGTTACACCGCCGTCAACACCGGCGAGATCTGGAACAAGCACCCCGAAAAGTCCTTCGGCATGCGTGCGGCCTTCGTCGACAAATATCCCAAGGCGACGAAGGCGATCCTGATGGCGGTGCTGGAAGCCCAGCAGTGGGCGGACAAGGCTGAGAACAAGCAGGAGCTCGCCGCCATCATGGCGAAGCGCCAGTGGATCAACTGCCCGGTCGAGGACGTCTACGACCGCACCGCCGGCAAGTTCGACTACGGCACCGGCAAGGTGGTCGAGAACTCGCCGCACATCATGAAGTACTGGCGCGACTTCGCCTCCTATCCGTTCCAGAGCCACGATCTCTGGTTCCTCACCGAGGACATTCGCTGGGGCAAGTTCGAGCCGACCTTCGACACCAAGAGCCTCGTTGCCAAGGTCAACCGCGAGGACCTCTGGAAGGACGCGGCCAAGGCACTCGGCGTCGCGGCTGCCGAAATCCCGACCTCCACCTCACGCGGCAAGGAGACCTTCTTCGACGGCAAGGTGTTCGATCCGGAGAATCCGGCTGCCTATCTGAAATCGCTCGCGATCAAGCGCGTCGAAGTCTGATGGGCTCCGCGGCCGCCCAGGGGCGGCCGCATCCACATTTGAAGCCGGAGATGATTTCGATGAACATGCCTATGAAGAAGATGGAAGCCGAAGCGATTGCGCCTTCGGCCGGCACTGCTGCCGCGGTCGTCGCGATGACGCCCAAGCGTCCGCCGCGCGGCGAAGCCTACGCCCGGATGGCGAAGGAAACGGCTGCGCGGGTCATCCCGCCGCTCGTCGTGATCGCGCTGCTGACGCTGATCTGGGAACTGGTGTGCCGCCGCGCCGGCTCGACGCTGCCGCCGCCGTCACGCGTATTCAAGGACACCAAGGAGCTGATCTTCGATCCGTTCTTTGATCATGGCGGCATCGACAAGGGCCTGTTCTGGCATCTGTCGGCGAGCCTTCAGCGCGTCGCTTACGGCTATTCGATCGCCGCCATCGTCGGCATTGCGCTCGGCACGCTGGTCGGACAGTCGGTCTGGGCGATGCGCGGGCTCGATCCGTTGTTCCAGGTGCTGCGGACGATTCCGCCACTCGCCTGGCTGCCGCTGTCCCTCGCGGCGTTCCGCGACGGTCAGCCCTCGGCGATCTTCGTCATCTTCATCACCTCGGTATGGCCGATCATCATCAACACCGCGGTCGGCATCCGCAACATCCCGCAGGATTACCGCAACGTCGCGGCCGTCGTGCAGCTCAATCCGCTGGAGTTCTTCTCCAAGATCATGATCCCGGCGGCGGCGCCCTACATCTTCACGGGGCTTCGCATCGGCATCGGGCTGTCGTGGCTTGCGATCGTCGCGGCAGAAATGCTGATCGGCGGCGTCGGCATCGGCTTCTTCATCTGGGACGCCTGGAACTCCTCGCATATCAGCGAGATCATTCTGGCGCTGTTCTATGTCGGCATCATCGGCTTCGTGCTCGACCGCCTGATCGCGGCACTCGGCAAGTTCGTCACCCACGGCACGGCGCAGAACTGAGGGAGCACAGCACATGACCGCCTATCTGAAGCTCGATCACATCGACAAGATCTTTACCCGCGGCAATGTCAGCACGGAAGTGCTCAAGGAGATCAACCTTACCATCGAGAAGGGCGAATACGTCTCGATCATCGGCCACTCCGGCTGTGGCAAGTCGACCCTGCTCAACATCATCGCAGGGCTGACCGGTGCCTCGACCGGCGGCGTTCTCCTGGAGAACCGCGAGGTCAACTCGCCGGGGCCCGATCGCGCGGTGGTGTTCCAGAACCACAGCCTGCTGCCCTGGCTCACGGTCTACGAGAACGTCAAGCTCGGCGTCGACAAGGTATTTGCCAGAACCAAGACGCGGGCCGAGCGCGATGCCTGGGTGATGCACAATCTCAACCTCGTGCAGATGGCGCATGCCAAGGACAAGCGTCCGTCCGAGATCTCCGGCGGCATGAAGCAGCGTGTCGGCATCGCACGCGCGCTCGCCATGGAGCCGAAAGTGCTGCTGCTCGACGAGCCCTTCGGCGCGCTCGACGCGCTGACCCGCGCGCATCTGCAGGACTCGGTGATGGCGCTGCATCAAAAGCTCGGCAACACGATTTTGATGATCACCCATGACGTCGACGAGGCCGTGCTGTTGTCGGATCGCATCGTGATGATGACCAACGGTCCATCTGCGCGCATCGGCGAGGTGCTGGACGTGCCGCTGGCACGTCCGCGCAAGCGGCTCGAGCTCGCCTCCAACGCCACGTACCTGAAGTGCCGGCAGCGCGTGCTCGAATTCCTCTACGAGCGTCATCGCTTCGTGGAGGCGGCCTAGCGCATGATCCGGAAAAGTGCGTAGCGGTTTTCCGAGGAGATCATGCGCGAACAACAAGCTAAAGCGCGATGACGGTCTAAACCTAAATAGATCGCGCTTTAGTCCAAACGATCGTCGTCCGGCGCTGTGAACCGCAGCGCCGGCGCCGCGACCAAATGGTTTCGTCTTTTTGCCTACGACAGGAAAGTCTCGATGAATCCAGCGCAGATCAAATTGGTCCAGGACAGTTTTGCAAAGGTGGCGCCGATCGCCGATCAGGCCGCGGTCATTTTCTACGACCGCCTGTTCGAGGTCGCGCCGTCCGTGAAGGCGATGTTTCCTTCCGACCTGACCGAACAGCGCAAGAAGCTGATGGCGACGCTCGCCGTCGTCGTCGGTGGTCTGTCCAACCTCGAAACGATCCTGCCGGCGGCGAGTGCGCTCGCAAAGCGTCACGTCGCCTATGGCGCGAAGCCTGAGCATTATCCGGTTGTCGGCTCGGCGTTGCTGTGGACGCTCGAAAAAGGTCTCGGCGCAGCCTGGACGGCGGAGGTCGCTTCCGCATGGACCGCAGCCTATGGCGTGCTCTCCAACTTCATGATCACCGAGGCCTATGGCCGGCCGCAGGCTGCCGAGTAAACGCGACCGCATCAAAGCGCGCGCATGCGCGCGACATAGAAATGAGAGGTGACAACGCGCGCGCGTTGTCACTCGCGTCGTGCGACGTCAACGCATCGTTAACGCTTGTCGCCGCGCCTAAATAATCGACACACCGCTCAATCCTTGTGCGCCGCACAAGGATTGAGCGAATCGCAAATTTTGAATGCGAATGACGCCTGCGAAAAAATCAGGCGGTGCGAATAACTCACTGAAATCCCTTTATTTCCCGATCGCGCGCAATTGGCACAGAACTTGAAGTGTCCTTTTGCGACGCCAACGACGACGTCCCTCAACATCATCAATCAGCATCGTGAACTCGCCACCGGGGATCGAGCCTCGGAGCGCGCCTCCATGCCTGGGGGCAGAGCCTGCAACGACGCAGCGGTGAGCCTAAAAGGGATTATCAATGACGACGAACCCGAAGTGGATTTCCGACTGGCGCCCCGAAGACGAGGCGTTCTGGAATGCGACCGGCAAGACGGTCGCGCGACGTAACCTGATCTGGTCGATCGTGGCCGAGCATATCGGTTTTTCGGTGTGGCTGATCTGGAGCATCGTCTCTACCAAGCTGCCGCAGGCAGGCTTTCACTACACCACTGACCAGCTCTTTCAGCTCGTCGCCGTGCCCGGTCTGATCGGCGCGTTCATTCGCTTTCCGTATACGTTCGCGGTCACGACTTTCGGCGGGCGGAACTGGACCATCTTCAGCGCCGCTATTCTGTTCATCCCGACGCTGTCGCTTGCCTATTTCGTGAGCCAGCCCGACACGCCGTTCTGGCTGATGCTGCTGGTCGCTTCGACCGCCGGTCTCGGCGGCGGCAATTTCGCCTCCAGCATGACCAACATCTCCTTCTTCTTCCCTGACCGGATGAAGGGATGGGCGCTTGGGCTCAACGCTGCCGGCGGCAACATCGGCGTGTCGAGCGTGCAGTTGCTGACGCCGATCCTGATGACGCTCGCGGTCATCAACCTGTTCCAGGCAACGCCGGTCGAGGGCGTCTACCTGCAGAACGCCGGGCTGATGTGGGTGCTGCCAATCGCGATCGCGGTGTTCGGCGCCGTGTTCTTCATGAACAACCTGACCTCGGCAAAATCGTCGGTGAAGAACCAGCTTGCGATCGTCAAACGCAGGCACACCTGGATCATGGCCTACCTCTATATCGGGACGTTCGGCTCCTTCATCGGCTACTCGGCGGCGTTTCCGCTGCTCATCAAGACTCAGTTCCCGCAGATCACGATTGCGATCGCGTTCCTCGGTCCCCTGGTCGGCTCGCTGTCGCGGCCGCTCGGCGGCTGGCTCGCCGACAAGGTCGGCGGCTCGATCATCACGTTCTGGAACTTCATCGCGATGGCGGCCGCCACGATCGGCGTCCTCTATTTCGTCGGCCAGAAGGATTTTATCGGCTTCCTGGCGATGTTCCTGATCCTGTTCGTCACGACGGGCATCGGCAACGGCTCGACCTACCGGATGATCCCCTCGATCTTCCGCGAGGAAAACCTGTTCAAGGTGCGCGGCAAGGGCGATGCGGCGCGTGCGGTGGCGCTGAAGACGGCGAGCATCGAGAGCGGTGCGGCAGTCGGCTTCATCGGTGCGATCGGCGCAGTCGGCGGCTATCTGATTCCGACCGGCTTCGGCAAGTCGATCGCGCTGACCGGTGGGCCGCAGCTCGCGCTCGCGATCTACCTCATCTTCTACGCCTCCTGCCTCGGCATCACCTGGTGGTTCTATCTGCGCCGCAGCGCGCAGGGCGAAGCCGCAGGCAGCCTCGCCGAGGCGCGGGTCTGAATATTGGTACGAATCTCGCTTCTCCCCGTACGCGGGGAGAAGCACCACGGAACCGGACTTGGAATGCAGAACAGGGGACTTCCATGAGCGAACCGCTTGTCATCGTCGGTAACGGTATGGCGGCCGCGCGCCTGGTCGATGAGCTCGCCAAGACGGCGCTCGGCCGCTACGCGGTCGCCGTGATCGGCGACGAGCCACGGCTCGCCTACAACCGTGTGTTGCTCTCCTCCGTATTGGCCGGCGAAACCGGCTCGCACGAAATCGAGCTCCGGCCGCAGGACTGGTGGCGCGATCGCGGCGTCACGGTTCGCTACGGCTACCGGGCGACTGAGATCGATGTCGGCCGCCGCGAGCTGAAGATCGCGGGCGAGGAGAGCATGGAATACTCCAAGCTTGTGCTCGCTACCGGCTCGAACGCGCTGCGGCTGAACGTTCCGGGCAACGATCTCGCCGGAGTGCACACGTTTCGCGACACCCGCGACGTCGATTTGCTGCTGACGCTGGCCGCAGCCAAGAAGCGCGTGGTCGTGGTCGGCGGCGGCCTCTTGGGCCTTGAGGCTGCCTACGGCCTCGCCAAGGCCGGCGCGCCGGTGACGCTGGTGCATCTGATGGATCGCCTGATGGAGCGTCAGCTCGACGGTCCCGCGGCTGAGTTGCTCAAGACACTGGTCGAGCGCAAGGGCATCAACATTCTCCTCAATGCGTCGACTACGCGTATCCTTGGCGACGGCCATGTCGAGGCCGTGGAACTCGCTGACGGTAGCCGGCTGGAGGCCGACGCCGTGATCTTCGCCGCAGGCATCCGGCCCAACGTGACGCTGGCGCAGGAGGCGGGCCTTGCCGTCAACCGCGGCATCGTCGTCAACGATGTGATGCAGACGAGCTCGCCTGATATTTTCGCGCTCGGCGAATGCGCCGAACACCGCGGCATCTGCTACGGGCTGGTCGAACCGGCCTATGAGCAGGGACGGGTGCTGGCGCGGCATCTGGCCGGCCGCCCCGCCGCCTATCAGGGCAGCGTGGTCGCGACCAATTTGAAGGTCTCCGGCGTCAGCGTGTTCTCCGCCGGCGATTTCATCGGCGGTGATGGGAGCGAGAGTCTCGTGCTCTCCGATATCAGGCGCGGCACCTACAAGAAGCTCGTCATCGCCGACGGCCGGCTCACCGGCGCTGTGCTGATTGGCGATACCGTCGATGCCCTCTGGTATCTCGAACTGATCCGCGCCGGCGAAAAGATCGCAGCGATCCGGACCGACATGATGTTCGGCCGCTCGCTCGCGCTTCCCCCGAAAGCCGCTTGATGGGACTTGCCTGAATGACTGCGATCGATCCGACGCTTCGCACCACCAAGACGACCTGCCCTTATTGCGGCGTCGGCTGCGGCGTGCTGGCGACGCCCGACGGCAGCGGCGGCGCGGCGATCGCGGGCGATCCCGAGCACCCGGCGAATTTCGGCCGGCTCTGCTCCAAGGGTTCGGCGCTCGGCGAGACCGTCGGGCTCGAGGGCCGGTTGCTGCATCCGATGATCCGCTGCAAGGGCACTCTGGAGCGCGTTGCCTGGAGCGATGCGCTAGACCATGTCGCCCATCGCATGCAACACATCGTGGCACGCGACGGTGCCGATGCGGTCGCGTTCTATCTTTCCGGCCAGCTCCTGACCGAGGACTATTACGTCGCCAACAAGCTGATGAAGGGCTTTATCGGCACGGCGAATGTCGACACCAATTCGCGGCTCTGCATGGCGTCCTCGGTTGCCGGCCACCGCCGCGCCTTCGGCGCCGACACCGTGCCGGGCTGCTACGAAGATCTCGACCAGGCCGATCTCCTGGTGCTGGTCGGCTCGAACGCCGCCTGGTGCCACCCGATCCTGTTCCAGCGCATGCGCAGGAACAAGGAGGAGCGCGGTGCGCGCATCATCGTCATCGATCCGCGCCGTACCGATACGGCCAGCGACATCGACCTGTTCCTGGGCGTGAAGCCCGGCACCGACACCGCGCTTTTCTCAGGCTTGTTCGTTCACCTCGCCGACAGCGGCGCGCTGGACAAGGACTATATCGAAAAGAACACCTCCGGCTTTGACGCGGCGCTTGCGCGTGCGCGCAGCATCGCCGGCAGCGTCACCGCGACCGCGCTCGCCACCGGCCTCTCCGAGCAGGACGTCGCGACCTTCTTCCAGATGTTCCGCGACACCGCGCGGACGGTCACGCTGTACTCGCAGGGCGTCAACCAGTCCGCGCAGGGCACCGACAAGGTCAACGCGATCCTCAACTGCCACCTCGCCACGGGACGCATGGGCAAGCTCGGGGCTTCGCCGTTCTCGCTCACCGGCCAGCCCAACGCGATGGGCGGACGTGAAGTCGGCGGGCTCGCAAACCAGCTCGCCGCGCACATGATGTTCTCGCCACCCGAGGTCGATCGGGTGCGCCGGTTCTGGAAGGCGCCGCGCATCGCCACGCATGAGGGGCTGAAGGCGGTACAGATGTTCGAGGCGATCAACCGCGGCGAGATCAAGGCGCTGTGGGTGATGGGCACCAACCCGGCGGTGTCGCTGCCCGACGCCGATGTCGTGCGCGAAGCGATGAAGAAGCTCGAGCTGTTCGTGGTCTCCGAGAACGTGCTCTCCAACGACACCGTCGATGCCGGCGTACACGTGCTGTTGCCGGCACTCGCCTGGGGCGAGAAGTCGGGCACGGTGACCAATTCCGAGCGCCGCATCTCGCGCCAGCGCTCGTTCCTGCCGGCGCCGGGCGAGGCGCGGCCGGACTGGTGGATCATGGGCGAAGTCGCCAAGCGGCTCGGTTTCGGCGACGGCTTCAATTACAAATCGGCCGCCGAGATCTTTCGCGAGCATGCCGCGCTCTCTGCCTTCGAGAACGACGGCAACCGCGACTTCGACATCGGCGCCCTGCAGGACGTCTCGGACGATGCCTATGATGCGCTTGTTCCACTGCAATGGCCGGCGCGCGAGGGGCAGGCCCCTGGCGACCGCTTCTTTGCGAAGGGCGGCTTCTTCACGCCCGACGGCAAGGGGCGCTTCATTGCGCCAGAGGTGCCGGCGCTGAAGAGCGAGACGACGGCGTCGCGGCCGCTACGGCTGAACACCGGCCGCATTCGCGACCAGTGGCACACCATGACGCGCACCGGCCTCAGCCAGCGGTTAGGTGCGCACCTGCCGGAACCTTTCGTCGAGATCCATCCTGATGACGCCAGCAAATACGGCGTCACCGACGACAGCTTTGCCCGCGTCACCACCGATTACGGCCAGTGCATCCTCAAGGTCGTCGTCAGCGACCGCGCGCAGCGCGGCACGCTGTTCGTGCCGATCCACTGGAGCGAGATGAACACCTCGCACGGCCGCGTCGGCGCCCTGGTGCAGTCGTTCAACGATCCGTTCTCCGGACAGCCGGAATCCAAGGCAACGCCGGTGTCGATCGCGCCGTACGAATATGTGTTCCGCGGCTTTGTGCTCTCGCGCAAGCAACTCGCGCTGCCGGCGCACCTGTGGTGGAGCCGTGTCACGGTCTCCGGCGGCTTCGGCTATTTGTTCGCCGACAACGCGGATCTCTCGCGCTGGCCGGCCTGGCTCGACCCGATCGCCGGTGAGGACTTTGCGGAGTACCGCGATTTTGGCGGCGGCGTCTACCGCGCGGCGTCCTTCGTGGGCGATCGCATCGACACCTGCCTGTTCGTCGGACCCGCGCATGACGCCGGCGACTGGGAAGTGGTCAAGTCCATGTTCGCCGCCGATGTCGTCAGCGACGAGCAGCGCCGCCTGCTGCTGTCAGGCAAGTCCACCGAGGGTGTAGCCTCGACCGGCCCGGTCGTCTGCGCCTGTTTTGGCGTCGGCCGTGCCACGATCTGCGATACCATTGCGGCGGGCGCGAAGACTGCGGCCGAGATCGGCGCAAAACTCAAGGCCGGCACCAATTGCGGCTCGTGCATTCCCGAGCTGAAGCGCCTGATTGCGCAGACGGATGTGGCGGCCGCGAAGGAAGCCAATTTCGCAGGCGCGGCGAGCTAAGACGCAAACACCTCCCCGATGTCGTCCCTGCTTGCGCCAGGACGACGCGGAGGGTGGGGCGCTTGGCGTGCCCCCAATCGACGGCCGCAAGATTGTCCCCTATGCTGCTGTCGGTCGCCAACAAGCATAATAACCATGATGTACCTGGAAACGCCGCCGCGTCTGATCGAGACGACGATCTTCTCCGCCATGCCAGAAAGATTCCGTTGCAAGGGCGTGCGCTCCGATTGCGTGCTCGGTGCGGACATCAGTGAACTGAATTAGCCGTCACGGGTTGGATCAACCATGAAAGCAAATCCCTTCGGCCGCACCGGCGCAAATGTTTCCGTCATCGGGCAGGGCACCTGGTATCTCGACCATGCCGACCGCAAGCGCGCGATCGCCGCACTTCAGCGCGGGCTCGATCTCGGCATGAGCCATGTCGACACCGCCGAGATGTATGGCGATGCCGAGCTCGTCATTGCCGACGCCATCGCCGGCCGCCGCGATGAAGTGTTCCTCGTCTCGAAGGTGTTGCCGAGCAACGCCTCGCGCCGCGGCACCATCGCCGCCTGCGAGCGTTCGCTGAAGCGGCTGAAGACCGATCGGCTCGATTGCTATCTCTTGCACTGGCGCGGATCCTACGCGCTGGAGGACACCGTGGCGGCGTTTGAGGAACTGGTGAAGGCCGGCAAGATCAAATCCTGGGGCGTCTCCAATTTCGACGCCGACGACCTCGACGAGATGCTCGACGTCGCGGGCAAAGGCAGGATCGCCTGCAATCAGGTGCTCTATCATCTGAAGGAGCGCGCGATCGAGCATGCGGTGATCCCGTGGTGCGAGAAGCACGGCGTCGCGGTCGTCGCCTATTCGCCGTTCGGTCACGACGATTTTCCCGCTGCTAGCAGCAAGGGCGGTGCCGCGCTGGCACAGATCGCCAAGGCACACGGTGCGACACCGCGACAGGTCGCGCTGCACTTCCTCACCCGTGCCACTACGGTGTTCGCGATCCCGAAGGCCTCAAGCGCGGAACATGCCGCCGAAAATGCGGCCGCTGGCGACATCACACTCACGAAAGACGAGATTGCGGCGCTCGATGCGGCGTTTCCGCGCGGTCCGAAGCCGCGTGGCCTGCCGATGCTGTAGTGCAAAACCGCCTTTATTAATATTAATGGAGGGTTGACGCGCGCGGACCTCAGCGCATATCGGCTTCCTGTTTTCGGGCGTTGCGAAACGAGCCCAATTGTCGTTTTTTATGGGCTCACCCGATTCGACTTTTCTACCCGAGTTCCAGCCGTGACCCCGCCTCCCGCCGCAGCCCTCAGGCTCGACAGCGTCTCCGTACCTATGCCCGAGAAGAAGCAGGCTGCTCGCCGCGCACCTGCGCGCGTCGATCACCCCTTCAAAGGCATTGCGCTGGTGCTGCTGTCGACGATCTTCCTCGGCTGCTCGGACGTCACGGCAAAATATCTCTCGACCGAGCTGCCGTCGATCGAGATCACCTGGATCCGCTTCCTGACGTTTGCGCTGATGTTCACGCCCGTGATGTTGCCGGTCTCGCCGTTCTACGCGATGCGCACCGAGCGGCTCGGCCTTCAGCTGATGCGCGGCGCGGTGCTGCTCGGCTCCTCGCTGTTCTTCATCACTGGACTGCGCTACCTCCCCATTGCGGAAGCTTCCGCCACCGGCTTCGTCTCGCCGCTGTTCGTCACTGCGCTGTCGATCGTGTTCCTGAGTGAGAAGGTTGGCGTGCGCCGCTGGATCGCGACTGCGATCGGTTTGATGGGCGTGGGGATCATCCTGCGGCCGGGCACGAGCGCGTTTCACCTCGCGGCGTTCTTCCCGATCATCTCGGCTTTCTGTTGGGCGGCTGCGCTGATCCTGACGCGCATGATGAGCGGGCGGGAAGCCGTCCTTACCACGATGGCTTATTCCGCGCTGACAGGCGTGACGCTGCTGACCATCATGGTGCCGTTCGTCTGGGTCACGCCGTCGTGGAGCGCCATCGGGCTCGGCATCTTCATTGGCGTCGCGTCGACCGTCGGACAATGGATCATCGTGCTGGCCTATCGCTACGGCGATGCCTCGGTGCTGGCACCGTTCTCCTACACGCAGCTCCTCTGGGTCAGCATTCTGGGCTTCTTCCTGTTTGGTGAAGTGCCTGATATCTGGACCGTGATCGGTGCCGCCTTCATTGTCGCGAGCGGCCTTTACATCGCTCATCGCGAGCGCATCCGCCGCGCCCAGCTCCTGGTGCTCGAAGAGCGTTCGCCGAACGCCTGACGCAATATCGCTTCACCGGGTTTGTGCTATCAACGGCTCCAACAAAAAGGGGAGGAGCCGGATGCGCGCCGCGATTTTCAGGAAGGGTGAGATTGTCGTCGACCGCATTGCGGAGCCAGAGCCCGGCGCCGGCCAGGTGCTGGTCAGGACGCTCGCCTGCGGCATCTGCGGCTCGGATCTCCATGCGCGCCAGCACGCTCCTCGCATGGTCGAGATGGCGAGAAAGATGGGCCGTCCGCCGATGGATCTTTCGCGCGACGTCGTGTTCGGTCACGAGTTCTGCTGCGAGATCCTCGACTACGGTCCCGGCACCGAATGCAAGCTGAAGCCAGGCACCCATGTCTGCTCGCTGCCGGCGTTGCTGACGCCACAGGGCATTTTGGGCATCGGCTATTCAAACGACCTTGTCGGCGGCTATGCCGAGCAGATGCTGCTGAGCGAGCCGCTGCTGCTGGAAGTGCCGAACGGCCTCGCCCCCGAGCACGCCGCGCTGACCGAGCCGCTCGCGGTCGGCGTTCATGCCGTGGCCAAGGCCAACATGTCAGGCAAAGAGGTGCCGCTGGTCATCGGCTGCGGTCCCGTAGGCCTTGCCGTGATCGCAGCACTGAGGATCAAGGGGCTGCACCCGATCGTCGCCGCCGACTATTCACCGGCGCGGCGCGCGCTGGCCGCAAAGCTCGGCGCCGATATCGTCATCGACCCCAAAGTATCGCAGCCTTATGCGACCTGGGCCGAGCATGCGCAGATGTCGGAAGCCGAGAAGGCGGCGCGGCCGCCGTTCCAGGCCATGCTGCCGGCGCTGAAGCCGGCGCTGATTTTCGAATGCGTCGGCGTGCCTGGCCTGCTCCAGCAGGTGTTCGAGAGCGCTCCGCGCGATGCGAAGATCGTCGTGGTCGGCGTCTGCATGGAAAGCGACAAGAGCGAGCCGATGCTCGGCATCATGAAGGAGCTCAACGTCCAGTACGTGCTCGGCTACACGCCCGAAGAGTTCGCGTACTCGCTGCGCCTGATTGCGGAAGGCGAGGTCGATGCCGCCGCCATGGTGACCGCCACCGTCGGCATCGACGGCGTAGCCAAAGCCTTCGCCGATCTCGCCAATCCCGAGGCGCACACCAAGATCATCGTGCAGCCGTGGAAGTAGTAGCTGTCATTGCGAGCGAAGCGAAGCAATCCAGAAATGCATCCGCGGAAATAGTCTGGATTGCTTCGTCGCTTCGCTCCTCGCAATGACGGGTGACATCACACCGGCAGCGCGATCGAATACTTCACCTGGCTCAGCGCAAAGCTCGACTCGATCGAGGCGATGCCGTCGAGCCGCGTCAGCTTGTTCTTCAGGAACGCCTCATAGGACGACAGGTCGGCCGCGACGACGCGGAGCAGATAGTCGCGGTTGCCGGTCATCAGATAGCATTCCAGCACCTCGTCCCATTTCGAGATCGCTTTCGCGAAGCGGTTGAGGTCCTCTTCCTTCTGCCGCGCCAGCTTGATCGAGATGAAGACGCTGACATGCAGTCCCAGCGCCTTCTGGTCGACGGTCGCGATGTAGCGCGTGATGACGCCGCGCTCCTCCAGGAGCTTCACGCGCCGATGGCAGGGCGAGACCGAGAGCCCGACCTTGTCGGCGAGTTCCTGCATGGTCATTCGGCTGTCGGTCTGGAGAGAAGCGAGGATCTTTCGGTCGATGGCATCGAGCTCGGGCATTGGAATGAAACCTGTGTCAGTTGGCAATTCATTGGAAAAATATCCCAATCCTGGCGGGTATGGCGCGAAAATTTGAGAATTCTCAGGCCGGGCGCAGGGGTATGATCCGGACATACTACTCCGGAGCATTGCCATGCCCGTCGATCCCGCCCGCCTCGAAACGCTGTCCGCGCTCAGCCGCAAAGCTTTGTGGCTGTCGTCCTGGACCATCCACCACGCCAACCACATCCGCCCGAATAAGGACGGCCTGAAAGTCGGCGGCCACCAGGCCTCGTCCGCTTCGCTGGCGACCATCATGTCGGCGCTGTATTTCCATGTGCTGCGGCCTGAGGACCGCGTCGCGGTGAAGCCGCATGCGAGCCCGGTGTTCCACGCCATCCAGTATCTGTTCGGCCGCCAGACCCGCGAGAAGCTCGAGAATTTTCGCGGCTTCAAGGGCGCGCAGTCCTATCCCTCGCGCACCAAGGACGTCGACGACGTCGATTTCTCGACCGGCTCGGTGGGCCTCGGCGTTGCGCAGACGCTGTTCTCCTCGCTGGTGCAGGATTACGTCAAATCGCATGGCTGGATGAAGGACCGCCGCGAGGGCCGGATGATCGCGCTCGTCGGCGATGCCGAGATGGACGAGGGCAACATCTTTGAGGCGCTCGCCGAGGGATGGAAGCACGGCCTGCGCAACACCTGGTGGGTCGTCGACTACAACCGGCAGTCGCTCGACGCCGTCGTGCGCGAAGGGCTCTGGGAAAAATTTGAGACCATGTTCCGCAATTTTGGCTGGGACGTCGTCATCGTGAAATACGGCCGTCTGATGCGCGAGGCTTTTGCCGAGCCGGGCGGGGAGGCACTGAAGCGCTGGATCGACAATTGCCCGAACGCGCTCTACGCCGCGCTGTGTTTTCAGGGCGGCGCGGCGTTCCGAAAACACCTGCATGACGAGATCGGCGATCAGGGGCCGATCACAAAGCTGATCGACCGCCGCAGCGACGACGAGCTCTTGGCGCTGATGTCAAACCTCGGCGGCCACGACATGGCGAGCATGCTGGAGGCGTTCGGGTCGATCGATCACGATCGTCCGGTCTGCTTTATCGCCTACACCATCAAGGGTGTCGGCCTGCCGTTCCAGGGCCACAAGGACAATCATGCCGGCCTGATGACGGTCGCGCAGATGGACAAATATCGCGAGAGCCAGAACATCCGTCCTGGGTATGAATGGGATAAGTTCGAAGGGCTCGAGCAGGATGCGGCCGAGCTCGAAGCCTTCCTCGCCCGCGTACCCTTCAACCAGGATGGTCGTCGCCTCTGCGCGCCCGTCGTCGATGTGCCGTCGCAGCTCACCTTCAAGCCGTCGCCGCAGATGTCGACCCAGCAGGGCTTTGGCCTCGTGCTCAACGAGATCGCCCGCAGCGAGCGCGAGCTCGCCAAGCGCATCGTCACCACGTCGCCCGACGTCACGGTCTCGACCAATCTCGGGCCGTGGGTGAACCGCCGCGGCCTGTTCGCGCGCGCCGAGAAGGCGGACTTATTCCGCAGTGAGAAAATTCCCTCGACTTTCAACTGGGACGCCTCGCCAAGAGGCCAGCATCTCGAGCTCGGCATCGCCGAGATGAACCTGTTCATCATGCTGTCGGCGCTCGGCCTGTCGCATCAGATCAATGGCGAGCGGCTCTTGCCGGTCGGCACGCTCTACGATCCCTTCATCGAGCGCGGCCTCGATGCCCTCAACTACGCCTGCTACCAGGACGCCCGCTTCATGGTGGCGGCAACGCCCTCCGGGATCACACTTGCGCCCGAGGGTGGCGCACATCAGTCGATCGCGACGCCGCTGATCGGCATGGCGCAGGACGGGCTTGCCTCGTTCGAACCGGCCTTCGTCGACGAGCTCGCCACGATCATGGGATGGGGTTTTGACCACATGCAGCGCGAGGCGGGCGAGGGCGGTTCGGTCTATTTGCGGCTGTCGACGCGCAGTATCGACCAGGTGCAGCGGATCATGACACCGGAGCTCGCAAAGGGAATCACCGACGGCGCCTATTGGCTGCGCGAGCCGGGTCCCAATGCGGAAGTCGTGATCGCCTATACCGGCGCATTGGCGCCCGAAGCGATCGAGGCGACCGGCTTCATCGGCGAGAGCCGGCGTGACGTCGGCCTGCTCGCGGTCACCTCGGCGGACCGCCTGCATGCGGGATGGACCGCCGCACGGAAATTGCGGCGCGACCGTCGTGGCGTGCAGCATCTCAGCCATATCGAGAAGCTCCTGGCGCCGCTTACCCGTGACTGCGGAATCGTGACGGTGATCGACGGCCATCCGGCCACGCTCGGCTGGCTCGGCAGCGTCCGCGGTCATCGCGTCGAGGCGCTCGGCGTCGAGCAGTTCGGCCAGACCGGCACGATTGGCGACCTTTACCGCCACCATGGCTTAGATGCCAACGCCATCATCGATGCGGCCGAAAGCCTCACCACGGGCGCGCCGGTCCTGCATCGCAAGATGGCGGTGTGATTGAGGTAACCTGGGTGACGTCATTCCGGGGCGGTCCGCAGGACCGAACCCGGAATCTCGAGATTCCGGGTTCGATGCTTCGCATCGCCCCGGAATGACGGCGTTAGTGCCTTGCCAGTTCCCCGGCGCGCGATCATATTCCGCCGCGTCCGCCGCAACGCAGGTCAAGCATCGGGGCGGGTTCTACAGCCCGGGGTTTCGTGTCAGGATAGCTGCCGAAACGCCCCTCCAATGCTTCAAAACAAGAGGTTCACGATGGTCAATCGCATGCAATTCTACATCGACGGCGCCTGGGTCGATCCCGCCGTCAAGAAGTCCACATCGGTCGTCAATCCGGCGACGGAAGAGGCGATGTACGAGATTGCGCTCGGCTCCAAGGCCGACGTTGACAAGGCCGTCGCCGCCGCCAAGCGCGCGTTCGCGACCTATTCCCAGACCAGCCGCGAGGAGCGCATCGCGCTGCTCACCAAGGTCGTCGAGATCTACAAGGGCCGCATGAAGGAGATCGGCGCGGCCGTCTCCGACGAGATGGGCGCGCCGCTGCCGATGGCGGAGAAGCTCCAGGCCGGCGCCGGCCTCGGCCACATTATGTCGACGCTCGACGTTCTCAAGAACTATCACTTCGAGGAGCAGATCGGCACCGCGACCGTGCTGCGCGAGCCGGTCGGCGTCGTCGGCATGATCACGCCCTGGAACTGGCCGCTCAACCAGATCGCCTGCAAGGTGGCGCCCGCGCTTGCCGCCGGCTGCACCATGATCCTCAAGCCGTCGGAGTTCACGCCGACCTCTGCGCTGATCTTCGCAGAGATCCTCCATGAAGCTGGCGTACCGAAGGGCGTGTTCAACCTCATCAACGGTCTCGGCCCCGAGGTCGGTGCCGCCATGAGCGAGCATCCCGACATCGACATGATCTCGTTCACCGGCTCGACCCGTGCTGGCGTCGATGTTGCCAAGCGCGCGGCACCGACCGTGAAGCGTGTCAGCCAGGAGCTCGGCGGCAAGTCGCCGAACGTCATCCTCGAAGGCGCCGACCTGCAGAAGGCGGTGACCGGCGGCGTGATGCACATGTTCAACAACTCGGGCCAGTCCTGCAACGCACCCTCGCGCATGATCGTGCCGCTCTCCAAGATGAAGGAAGTGGCCGCGATCGCGAAGGCGGTTGCCGACAAGACCAAGGCCGGCGATCCGCGCGGCGAAGGCACCACCATCGGCCCGGTCGTGTCGCGCATTCAGTGGGACAAGATCCAGGCGCTGATCAAGAAGGGCATCGACGAAGGTGCCACTCTCGTTGCCGGCGGCCCTGGCCTGCCCGAGGGCGTCAACAAGGGCTTCTATGTCCGTCCGACCATCTTCGCCGACGTCACCAACGAGATGACGATCGCGCGCGAGGAAATTTTTGGACCGGTGCTGACTATCATCGGTGCCAAGGACGAAGCCGACGCCGTGCGCATCGCCAACGACACGCCGTACGGTCTCGCGGGCTACGTCACGGCCGACACGGTGGAGAACGCCAAGAAGGTCGCGCGCCAGATCCGCGCCGGCAACGTCAACCTCCAGGGCGTGCCGAACGACCGCTCCGCGCCGTTCGGCGGCTACAAGCAGTCCGGTAACGGCCGCGAATGGGGCAAGTACGGCATGGAGGAGTATCTCGAGGTGAAGGCCGTCGCCGGCTTCAACGCGGCGTAAGCCTCACCGTCCGAACAAACATGACGCCGGAGCGGGAAGCTGCTCCGGCGTTTTCTGTTTGATCCTTCGTCATTCCGGGGCGTCGCGAAGCGACGAACCCGGAATCCATTCGTCCACGAGTTCGCCGCACGATGGATTCCGGGCTCGCGCCGAAGAGGGCGCGCCCCGGAATGACAAGCGGAGAAACTATCCCCCAAGGGCGCCCTGCGTGTTCACATACAGCGCGTAGATCGACTGGCTCGCCGCCATGAACAGGCGGTTGCGCTTGACCCCGCCGAAGCAGAGATTGGCGCAGCGCTCGGGCAGCGCGATGCGGCCGATCATGACGCCGTCGGGCGCGAACACCACGATGCCGTCCAGCTCGGGATCGCCCATGCCCCAGCCACACCAGAGATTGCCGTCGATGTCGCAGCGCATGCCGTCAGGTGTGCCGGGACCGGCATCGATGAAGACGCGCTTGTTTGATATCGTCGTGCCGTCGGCCGAGACGTCATAGGCGAGGATTTTTCGGTTCGGCACGCCGCGGGATTCGACGACATAGAGGATTTTCTCGTCCGGCGAGAAGCACAGCCCGTTCGGCCCGAGCACACCTTCGGCGACGATGCTCGCCTTGCCGGTCGCGGGATCGAGCCGGTAAACGTTCGGCTCGATCTCCGGCTCCGCCTTGTAGCCCTCGTAATTGCCGAGCAGGCCGAAGGTCGGATCGGTGAACCAGATCGTGCCGTCGGATTTCACCACCACGTCGTTCGGCGAATTCAGCCGCTTGCCGCCGAAGGAATCCATCAGCACCGTGATCGCGCCATCATATTCGGTGCGCACCACGCGCCGGCCGCCATGCTCGCAGGTGATCAACCGGCCTTGGCGGTCTCGCGTATTGCCGTTGGCGAAATTGGAGGGTTTTCGGAACACGCTGACCGCGCCGGTCTCCTCCTCCCATTTGATGATGCGCTGGTTCGGGATGTCGCTGCACAAGAGATACCGCCCGTCGCCGAACCACACCGGCCCCTCGGCCCAGCGCAGGCCGGTGGCGAGCCGTTCCACAGCCGAAAGTTTCAGCCAGTATTTTTCAAATCGCGGATCGAGTGCACTTATCGCCGGATCGGGGTAATAGGTCGCCGGCCGCCAGCCTTGAGCGTGGGAGGATGCATCGTTCATGTGCGGTTCTCGTTGTTGCGTTCCCTCTGGACAAATCTGCTATCATTAGAGACATGTGACCGCAAATCGTTCGCTACCAATGAGGAAAGACATGCCGCGTATTTTGATGACGGGAGCTTCGGGGGGAATCGGCACGAGCCTGCGGAAACTGCTGCCGCCGATCTATCCGGATCTTCTGCTCTCTGACATCAAGCCGCCCGCCGATCTCGGCGCGAACGAAAAGTTTAGGGCGGCCGACCTTGCCGATCTCGCGCAGTGCGAGGCCATCTGCGAGGGCGTCGACGGCATTTTGCATTTCGGCGGCTATTCGGTCGAAGGCACCTGGGACGACATTTTGCAAGCCAACATCATCGGCGGCTACAATCTGTTCGAGGCGGCGCGCAAGAAGGGCGTCAAGCGGGTGATCTTCGCCTCGTCCAACCACGCGGTCGGTTTCTATCCGCGCCACCACAAGATCGGCACCGACGTCACCGCGCGCCCCGATAGCCGCTACGGCGTCAGCAAGGTGTTCGGCGAGGCGGTCGGCGCCCTCTATGCCGACAAGCACGGGCTGAAGGTCACGTGCCTCCGCATCGGTAATTTTGGTGAAAAGCCGCTTGACCAGCGCCGGCTCGCGATCTGGCTCAAGCCGGAGGATCTGGTGCAGCTCTGCCGTATCGGGCTCGAGCACCCCGACGTCCATTTCGAGGTCTTCTACGGCGCCTCCTTCAACGAACGCGCCTGGTGGGACAATCACCGCGCCTACGAATTCGGCTATCGCCCGACCGGCCGCGCCGAGGATTTCCGCGAGCACGCGATGGCGGAGCAGGCCAAGCTCAAGCCCGATCCGGTCGGCGACCACTACCAGGGCGGCACGTTCTGCAGCATCGAGTTCGATGCCGACAACAGCCGCATCATCGACTGGACCAAGCGCTAGCCGCGCGTCACGGCGACACCTTTCCGGCCCACCGTGACGCCCGCTATGATGAAGGTCAATGCGGTCGGGGGCGGTTCATCGTACCCCGGCCGACGCAATTGCTATCCAGGGAGCACATCATGAAACGTCGTACATTTCTCAAGGGAAGTGCCTTTGCCGGCGCGACGACGCTGGTTGCGGCGCCTGCGATTGCGCAGAGCGCGCCTGAGATCAAATGGAGGCTGACCTCGAGCTTCCCGAAATCGCTCGATACGATCTTCGGCACGGCGCAGACTTTTGCGAAATATGTTGCTGATGCCACCGACAACAAGTTTCAGATCCAGACCTTTGCGGCCGGCGAGATCGTGCCGGGCCTGCAGGCGCTCGACGCCGTGAGCTCGGCGACGGTCGAGATCGCGCAGACGCCACTCTATTTCTACATCGGCAAGGAGCCGGCGCTGGCTTACGCCACCGGCGCGCCGTTCGGCATGAACCACCGTCACCAGCACTCCTGGTGGAGCTTTGGCGGCGGCGCCGATCTCTGCAACGAGGCGCTAAGACCGTTCAAGGCGCACGCCATCCTGTGCGGCAACTCCGGCACGCAGATGGGCGGTTGGTTCCGGAAGGAGATCAAGACCGTCGACGATCTCAACGGCCTCAAATTCCGCATCGCCGGCATGGGTGGCCACGTGCTCGCCAAGCTCGGCATCGTGCCGCAGCAGATCGCCGCCGGCGAGGTCTATTCAGCGCTGGAGAAAGGCTCGATCGATGCCGCCGAGTTCGTCGGTCCCTATGACGATGAAAAACTCGGCTTCTACAAGGTGGCGAAGTACTACTACTTTCCCGGCTGGTGGGAGGGCGGTGCCATGCTGCACATGGTCGTCAACGACGAGAAGTGGAATGCGCTTCCCAAGCAGTACCAGGCGATCCTCAACCAGGCGGGTGCTGCGGCCGGCGGCTGGATGATCGAGAAATACGACAGCGTGAATCCCGCCGCGCTGAAGCGGCTGATCGCCGGCGGCGCCGAGCTGCGTGCATTCCCGCAGCCGGTCATGGAAGCGAGCTACAAGGCGACGCAGGACTATCTGAACGAGATCGCCGAGAAGAGCCCGCTCTTCAAGAAGACCAAGGAAAGTCACGACGCCTATATGAAGGAAGTGCTGTTCTACACGCAGATCGCCGAGAACTATTACGACAACTATCTGCTCAGCAAGACGCGTAAGGGCTGAGCGGGCGCCATTGCTTCCACGCCGTCATGGCCGGGCCAGCCGCCCGAAGGACGGCGTGGCTTTCGCTAGCTATGTCCCGGCCATCCACGATCTTCCTGCTATTGCGGGGCGCGGCGGCGAAGATAGGCGGCTGTGATCACCGCGAGTCCCAGCGCGTAGAACGTCATCCAAAAGGCAGAGATACAGCGCAAAATCAGGTTGGGCTCGTGCGTCAATATGGCGAGCGCCATGCCGGTCACCCATGCATAAGCGAAACACGTCCAGAAGATGCGTTTCATCAACGTGGGACATCCCGCTGATACGAGCTCCCATTCGTCGATCTCGTGATTCGCACTGCGGGGCCTCTTCCTTTCCGAAATCGAGATAAGGATGACCGCCAAAAACGCGGGGAAGATTCCCCACGTGAGCGCAGGAAACAAGATGCTGTCGCCGAGTTTGACGCTGGTGAACGATGTCACGTTCATAGCGAGGCTGAGCACCAGCCCGCACGCGGCGTAGAACATTCCGAACAGGAGGAGCAGGCTGGTCACTGGGGTTGATCGATAGATGTGAGGTCATGGGCGACGGTTTCGATCGGCGCCGGGCGCGATATTGGTCGCATATTCCGAGCGCAGGGTTCATCCGGTCCCGGGCAAAGCGCGCTAGCGCCTGGCCTCATCGCCTGCGATCCGCGCCAGATAGTCCGACTTGCTGAACTGCATGTGGTCGACGCAGAGCTGCGCCAGCGCCCAGCTATCGCGGCCCTTCAACAGTTCGATCATCAATTCGTGCTGACGGCGCGACTGCGCGAGGCCCTCGCGGTCGGCGAGGTTTTTTGCGCGCATCGGCAGCGTCAGGTTCATGTAGTCCTGCAGCGAGCGCACCAGGTAGGGATTGCCGCAGGCTGCAAACAGCGCGACGTGGAAGGCGTCGTTGGTTTCGTGGATGCCGCGCAAATCGTGCGCGTCGGCCCTGGCGCAATATTGCCGCTGCAGTTCGCTGAGCTCCTCGATCAGGCTTTGTGGCGCGGGCAGCGGGATCATCAGCGCGGCCTGCCGCGTCAGCATCTCCCGCACCTCGTAGATCTGCCGCACCTCCTCGGCCGAATAGAACCGTACGGTGGCACCGACGTTCTTCTCGCGGCGGACGATGCCGCGCCGCTCCATCTCCACCAGCGCCTGGCGCACGAAATGGCGCGACGTGCCGTAACGCGACATCAGGGCGTCCTCGGTCAGCCGCGCGGCCGGCGCGAAACGGCCGAAGATGATGTCCTCCTCCAGCCGGCCGACCACGTCATCCGGGTCGTCGCGCCGGAGCGTCGGCATTTCGGCGCTTGAAGTGTCGGCCATCCCTTCGCCTCCCGGCCGGCAAGGCCCAAGGTCAAGACGCTCCTGTGGAGCAGGGAAGGCGTGGATTGTCAATAATCTATCCCAAAGGAGCGCGTTTCAGCGCGAAAGGCGCCAAATATCCTGCAGGGTTATTGACAATACGGGGGCAGTCTGTACGACAATGGTAACCTGGAATGGAGTGGCATGATGAGCAGCGGCTTGCGCAAAGGCCTGACGAGCTACGGCGACGCCGGCTTCTCGCTGTTCCTGCGCAAGGCCTTCATCAAGGCCATGGGCTATTCCGACGATGCGCTGGAGCGCCCGATCGTCGGCATCACCAACACCTATAGCGACTACAATCCCTGCCACGGTAACGTGCCGCAGATCATTGAAGCGGCGAAGCGCGGCGTGATGCTGTCGGGCGCGATGCCGTTCGTGTTTCCGACGATTTCGATCGCCGAAAGCTTTGCGCATCCGACCTCGATGTATTTGCGCAATCTGATGGCGATGGACACCGAGGAGATGATCCGGGCCCAGCCGATGGATTCGGTGATCGTGATCGGCGGCTGCGACAAGACGCTGCCGGCGCAAGTCATGGCGGCCATCAGCGCCGATCTGCCGACGGTGGTCATTCCGGTCGGACCGATGGTGGTCGGCCATCACAAGGGCGAGGTGCTGGGGGCCTGCACCGACTGCCGGCGGCTCTGGGCAAAGTATCGCGCCGGCGATATCGACGACGCCGAGATCGAGGCCGTCAATGGACGCCTCGCGCCGTCGGTCGGCACCTGCATGGTGATGGGCACGGCTTCCACCATGGCCTGCATGATCGAGGCGATGGGCCTGTCGCTGCCGATGAGCGCGACGATCCCTGCACCGCATGCTGAGCGTTTCCGCCTGGCGGAGGCCAGCGGCAAGGTCGCGGCCGAGATGGCCAAGGCGAAGGGGCCGAAACCGAGCGAATTGCTGACGCCGGCCTCGTTCAGGAATGCGCAGGTCGTGCTCCAGGCGATCGGCGGCTCGACCAACGGCCTGATCCATCTCACGGCGATGGCGCATCGCTCGCCGCACCGGCTCGACCTCGAAGCCTTTGACCAACTCGGCCGCGAGGTGCCCGTGCTGGTCGATCTAAAACCGTCCGGCGAACATTACATGGAGCATTTCCATCACGCCGGCGGCGTGCCGAAACTTTTGGCGCAGCTCGGCGACCTCGTCGATCTCGATGCGAAGACCGTTACCGGGCAGACGCTGCGTGACGTTGTTGCTGACGCCGAGGAGGTCCCGGGCCAGGACGCGATCCGCCCGCGTGACAATCCGATCAAGTCCGAAGGTGGCCTCGCCATCCTGCACGGCAACCTCGCGCCGCGCGGCGCCGTGATCAAGCAATCGGCCGCAAGCCCAAAGCTGCTGCAGCACACCGGCCGCGCGGTGGTGTTCGAATCCGTCGAGGACATGACATTGCGGGTCGACGATCCAGATCTCGATGTCACCGCCGACGACGTGCTGGTGCTGCGCAATGCGGGACCGAAGGGCGCGCCGGGCATGCCCGAGGCCGGCTATTTGCCGATCCCGAAAAAGCTCGCACGCGGCGGCACCAAGGACATGGTGCGCATTTCGGACGCCCGCATGAGCGGCACGGCGTTCGGCACCATCGTGCTCCACATCACGCCGGAGTCCGCCGTCGGCGGCCCGCTGGCGCTGGTGAAGAACGGCGACATGATCCGGCTCGATGTCGGAAAACGCAGCATCGAGCTTCTGGTCGATGCGGCCGAGCTGGAGCGGCGGGGCGCCGCGCTCAAACCCGCTGCTGCGCCCGACGAAGCCAGGCGCGGTTATGCCTGGTTGTTCAACGAGACCATTTTGCAGGCCGACGAGGGCTGCGACTTCGATTTCATGCAGAGGACTGGGAAGGGGTGACGAACCACCCGCTACGACGACGTTCAGACCGCTAAAGCGGCGAACATAAAACAGGGGGAAACGATGATTGCACGATCCAAGCCGAGATTCTTACAGGCACTGGCGGCAACGGCCGCTGTTCTCTTCGTCACCGGCGCATCGGCACAGGAGGTGAAGCATTATCGCTTCGCCTACGACCAGCCGCGCAACACCGGCTATTCCATCGCCGGCGACCTCCTTGCCGAAAAACTCAAGGAGCTGAGCAAGGGTACCATGATCATCGATCAGTACCCCGGCGCCCAGCTCGGCCAGGAGCCGCAGGTGCTTCAGCTCGTGAAGGCGGGCGATGTCGAATTCGCCATCATCTCCTCGGCCAACACCGCGACGATCTCGCCGCAGGCCGGCGTCATGTCGCTGCACTTCCTGTTCCGCGACGAGAACCACGTCGTCAAGGGGCTCGCCGATCCCCGCGTGTTCGAGGCGCTCAAGACCATGATTGACGAGACCACGCAGGGCCTGCACGTGATCGCGACCGGCTCGCAGGGCGTGCGCCACATGTACTCCAAGCGGGAGGTTCACAACGTCGGCGACATCAAGGGATTGAAGGTGCGCGTGCAGGCGACCGCGACCGAGGACACCATGTTCCCGGCCTATGGCGCCCAGACCGTGCACATGCCGTTCGGCAGCGTCTACACAAGCTTGCAAACCGGCGTCGTCGACGTCGCCGAGAACAGCATCAACGTCTACCTCGTCAACAAGCACTATGAGGTGGCGCCGGTCCTGAACATCACCGAGCACGAAGCCAACAACGCGCTGGTGTTCATCTCCGACAAGCTCTGGCAGAGCCTGTCGGCCGAGCAGAAGGGCTGGGTGCAGGCCGCAGGGAACGAGATCAGCTCCAAGGAGCCGCAAAAGGCGTTCGATCTGGAGCGCACGGCGGCCGACAAGCTTAAGAAGATGGGCGTCAAGATCGTCGACAACGTCGACAAGAAGACTTTCACGACGATCGCCGATCCCTATCTCGACAAGCTCGCCCAGGACCTCGGCCCGCATGCGGTGAAGATCAAGGATCTGATCCGGTCGGTGAACTAAGGTCTCAGCCAGTCGTCATGCCCGGGCTTGACCCGGGCATCCACGTTTTTCTTCGAGCCGTACGCCAAAGGCGTGGATGGCCGGGTCAAGCCCGGCCATGACGAGAGGCAAATGCCGGATTGCGGGGTACGTTGATGTCCATCGCCGACAAATTGCTGGTGCAACGGCAGCGTCACCTCAAATGGCGCTGGCTCGACTGGCTCGAGGTTGCGCTGATGATCCTGTGCGGGCTGCTGTGCTTCGGCTTCTCGCTCTCGGTGACGGCCGACATCGTCACCCGCACCATCGGCCATCCCTGGCTTTGGCTCCAGGAGGTCACCTCGACGCTGTTCATCTATGCGATCTTCATCGGCACGGCGGCCGCGACCCGGCGCAACGACCATCTCTATCTGACCGCCATCTCCGAGGCGATGCACGGTACCTCGCGGCTGATCGTCGAGATCATCATCCGTGCCGCCGTGCTGGGCGTCGCCGCCTGCCTGATCTGGTACGGCTATCAAAACTATCTCCGCGGCTTCGGCAGTTTTCGCCTGCCGTCGGGCACGCCGATCGCCTCGCTCTACGCCATCATTCCGCTGTCGGGAGTTCTGATCGGCCTGTTCACCGTCGAGCAGCTCGTCAACGGCCTGCGCAACGGCTTTGACCATCCCGAGCCGCCGGACGAGGACGCCGTACCTGCGGTGCCCGTCAGCGAGGCGCAGGTGAGGGCGCAGCCGTGAGTGCACCCATTGTCCTGACCCTGATGTCGGTCTGCTTCCTGTTCTTCGGCTATCTCGGCGTGCCCGTGCCGTTCTCGCTGATGGCGGGCGTCTTCATCGGTGCGATCCTGTCCGACGTCTCGCTCGCCGCGATCATCCAGAAGATCTTTGACGGCGTGGATTCCGAGGCGCTGCTCGCGATCCCGTTCTTCCTGCTGGTCGGCGAGCTCATGAGCTCGGCGAATGTGGTGGTGCGAATAGCCAATCTGTCGGTGTCCCTGGTCGGGCACATCAGGGGCGGGCTGTCGCAGGTCGTCGTGGTCTTCAGCATGTTCTTCTCGGAGATGTCGGGCTCGACCACCGCCGACGTCGCGGTCATGAGCCGCGCGCTCGGTGGCCCGATGAAGCGCGAAGGCTACGAGCCCGCCTTCATCGCTGCGATCATCGCGTCGGCCTCGACCATTGCGGCGCTGGTGCCGCCGAGCATCACGGCAGTGGTCTATGGCGCGGTCGGCAACGTCTCGATCGCCGGCCTGTTCATGGCAGGCGTGGTACCGGGCCTGATGATCGGCTTCGGCCTGATGATCTATTGCTATTTCTTCGGCCCGTCCGGCCTGCGCAAGCCACGTGCGCCGCTGCGCCAGGTTGCCTTTGCCGCTGGAGATGCGGCCCTGCCGCTGATGATCCCGGTGATCCTGCTCGGCGGCATCCTGACCGGCTGGTTCACGCCGACGGAGGCCGGCGTCGTCGCCGTGGTCTGGATCATCCTGGTGGTGATCCCCGCGCTCAACCGCGGGCATTTCATGAAGATCCCGTACGACTTCTGTCTTGCGGGCCTGATCTTCTCGCTGCCGCTGATCACCATCGGCGCCGCCAACGCGTTTGGCTGGATGCTCGCCTATTTGCGCGGCGCGACCTACATCGCGGATTTGATCACCTCCATCGCCGGAAACGATCCGCATTTGATCATGCTGCTGATGGTGCTGCTCTTCACCGTGGTCGGCGATTTCATCGAGCCGGTGCCGACCATCATCATCTTCATGCCGCTGGTGAACGCGCTGACCGAGGCCGGCGACGTCAACGCCGTGCATATGGGCGTGGTGCTGATCGCGACGCTCGCCTTCGGCCTGATCACGCCGCCCTATGGCCTGGTCTTGCTGATGGCGTCGAAATTCGTCGGCATCAGTTTTGCCAAGGCGCTACGTGCGGCCCTGCCGATCTATGTGGTGTTTCTGGCGACGATCGCGTTTGCGATCTATTTTCCGAGCGTGGTGCTGTGGCTGCCGCGGCACGTGCTGCCGGAGTCGGTCGGCTGCTTCAAGTCGCCGGCAGGCACGGGCTACATCTGCCCTAAATAGCGACTTGCTCGATGCGCCAGTCGGCTGCGTCGCGTACGTAGCGAAACGGTGTGCCGTGGCTGTTCTTGAAGTAGCTGCCAGAGAGCGTTTTTGCCATGCCCTGCATGACCGCGTCATGGCAGACGAACAGGAGGTCGTCGTCGGGATAACGGTCGAGCCACGCAGAGACGCAAGCCAGCGACCGTTCGGTCATGGCGTCCCAGTTCTCGCCGTCGGCGGGCAGGATCGAGACGAGGCCCGTGGCCGACTTGACACCGTGCTTGATCATGAGGTCGCGGACAGGGAGACCCTCGAAGCTGCCGAAATCGAACTCGATGATGCCGTCATCGATCGTGAGCGGCACCGAGATCGCGTCCGCGATGATCTCGGCCGTTTTCGCCGCGCGCAGCAGCGGGCTCGCGACGATGCGGCTGATGCCGATACCGCGCAACATGTGCACGGCCTCGTGCGCTTGCCGGAGACCGTCCTCGTTCAGCGGGTTGTCGGTCCGGCCCTGGAATCGCCCTGCGCGATTCCAGTCGGTCGCGCCGTGACGGAGGCCGTAGAACGAGCGCGCGGGCGTCAGCGCGTTCATTTCGACTTGCTCGTGAACTTCTTCACGGCGATACGAAACTCCTCCGTGTTCATAGCCATGATGATTTTGTGCTCTTCGGAGTCGAGCTGCTGCTTCACCGGCGTGGTGGCGGCCTGGTAGACCAGCGACTTGGTACCGGCGATGGCCGCGTCCGGGTTTTGCGCTAGCCGCGCGGCGAGCTGCCGCGTCGCGGCCTTCAGCTCGGCCGCGGGGACGACTTTTGCGACCAGGCCCCACTCATAGGCCTGCTGCGCCGTAAAGGTGTCTTCGGCGAGAAAAATCTGCAGCGCGCGGCGGGTTCCAACCGTGCCGACGATGCCGACCGTGCTGCCGCCGTCCGGCGACACACCGATCTTGGCATAGGCCGGTGTGAATTTTGCGTCCTCGGCCGCGATGCAGAGATCGGTGACGAAGGCGAGCCCCATGCCGGCGCCGGCCGCCGAGCCGTGCACGCTTGAGAGCGAAAGCTTTGGCATCCGGCGCAGCGTCTCGATGAAGGAGTGATAGTGCTTCAGCAATTCGCCCACGACCGGCGTTACCGTGTTGGCCTCGGCGGCGGCACCAATGGTCTGCAGATCGCCGCCGGCCGAGAAAGCGCGGCCTTCGCCCTCGATGACAATAACCCTGATAGCGCTGTCAGCTTCGATTTGCGCTGCGAGCTGTTCGAGCTTTTGCGCGATCCCGAGGTTGATCGAGTTATAGGCAGCTGGGCGGTTCAGCGTGATGGTCGCGATCGGGCCTTCGATTCTGAGCAGGGCGGGATCGTCGGAAGCAGTGGTGGCTGACATGGAAAATCCCCGGCAAAAGGTCATTTGCTGCAACTAAATCGCAGAAGGCGAGGGGTGACAATCCCCGGGGGCCGGGGCTCTTGCCTAATGCCGGGCGATAGGCTCAAATGTGCTCAGCCATCGTTTAGGGACGGACACGAGCGCCGACTCCTCGACCGACAAGGCCAGCAAGCCAAAATCAGAGAGAGGAGACGACATGGGTAGCGCCTGTGTCCCAACAGCTGGGTTGTTCCGATGACTGATGGTCCGGTGATCATTGTCGGTGCGGGCCATGCCGGCTATCAGCTCGCCGCGTCCCTGCGTCAGGCCGGCTTTTCCGACCGCGTTTGCCTGATCAATGACGAGGCGCATCTGCCCTATCAGCGGCCGCCTCTGTCCAAGGCCTATATCAAGGGGGCTGCGGGCCCTGAGAGCCTGATGTTCCGGCCGGAAAAATTCTATCAGGACCAGAAGATCGAGCTGATCGCGGGCCGTGTTGCCGCGGTCGACCGCGCGGCGCGCAAGGTCAAACTCGCGTCCGGCGAAGCCCTCGACTACGGGCATCTTGTGCTCGCGACCGGCGCGCGCAATCGCCTGCTCGACCTGCCCAACGCCAACCTGCCCGACGTAAAGTATCTTCGCATCCTCGATGACAGCGAGGCGCTTCGCGCGATCATGCCGTCGAAGAAACGCGCCGTGATCATTGGTGCGGGCTTCATCGGCCTCGAATTCGCGTCCACCGCCCGGATCAAGGGGCTCGAGGTCGACGTGCTCGAGCTCGCCCCGCGTGTGATGGCGCGAGCGGTCACGGCCGAGGTGTCCGAATATTTTCAGGCGCGCCATCGCGAGGCGGGCATCCGCATTCACCTCGGCGTGCAGGCGACCAGCATCGAGGCCGAGGGCGGCAAGGTCACGGGCGTCTCCTTGAGCGACGGCCGGCATCTGCCGGCGGATCTTGTCGTGGTCGGCGTCGGCGTGCTGCCGAATATCGAGCTCGCGGCGGAGGCAGGGCTGCCGGTCGCCTCCGGCATCATCGTCGACGAATATCTTGCGACCGCCGATCCCAACATCTCGGCGATCGGCGATTGCGCGCTGTTCAACAGCCCGCGCTTCGGCGGCTCGCTGCGGCTGGAGTCGGTGCAGAACGCGACCGATCACGCCCGCTGCCTCGCCGCGCGGCTCACGGGCGACAAGAAGGTGTATGACGGCCAGCCCTGGTTCTGGAGCGATCAGGGCGACGACAAGCTCCAGATCGCGGGGCTCACCACGGGCTACGACAAGGTCGTGCTGCGCGGCGATCCCGCCAACAAGGCGTTTTCGGCGTTCTGCTACAAGGGTGAAGAACTTCTCGGCATCGAATCCATCAACCGCGCCGGCGATCACATGTTCGGCCGACGCCTGCTCGGCATGCACCGCTCGCTCGCGCCGGAGCACGCAGCCGACGAGAGCTTTGACCTGAAGGGCGCGTTGGCTTGAGGCGCGGAGCTCCCGCGTCGGCAGTCTGCTCCCTCGCCCCGCTTGCGGGGAGAGGCGAAAAGGGCCGCGGCGTCCTTCGCTACATCACCGCAGCGACTTCTTCCGCCGTCGGCATCGAGGGGCCGGCGCCCATCCGCTGCACGCAGATCGAGGCGGCGACGTTCGCGAAACGAAGCGCCTCGCGCAACGCGACGCCGTCGGCAAGTTGCGAGGCGAGCGCGCCGACGAAGCAATCGCCGGCGCCTGTGGTGTCGACCGCCTGCACCGCGCGGCCCGGCACGATCATCTCCTCGCTCCCTGCAAGCGCGAGCACGCCGCGTTTGCCGAGCGTGACGCAGATGATCTGACTCGTGCTCGCCTGAAGCCGTCGCGCGGCCTCGATGATCCCTGCGTGATCCGTGCTCTCGGAGAGTGCGGCGCCGGACAGCAGGCCGAGCTCGGTCTCGTTCAGCACGAGGATGTCGACGAGCTCCAAGAGCTCGCGGCTGAACTTTTGCGCCGGTGCCGGGTTGAGCAGCGTCGTTGCGCTCGCCGCCCGCGCCCGGCGGAAGAACGCGGCAATGGTCGAAAGTGGAATCTCGAACTGGCTGACCGCGACGTCGCCCTTCACCAGCGGTACGACGGAGACGTCATCCTCGCCAACGAGCGCGTTGCTGCCGGGAATGACGACAATGGTGTTGTCGGCCTCCGCGACCGTGATGATGGCAGTGCCACTATGTGCCTCTGACGTCTCCTGGACATGGCCGAGATCAATGCCCTGGTCGGACAAAAACGCCTTCAGCTCCGCGCCGAACGCATCCTTGCCGAGCCGGCCGATCAGCGTGGTTTTGGCACCGAGCCGTGCCGCCGAGACGGCCTGGTTCGCACCCTTGCCGCCGGGGAAGTACAGCACCTCCTTGCCGGCAATGGTCTCGCCGACCCGTGGATGCCGGTCGGCCGTCGCCACCACATCCATGTTGATGCTGCCGGCGACGAAGACGCGTCCCATGTGATAATCCTGTAAAGTCTAGGCCCTGACTTCGAACTCGTGCCTGACTTTGGCGATGTCGACAAGGGTCGGCAGGCCCGCTTCGTTGCCGAGGCGCTGGATCTTGTGGGTCGAGGCCGCGCGGGCGAAGTCAAAATGCTCCCGCCAGCTTTTGCCGGGATGGGCGAGATAGGAATAGATGTAGGCGCCGTGGAAGACGTCGCCGGCGCCGTTGGTGTCGATGACGAGCTCGCGCGGGATCGGCATCGCCGGCAGCGTTTCGACCGCACCGGTCTCGCCGTACCAGAGCAGGCCCTTCTCGCCCATGGTGATGCCGCCGATGCGGCAGCCGCGGCTCTTGAGATATTCGAGCATCTGCGGCGGCGTCAGGTTCATCTGCTCGCACAGGCGCTCGGCCACGATCGCGACGTCGATGAACTCGAGCAGCTCATGCGTGTTCGAGCGCAGGCCGCCGCCGTCGAGCGAGGTCAGCACACCGGCCTCGCGGCACACTTTTGCGTAGTGGATCGCAGCGTCCGGCTGGTGGCCGTCGACATGCAGCGCGCGGCATTTTCCGAGATTGAGGATCGGGAAGGGGTGAATGTGCTCGTCGTCGCGGCAGCGGACGATGGCGCGCTTGCCGTCCTTGGGCATGATGAAGGAAAGCGAGGACGTCGCCACCTTCCGGTTATGCAGCGAGATCGCGTATTTCGCGCACATGTCCTGGAACATCCGTCCCAGCCAGTCATTGGCGACGGTCGCGATCAGGTCCGGCACGATTCCCAGCTTGGCGCAGCAGAACGCCGCGGTCACCGCATTGCCTCCGAAGGAGACCGCATAGGCGGAGGCCACGTGCTTCTCGTCGCCGGTCGGCATGTGGTCGGTGATGAAGGTGACGTCGATATAGGTCTGTCCGATAAAGAGAGCCTGCATAGTCTTCCCGTGATGCGCTGGGTGGTCCCGGCCGGCGGCCATACCTTAGCACCGGTTCCCCGGAAGGGACGCCGAAATTATTCGCAACGCCGCCCCGGTCAACGCTTGAGGTCGGCATGGGGCCGGAATACGACCAAGGTCGGGCCGCGAACAGAGCCCAGTCGGACCTAACGCCGCGTTTCGGTTTTCAGTTCCGGCACAAGCGAAAGGGAGGCTCATGATCGCCGGTCTTGACCACGTCGTCGCCCTCGTCAGGGATATCGGCGCCGCCAAGGCGGCCTATCAGACGCTGCTCGGCCGCGCGCCGTCCTGGCAGAATTTTGGCGATGGCGCCGACCGCGTGCTGTTCACGCTCCAGAACATGTCGATCGAATTGATGGCGCCGAGCGGCGCGAGCGCGACGGCAGACCGGATGCGGGAGCTGCTCGACGACCGCGAGGGCATGCTCGCGAGCCTGTGCTTTCGTGTCGCCGACATTAACAAGATGCACCGGCGGCTCGACCGGGTGGCGCTGAAGCCGGATGCGGTCGCCGAGGTCGAAAGCCGCGACGACACGACGGGCGCGGTGCTGCACTGGAAGCGCACTCGCGCCGCGACCGAGTTGACGCGCGGCGTGCGCATGTTCTTCCTGGAGCTCGGTGCGGAGCGTCCGCTCTCCGCCGTGACCGATGCCGGCCCGGTCCTCGCACTCGACCACGTCGTGGTCGCGACCGAGGATTCCGAACGTGCAGCCGCGCTCTATGGCGCTCGGCTCGGCCTCGACATGGCGCTCGACCGTTCGCATCATGATTGGGGCCAGCTCATGTTCTTCCGCTGCGGCGACCTCGTCGTCGAGGTGGTGCGCCGGCCGGTTGCCGGCGGCGATGCCAGCCATGATCGTCTCTGGGGTTTCAGCTGGCGCGTCGGCGACATCGACGCCACCCGCACCCGGCTGACGGCTGCAGGCGTCGACGTCAGCGATGTCCGCAATGGCAGGAAGCCGGGCACGCGGGTGATGACGGTACGAAACGGCACCTGCGGCATCCAGACGATTTTGCTGGAGCAGTCGCCGAGGCCGGCGGCGTGAGGGCTCGCATTCTCAAACCGCCGCATGCATGATAGTGCTGTCTGGTTGAGCAAGCAGCGGGCACCCGGTTTGGCGAAGGCAAAGCGAAATCTCAAATGGCAGCGCGACCCCGAGGGCATGCGGCTTCGCATCCTCGAGGCTGCCAAGCAGGAGTTTTCGAACCACGGTCTCGCCGGCGCGCGCGTCGACCGGATCGCTGCCAAGGCCGGCGCCAACAAGCGCATGCTCTATTATCACGTCGGGAAGAAGGACGACCTCTACCTTGCGGTGCTCGAAGGCGCCTATGAGAAGATCCGCGGCGAGGAACGGGGGCTCGATCTCGAGCATCTCGATCCGCCCGAGGCGATCAAGCGGTTGATCGAATTCACCTGGAATTACTTTCTGCGCAATCCCGAATTCCTGTCGTTGCTGCAGACCGAAAACCTGGTGCGGGCAAAGCATCTGAAGCGCTCGACCAAGGTGAAATCGATGCATTCGCCCTTCGTCGAGATGATCCGCACTGTGGTCCGGCGCGGCGTCGAGAGCGGCGACTTCCAGGTCGCGATCGATCCGGTGCAGCTCTACATCTCGGTCGCAGCGCTCAGCTTCTTCTATCTCTCCAACTGCGCCACGCTGAGCGTGATCTTCGGCCGCGACCTGCTCGCAAAGGACGCCAAGGACGAGCGTCTCGCCCACATGGTCGGCCTGGTGCTGGCAGCGCTCACAGGGCGATCGGCCGCGCTGTTCGACGTGATCAAGGCGCCGAAGTCGCGCGCCGTGCAGCATCAGCCGGTTTAGCCGGGGGCACGCCATCTCCCCAACGTCGTCCTGGCGAAGGCCAGGACCCATACCGCGTGATCTATCGATTGCGTGTGATGCTAATCCCGAACGACCAGCCGTAGCCAAACTGCTGCCTGGGGTTATCGCGACGAGCGCAAAGCGCTCGCTCGGGGGCCTGGCCTTCGCCAGGACGACATCGAGAATGCGGAGCCGGCGCGCCGCCACAGCTCGCCACGCCCGCGGAACCAGCACAAAACGTCACAGGGGAAAGCGCTGGACAGTATTTATCCAACGAGTTAATTTCTCGCCCGAACCAACAAGAACAACCGGGAGAGACGTGTGGCTGAGGCCAAAGCGCAGGGCCTGATATCCAGGACTGTGAATGCCGCGTGGGTGCGGCCGTTCCTGTTCCTGGTGTTCATCGTGGTCGCCTGGGACGTGACCATCCGTGTCTTCAGCATCCCTGCCTATCAGATCCCGGCACCCATGGACGTCGTCGCCGTGCTCCGGACGGAATGGCCGGAACTGCTGCGACAGTCCTGGCCGACGACCTATGCGACCGTCTGCGGCTTCCTGCTGTCGGCGCTGTTCGGCATTCCCGTGGCCATGTTGATCGCGGGCTCGAAGACGGTGGAGAGCTACGTCTATCCGCTGCTGGTGTTCTCGCAGTCGGTGCCGAAAATCGCGATCGCGCCGCTGTTCGTGGTCTGGTTCGGTTTTGGCATCATCCCGAAGGTGATCTCGGCGTTCCTGCTCGGCTTCTTCCCCGTGGTGGTCTCGGCCGTGCAAGGCTTCAAGTCTGTCGACCCCGACATGGTCGATCTCGCCCGCGCCATGCAGGGGAGCCGTCTGCAGGTGTTCCGCGCGGTGAACCTGCCACATGCGCTGCCGGCGATCTTCTCCGGCCTGAAGGTGTCGGTGACGCTCGCCGTGGTCGGCGCGGTGGTCGGCGAATTCGTCGGTTCCAATTCCGGCATCGGCTATGTGATGCAGCGTTCGATCGGAACCTTTGACCTGCCAACGATGTTCGCCGCGCTGGTAATCCTGGCGCTGCTCGGCGTGGTGCTGTTCTGGATCGTCGACCGGATCGAGCGCCTGGTCATTCCCTGGCACGTCAGCCAGCGCGAGGACGTTATTTTCGCCTCATGACAAGCAAGCGGCCGTAAGCCGCGCAACGAACAAGACAAGCAAAAGGGAGAACGAGCGATGATGCGGTTGATGGCTACTGTTTCGGTGGTGCTGGCGACGCTGATGGCGGTGCCGGCGCAGGCCGCCGACAAGGTCGTGCTGATGCTGAACTGGTACGTCTACGGCGAGCACGCGCCGTTCTACTACGGCAAGGCCAAGGGCATCTACGCCGCCGAAGGCATCGACCTCGAGATCCAGGAAGGTCGCGGCTCGGCCGCAACGACGCAGGCCGTCGCGGCCAAGACCGCGAACTTCGGCTATGTCGACGTCCCCACCATGATGCGCGCGGCGATCAAGGGCGCGCCCGTGGTCGCGACCGGCGTGCTGCTCCAGACCAGCCCGATGTCCGCGATGGGTTTTGTCGAGAAGAACATCAAGAAGCCCGAGGACATCAAGGGCAAGACGGTGGCGATCACGCCTGCCGACTCCATGACCCAGATCTGGCCGTTGTTCCTGAAGAAGACGGGTCTGAAGGAGAGCGATTTCCAGACGGTTGCCGGTGACGGCCAGACCAAGCTCAACGCCGTGATCAACGGCCAGGCCGACCTCTTGCTCGGCTACGTCATGGACCAGTCGATGAAGATCAAGGACGCTACCGGCAAGGACGTCTATCCGATCAAGTTCGCCGACTACGGCATCAACATGGTCTCCTCCGGCATCATCGCCAACACCGACTATGTGAAGGCCAATGCCGATCTCGTCCGCCGCTTCATGGCGGCGACGACGAAGGCGGTCGAGGCCGCCGAGAAGGACGCCCAGGCGGCCGCGCAGGCGATCCTCGATGCCAACCCGAAGGGCGGCAAGATCGATACGCTCACGCAAGGCTTTGAGCTGACCATTCCGCTCTATCGGACCGCGGAGACCAAGACCAAGCGGCCGTTCCAGGTCACCGACCAGAACATGACCGACACGGTCAATCTGCTGGTCGAATATGGCGGGCTCGATGCCAAGGCCAAGGACAACCCGAAAGCCTTCTACACCAATGACTATCTGCCGAAGGGCGACTCGTGAAATCAGCGGCACGACCCAATGACCCCGTGCAGCCGAGCGCGCATTTGAGAGTGGTGGGCGACCGCGCGGGAATCGACACGTCGGGCATCAAACTGTCCGGCGTGTCAAAAACCTACCGGACGCGCGACGGCGACGTGCCGTCGCTGCGGCCGCTCGACTTCCAGATCAACGAGGGCGAGTTCTTCGTCGTGGTGGGCCCGTCCGGCTGCGGCAAGTCCACGCTGCTCAAGCTGATCTCGGGGCTGTTGCCGCCCACGACAGGCGAGGTTTTGGTCGAGGGCGAGAAGGTGACGAAGCCGCATGGCAATGTCGGCATTGTCTTCCAGAACGCGCTCTTGCTGCCCTGGCGCAACATCCTCTCCAACGTGATGCTGCCGATCGACATGAAGCGGCTGCCACGCGCGAAATATCTGGAGCGCGCGAAGCAATTATTGAAGCTGGTCGGCCTCTCGGGTTTCGAGAAGAAGCTGCCCTGGCAGCTCTCCGGTGGCATGCAGCAGCGCGCCTCGATCTGCCGCGCGCTGGTGCACGATCCAAAGATCATGCTGATGGACGAGCCGTTCGGCGCGCTGGACGCGCTGACGCGCGAGCGCATGAATGTCGAGCTGATGCGGATCCAGCGCGAGACCGGCAAGACGGTGCTCCTGATCACGCACTCGATACCGGAAGCCGTGTTCCTGGCCGACCGCGTGTTGGTCATGACCGAACGTCCCGGCGCCATTGCCGCGATCTACGACGTGCCGCTGCCGCGCCCGCGTTCGCTCGACGTGATGGCCGATCCTGTCTTCACCGAGCTCGTGCAGCGCATCCGCAAGCACTTCTTCTCACAGGGCTCACTGGACTGAAAGACCCATGGCGCCGCGCCTGAAGCTGCGAGACATCGCATTCTTCGAACGTCCCGTGCGTTTCGCGCGACCGTTCCGCTTCGGCGCGGTCACCATCAACGCCACGCCGCAGCTCTTCGTGCGCGCCGAGATCGAGGTCGAGGGCAAGGGCCAGGGCAAGGGAACCGCCGTTGGCGCGAGCGCCGAACTGCTGGTGCCAAAATGGTTCGACAAGCGGCCGCAGCTCACGCCGGAGCAGACGGTTGATGGGCTGCGGCGCGCGCTGGAGATCGCGCGCGGACTCTATCTGGCGCAGACAGGTTTTGACACCGCGTTCGGGCTCCATGCCACCTGCGTCGGCGCGCAGGTTGCAGCCTGCGCGAAACAGGATATTCCGCCGCTCGCGGCAGCCTATGGTCCAGCCGAGATCGACAAGGCGATCCTTGACGCCCTGTTGCGCGCCGCCGGAATCAGCTTCTTCGACGCCATGGCGCAAAACATTGCAGGGATCGACGCGCGGCTGTCGCCCGATCTGGCCGGCGCCGACATCACGCGGTTTCTGGCGGGCCGTCAGCCGCTGCCACGGGTCGCGGTCAGGCACACAGTTGGTCTCGACGACAAGATCGAAGGCGAGGGCGGCGTTGCCGATGCGCGCGAAAATGCCGGAGCACGCTATTTCAAGCTAAAACTGTCGGGCGATCCGCAAGCCGATACCGCGCGGCTGGTGCGCATCGGCAACGAGCTCGGCAAGCTAGCCCATGACTTCAAGGTCACGCTCGATGCCAACGAGCAGTATGCCGACCTCGCGGCGCTCCGTGCGCTGGTCGATCGCCTCGACCGCGATGTGGCGCTGCGGCCGATTGCGGAAAGGTTACTCTACATCGAGCAGCCGATGCCGCGCGATGTGACAAGGCAAGCGCCGATCGGCTCGCTTGCGGCGCGCGGCTTCATCGTTGATGAGGCCGACGATTCCTACGACGCATTCCCGTTATCGCGGGCGCTCGGCTATCACGGCATCTCCTCGAAATCCTGCAAGGGTCTCTACAAATCGGTCGTCAACGCCACGCGCGCGGCCAAGTGGAGCGTGGATGGCGAAAGCTTCTTCGTGACGGGTGAGGACCTCACCTGCCAGGCCGGCCTCGCCGTGCAGCAGGATCTCGCGCTCGGCGCCTTCCTCGGCATCACGCATGCCGAGCGCAACGGCCATCACTATGTCGACGGTTTTGGCGAGACGCCCGCAACAGAGGCGCGCGCGTTTGCCGCTGCGCATTCCGATCTCTACGCCGACGCCGGCCATGGCGTTCGACTCAGGATTCACGACGGCGATCTCCTGACGGGATCGCTCACCACGACGGGGTTTGCGACGTCGGTCCATCCGGACTGGTCGGCGCTCGCCCCGCTTGCATCGCCAAAATCACTCTGGGAGAAATCGGTATGACCACCCAACGCCTCGGCCTCATCATGAACGGCGTCACCGGCCGCATGGGGCTCAACCAGCATCTGATCCGCTCCATCGTCGCGATCCGCGAGCAGGGCGGCGTCAAGCTGAAGAACGGCGATCGCGTGATGCCGGATCCGATCCTGGTCGGCCGCAGCGCCGCCAAGGTCGAGCGCCTCGCGAAGCAATACAATGTGCAGCGCTGGACAACCGATCTCGACGCCGCGCTCGCCGACAAGAACGATCAGGTGTTCTTCGACGCTGCGACGACGCAGGCGCGGCCGGGCCTCCTGACTCGCGCCATCAACGCCGGCAAGCATGTCTATTGCGAGAAGCCGATCGCCACGACGTTCGAGGAGGCGCTCGAGGTCGTCAAGCTCGCCAAGTCCAAGGGCGTCAAGCACGGCACGGTGCAGGACAAGCTGTTCCTGCCCGGCCTGAAGAAGCTCGCCTTCCTGCGCGATTCCGGCTTCTTCGGCCGCATCATCTCGGTGCGCGGCGAGTTCGGCTATTGGGTGTTCGAAGGCGGCTGGCAGGAGGCGCAGCGGCCGTCCTGGAACTATCGCGGCGAGGACGGCGGCGGCATCATTCTGGACATGGTCTGCCACTGGCGCTACGTGCTCGACAATCTCTTCGGCGATGTCGAGAGCGTGGTCTGCATCGGCAACACCGACATCCCCGAGCGCTATGACGAGCAGGGCGTGAAGTACAAGGCGACCGCCGACGACTCCGCCTACGCGACCTTCCAGCTCAAGGGCGGCATCATCGCCCACATCAACATGTCCTGGGTGACGCGCGTCTATCGCGACGACCTCGTCACCTTCCAGGTCGACGGCACGCTCGGGTCGGCGGTCGCCGGTCTTTCCGACTGCATGATCCAGGCGCGGCAGGCGACACCGCGGCCGGTATGGAATCCGGACGAGAAGCGCACGCATGACTTCTACGGCGACTGGCAGAAGGTCCCTGACAATGTCGCCTATGACAACGGCTTCAAGGAGCAGTGGGAAATGTACATCCGCCACGTCTGCGAGGACGCGCCCTACAAGTTCACGTTGCTCGAAGGTGCCAAGGGCGTGCAGCTCGCCGAATGCGCGCTGAAGAGCTGGAAGGAGCGGCGCTGGGTCGACGTCGCGCCAATCAACGTCTGAGAGGAGGGAGCCATGAACAAGCCAGTCCCGCCGACGTCGTCATTGTCGCTCAGGCTGCCCAGGGCGGATCGCTCGATCGAGACCTATCGGCTTGCTGCCTCGCGCAGCTTCCCTGCTAAGCTCGAGGGCACGCTGAACCGCGTTGCGTTCTCGGCCGCGCACATGGTGGCCGATCCGCTCGCCGACAACGATCCCTGGCTCTCGGCTGCGGTCGACTGGGACAAGACCATCGCCTTCCGCGAGCATGTCTGGGATCTCGGCCTCGGTGTTGCCGAAGCCATGGACACCGCGCAGCGCGGCATGGGGCTGGATTGGCCGACCTCGCTGGAATTGATCACGCGCTCGGTTGCGGCCGCGAAGCGCCGCAATGCGCTGGTGTTTTCGGGGGCAGGCACCGATCATCTTGCGGTCGAGGACGCCAAGAGCCTCGACGACGTGATCCGCGCCTATGAGGAGCAGATCTCCGCCGTCGAGAAGGTCGGTGGCCGCATCATCCTGATGGCCTCGCGCGCGCTGGCAAAACTCGGGCGCAGTGCCGAGGACTACGCAAAAGTCTATGACCGCGTGCTGTCGCAGGTCGCTCAGCCCGTCATCATCCATTGGCTCGGCGACATGTTCGATCCGGCGCTCAACGGCTACTGGGGCACCAAGGATCTCGACAAGGCGATGGATACAGCCGTTACCATCATCAACGGCAACGCTGCCAAGGTCGATGGCGTAAAGGTCTCGCTGCTCGACAAGCAGCGCGAGATCGACATGCGCCGCCGTCTCGACAGGCGCATCAAGATGTACACCGGCGACGATTTTAACTATGCGGAGCTGATCGCCGGCGACGACCAGGGTTTTTCGCACGCGCTGCTCGGCATCTTCGACGCGATCGCGCCGGCGGCGTCCTACGCGCTGTCGCGGCTGGCTGCCGGCGATCAGGCCGGTTTCCACGACGTGCTGGGGCCGACGGTGCCGCTGTCGCGCCACATCTTCAAAGCGCCGACGCGGTTCTACAAGACCGGCGTCGTGTTCATGGCTTACCTGAACGGCCACCAGGATCACTTCACCATGGTCGGTGGGCAGGAGAGCACGCGCTCGACGCTGCATCTCGCCGAGCTGTTCCGCCTGGCTGATCAGGCGGGACTGCTCGCCAATCCCGAACTTGCGACGCGGCGGATGAAGACCGTGCTTGCGCTGCGCGGAATCGAATCCTGATGCGCGATTTTTCGTCCGACCATCGCTGGCTGTCGCTCAACACGGCGACGGTCCGTAAGCAGGGCAGCCTGACCGAGATCATCGACGCCTGCGCGCGGCATGGCATCCGCGCCATCGATCCCTGGCGCGACCAGGTCGCCGCGGTCGGGTTCGATCGCGCCGCGCGCGCGGTGCGCGATGCCGGGCTCGAGCTGTCAGGCTATTGCCGCGGCGGCATGTTCACCTCGGATGCGGCGCGCCGCACCGAGGTGCGCGACGACAATCGCCGCTGCGTCGATGAGGCCAAGGCGCTGGGCGCATCCAGCATCGTGCTCGTCGTCGGCGGCCTGCCGCAATATTCGCGGCCCGGCAGCGGTGCGTCAAAGGACATCGTCGCGGCGCGCGGGCAGGTCGAGGATGCCCTCGCCGAGATGCTCGATTATGCCAAACAGGCCAAGGTGCCGCTCGCGATCGAGCCGCTGCATCCGGCTTACGCCGCCGACCGCGCCTGCGTGAACACCACAAAGCAGGCGCTCGATATCTGCGACCGGCTCGATCCTGGTCGAACCGGCGTGCTCGGCGTCGCGCTCGACGTCTATCACATCTGGTGGGACCCGGAGCTGACGGCCCAGATCGCGCGCGCAGGCCAAGATCGCCTCTTGGCGTTCCACGTCTGCGACTGGCTGGTGCCGACCAAGGACATCCTCAACGACCGCGGCATGATGGGCGACGGCGTCATCGACATCAAATCGGCGCGAGCGGCCGTCGAGGCGCAAGGCTATTCCGGCTATTCTGAGATCGAGATATTCTCCAACGACTGGTGGGGCCGGCCGATGGATGAGGTGCTGCAAACCTGCATCGCCCGGCATCGCACGGTGGTCTGAATGCGACCTTGAGGATGTCAGATGGCCAGGACGTCAGCGCCGCGCGGAGCAATCCGCTTCCGCATCAGTCCCGCCCGGCCGCTCCTGATGGTCGAAGCCGAGGTGAACGGACAGGGCCCGTTCAATTTCGTGCTCGATACCGGCGCGTCGTTCTGCGTGGTCACGCCGGATACCGCCGCCGCGGTCGGCCTTAAGCCAGCCGGCAAAAAGCCGACGGCGATCGGCGCGGGCGGCCGCATCGAAGCCAGCCTCGCCAAGCTCAAAAGCTTCCGGCTCGGCTCCCACACCGTCCGGAACCTCGGCGTCGCGATCATGGCGCTCGACCATGTCGAGCAGCGACTCGGCGTCCAGGTCGCAGGCCTCGTCGGCTACAATTTCCTGAAGTCTTTCGTTGTGACGCTGGATTATCCAAGCGGCCTGCTGCGGCTCAAGCCTCGCGCGGTCAGGACGCGTAAAGCATGATCCGGAAAAGTGCGCAGCGGTTTTCCGAAAAGATCATGCTCAAACAAAGAGCTAAAGCGCGATGACGATTCAACCTAAAGCCGTCGCGCTTTAAGCCTGCGAAGCGCTGATCGCGGACTCGCGGTGCAGTGCGATCAGCCCTTGCTGCCGCAGCACCTCGAGCCCGAACATGCAGACCTTGTCGGTCGGGATATTTGCCATCGACCGGCTGGCCGGGACGAGCCGGGTCGCAATCTCGGAGATGGCCCGCTCGCCGTCGCAGAGCTTGAGCAGTTGCGCCGAGAGCGGGCTGAGCAAGACCACGTCGAGCCGCTTGTCGGCGTGCTGGCGGGTGGCGATGGTCGCTGGCTTCCGGGGAATGCGGCGCAAATCGCCCTTGCGCCGCAGGCAGCGGATGATGCGCTGATAGTCGGCGGCGCATTCGGTAAGCACGACACCGTCGACGAGTTTTGGCACCAGCGTGATGTCGGAGACATCGTGGCCGTCGATCGCAGTGTCCGCGGGCAATGGCGTTTCGGCGATCAGCGCGCGCTCATAGTCCATGATCGAATGCAGCACGCGCGGCGTGCGGGCGAGGCGCGGGGCGTAGACGTCGCGCACGAATTCGAAGAAGTCGTCCCGGAACGTGATCGAGGCGTAGTAGCGGCTCTCCTGCAGGCCGGGTCGCGGCCCCTTGTCGGGAGTTGCCGCATACCAGTTGCGAAAGGCCTCGAACGCTTTCGTCACGTCACCGGAATCCTGGTGCAAGGCAACGAGGAGCCACCGGAACCGGGCGGAGCCATTCAGCAGGAAGTCGCGCAACTCGCGCAAATAGGCGCGATCGAGCGCTGGCGTCGGGATCGAGTAGAAGTTGGGGAAGATGTCGAGATGCTGCTGGATCATCTCACGGTCGACCGGATCCTGGCGCCAGCCCTGGTGCGACATGTCGGAGAGGATGTCGTCAAACACCAACTGGCTGCGGAAACGGGATTCCAGCGGCGTCTCGGCCAGCGGCGCAAGGATGTGAAGCTGGGGCTCGGCGAAATCGAACCGCAGCGAGTCCACGAAGAAGTGCACGGTGTCGCGTAAGTCCTCCATGGTCTCATCGGGGAAGCCGGTGATCAGCGAGACGGCGGTCGTGATCTGATTGCCATCCGTGGCCACGAGGCGCGCCGTGGCTTCATTGAGGTCGATGTTCTTCTTGACGATTTTTTGCAGGCGCGCCGACCCGGTCTCGATCCCGAAGAAGATCGCCTTGCAGCCGGCGCGCGCCATGGTCGCGATCATGTCGTCGTCGATGCAGTCGGTGCGGGCGCTGCAATTCCAGTAGAATGTCTCGCCCGTCGCGATCACGGCCTCGCAGAACGCGATGACACGCTTGCGGTCGACGGTGAACATGTCATGGATCAGGTCGAAGGTGGTGATGCCGTAGACGTCGCGGACCTGCCGCATCTGCTCGATGACTTTCTCGGGTGACTTGAGGCGGAACTTGCGCCGGAAGAAGTCATTGGTCGAACAGAAGGTGCAGGCGAACGGACAGCCGCGCCCGAGCTCGAGGGGGACGTAGTGGCAGTCCTTCAACTCGGGATAGAGGTGGAAGGCGGGAAGCGGGATCGCGTCGAGGTCGGCGATGATCGGCGCGTTTGGCGCGCGCACCAGCCTGTCGCCGTCGCGATAGGTGAGGCCTTGTATGCCGGCAGGCGACGCACCCGCCGCGATGGTCTTGATCAAGGCTGGCAGCGTCTCTTCTGCCTCGCCGCGGACGACGAAATCGACGAATGGATAGGCTTGCATGGTCGGCACGTCGACGACGGACGCCTGCGGGCCGCCGAAGATGATGGGAACGTCCGGGCGCCGCCGCTTCATGTCCTGCGCGATGCGGATGGTCAGCGGATAGCTGCTGCAGATCGAGCTGAAGCCGAGGACGTCGAAGTCGAGCTTGTCGAGCTCCGCGGCAACGTAGGAGCAAAAGTCGGGCTTCGCAGCCGCCTCGCCGGGTGCGCGCAAATAGGCGTAGTAGAGCCGGTTGAGGTCGACGATCTGCGGCGCCACACCGTGCCGTTCGAGAACCGCGGCAAGGCTGAGCACGCCGATCGGGGCGTGCTCGGCGATGAGACGGATGGCTTCGCTTTCCGCGACCTCGGGATCCTCGAAGTCGGTCACGGTCGGCGGACCGACCAGGCACATCTTCAGCGCGCCGCCGCGATGAGCGCGCGGCACCGGATGATCCGCCTGAGCAAGCGCCACCGATCGATCATGCATCATGGCTCGCCGCCTTCGACGTTGCGGGCGGTGCTGGACGCCAGCGCGCCGGTTCGCAACCCGTCAGACTTTCGCTCGCTGGAAGACGATCACGACGACGACCACCACGACGATGCGGCGTCGTGCCAGAGCCTCGGCACCGCCGAGGTGAGTGACGACCTCGTTCTTGAAATTCTTTTTGAGTGAATTGATCTGAGCCTTGCTCAGCCCGATATCGGGAATCGTCAAAACGACCTTATGCTCGGTATTTTTGGCTGCTGCCATAGGATGCCTCCTCGCCGGGTTGGGAGAGATCTTTCGTCAACGGTCCGGCAGGATCGCAATCTCAGGGTGCCGGTATGAGCGAAAGCGCAATGACCTATCGAAGTCGCAGTGTCGCAAATATCGCGAGCCGGCTTTATAAGCCTGCTGCCGGAGTTCGTCAACAATAGGTTGTGTTGTATAGAATTGTCAACTTTGTCGCAGTTTTGCAACTGTTGCGCGAGCGGCGGCCTGCTGGCGTTCCGACTGGCTTGTCCTGTCGAAGGACATCCTCAACGACCGTGGCCTGACGGGTGACGGCGTGATCGACATCAAATCGGCGCGCGCCGCCGTCGAGGCGCAAGGCAATTCCGGTTATTCGGAGATCGAGAATTCTTTAACGACTGGTGGGGCCGGCCGATGGATGAGGTGCTGCGGACCTGCATCGAACGGCATCGCACGATGGTGTAGGTTCTACACGCGCTGCTTTCACGGGCTCGCGACCCGTTGCAGCGTGTTGAAGCGCGCCTTCTGCTCGCTGCTCAGCGTTGCATAGAACTCGTCCAGGGTGGGCTCGACCAACTTCGCAGCGCTCAGCATGGCCTCGAGCCGGCGCTGCATCGCCTCCAGCCGGCCGACCGGCGTCAGTGGCACGTCGTTCGGACAGGCCGCCTGCAGCCCCTCAACGCCCTTCGCCGTCGCCTCGCCCAGGCGGTCAAGCGCTTCCTTCTGCTTGCCCGCGGGATGGAGCACGGTGTCGATCCTCTCGATCGGCAGTTGGGTCAGGCTGGACTTCGGATCGCCGCAGCCCTCGGCGCTGGCCTCCTGCTGCTGCGGCGAGCGCTCGCCGACATTGGGGCCGAGTGCGTTGAAGCTGGCCTGCTGCTCATCATTGAGCGAGTTGTAGAAATTCTCCAGGGCCGGTCGCACGATCTTGACCGCTTCCAGCGTCGCGTTGACGCGGTTCATCATCGCCCGCAGGCGGCCAGGCGGTGTCAGCGCATAAGTCTCCGGGCAGGAGTCCTTGAACACATCGGCAGCCCTTGCAGCGGCGGCCCTCAACTCGTCGAGCAACGCGCGTTGCTCGGGCGTCGGCCGCACCGCCCGCTCAATATCGGCGAGCGGCCACGCGGTGACGCCCTTGTCCGGATCGCCGCACAATTGCCCCGGCATCTGCGAACTCACGCCGGCGCGTTGGCGCGCCCGGTAGCCGCCGCCGGCTTGCGGATAGTCGTGCGGGTTGATGCTGGCATAGGCTGAGTAGGGGCTGTCATAACCCCAGAACACGGTGTCGACGAAGTCGTCGTACGCGTACGCCCAATAGCCGGGCTCGTAGGCATAGGACCAGAACGTGTAATCAAAGATGTCGGAATAGGCATACGGCCAGAACACCGGCCCAAGCCACGCCACGAAGGCTGCGGGATGGCGGTGCCGCCAGGCCTGCCGCGGAGCCCAGCCGCTCTGGCGGGTGACGAGTGCCGGCTGCGTTTGCACCGCAGCCTGCTCGCGGAAGCGCGCCGCAAATCGCCCGCGCTCGGCGGCCTGCATGGCGGCGGCCGCGGCGGTGGCTCGCGCAGCCGGACCCTGCACGCCCAACCGCTGCTGGCGCGCCAGGTCACCTTGCTGTGCGCGCTGCTCCCGCGCGAGCAAGCGGTTCTGCGTCTGGAGCATCCGCTGCTGCTCGTGTTGTGCCCGTGCGCCTTCCGGCTTCTGTGACTGGAGTTGCTGCACGCGCTGCTGCAAGCGATCGATGCGGGTCTGGCGCTCCGTGGTCTGGCGCGACAGCGTCTCGCGCTGGCGTTGCTCGATCTGCTGCTGGCGCTGTTGCACATGCTGCTCACGCCCAAGCAGACGACTCTGCGACTGCAGCAACCGTTGTTGCTCGCGTTGCGCACGCGGGCCTTCCGGCTTTTGCGACTGCAGTTGCTGCACGCGCTGCTGCAAGCGGTCGACGCGGCCCTGGCGTTCCGCCGATTGGCGCGAAAGCCCCTCGCGCGGCCCCGCCCGCTCGCTCACGGCCGGCGGTGCGCTTGGGCGTGAGGGGGCGGCGATATCGGGCGGCTGCCGTGGCGTCACGGCCGGACGTTGCGGAGCCGTCGGCGCCCGAGGGATTTCAGGCCGCGGCGCCGCCACGTGCGGGGTTGCTCGCGGCGGCGGTGCGGCGATGTGCGGTGCCGGACGTGGCGGCGGAGCAGCGACCTGCGGCATTGGGCGCGGCGCCATCGCTGGCGGTGCGGCGGGGCGCGCCATCGCTGGTGGTGCCGCCGGACGGGCCATTGCAGGTGGTGCTGCCGGCCGAGCCGCGGCTGGCCCCGGCGGTCCACCTTTTCCAGGTCCTTGGGCGGACGCGCCGGCGCTCACTGCCAGCACCGCAACACCGACCAAAAAGGCCGAAAGGCAAACGTCACGCGGAAGCATGATTGCGGCTCCGCTCGTCCCAGTCGCCCGCAATTGTCAACGCGCGAGTACCGGAATCGTTCGTGGTCGACCGCGGCCGGCATTGCGGTCTTCCGACGCAGGCAGCCTTAGGCGAAATCCTGCGTCAGCGTGGTGGCGAGCCGTTCCAGCGCCCAGTCGACCTGGTCGCTGGTGATGACCAGCGGCGGGGCGATGCGGATCGTGTGCTCATGGGTATCCTTGGCGAGGATGCCCTTGGCTTGCAGCGCCTCGCAGTAGCGACGTGCGCGGCCGGCCTCAGGATGAAGCTCGACCGCCAGCATCAGCCCGCGTCCGCGCACCTCGCGGACCGTGTTGGCGCGGATGCTCCTCAAGCCTTCCAGAAAACGCTCACCCTGCACCGCAGCGTTCTCGATCATCCCTTCTTCGACGAGCACGCGGAGTGCCGCCCGCGCCACTGCACAGGCGAGCGGGTTGCCGCCGAATGTCGAGCCGTGCTGGCCAGGCTTCAGCGTGCCGAGGACCTCGTTGTTCGAAAGCACGGCCGAGACGGGATAGAAACCGCCGGACAGCGCCTTGCCGAGCAGTGTCACATCGGCCTCGATGCCTTCATGCTGTTCCGCAAGCAGCTTGCCGGTGCGGCCGAGCCCGGTCTGGATCTCGTCGAGGATCAGCATCACGTCGTGCGCGGTGCATAGCTCGCGTACCCCAGTGAAATAGCCCGCTGGTGGAATGATGACGCCGGCCTCGCCCTGGATCGGCTCGACCAGGAAGGCAACGGTGTTCGGCGTGATCGCCTGCTCCAGTGCTGCGGCATCGCCGAACGGAATGATCCTGAAGCCCGGCGCGAATGGCCCGAAATGCTCGCGCGTTGCCGGGTCGGTCGAGAAGCCGACGATGCCAAGAGTGCGTCCGTGGAAATTGTTGGCGCAGACGATGATCTCGGCTTGCCCGTCGGGCACTCCCTTCACCTCATAACCCCATTTGCGCACGGACTTGATGGCGCTCTCCACTGCCTCGGCGCCGCTGTTCATCGGCAGCACCTTGTGGGACCCGGTCAGTTCCGCGATCTGCTCGTAGAACGGGGCGAGTTGGTCGTTGTGGAATGCACGCGAGGTCAGCGTCAACCGGCCTGCCTGTTCGATCATCGCGGCCAGAATCTTGGGGTGGCAGTGGCCCTGGTTGATGGCCGAATAGGCGGAGAGGCAATCCAGATAGCGATTGCCCTGGGTATCCCACACGAAGACGCCTTCGCCGCGCGACAGGACGACGCCGAGCGGTTCGTAGTTGCGGGCGCCGAAGCGCGCTTCCCTCGCGATGAAATCGGCGACTGGCGGACTACTCATCTTTCGTCACTCCAGCTTATCTCAGGCATATTAGCCGATAATGCACGGCACGCTCAAAAATCCGCGGAAGCGGACGCGGCCGCCGCGCACGGGCCGGCCGCTTAGCGCATAGTTCGGGAAGCGCGCCAGGAAGCGGGAGATCGCGATGGCGCCTTCGAGACGCGCCAGCGCCATGCCGGCGCATTGGTGCGCGCCGGTGGCAAAGGCGAGGTGCCGGTTCGGCGTGCGCGCGATGTCGAAGGTTTCAGGGTCCGGAAATTGCGCCGGGTCGCGGTTGGCAGCTCCAATGCAGAGTGTGATCGAGGTGCCGGCATCAAGCATCACGCCGCCGAGCTCGATCCGCTCGGTGGTCATGCGGTTGCCGAGCTGGTTCGAGCTTTCATAGCGCAGCATCTCCTCGACCGCCGTCTTGATCAGGTCGGGGTTATCGATCAGCCGCTGCTTCTGCTCGGGATTCTTCTGGAGCGTGACGAGGCCGTTGCCGATCAGATTGGTGGTGGTCTCGTGGCCGGCGTTGAGCAGGAAGATGCAATTGTGCAGCAGCTCCTTCTCGGTCAGTCGCTCGCCATTCTCCTCGCCCTGGATCAGGCGGGTGAGCACGTCACGTTCCGGATTGCCGGGCCTCTCGCGCCGGCGTTCGACCAGCGTCTGGAGATAGGCGAGAAAGTCTTTGAGAGCCTTGTTGCCGCGCGTGGCGGCCTTCGTCGACACGACCGGCTCGAGCGCACCAAGAATCGCCAGCGACCAATCACGCAGCGGCGTGCGCTCGTCATGGGGGACGTCGAGCAGATTGCCGATCACCTCGATGGGAATCGAGGCGGCAAAATCGTCGATGAGCTCGCAAGCGCCCTTGGCGGCGATCCCGTCGAGCAGGCTGTCGATCAGCTTGATGAGGTCGGGCTCCATCCCTGCGATGGCGCGCGGCGACAATGCGCCCATGATCAGGCGTCGCGCGCGGGTGTGCGCCGGCGGATCGTTGAAGACCAGACTCGTGGTGTGGTGCTCGTAGAGCAGGGTGTCGCCGTATTTCGGCGCAAACTCCTTCTTCTTGTCGGAGCTGAACGACTTCGTGTTCTTGTAGGTCGTGACGAGATCGTCGTAACGGGTGAGGAACACCGTGCCGTTCGGCAGCCGCTTGACCGGCTCGTTCTCCCGCAGTGCACGATAAGTCGGATAGGGATCGTCGTAGAATTCCGGCGTCAGCTTCTCGAGATCGAAGCGGGCGGCGAGGTCGCGTGCGTTTCCTGTCATGCTGCCATTCTCTTTTCGAAAACTGATATGCCGTTTTTCGTCTTCCGGAAAGGTGGTTGCGCGTTACAGTCCGCTGCCGCTCGCATTCTTCTCTGGAAAGGCCCATGCTCGCTGATAGCAAAACATCTTCCGACTGGCCGGAGGCGATCTACTCCACGCTTGAGCGCTTCGAGGTCCGTCAGGTGCCTTACGTGCCAGACGCCGGGCATTCCAGGCTTATCCAGCGTGTGCTGGGTTCCTCCACCATGCGCGGCATTCCGCTGACAACCGAGGAGGAGGGCATAGCGCTAATGGCCGGCGCCTGGGCCGGCGGACAGCGCGGCGTCTTGCTGATGCAGTCGAGCGGCGTCGGCAATTGCATCAACATGCTGTCGCTGATCCCGATCCTGCGCTTTCCCTTCCTGACACTCGTCACCATGCGCGGCGAGTGGGGCGAGTTCAATCCCTGGCAGGTGCCGATGGGCTCGACTACGCGGGGCGTCTTCGAACTGTCCGGCGTCCAGGTATTGCGCGCATCGAATGCGCAGGAGGTGCCCGACGTGCTGCAGGCCGCCGCCGCGCAAGCCTACAACGCGCTGACCCCGACCGCCGTCCTGTTGTCCCAGCGCCTGATCGGCGCCAAGGTTTTCACCAAATGAGCAAGGCCAATCTCCTCAACCGCCGCGAGGTCGTCTCCGCATTGCTTGCGAACCGCAAGGACGTGGTTGCGATCGGCGGCCTCGGCGCATCGACCAACGACATCTGCGCCGCCGGCGACCACGCCCGCAACTTCTACCTCTGGGGCGGCATGGGTGGCGCCGCCATGATCGGCCTGGGGCTGGCATTGGCGCAGCCGAAGCTGCCGGTGCTGGTCATCACCGGGGACGGCGAGATGCTGATGGGCCTGGGCAGCTTTGCCACTATCGGCCTGCAAAAGCCGGCCAACCTCTCTATCCTCGTGCTCGACAATGAACGCTATGGCGAGACCGGCGGGCAGACCAGCCACACCTCCGCGGCCGCCGATCTCGTCGGCGTGGCAAAATCCTGCGGCATCGCGGACAGCCGCAGCATCTCGACCATGGCCGAGGTCGAGGCGTTCGCAAAATCCGTCCACGACGTCGTGGCCGGGCCGCGCTTTGCCAATGTGAAGGTCGACAGCGCCGAGGTGGAACGCATCCTGCCCACGCGGGACGGCACCTACATCGTCAACCGCATGCGCAGCGATCTCGGCTTTGCGCCGATCTAGAGCATGATCCGGAGAAGTGTACGGCGGTTTTCCGAAAAGATCATGCTCAAAAAAAGCTAAGGCGCGATTAGCGCTGCTTCCGGTCCATCCGGCGCACGTGAGCGGCAACGATCAACACACCCGAGACGATCAGGACGCCGCCGATCGTCTGGAGCCATGTCATCCGCTCGTCGAGGCCAAGGTAGCCGGAGACGACCGTCGCGGCGGGCCCGAGCGCGCTGACCATCGCGACCCTGCTCGCACCGATGCGGCGCAACGCTTCTGCCATCATGAACAGCGGCATGACCGTCGAGAACAACGCCATCGCCAGCGCAAGTTCGTAGACGCGTAGCGGCAACGCAAGCGCGCTGAGGGGACGCAGCAACAGGAATTGCATGATGCAGAACACGCTGGCGGCAGCGGTCGCGTAAGCCGTGAAGCGGATCGGCCCAAGTCTTGTTACGACTTCGCCGCTGCCCACGAGATAGATCGAGAAGGTGATGGCGCTCGACATCACGAGCCCCGCTCCGAGCCAGAAATTCTCGCTCGGCCTGTTGAACTGGGCCGAGAGCACCAGTGCAACGCCGGCATAGGTGATCAGAAGCGCAACGACTTCCCGTTGCGATATGCGCTTGTCCAGCACGAGTGCAGAGATGATCACGACGATGGTCGGATACAGGAAGATCAGCAGGCGGCCGATTCCGGCGCCCACGAATTGCAGTCCGGCCATATCGAGGAAGCTCGACAGATAATAGCCGACGAAACCGAGCGCGGTGAGGGCCAGCGCATCGCGTCGCGTGAGCGGCGCCGTGAGTGATGTCCTGGCCGGCGCAGAGCGGCGGTGGATCACTGCTGCGACTGCCAAAAACGGCAGTGAGAAGATCATCCGCAACGCCAGCAGCGTCACGGGGTCGCTCATGTCCTCATAGGCCAGCTTGACGAAAATCGCGCGCAGCGAGAACGCGACCGCGGCAATCGCCGCCAGTGCCACGCCAACGAGGCTGTAGCTGGCGGATGTCGGGCGCGTGGCGGTCTCGGCAGAGGCGGGCGCCTCTTCATGGTCGGTCGCCGCTGTCATGCTTGCCTCCTCCGGAATACCAAATTGGGATACCATGAATGTGTTGATTGGGATACCAAATTGGGATACCAAAGCAGGGCGCACAATTCGGGAGTTCCTGTCATGTCGCAAATGCTGCTGATCCACGATCAGCTTCGGGACATGATCCTCTCGCTGGACCTTGGTCCTGGCGAGCGCCTGAGCGAGCGCTGGCTGGAGGGCCGATTCGAAAGCTCCCGCACGCCGATCCGGGCGGCGCTGGCGCGGCTGGAGGGCGAGGGGCTGGTGCAGCGTGACGGCCGGAATTGGGCCGTTGCCCCGATCGACCTCGGCGAAATCCAGGCGCTTTCCGAATACCGCGAACCGCTCGAGGTGACGGCCGTGAGGCTGGCCTGCGAGCGCGCAGCGCCAGCCGATCTCGACGCCGTCGAGGAGATGCTCAATGCCTGCCGGCCCGATGTGCCGCGCGAGGAGTGGCACAAGATCGGGACCGACTTCCATGTCGAGATTGCCCGACTCAGCGGCAACAAGTTTCTCGCCGGCGCGATCGAGGGGGTGATGACCAGGCTCTCGCGCGCCCGCTGGCTGGAGGTCTGGACCGAGGCATCCCGCGAGCAGGCCTTCGCCGAGCACCGGCGCATCCTCGGCTTCATCCGGAACAGGCAGCCGGATGAGGCGGCCCGCGAAGCTGGCGCGCATGTCCGTGATACCAGGGATCGGCTGCTCCGGTCGCTGGATGCGGATCGGCGGGGCCTGCGCGCCCGCGGTTTCGCGATCGTCGGAGCGCGTTGATATCCCGCTGAATTTGCAGCGCATTTAGGTTGCGCTGCAACATAGTGCTTGACTTTTGCGTGGGTGAGTGCTTACTCACTAACATGAGCTCATTGCGTATGACGAGCGACCTGAGGAGGCAACTCATCCTCGGTGCCGCAAAACGTTGCTTTGCACGGCATGGTTATACCGGCACCACGACCAAGAGCGTGGCGGCCGCGGCTGCCATTTCCGAGGCGCTGCTGTTCAAGCATTTCCCGTCCAAGGCTGCGCTCTATGCCGAGATCCTCTCCGAGGAGTGCGAGGCGGATCCCGCATTGACGGATCTGCTCGAGCGCGAGCCGTCGACCGCGACCCTCGTCGAACTGATCCGCGGCATGGTCGAGCACTTCGTGCAGATCGCCGACGGGCCGGATCAGGAGGAGGCGCAGCGCCTCCGGCTGATGGTCACCAGCCATCTGGACGATGGCGAATTCGCCCGTCTGCTCTATGCCAAGATCGAAAAACTGATCGGGGCGGTGTTCGTGGCATCGCTGGAGCGCGCGGTTGCGGCCGGTGACGCGACGCCTCGCGCCAGCGATCCGCTCAATCTGTTCTGGTTCGCGCATCACGCCGTGATGACGGCCGCGCTGACCAGGTTGCCGGCGACGCCGTGTCTCTCCTACGGCACGACGAACGATCTCGAACGTCAGCTCTGTGAGTTTCTCCTGAGAGGTATCGGACTTAACGACGCCGCAATTGCTTCGCATCTGGACCGCGTTTTGGCGCCGGGTGCCGGCAACACGGCGATTGCAGAAAGTGCATGAGATGAACATCGTGGCAGAACACAAAATATCGGGCGAACCGATCGACAAGGCGCCGCAGCGTCCGGTCAAGCCGGTGCGCTGGTTCTTGATTGTCGGCGTGCTGCTTGGCGCACTCGTGGGCGGACTCGTCTGGTTCAATTCCTTCCGCGGCCAGATGATCAAGCAGTTCTTCGCCAACAACAAGCCACCGCCGGTGGCCGTCAGCGTTGCCGAGGCGAAGTCCGAGATGGTGCCGAACCTGTTGACCGCGGTCGGCGAACTCGCCGCCGTCCACCAGGTCAACGTCACCGCCGACGTCAACGGCCGCGTCACCGAGATCAAGTTCGAGCCGGGCGCGCATGTCACCGCGGGAATGCCGCTGGTGCAGCTCTTCGACGCGCCGGAGCAGGGCGACCTTGCCAACTTCAAGGCGCAGTCGACCGTCGCCGCGCTGTCGCTCGAGCGTGCCAAGCAGCTCGCCTCGCGGCAGTTCGGACCGCAGGCGACCGTCGACCAGGCGCAGGCGTCGTACGACCAGGCGCAGGCCGGCATCGCCAAGACCGAGGCGCTGATCTCGCAGAAGCTGGTGCGCGCTCCGTTCGAGGGCGATCTCGGCGTCCGCAAGGTCGAGGTCGGCCAGTATCTCACCGCGGGCACGGCGATCGTCTCTCTCACCGATCTCTCGGAGCTGTGGGCCAACTTCACCGTGACGGAAAAGGATTCCGGTCAGCTCAAGGTCGGACAGACCGTCCGTCTGAAGGTCGACGCCTATCCGGGCCGCGTCTTCGAGGGCAGGATCACCACCATCGAGCCGCAGATCGCGAGCGACACGCGTAACATCCGCGTCCAGGCCACGATCGCCAATCCGGAGAAGATCCTGAAGCCCGGCATGTTCGTGACCACCACGGTCGTGCTGCCGGAGAAGCCGCCGGTCATCACCGTTCCGGAGACGTCGGTCGACTACACGCTGTACGGCGACTCGGTCTTCCTGATCACCGAGAAGAAGGAAGAGGACGGCAAGACCACCTTAAGTGCGGTGCGCACCTTCGTGCAGACCGGCAACCGGGTCGATGGACGCGCCGAGATTCTCAAGGGCTTGAAGCCGGGCGACAAGGTCGTCGCCGTCGGTCAGCTCAAGCTGCAATCGGGCTCGGCCGTGTCGATTTCGACCGATCCGGCTCCGCCCATCCCGGCGCAACCGCCGCGCTACTGACAACGCGCTAGACGCAGCATGATCCGGCACGGGCCGGATCATGCCTCTCAAGCCAACGAATTCGAGATCGCCGCGATGGCATTTACCGATATTTTCATCAAACGCCCGGTCCTGTCGGTCGTCGTCAGCCTGCTGATCCTGCTGATCGGCTTGCGCGCGGCAATGGTGCTGCCGATCCGGCAATATCCAAAATTGTCGAACACGGTCATCAACATCACGACCGTCTATCCCGGTGCCTCCGCGGACCTGATCCAGGGCTTCATCACCACGCCGATCGAGCAGGCGGTCGCGTCCGCCGAGGGTGTCGACTACATCACCTCGTCGTCGGTGCAGGGCACCTCGACGATCCAGGTCTACATCAAGCTGAATTTTGATCCGAACCAGGCGCTCACCGAAGTTCTCGCCAAGACGAACTCGGTCAAATACCTGATCCCGAAGGAATCGAACGATCCGATCGTGACCAAGACGACCGGCCAGACCACGGCTGTGATGTATCTCGGCTTCTCCTCGGAGGAGCTGTCGGGCTCGGCGATCTCGGACTATCTGACGCGCGTGGTGCAGCCGGTGCTGTCGACCGTCGACGGCGTCGCCTCGGCCGACATCCTCGGTGGCCAGACCTTCGCGATGCGGCTGTGGCTTGATCCCGTGAAGATGGCCGGCCGCAATGTGTCGCCGGCCGATGTGGCGGCCGCGATCGCCACCAACAACTTCCAGTCGGCGGCGGGCCAGACCAAGGGCTATCTCATCGTCTCGAACATCACGACGAACACGGGTCTCACCGACGTCAATCAGTTCAAGAAGATGATCGTCAAGGCCAAGGACGGCGGCTTCGTGCGGATGGAGGACATCGCAACCGTCGAACTTGCCGCGCAAAGCACGGACGCCAGCGTCGCCTTCAACGGCGAGCACGCCATCTTCATCGGCGTACAGGCGACCCCGCAAGGCAACCCGCTGACGCTGGTCAAGGGCGTGCGCGCGCTGTTCCCCGAGCTCGAGCGCAATCTGCCGCCGTCGATGAAGATGAAGGTCGCCTACGACTCGACCAAGTTCATCCAGTCCTCGATCGACGAGGTGGAGAAGACGCTCGGCGAAGCCGTGATCATCGTCATCGTGGTCATCTTCCTGTTCCTGGCCTCGTTCCGCTCGGTCATCATCCCCGTCGTCACCATTCCGCTGTCGATGATCGGCGTCTGCACGATGATGCTGGCGCTGGGCTTCAGCTTCAATCTGCTGACACTTCTCGCGATGGTGCTCGCGATCGGCCTCGTGGTCGACGACGCCATCGTCGTGGTGGAGAACATCCACCGCCATCTGGAGGAGGGCAAGTCGCCGGTGCAATCCGCATTGGAGGGCGCGCGCGAAATCGTCGGTCCCGTCATCTCGATGACCATCACGCTTGCGGCGGTGTACGCGCCGATCGGCTTCCTCGGCGGTCTCACCGGTTCGCTGTTCCGCGAATTCGCCTTCACCCTGGCGGGCTCGGTGATCGTGTCCGGCGTGATCGCGCTGACGCTGTCGCCGATGATGTGCTCGATGCTGCTGAAGAACGCGGAAGAGGGCCGGTTTGCAAAGCTGGTGAACAGGGTGTTCGGCGCCCTGACGCGCTGGTACGGCCGCAAACTCGACCGCTCGCTCGACTACAAGGCCATCACGGGACTGTTCGCGGTGACGATCCTCGGCCTCGTCGGCTTCCTTTACATGCACACCTCGAAGGAGCTCGCGCCCGACGAGGACCAGGGCATCGTGTTCGCGGTGACCAAGGCGCCGAAATACGCCAACATCGATTATGTCGACTTCTATGGCGACAAGCTCGACAAGGCGTTCCAGAAATTCCCGGAAACCGACTTGCGTTTCGTGCTCAACGGCATCAACGGGCCGCAGGGCGGCATCGCTGGCATGCTGCTCAAGCCGTGGGATGAGCGCAAGCGGTCCTCGATCCAGTTGAAGCCGCTGGTGCAGGGAGAGATCAGCAAGATCGAGGGCGTGCAGGCGTTCGCCTTCAACCTGCCGGCACTACCGGGTGGGCCGGGCGGCCTGCCGGTGCAGATGGTGATCAATTCGACCGCCGGCTTCCAGGCCGTCTATGAGCAGATGGAGAAGCTGAAGGCCGCCGCACGCAAGAGCGGCATGTTCATCGTCTCGGACAGTGATCTTGCCTTCAATCAGCCGATGGTGACCGTGAAGGTCGACCGTGCCAAGGCGCAGGATCTTGGCATCAACATGCAGAACATCGGCAGCGCGCTCGCGGTCCTGGGCGGCGGCAATTACATCAACCGCTTCAACCTTGAAGGTCGTTCGTATCAAGTCATTCCTCAGGTGCCGCGCGATAAACGGCTCTCGCCGGAGGCGCTTGGTAGCTACTATGTGGCGACCAACACCGGCCAGCAGCTGCCGCTGTCGACGGTGGTGTCGATCGAGACCTCGACCGCTCCGAATTCGTTGACGCACTACAACCAGCTGAACTCGGCGACCTTCTCGGCCGTGCCGATGCCCGGCGTGACCGTCGGCGCCGCGGTCGACTTCCTCGAAAGCGAGGCCAAGAAGCTGCCGCAGGGCTTCAGCCACGACTATCTCGCTGACTCCAGGCAGTACGTCCAGGAGGGTAACCAACTCGCGATCACCTTTGGTTTCGCGCTGATCATCATCTTCCTGGTGCTGGCGGCGCAGTTCGAGAGTCTGCGTGACCCGTTCGTGATCATGATCTCGGTGCCGATGGCAATCGTCGGCGCCTTGATCCCGCTGTTCTTCGGCATGGCCACCATGAACATCTACACCCAGGTCGGTCTGTTGACCCTGGTCGGCCTGATCACCAAGCACGGCATCCTGATGGTGGAGTTCGCCAACGAGCTCCAGGTCAATGAGCGGCTGGATCGCCGTTCGGCCATCGAAATGTCGGCGCGCATTCGTCTGCGGCCGATCCTGATGACGACGGCTGCGATGGTCACCGGCCTGATTCCGCTGCTGACCGCGACCGGCGCCGGCGCGGCCAGTCGCTTCTCGATCGGTCTCGTGGTCGTCGCCGGCATGTCGATCGGCACGCTGTTCACGCTGTTCGTGCTGCCGGCCGTCTATGTGGTGCTCGCGACCGATCACCGGGCCAAGCTGGATTCCGAGCGAAACAGGCAGATCGACGCCGTGGACATCGGAGACAAGGCGCTGCGGCCGACCTGACGGCGACAGCCAACCGAATATGGAGGGCGGTAACGGTTAATCCCGTTGCCGCCCTTTTTCATACCGGGTCGGCGAGACCGCGATTCCGCGCTGCGACAGCCTCCAAGTCGTTCTTTTCGCCCGGCCTGCAAGAGACAAGCTTCGGCCTTCTTGCTAGATTCGGGGGCATGAGCATGTCCCTCCACCCCGACACGCCCCGGGCCGGGGCGCTGCCTGAGGCGGCGCCGGGCAGCGATGCGTCCGGGGTTGGGGCGGGGCCGCGGATCCGCACCCGCCTGTTCGCCAAATATGTCGCCCTGTTCGTGGCTGTCGTGGCCGTGGCGCTGCTCGCCAACGGCATCTTCGAGGTTTTCTTCTATTATCGCGAGCACAAGGCCGCGCTGATCCGGATCCAGCACGAGCAGGCCGAGGCGGCCGCCGCCAAGATCGGTCAGTTCGTCAAGGAGATCGAGAGCCAGCTCGGCTGGACCACGCAGCTCCCCTGGTCGGCCGGCTCGCTCGAGCAGCGCCGGTTCGACGCGCTGAGGCTGTTGCGCCAGGTGCCGGCGATCACGGAACTCGCCCAGGTCGATTCGAGCGGCAAGGAGCGGCTGCGCGTCTCGCGCCTTGCCATGGATGTCATCGATAGTGGCGCCGACTTCTCGAAGGATCCGAAATTCGCCGAGGCGGTCGCCCGCAAGGTTTACTACGGTCCGGTCTATTTCCGCCGGGAGTCCGAGCCCTATATGACTCTGGCGCTGGCGGGCACGCGCAAGGACGCCGGCGTCAGCATTGCAGAGGTGAATCTCAAGCTGATCTGGGACGTCGTCTCCCAGATCAAGGTCGGCGAGCACGGCCATGCCTATGTGGTGGGGCCGGAGGGGCGCCTGATCGCGCATCCCGATATCAGCCTGGTGCTGCGCAACACCGACATGTCCAGGCTGGTTCAGGTGCAGGCGGCGTTGGCCTTGCAGGCAGCGATTGCGGCGCAGGCAGAGGAGGCAGCCGCAGCGCAAGCGGCGCAGACCGCTTCCGGGGGGCGCGCAACGCCGCTGCCAACACCGCCGCGGGTTGCGACGACGGACGGCAGCGCGGACTCCCTGCAGGGGTCGCTGAACATCCAGGGCCAAGAGGTGCTGACCGCGTCCGCCCCTATCGCGCCGCTCGGCTGGACCATGTTCGTGGAATTGCCGGTCGAGGAAGCCTATGCCTCGCTCTATGCCTCGCTGCAGCGGCTTGCCATCGTGCTGCTTGCGGCGTCGATCTTCGCCGTGCTCGCCGGCATCTTCTTGGCGCGGCGCATGGTCGGCCCGATCCAGGCGCTGCGCACCGGCGCCGAGCGCATCGGCGGCGGCGACTTCTCCCAGCGCATCTCGATCAAGACGGGGGACGAGCTCGAAGGGCTCGCCAATCAGTTCAACGACATGGGCGCGCGGCTGCAGGAATCCTATGCCAACCTGGAAAAGAAGGTCGAGCAGCGCACGGCGGAGCTCACCGAGTCCCTGCAGCAGCAAACAGCAACGTCCGAGGTTTTGGAGACGATCAGCTCATCAGCCGGCGAACTTACTCCCGTTTTTGACAAGATGCTGGAAAATGCGACCCGCATTTGCGGAGCAAAGTTTGGGACGATGACGTTGTACCAGGATGGCGGCTTTCGCACGGTCGCGCTTTACAACGCTCCACGGGAATACATCGAAACCCAGCTCTACAAGCTCATCCGGCCGCATCCGGAGAGTGGACTTAGTGTCGTCGAAAGAACGCGGCAAACTGTTCAGATCGAAGATCTTAGAACGGAACCGCCTTACCTTGACGGTCATCCAAACGTCCGTGCACTCGCTGATCTTGCTGGCGCCCGCACGTTGGTGATTGTGCCCATGCTCAAGGAAGATCAGTTGGTCGGCTCGATCACGATTTTTCGACAAGAAGTAAGGCGCTTTACAGATAAGCAGATCGAGTTGGTCGCCAACTTCGCCAATCAGGCCGTCATCGCCATTGAGAATACACGGCTGCTGAATGAACTGCGCGAGCGCACGACCGAGCTGTCGCAATCACTCGACGACTTGCGCACCGCGCAGGACCGCCTGATCCAGACCGAGAAGCTCGCCTCCCTCGGACAGCTCACCGCCGGCATCGCTCACGAGATCAAGAACCCGCTGAACTTCGTCAACAATTTCTCGTCCGTATCGACCGAGCTGATCGACGAACTCCACGAGGTGCTGGAGGCGGCAAAGCTCGACGACAAGACCAAGGAGGAGGTCGACGAACTCACCCACATGCTCAAGGGCAACCTCGAGAAGGTCGTGCAGCACGGCAAGCGTGCCGACTCCATCGTCAAGAACATGCTGCTACATTCGCGCGAAGGCTCGGGCGAGCACCGCGAGGCCGATATCAACGCGATCGTCGAGGAAAGCCTCAATCTCGCCTATCACGGCGCGCGCGCCGAAAAGTCGGGCTTCAACATTACGCTCAAGCGCGATTTGGATCCGGCGGCGGGCATGCTCGACATCTATCCGCAGGAGATCACCCGCGTATTCCTCAATCTGATCTCGAACGGCTTCTATGCTGCGACCAAGCGCAAGCAGCACGAAGCCAGCGGTTTTGAGCCGACCCTGAGCGCGTCGACCAAAAGCCTCGGCAACAAGGTCGAGATCAGGATCCGCGACAACGGCACCGGCATCCCGCCCGAGGTGAAGGAGAAGATGTTCAATCCGTTCTTCACCACCAAACCGGCGGGCGAGGGGACGGGGCTCGGGCTCTCCATGAGCCACGACATCGTCGTGAAACAGCACGGCGGTACGATCGAGGTGAAGACCGAGCCGGGTGCATTTACCGAATTCATCATTACGCTGCCGCGCATGCTGGCGGCACAAGGCAATACCGGAGGCAGGAATTGAACGTTTACATCCTCGTCGTCGACGACGAGCCGGACGTTGAAACGCTGTTCCGACAGCAGTTTCGGCGGGACCTGCGTTCGGGTCGATTCCAGATGGAGTTCGCGCCCTCCGCGCCGGCGGCGATCGAGCGCGCAACTGATGTCCGCGACCCCTCGCTGGTCCTGATTCTGTCCGACATCAACATGCCCGGCATGAGCGGGCTCGAGATGCTGCCAAAAGTGCGCGCCGAGCGGCCGGACGTTCCCGTCATCATGATCACCGCCTATGGCGACGCCGAGACGCGCAAAAAGGCGATCGAGCGCGGCGCCGACGGGCTCCTCACAAAGCCGATCGACTTCGCCCTGCTGCGGCAGGAGATCGACTCGAGGCTCGGGCAAGCCGCATGACCGCGACCATCCTCGTTGTCGACGACGAGCCGGATCTGGAGGCGCTGGTGCTCCAGAAATTCCGCAGGCAGATTCGCGACGGCGTCGTCAGCTTCGTATTTGCGCATGACGGCGTCGAGGCACTGGAGTCGATCGCGGAGCATCCGCATGTCGACATGGTCGTCTCCGACATCAACATGCCGCGGATGGACGGATTGTCCCTGCTTGCGAAGCTGCAGGAGGCCGAGGACAAGAAGTCGACCATCATCGTCTCGGCTTATGGCGACATGAGCAACATCCGCACCGCCATGAACCGCGGTGCGTTCGACTTCCTGACCAAGCCGATCGATTTTGCCGACCTGGAGACCACGATCCAGAAGACCATCCGCCATGTCGAGATGCTGCGCGAGGCGCGGCGGCGCCAGGCGGAGGCCGAGCGGGCGCATGCCTCGCTGTCGCGCTATTTCTCGCCTGAGATCGCCAAGCGCCTTGCCTCGCACGGGGAGAGCAACGGCATGGAGGTGCAGTGGCGTGAGATCGCCACCATCTTCACCGACATCACCGGCTTCACGACGCTGGTCGAAAGCGCGGCGCCAGAGACGCTCGGCGAGTTGCTCAACGAATATGTCGGCGGGATGACCGAGATCGTGTTCGAGCACGAAGGCACCGTCGCCAAGATCATCGGCGATGCGATCCAGGTGCTGTTCAACGCGCCCGGCGATCAGCCGGACTTTGCGACGCGGGCGGTTGCCTGCGCGCACGACCTCGACGCCTGGGCCGAGGGCTTTCGCGAGCGCTGGAAGGCCAAGGGCGTGGACTTTGGCGCGACCCGGATCGGGGCGCATGCCGGGCCCGCGCTGGTCGGCAATTTCGGCGGCAACCGCTTCTTCGATTACACGGCCTATGGCGATACCGTGAACACGGCCGCGCGGCTCGAAGCCGCGAACAAGCACCTGGGCACCCGCATCTGCGTCAGCGCCAGCATCGCGAAGGGGGCTGAAAATTTCCGCGGCCGTCCCGTCGGCGATCTCGTCCTGCGCGGCCGCAGCGAGCCCCTGCGGGCGTTCGAGCCATTGAAGGCCGAGAAGTTCGATGCACCCGCGACGGCGCAATATTCGGAAGCTTTCGCCAAGCTGGAATCCGGCGACGTGGCCGCCATGCCCGCATTTGCCGCGCTGGTCGGCATGCATGCCGACGATGCACTGGCCGGCTTCCATCTGAAGCGCCTGCTCAACGGCGCCAAGGGCGTCCGTATGCAACTGGAATAGGGAATTGGAAATGACGCGCGAGTTTACGGCCGGCAATTATCGCTTCATCCCCTCGGTATTCCAATATTCGGCTGGCGCGTGCGCCGATCCCGGCTACGAAATCGAGCGCGTCCGCTTCGACCGCTGGCTGCCGCTCGCCGAGGGCTTTGCACGAGCGGCAAAATTCATCCAGGAGGCGGGGCGGCCGCTGACGGCGTTCTGTGCCTGCGAGCTGCGCTCGCCGGCCGCGTTCACCGAAGAAGGCTTTCGCGCCTTCAACCTGCACTACGTCAAGACGCTGTCGGAATGGGGCATCTTTGACGGCACCACCAATCCGGTGGCGCGCAGCAATGTTTGCCCCGAGCTCGACCCGCCGAGCGAACCGTCGTTCTACGCATTCTCCTTCACGCGGCCCTCGCGCTCCAGCACACCGACCTTCGTGATTGCTGGCGGGGCCGAGGCGCGCGAGGGGGCTGGCAGCTATGTCGAGCGCACCGTGCGCTATCGCGACCTGAGCCCTGATGCGATCAAGGAGAAGGTGCGCTTCACGACGTCGCAGATGGAAAACCGCATGGCGGCGTTCGGCTTTGGCTGGAAAGACGCCACCGGCGTCCAGGCCTATTCGATCCGCGACTTCCATCATGCGCTCGCCGACGAGCTGGTCCGTCGCGGCGCGCTGCGCTCCGGCCTGACCTGGCACTTTGCGCGGCCGCCGGTGGTCGATCTCGAATACGAGATGGATTGCCGGCGCGTGGTGCGGGAAGCGGTGATCTAGGGTGTGTACTCATAAGTTCGTCGCGTCCGCTTTGCTCTTAGAAGGCGACCTTGAAGCCGACATGGCCGCATGTCGGCCTTGGGGCCAACACCGGAAGTGGGCCGGGCCTATTCGATCGCCCCGTCGGCGTGCGCAAGGAGTTATGCCGACTCTTCTAAGCTAACGACGCCCGCGGCACCCAATCTGGCGATCAAGTCGCACCACATTTGTGGGCTCGCCGGAATCGTTCGCCAATTTCGGCGCGCGACGACGCAGGAGGAAGGAAACGCCGCAAAGCGTCTCCTTCTTCCACACGACGCGGCAGATGAAGATTCCGGAATGGCCGTCGAACGACAGCACAAATTCGTTGGCAAATATATAGTACGGCGCGGAGATGCAGGCCCCCAAGGCGCTGATATCGCGCACCATGCATGGATGAGTCCCACGAATTTCATCAAATGACAGCAGCGCCGCCCGGTTGATCGGTATGCGCTTCATTGCACGACGTTCGATCATGGCGAGATGCTCCAAATGGGAAGGCAACTCCATCGAACGACCGCAGCGATTGCGATCGCGCTTTACGAAGTCAGTTTCCCGGTCCCGCCGACGCCCGGAAAACAGCCGCAACGTTGATCTGTGCGGCTTAGGCTAACAAGCAGTATTATTGTCTTATTAAAATTGGATCGGAGTTGGTGGTTAATTCGGACGCTTGACGCCGACCTTTCAAACGGACGTTCGTGCTTTCGAAGCGGGAGGTCGACCTCACCACGATAGCGATTTGCCGGACGTGTCAAGTTATTTTCGTAAAATCCGCAATCATTCGTGCCGGCGAACCGGCTACTGTGCATGGGGTTGTTTTCGACATTTTTGTTGTCCGGCCCCGGAAGCCCATGGCCGGACCCAAATCCACCACGCGCTTTAGCGCTGCCGCGGGTCGAGCGCGTCGCGCAGGCCGTCGCCGAGCAGGTTGAGCGACAGCACCACCAGGAAGATCGCAAGGCCCGGCCAGATCGCCATCCATGGCGCCTGGGTGAGGAAGCGCTGTGCGGCGTTGAGCATGCTGCCCCAGGATGGCGCCGGCGGTTGCTGGCCGAGGCCGAGGAACGATAGCGCGGCTTCCGCGATGATCGCGGCCGCGATCGACAGCGTCGCCTGCACCAGGAGTGCGGGGAGAATGTTCGGCAGGATGTGGGAGAGCGCAATCCGCCAGGGCGGATTTCCGAGCGCACGCGCCGCTTCGACATAGTCCTCGGCCTTGACGCTCAGCACCTGGCCACGGGTGAGGCGGATGAAGATCGGCGTTGCCGAGATGCCGATCGCGATCATGGCGTTGCCGAGGCTCGGTCCCAGGAATGCGGCAAGCGCAATTGCCAGGATCAGGAACGGGCAGGCCAGCATCGCATCGGTGATCCGGCTGATCAGCGCATCGGTGAAGCCGCCGCGATAGCCGGCGAGCAGGCCGAGCGGCACGCCGATGCCGAGCGCGATCGCGACCGAAATGGCGCCAGCGAGCAGCGAAGCGCGCGCGCCATAGACGACGCGGCTCAAAATGTCGCGGCCGAGTTCGTCGGTGCCGAACCAGTGCGACGCCGTCGGCGACTTGCGGACCAGGCCCCAGCTCGTCGCGATCGGGTCGTAAGGCACGATCAACGGCGCCAGCAGCGCAAGCAGGATGAAGGCCGTGAGCACCACGAGCCCCAGCACTGCGGCCTTGCGCTTGAACAGGCGCCGCCGCGCCCGGCGCGCCGGGCTCTCCAACTCGTGGATGTCGATGGTGGGGGCGGCTGACAGTGCGGCGTCGGTCATGGCCTAGCCCCGCAGCCGTGGATTGACGAGGATGTAGGCGATGTCGGCGATCAGATTGAGCGTGATGTAGATGGTCGCCGTGACCAGCACCACGCCCTGCACCACCGCATAGTCGCGGTTGAAGACGGCATCGACGATCAGCTTGCCAAAACCGGGAATGGAAAAAATCTGCTCGGTGAGGACGGCGCCGGACAGCAGCGTTCCCAGTTCCAGCGCGCCGAGCGTGATGACGGGCGTCAGCGCGTTGCGCATGGCGTGCTTGAGGATGACTGTGCGCTCCAACAGGCCTTTTGCGCGGGCGGTGCGGACGTAGTCGCTCTCCAGCACCTGCAGCATCGCGCTGCGCGTGTGCCGCATCAGGATCGCGGCGATGGCGTTGCCGAGCACGAAGGCGGGCATGATGGTGGCGGCAAGGCTCGCGCGCCAGTTTTCGGTGGGCGGAACATAGCCCGACGCCGGCAGCCAGCCGAGCTCGATCGAGAACAGGAAGATCAGCATGATGCCGAGCCAGAAGTTCGGCGTCGAGATGCCCCACAGCGCGAACAGGTTCGCGCCCCAGTCCCAGGCCGAGCCTTTCTTGACCGCGGATATGATCCCGGCGGGAATGCCGATGAAGAAGGCGATCAAAATCGCCATCGAGGCAAGCTGCAACGTCACCGGCAGCTTTTGCGCAATCAGATCGCGCACCGCCATCTTGTTGCGCAGCGATTCCCCGAAATCGCCTGATAGCACGCCCTTGACCCAATAGACGTACTGCACGGGCACCGGCTGATCGAGCCGGTATTGACGGCGGATCTGCTCGATCACGGCCGGGTCGCGCTCCTCACCCGCCATCACCAGCGCCGGATCGCCCGGCAAGAGTTGCTGGAGCGAAAAGATCAGCACCGACACGAAGAACAGCGTCGGCACGATCTGCGCAAGGCGGCGGGCGAGGAAGTTCAGCATGATGCCGCTCGTGTCCCGGGCGCGGCGCAGCGTGCAACGATGCGCCGCAGAACCGGGACCCAGGTAACTGCAATGGGTCCCGGATCAGCAATGCACCGCTGACGCGCTGCATCGCATCCGGGACACGAAATCTTCGCCGCGTTCGTCACTTCAGCTTCAGCCCGATGACGCGCACCAGCCCGTCCGGCATCTGCCTGTAGCCTTCGAGCTTCGTGCTGTGCGCGATGATGATGCGGCGATGGTAGAGGTAGAGGAGCGGCTCCTCCTCCTGCACCAGCTTTGCCAATGTCTCATAGGTTGCCTTGCGCTTGACAGGGTCGGTGACGAGCCGCGCCTCCTGGAGCGCCTTGTCGGCCTCCGCATTGTTCCACGCGCTGTAGTTCTGCGGAGCATTGCTGTGCAGGAAGATAAACGAATTGCCGTCCGGATCGACGCGGCCGCTCCAGGCCAGCATATAGGCCTGAAAGTCGCCGGCCTCGGCCTGCTTCAGGCCGGTCGCGAACTCGGTGACGCGGATCTTCATGTCGAAGCCGGCTTCTGATGCCATCGACTGGATCACCTGCGCTGGCGTTTCGGTCTCGGCGCCCTTCGACACCAGGAAGTCGACACTGACCGGCGGCGTGACGCCCGCTTCCTTCAACAGCGCCTTGGCCTTCGCTACGTCGCGGGCCCGAACGGGGAAGGCCTTTTGGTAGTAGGGATGATCAGGATTGACCCATTGATTGCCGGTCTGGAATTCGCCGTTGAACACGACCTGGTTGATGGCGTCGCGGTCGATCGCAAGATCGAGCGCCTGCCGCACCTTGGCGGACTGGCTGAGTGGGCCCTTGGCCTTGTCCTTGCCGATATTGAGCGTGACGCCCTGATAGCCGAGTTCGATCGCCGTCGCGACCTTCAACCGGGAGTCCGACCGTACCTCCTTGAGGTCGGTGGCCAGCACGCGCTCGATCAGGTCGAGCCCGCCGGACTTCAAATTGGCGAGCCGCACCGTGGCATCGACGATCGGCTGGAACACGATGCGGTCGATGAAGACGTTGTCCTTGTTCCAGTAGTCGGAAAACTTCTCGAATACGATGCGGTCCTGCTGGACCCGCTCGACGAATTTGTAGGGACCGGCGCAGACCGGACGCAGCCCGAACTTGTCGCCGGCTTCCTTCGCGGCCTTCGGCGATACCATCATTCCGGCGCGGTCGGTGAGTTGCGCGAGCAGCGGCGAGAACGGCGACTTCAGCACCAGCCTGACGGTGAGGGGATCGATCACCTCGACACGATCGACCGAGGCGAGCTCAGGCTTGCGGAACGAGCCGGGGAAGGTGAGGTGCCTTTCAATCGAGAACTTTGCGGCTTCCGCGTTGAACGGCTCGCCGTCGTGGAATTTCACGCCGGGGCGGAGCTTGATGACCAGGGCCTTGCCGTCGTCGTCGGTCTCGCTCGACAGCGCGAGCTGCGGCACGATGTTGAGCTTCTCGTCGATGTCGAACAGCTTGTCGCAGAACGACGAGAACACGATGCGGCCGACATAGGTGCGCGCCATTGTGGGATCGAGGATGTCGGGGTCTTCCGCGAGCCCGATGCGGAGCGTGGTCTGGGCTTGGCCGGCCGCACCAAGTGACAGCAACAATGCGGCGGCCGTGGCGGCGAGGCGAAAGTGTTTCATCGGACAGTCCCCTTAGCTTCCGCTACGTCGCGGGTGGCGTTGCACCTTGTATACCAACCCCGGAGGCCTCAGCGCCTTCCGTCTTTTGGCTGAAAGCCGCGACCAATTTTGCAAGCGCGGGCGAGAACCCGCCGCCTTTTGGGAGGATCGCGCCGGGCGGCGGCAGTTCCGCGACCCGATGGCAGGCGGCGGCGTGACCGGTGCTGTCGGCGACGAGCATTGGCTCCTCGCCGCGGCAGCGGTCGACCACGAAGGGGCAGCGGGTGTGGAAGCGGCAGCCCGAGGGCGGATTGAGCGCGCTCGGCATCTCGCCCTGAAGCAAAATCGTGCTGCGCTTGGCTTGCGGTTGAGGCAATGGGATCGCGGACAGCAGCGCGCGGCTGTAGGGATGGCGCGGGGAAGCGAACAGCGCGTCGGCCTCCGCCGTCTCGACGATGCGCCCGAGATTCATCACCGCGACGCGGTCGGCGATGTGCTTGACCACCGCGAGGTCATGCGAGACGAAAATATAGGCAAGGCCGAGCCTGTCCTGGAGCTCACGCAGCAGGTTCAGGATTTGCGAGCGGATGGAGACGTCGAGCGCCGAGACCGGCTCGTCACAGATGATCAGCTTTGGCTCGACCGCGAGCGCGCGGGCAATCGCGATGCGCTGGCGCTGGCCGCCGGAGAATTCATGCGGATAGCGCCGCGCCAGCCGCGGCTCGAGCCCTACCAGCCGCAACAGCTCCTCGACGCGCTGGCGACGCTGCGCGGCCGGCAGGAGATCGTGCAGGGCAAGCGGCTCGGTCAAGATCTGGCCGACGGTCATGCGCGGGTTGAGCGAGGCATAAGGGTCCTGAAAGATGATCTGCGCCTGGCGGCGGAATGCACGCAGCGCGCCGGCATCGAGTGCAAGCAGATCGCGGCCGTCGAAGCGGATTGAGCCGGCGTCCGGCTCGATCAGACGCAGCACCAGGCGGCTGACGGTCGACTTGCCGCAGCCGGACTCGCCGACCAGCGCCAGCGTCTTGCCGGATTGAAGCGAAAAACTCACGCCGTCGACGGCTTTGACATGCGCGCGTGGGCGGCCGAGCAGGGAGCGTTCGGCGACGAAGTGCTTGACCAGGCCCTCGACATCGAGCAGCGCCATCACGACACCAGACGTTCGAGCGGCGCGCGGATGCAGCGCGACAGATGGCCGGAGCTGACGTCGGCGAGCGGTGGTGGCGCCTTGGTGCAAGCTTCCAGCGCGAACGGGCAGCGCGCGGCAAAACGGCAGCCCGTTGGCGGCTGCGCCATGTTCGGCACCATGCCTTCGATGGTCGCAAGCTGCTCGGCACGATGGTCGAGCCGTGGGATCGAACCGAGCAGGCCGACCGTGTAGGGATGCTGAGGCGCTGCGAACAGCTCATCCACCGGCGCGCGCTCCACGATCTCGCCGGCATACATCACCGCGACCTCGTCGCAGACCTCGGCGACGACCCCGAGATCGTGGGTGATGAGAATGATGGCGGCGCCGCTCGCCGCCTTCAACTCGCGCATCAGCTCCAGGATCTGCGCCTGGAGCGTGACGTCGAGCGCCGTGGTCGGCTCGTCCGCGATCAACAGGCGCGGATCGCAGGCCAGCGCCATCGCGATCATCACGCGCTGGCGCATGCCGCCGGAGAGCTTGTGCGGATATTCGTCGATTCGCCGCTCGGGCGAGGGGATATGGACCCGGCGCAACAGCTCGATTGCGCGCTCTCGCGCGCTGCGCCGTGAGCCGCCGCGGTGGCGAAGGATCGTCTCGACGATCTGGTCACCGACGGTAAAACTCGGATTGAGCGAGGTCATCGGCTCCTGAAAAATCATGGCGAGCCGATTGCCGCGCAGGTCGCGCAGGGTTTGGTCGGGTGCCTGCAGCAGGTCAAAGCCGTCAAAGCGGATGCTGCCTGTGACCTCCGCGCTCGTCTTCGGCAGCAGCCCCATGATCGCGAGTGACGTCACGCTCTTGCCGCAGCCGGATTCGCCGACGATGCCGAGCGTCGCGCCATTGGCGACGCTGAGGTCGATGGTGTCGACCGCGTGAGTGACGCGGCCATCGTCGCCGTGGAAGCGGACGCGCAGGCCCTCGATCTCGATCAGCGGTCCGGCCGTCATGATTGTTCTGTGCGCGCCGCGGCGATGCGGGCGTCGATGACGCTGCGGTCGGTGCTTCCGGCCGGATTCTGTCGCGTCGGCAGTGAGCTTCGGAAGTGGACCCAGAGCTCGTGGCTGACCTGCTCGAGGCGTTCGAGCTCGGCGAGCGGATCGGGATGGTCGTCGGCGCGCAGGTCGAGCGCCGACCACTCCTCCTCGCCATGGATCAGGAGTGCGGCCGATTGCTTGCCGCGCTTGTCGCCGCCGGCCGCTTCGCCACCGCGCATCGCCGCGAGCAGGCGGCGCGGGAAGGGCAGGCTGTCGTTGGCAATGTACGTCTTGGCCGTCTCGTCGAGGACGTCGGGACCCGCGAGCATGTTGCCGGCGATGGAGAAGCCGCTGCCCGAGAGATGGCCGCACCATTCTGTGCAGTCGCGCCCCGTATGTGCAGCAATTGCGCCGCTGGCGTCCATGATGTGGATCTGCCGGCTTTCGCGGCCGTCATCGGTTGCGAGCAACGCGGCGAGAACATCCTGCGCGTTCAGGCCTTCGCGCAACAGTTTGACGCCGTCGATGCCGTAATAGGGGTTGACGAAGGCTTGCGTCGCGATGGCGCCGAGGCCCGCGGCGATGAACGGCACGCGCGCGCCGACGGCAAAGAATTTGGTCGCGACCGCGATGCCGAGCTGGCCTGTCCTGCTGTCTCTCGCGATGATCGACCAGGTCATAGCGTTTGTCCGTTAGCGTCCTGCCGCGTAGCCCTGCATGCCGCGCGGATTGGCGGCGGCACGACGGCGCACGCCGACGCGCGAGGCTGCGGTCAGGCGGCCCTCCGACCAGTCGGGGCCGACCTCGACGATGTGCCCGCGTGCGCGCAGGGTCTCGATCGTCGCCTTGGGCACGCGGTTCTCGACCACGAGCACGCCGGGGCGAGCCGTACGCGGCCAGAACGAGATCGGGAAATGCTCGGAGTGCCAGGCCGGCGCGTCGATCGATTCCTGGAGATTGAGGTTGCAGTGGACGTGGCGCAGGAAGAACTGCGTGATCCACTGGTCCTGCTGGTCCCCGCCCGGCGAGCCCCAGGCCAGATATGGCTCGCCGTCGCGCAGCGCCATGGTCGGCGAGAGCGTGGTGCGCGGCCGTTTGCCGGGTGCGAGCGCTCCCGGATGGCCTTCATCGAGCCAGAACATCTGCGCCCGGCTGCCGAGACAAAAGCCGAGTTCGGGAATGACGGGCGAGGATTGCAGCCAACCGCCCGACGGCGTCGACGAGACCATGTTGCCCGCCTTGTCGATGATATCGAAATGCACGGTGTCGCCGCGCACCTCGCCGAAACGGCCGACCGTGGGTTCGCCGGCGCCGAGCGCGCCGACCGCTTCGCGTTGCCCTTCGGCGCGGCGCAGCTTGACCACGCCGCCAAAGCCCTCGACGGAGCCGGGACGGAATTCGAGCGATGCCTTGTCGGTGACGAGCTTGCGGCGTTCGTCGTTATATGCATCCGACAGCAACGTCGTGATCGGGATTTCGCTGAAATTTGGATCGCCGTAAAACTTCTCGCGATCGGCAAAGGCGAGTTTTGCGCATTCGATCTGGAGATGGATGAACTCGGCTCCCGTGGGGTCGAGCCCGTCGAGCGCAAAGCCCTTGAGCAGCGCGAGCTGTTGCAGCGTCACCGGGCCCTGGCTCCAGACGCCGGCCTTGCACACGGTGTAGCGGCCGTAGTCGTAGGTGAGGGGTGCCTCGACCGTCGGCTGCCAGCGCGCCATGTCGTCGGCGGAGAGCACGCCGCGGTGCGGTGAGCCGCTGACGTCCATCACCTCCTGGGTGCGGCAGAACTTGTCGATGGCTTCGGCCACAAAACCCTGCGACCAGGCTTTTCGCGCGCGCTCGATCTCGGCGTCACGGCTGCCGCCTCCGCTCTCGGCTTCCTCGAGGATGCGTGCATAGGTCTCAGAGAGCGTCTTGTTGGTGAAGAGCGTGCCGGGCTTGGGCACTTCGCCATTGGGCAGATAGACCGCGGCCGAGGTCGGCCAATATTTTCGGAACAATTGCTCGACGGTCTGGATGGTGGCGCTGGCGCGCTCGACCAGCGGGTAGCCGTCGCGCGCGTATGATATCGCGGGCTCCAGCACATCGCGCAGGCGCAGCGTGCCGTAGTCGCGCAGAAGCATCATCCAGGATTCGAAGGTGCCGGGGACGCAGGCAGCTAACAGCCCGGTGCCGGGCACCATGTCGAGCCCCTCGCTCCTGTAATGCGCGATGGTGGCGCGGGCCGGCGCCGGACCCTGGCCGCAAATCACCTCGGTGCGGCCGCGTTTGACGTCATGCACGATAACAGGCACGTCGCCACCAGGGCCGTTCAGATGCGGCTCGACCACCTGCAACGTGAAGGCGGTCGCGACACCGGCATCGAAAGCGTTGCCGCCTTTTTCCAGAATGCCCATGCCAACAGCCGTGGCGATCCAGTGCGTGGAGGCGACGACCCCGAACGTGCCCTCGATCTCGGGCCGGGTCGTGAAAGGATCGGGATTGATATTGGCCATGTCAGTTCGCTTTTCTTAATTTCGGCGCGCGCAATTGATCACAGGCGGAGCCTGCTGCCAATTGTTCCCAAAGCATGGCACGGGCGCGTCACGCCGGGACCGGCGCGGTGTTGACGGCATGGCAGGCGACGCCGTCGATCAGCCTTGGCGCCTCCTTGCGGCAGAGGTCGAAGGCCAGCGGGCAGCGCGGATTGAAGGCGCAGCCGGGCGGCGGATCGATCGGGTTCGGGATCTCGCCCTTCACGGGGATGCGCTGCCGGCCGGACATTGCCAGATCAGGCACCGCCCCCAACAGCATCTTGGTGTAGGGCATGCGGGGACTGGCGAACAATTCGCGCCCCTCGGCGATCTCGACGATCCGGCCGAGATACATCACACCGACGCGGCTCGCCATGTGCCTGACCACGGCGAGGTTGTGGCTGATGAACATGTAGGTAAGGCCGAACTTGTCCTGAAGATCGCGCATCAGGTTCAGGATCTGAGCCTGCACGGAGACGTCGAGCGCCGAGGTCGGCTCGTCACAGACGATGAACTCGGCGTCGGACGCCAGCGCGCGCGCGATCGCGATACGCTGGCGCTGACCGCCGGAGAACTCATGCGGATATTTGAGCCGGTCGTCGGGATGCAGTCCGACGAGGCTCAGCAGTTCGCCCACGCGGGCCTGGATGTCGCGCTCGCCCTGGATCAGGTCGAAGGCGCGGATCGGCTCGGCGATAATGGCGTCGACCCGGAAGCGCGGATTGAGGCTCGCATAGGGGTCCTGGAAAATCATCTGGATGCGACGGCGCAGGCGCCGTCGCGCGGGGGCCTGTTTCGGATCAGTCATCGAGACGCCGTCGATCAGCACTTCGCCCGAACTCGGCGGCAGCAGCCCGACGATCATCCGCGCCACCGTGGTCTTGCCGGAGCCGGACTCGCCGACCAGCGCAAACGTCTCGCCCTTCCTGATCTCGAAGGTGACGCCGTCCACGGCCTTGAGATATTCGAGATGCCCGCCTTCCAGCACGCGGTTGAGCCACGGTTTTGAGACGTCGAAGACGCGGCGCAGGTCTTTGGCCCGGACGAAGGGTGCGCTCATGCCGCGTTCTCCGCGGGTGCCGTGTCATAGAGATGGCAGGCGACGGATTGCGTGCCCTGGCGCAGCGGCTCGGGGCGATCGACCCGGCAGCGGTCGAAGGCAAAGGCGCAGCGCGGATTGAAGGAGCAGCCGCGCGGAATCGCCGACAGGCGTGGCATTGAGCCGGGAATCTGTACGAGCCGCTTGTCCTCGCCCGCGAGCGTCGGGATCGCGCCCATCAGGCCCTTGGCATAGGGGTGCAGCGGATTCCTCACGACGTCCTGCACCGGGCCGATCTCGGCGACACGCCCGGCATACATCACCGCGACGCGGTCGGAGGTTTCCGCGATCACCCCCATGTCGTGGGTCACGAGCATCACGGCGGTGCCGTGGTCGCGGCCCAGACGCTTGATCAGTGAGATGATCTGCGCCTGCACGGAGACGTCGAGCGCGGTGGTCGGCTCGTCGGCGATGATCAGCTCGGGCTCGGCGCAGATCGCAAGCGCGATGACGACGCGCTGGCGCATGCCGCCGGAGAATTCGTGCGGATAGCCGTCAATGCGTTTTTCCGGCGCGGGGATGCCGACCTCGGCGAGCAGGTCGATGGCGCGGCGGCGCGCGGCCGTTTCGGACAGGCTGAGATGGGTGCGGATTGTCTCCACGATCTGGTCGCCGACCCGATACAGCGGATTGAGCGAGGTCAGCGGATCCTGAAAAATCATGCCGATGCGCTTTCCGCGCACGCGCCGCATCTCTTCCGGCGGCAGATTGTCGATACGCCGGCCCGACAGATGGATTTCGCCGCCGGCGATGCGGCCGGGCGGATCGATCAGACCGATGACCGCTAGCCCGGTCACGGACTTGCCGGCGCCGGATTCGCCGACCACGCCCAGCACCTCGCCCTTGGCGATGTCGAAGGAAACGCCGTCGATGGCGCGCAGCGTGCCGCGGCGCGAGGCGAACTCGACCTGAAGATTGCGCACGGAGAGAACGGTGTCGGTCATGAGCGAGGCAACTTCATCGGAGTTTGGGATTGAGCGCGTCGCGCAGCCAGTCGCCGAGCAGGTTGATGGAGAGGATCAAGGCGGCGAGCGCCAGGCCAGGGAAAGCGACGATCCACCATTCGCCGGCGAACAGATAGTTGTTGCCGATCCGGATCAGAGTGCCGAGCGAGGGCATTGTGTCGGGCAGGCCGACGCCTAGGAAGGACAGGGTCGCCTCGGTGATGATGGCAAGCGCGAGGTTGATCGTGGCGATGACCAGGATCGGGCCCATCGTGTTCGGCAGGACATGCCGCACCATGATCTTCGGTGCGGGCAGGCCGATCAGCTGCGCGGCTGCCACGTAGTCCTTGTTCTTCTCGACCATCACGGAGCCGCGCACCGTCCGGGCATACCCCACCCAGAAGCTCAGCCCGATCGAGATCACCAGCACCACCAGCATGCTGTTGGCATCCAGCCTGTTGCCGAGGATCGATTTTGCGATGCCATTGACCAGCAGCGCGATCAGGATCGCGGGGAAGGTGAGTTGCACGTCGGCGATCCGCATGATCACGCCGTCGACCGCGCCTCCGAAATACCCGGCGATCAGGCCGAGCGCGATGCCGAGCGCGCCGGCGAAGATCACGCCGGCCACGCCGACGGCGAGCGAGATACGCAGCCCGTAGAGGATGGCGGAGAACACGTCGCGGCCCTGCTCGTCGGTGCCGAGCAGGAACGGGCTCTGGCCGTCGGCGGTCCAGAGCGGTGAGATCCGCGAGTTCATCAATTGCAGCTGCGCCGGATCGAACGGGTTCTGCACCGCGAGCGCGGATGCAAAGATCGCGAGCAGGAAGAACAGCACGGTGATGGCCGCTGCCACCATGGTCAGCTTGGAGCGGCGGAACGAATGGAAGATGTCGCTGTCGAGCGCGCGGCTGAGCCAGCCGCGGGCGGCATGCGTCGGCAGCGCGTTCGGCTTGTCGGAATTGGAGGCGATGGCGTCGGACATGCAGGGCTGCCTTATGCGGCGCGGCCGACGGTCGAGCGCAGGCGCGGATCGACCACGGTGTAGAGGATGTCGACCACCAGATTGATGGTGACGAAGATGAGCGAAACCATCAGCAGGTAGGCGGCCATAATCGGGATATCGACGTTTTGCACGGCCTGCACGAACAGAAGTCCCATGCCCGGCCATTGGAACACGGTTTCGGTGATGATCGAAAATGCAATAACCGAGCCAAACTGAAGTCCGGCCACCGTGATCACGGGAATGAGGGTGTTCTTCAGCGCGTGGCCGAAATGGACGGCGCGGGTGGTCAGCCCCCTTGCGCGGGCGAAGCGGATATAGTCGGTCCGCAGCACTTCCAGCATCTCCGCGCGCACGAGCCGCATGATCAGGGTCATTTGGAACAGGCCGAGCGTGATCGAGGGCATGATCAGCGCCTTCAGGCCCGACAGCGTGAGCAGGCCGGTGGTCCACCAGCCGAGCTTGATCACCTCGCCGCGGCCAAACGAGGGCAACCAGCCCAATGTCACCGCGAACAGATAGATCAGGAGGATGCCGATCAGGAAGGTCGGCAGCGAGATGCCGATCAGCGAAACGGCCTGGAATAGTTTGGCGAGCACGGTGTCGCGCTTGAGCGCCGAATAGACGCCCATCAGGATGCCGAGCACCATTGCAAATACGGTCGCGCAGACTGCCAGTTCCAGCGTCGCCGGCATACGCTCCATCAACAGCGTCGCGACCGGCTGGCGGAACTGATAGGAGACGCCGAACTTGAATTGCGCGGCATCGGCGAAATAGCGCACGAACTGCACCGGCACCGGATCATCGAGGCCGAGCGACTTGCGCACGACTTCGCGTTCGGCCGCCGACGTGTCGATCGAGACGATCTGGTTGACGGGGTCGCCGGCGAAGCGGAACATCGAGAACGCGATGATGCCGACGGCGAACATGACGCCGATGGCCTGGACGGCGCGGCGAAGAGTGAAAGCGAGCATTCCTTCCACTTTCCTTGAATGTGTCTGGCGACGTCTTTGTCAGCCGGAAAAGGAAAGGTCCCGGAAGCCTGACGCTGCCGGGACCCTGTGTTCAACTGACGCTAATCCTTCTTTGTCGCCCAATGGAACATGACCAGATTGTCGGCACGTTGCGGCAGGTTGACCTTTTTCGATACGCCCCAGGCCAGTGCCTGCTGGTGCAGCGGGATGTAGGACCAGTCCTTGATGCCGATCGCGTAGGCCTCCTTGATCAGCTGGTTGCGCTTCTCGGTGTCGGTTTCGACGAGCACCTTGTCGGTGATGGCGTCGAACTCCTTGTTGCAGTAGCCGCCGAGATTGGCCTCGCCCCGCGAGGATTTCGCATCGTCGCGGCAGCCCATGATGTCATTGAGCACGTTGTGGGAATCCATCGTGCTTGGCGTCCAGCCCAGCAGGAAGAACGAGGTCTGGTAGTTGCCTTGCTTCAGCACCTTGGCGAAATACTGCGCCTTGGGCTGTGCCAGGAGATTGATCTTGACGCCGATGCGGGCGAGCATGCCGACCACGGCCTGGCAGATCGCGGCGTCGTTGACGTAGCGGTCGTTCGGGCAGTCCATGGTGACCTCGAAGCCGTCGGGATAGCCGGCTTCGGTCAGCAGCTTCTTGGCTCCATCAGGATCGAATTTCGGGCGCGTGAAGCTCTTGGATAGTGCGAACAGTTCGGGCGCGATCATCAGCGCCGACGGCGTCGACAGACCGCGCATCACGCGCGTCTTGATCAGCTCGATATCGATCGCCTTGTAGAAGGCTTCGCGGACGCGGACGTCCTTGAACGGGTTCTTGCCCTTGACGTTGGAGTAGAGCAACTCGTCGCGGACCTGATCGAAGCCGATGAAAATGGTGCGCAGCTCAGGCCCCTTCAGCACCTGGGCGTTCGGGCTTGAATCGACGCGGGAGATGTCCTGGATCGGCACCGGCTCGATGACGTCGACTTCGCCCGAGAGCAGCGCGGCGACGCGGGTGGCATCGGAGGAGATCGGGGTGAAGATGATCTCCTTCAGGTTACCTTCGACCTTGCCCCAGTAATTGGGGTTGGCCTTGAACACCGTCTTCACGCCGGGCTGATGGCTTTCGATGGTGAAGGGACCGGTGCCGTTCTCGTGCAGCGAGGCGTAGCTCGGCGTGGTCGCCGCCACCGGCGTCGGATCGACGACGTTGTTCTCCTCGGCCCATTTCTTGTCCATGATGTACCAGACGTCCCACGCATTATGCAGGATGGGATTGGGCGAGGGCAGGACGAAATCGACGGTGTAGTCGTCGACCTTGACGACCTTGACGTCGGCCGCAAGGCGCGTCTGCATATTTGAGCCCTTCTTGCGGACGCGGTCGGCCGAGAAGACGACGTCGTCGGCGGTGAAGGGGTCGCCGTTGTGGAATTTCACGCCCTTGCGCAAATGGAAGCGCCAGCGGGTCGGCTCCGGAGTTTCCCAGCTCTCTGCCAGCGCCGGAATGATCTTGAGGTCCTTGTCGCGCGCGGTGAGGCCTTGATAGACGTGGCCGAGATGGGCGTGGGTGGTGCTCTCGTTGAGGGTATAGGGATCGAGCGACTTCAGGTCACCCTGGTTGGCATAGCGCAGCGTCTGGCTGGACGCCGGCGAAACCGTCAACGCAAGCATACCGGCGAGCGTCGCCGCAAACACACTTCGACCGACTGACATTCTTGACCTTCTCCGCTCTGCTACGCCGGTGATTTTTGGTTGTCGGCGGAGCTGATTAATCCATGTTGCCCAGAGTTCTCGACCCGTGCAAGCGCGATTCCAGCAAGGAACGCACCAACTTGCGCCGCTGTGCAGCAATGCTGACCTGTAAGGTTTAGAGGCAGAGCCGAGCGCGCGACATTCGACTTTCGCCGTGCGGAATGAAGGGGTGGGAGCGACGCTGCCGGCCATCGATCACCGGTTGGGTGGCACATGCCGGAGGGCACGATTTGATTGACCATATCCGGCAATTGGGGGGAGGGCCGCCTGCGGCCGGCATCAGGTCGCTTGCGTCGCACCACAACTCGCGGTGATACTGTGTCACGCCGCTCGAATCCGCTTTTGGAGGGGACATGAAGGTTAACATCGAAATCGACTGCACCCCCCTCGAGGCGCGTCAGTTCTTCGGCCTGCCCGATGTGATGCCGATGCAGACCGCCGTGATGGACAAGCTGCAGCAGCAGATGATGTCCAACATCGATAAGGTCTCGCCTGAATCGCTGCTGCAGAGCTGGTTCACGTTCGATCCAAAACTCGCCGAACGGTTCCAGGACATGTTCATCACCATGGCGGGCCTGGGCGGGACGCGCAGCAGCGACAAGAAGAAATAATGCCGTCGGACTCACACGAAGCGCGGGCCTCGAGCCGGCTTCGTCCGCCGAGCCTCGGCCTCATGCTTGCGGAGGCGCGGGGGCTGTTCGAGCTCAATGCCAGCCTCGTTCTGTCGCCATTGCTGATGCGCGCGCCGCGGGGTGACGGTCATCCCGTGCTGGCGCTGCCCGGCTTCCTCGCCAGCGATCTTTCGATGGTGCCGATCCGCCGCTATCTCCGTGAGCTCGGCTATGACGCCCATGCCTGGCGGATGGGCCGCAACCTCGGCGGGCTTGCGCGTATCCGTGACGCGCTGCGGGCCCGTCTTGCCGAGATCCATCAGGAGACGGGGCGCAAGGTCAGCCTGATCGGATGGAGCCTCGGCGGCGTCTATGCCCGCGACCTCGCGCTCCAGGCGCCCGACATGGTTCGCTACGTCGTCACGCTCGGCAGCCCCTTTGCCAACGACGTGCGGGCGACCAATGCGACGCGGCTCTACGAAGCGCTGTCGGGCGAGCGGGTCGACGACTATGTCGAGCTGCGCGACGCGATCGCCGGCGAATTGCCGGTGCCGTGCAGCTCGATCTATTCCCGCAGCGACGGCATCGTGAACTGGCGTACCTGCCTGTTGCATCCATCGGAGCGGGCCGAGAACATCGAAGTGCTGTTCGCCAGCCATATCGGCCTCGGCGTCAACCCGGCGGCGCTCTGGGCGGTGGCCGATCGTCTGGCCCAGCCCGAGGGGGAGTTCTGGCCATTTGACCGGGCGGGCCCGTTTGCCATTGCATATGCCCCGCCGGACCCTACAGTACCGGCTTGAGAAGAGGCGCCGGAAAGGCGCCCATTGAGATTTTTCGGGAGGGAACTATGGCTGACGGTAAGAAGCTGTCGTCACTGGACGCGTCATTTCTGTATCTGGAAACGCCGGAAATGCCGATGCATGTCGGAAGCATGGCGATCTTCCGCCTACCCGACGACTACAAGGGCGACTTCTTCGAAGACTTCAAGGCGATGATCGTCTCGCGCTTGCACATCGCGCCGATCCTGAAGGCGCGGCCGGAAAAGGCGCCGCTTGACATAGATCATCCCTCCTGGGTCGAGGACGACCAGTTCGACATCGACCGCCACATCTTCCGTGCCAGCCTTCCGGCGCCGCGCGACCGCGCCACGCTCGAGCGCATCGTCGGCTGGATGCATGCAAAGCTCTTGAACCGTGCCCGCCCGCTCTGGGAGTTCTACGTGTTCGAGGGCATGAAGAACAACGAGGTCGGCCTCTATTCCAAGATGCACCATGCCGCCATCGACGGCGGTGCCGGTGCGGCGCTGACCAGCATGATCTACGACATCTCGCCGATCCCCCGGACGGTCGAACCGCCGACGGCCGGCGCCAAGACCGGACAGGAGCCGCGCGACATCGCGGCCAATCTGCTCGATTCCTACCAGCAGCTTTTCAGCCAGCCGCTCGACGCGTCGGCGGCGGCGAAAAATCTGCAACTGCCGCGCACCGGCAAGAGCGACATCGGCTCGATCCTGTTCGACAATGCGATGTACCAGATCGAGAGCGCGGTGCGCTTCGCCGGCAACATCCCGACGGTGCTCAAGAGCGTCTCGGACGTGCTCGGCAAGGTCGCTGATCCCAATTCGCGCGAGAGCCTCGCGAGCATGGTGTCGCCGCCGACCATTCTCAACAAGACGATCTCGTCCGAACGCAGCTTTGCCGGTGTCTCGATCTCGCTGTCGCGCTCGAAGGCGCTCGCCAAGCGGGCCGGCGGCAAGCTCAACGACGTCGTGCTGGCGCTCGCCTCCGGCGTGGTCCGGCGCTACCTCAAGCAATATGGCACGCTGCCGCCGAAGTCGCTGACCGCGGCGGTGCCGATCTCGCTGCGCGAGGAGGGCAACACCGAAGCCAACAACCAGGTGTTCGGCATGATCTGCTCGATCGCCACCAATATCGACGATCCCAAGGCGCGACTGGAGGCGATCATCGCGCAGTCGACCAAGTCCAAGGAGATGTCGCATCCGCTGCGCGCGCTGATGCCGCAGGTCTCCAATATCTCGATGCTCGGCGCGCCGATCATGGTTCAGATCCTGGCTCTGCTCTACAGCCGCTCCAACCTGTCGGACGTGCTGCCGCCGGCCGCGAACATCACGGTCTCCAACGTGCCGGGGCCGCGGCAGACGCTGTATGCCGCGGGCGCGGAGCTGTTGCACATCTTCCCGGTGTCGATCTCGACCCACGGTCAGGCGCTCAACATCACCGTGCAGAGCTATCGCGATCAGCTCGATTTCGGTTTCATCGTCGGCGCCAACATCATCCCGCATGTGCAGGTGATGTGCGACATGCTGCCGGAGGAGTTCGCCGCGCTGGAGGCGGCCTACGACCCGCCGGCAGCCGACATCAAGGGCGCCGCCGAATAGGAAGTCAGGACGTTTGCGATGATTGAAATGCCGCCGCTCAAGTTCGTGCAGACGAACGGAATCCGCATGGGCTATTACGAGGCTGGCCCGCAGACCGACAAGCCGCCGATGGTGCTCTGCCACGGCTGGCCGGAGCTCGCCTTCTCCTGGCGTTACCAGATCAAGGCGCTGAGCGAGGCCGGCATCCGCGTGATCGCGCCCGATCAGCGCGGCTATGGTGCGACCGACCGGCCTGATACGGTCGAGGACTACGACCTCGAACATCTGACCGGCGATCTCGTCGGCCTGCTCGACCAGCTCGGAATCGACAAGGCAATCTTCGTTGGCCACGACTGGGGCGGCTTCGTCGTCTGGCAGATGCCGCTGCGGCATCCCGCACGCGTCGCCGGCGTCGTCGGCGTCAACACGCCGCATTGGGACCGCGCGCCGGCAGATCCGATCGCGCTGTTCCGCCAGCGCTTCGGCGATCACATGTACATTGTCCAATTCCAGGATCCGGGGCGTGCGCCCGACCGGATTTTCGGCAGCCGCGTCGAGCAGACATTTGATGCGTTCATGCGCAAACCGGTCGCGCGCCCTGCGGATGCGCCGGAGGAAGAGCCGATTGCCGGCATTGGCGCTTCGGCCCGGATCAACCTGGCGTTTCCGCAGATGATAGCGAACTACGACGCGAAGCATGATCCGCGCACGCCAATCCTGTCGGCGGAGGAGAAGAAGGTGTTTGTCGACACCTTCACGAAGACCGGCTTTACCGGCGGCATCAACTGGTACCGCAACTTCACCCGCAACTGGCTGCGCTCGGCGGGACTGGACCATCACGTCCACGTGCCTTCGCTGATGATCATGGCCGAGAACGACGCCGTGCTGCCGCCGTCCGCAGCCGACGGCATGGAGAGGCTCGTGCCGGACCTGGAGAAGTATCTGGTCAAGGACAGCGGCCATTGGACGCAGCAGGAAAAGCCGGAGGAGGTCAGCGCCAAGCTGATCGAATGGCGTAGAAGGCGGTTCGGGTAATTCGTCATTGCGAGGAGCGAAGCGACGAAGCAATCCAGATCTGCGACCGCGGATACATTTCTGGATTGCTTCGCTACGCTCGCAATGACGACGTTGAATAACGAGGCAGGGGGATACGCAGGTCAATGTCATCCAAGAATCGTTTGAACCCGATTCCGCATCCGCCCACCAAGCCGGTGGTCGGCAACATGCTGTCGCTGGATTCGGCGGCACCGGTGCAGCACCTGACGCGGCTTGCCAAAGAGCTGGGGCCGATCTTCTGGCTCGACATGATGGGCGCGCCGCTCGTCATCGTCTCCGGCCATGACCTCGTCGACGAGCTCTCCGACGAGAAGCGGTTCGACAAGGCGGTGCGCGGTGCGCTGCGGCGCGTGCGCGCGGTCGGCGGCGACGGGTTGTTCACGGCCGATACCAACGAGCCGAACTGGAGCAAGGCGCACAACATCCTGCTGCAGCCGTTCGGCAACCGCGCCATGCAGTCCTATCACCCGAGCATGATCGATATCGCCGAGCAGCTCGTCAAGAAATGGGAGCGGCTCAATGCCGACGACGAGATCGACGTCGTCCATGACATGACCGCGCTGACGCTCGACACCATCGGCCTGTGCGGCTTCGACTACCGCTTCAACTCGTTCTACCGGACCGACTACCATCCCTTCGTCGAGTCGCTGGTGCGCTCGCTCGAAACCATCATGATGACGCGCGGCCTGCCGTTCGAGCAGATCTGGATGCAGAAGCGCCGCAAGACGCTTGCCGAAGACGTCGCCTTCATGAATAAGATGGTGGACGAGATCATCGCCGAGCGCCGCAAGAACGCGGAGGCGATCGACGACAAGAAGGACATGCTGGCCGCCATGATGACCGGCGTCGACCGCTCGACCGGCGAGCAGCTCGACGACATTAACATCCGCTACCAGATCAACACCTTCCTGATTGCGGGCCACGAGACCACCAGCGGGCTGTTGTCCTACACGCTCTACGCGCTGCTCAAGCATCCGGATATCCTGAAGAAGGCCTATGACGAGGTCGACCGCGTCTTCGGTCCGAATGTCGATGCCCGGCCGACCTATCAGCAGGTGACGCAGCTCACATACATCACCCAGATCCTGAAGGAGGCGCTGCGGCTGTGGCCGCCGGCGCCAGCCTATGGCATCTCGCCGTTGAAGGACGAGACGATCGGCGGCGGCAAGTACAAGCTCAGGAAGGGCACCTTCACGACGATCCTGGTGACGGCGCTGCACCGCGACCCCAGCGTCTGGGGCCCGAACCCCGACAATTTCGATCCCGAGAACTTTAGCCGCGAGGCGGAGGCAAAGCGTCCGGTCAACGCCTGGAAACCCTTCGGCAACGGCCAGCGCGCCTGCATCGGTCGCGGTTTTGCCATGCACGAGGCCGCACTCGCGCTCGGCATGATCCTCCAGCGTTTCAAGCTGGTCGATCATCAGCGTTACCAGATGCATCTGAAGGAAACGCTGACGATGAAGCCGGAAGGCTTCAAGATCAAGGTTCGCCCGCGCGCCGACCGCGAGCGCGGCACCTATGCGGGACCGGCGGCGGCCACAGTGAGCACAGGCGCGGCCACGCCGCGCGCCACCGCGCGTCCGGGCCACAACACGCCGCTGCTCGTGCTTTACGGCTCCAATCTCGGCACCGCCGAGGAAATGGCAGCGCGCGTCGCCGACCTCGCACAGGTCAACGGCTTCGCCAGCAAGCTCGCGCCGCTCGACAATCATGTCGGCAAGCTGCCGACGGAGGGCGGCGTGCTGATCTTCTGCGCCTCCTACAACGGCGCGCCGCCAGACAATGCCACGCAGTTCGTGAAGTCGCTGCATGGCGAGCTGCCGAAGGACGCCTTTGCAAAGGTGCGCTATGCCGTGTTCGGCTGCGGCAACAGCGACTGGGCGGCGACCTATCAATCCGTGCCGCGCTTCATCGACGAGCAACTCGCCGCCCACGGCGCGCGCAGCGTCCATGCGCGCGGTGAGGGCGATGCGCGCAGCGATCTCGACGGCCAGTTCGAGAAGTGGTTTGCCTCGGTTGCGCCAGCGGCGATGAAGGAGTTCGGGCTGGCCGCGAATTTCAGCCGCAGCGCAGACGACGAGCCGCTTTACAAGGTCGAGCCGGTCGCGCCCGGTGCGGTCAATGCGATCGCGGCACTCGGCGGCACAGCGGCGATGAAGCTCCTCGCAAATGACGAGCTCCAGAACAAGGAAGGTCCCAACCCGTCGGAGCGCTCAACCCGTCACATCGAGGTGCAGTTGCCGCCGGGCGTGACCTATCGCGTCGGCGACCACCTCAGCGTCGTGCCGCGCAACGATCCTGCACTGGTCGATGCGGTCGCCCGCCGCTTCGGCTTCCTGCCCGCCGACCAGATCAGGCTCGGGGTTGCCGAGGGGAGGCGCGCGCAATTGCCGGTCGGCGAGACCGTCTCGGTCGGCCAGCTCCTGACCGACTTCGTCGAGCTCCAGCAGGTCGCGACCCGCAAGCAGATCCAGATCATGTCGGAGCACACCCGCTGCCCCGTGACCAAGCCAAAACTTCTCGCCTTCGTCGGCGACGATGCGGAGGCGAGCGAGCGCTATCGCAGCGGGATTCTCGCCAAGCGAAAATCGGTGCTCGACCTGCTGCTGGAATATCCGGCCTGCGAATTGCCGTTCCATGCCTATCTGGAAATGCTGTCGCTACTGGCGCCGCGCTATTATTCGATCTCGTCCTCACCCTCGGTGGACCCCGCGCGTTGCAGCGTCACCGTTGGTGTTGTCGAGGGGCCGGCGGCGTCCGGCCGCGGCACCTACAAGGGCATCTGCTCGAACTATCTGTGCGATCGCCGGGTCGGCGACACCATCTATGCCATCGTGCGCGAGACCAAGGCGGGCTTCCGCCTGCCGGACGATTCCTCCGTGCCGATCATCATGATCGGGCCGGGCACGGGGCTGGCGCCGTTCCGCGGCTTCCTCCAGGAGCGTGCCGCGCGCAAGGCGAAGGGTGCCACGCTTGGGCCCGCGATGCTGTTCTTCGGCTGCCGCCATCCTGATCAGGATTTTCTTTACGCGGATGAGCTGAAGTCGCTGGCGGCCGGCGGCATCACCGAGCTCTTTACGGCCTTCTCGCGTGCCGACGGACCGAAGACCTATGTGCAGCATGTGCTCGCCGCGCAGAAGGACAAGGTCTGGTCCCTGATCGAGCAAGGCGCGATCATCTATGTCTGCGGCGATGGCGGCAAGATGGAGCCGGACGTGAAGGCGGCGCTTGTCGCGATCTATCGCGAGAAGACCGGCAGCGATGCCGCCGCCGGTGCCCGCTGGATCGAGGATCTCGGCGCGAAGAACCGCTACGTGCTCGACGTCTGGGCCGGCGGCTGACCGCGGATTGCGGTTCCTAGGGTGGGTTAGCTGAGCGGCTGCGCGAAGCGCAGGCCGCGCGGCGTAACCCGCCGCTTCTGTCGACGCGGATAGCAAAGAGGTGGGTTACGCCTTCGGCTAACCACCCTACGAATCTCTGCCGTGCTAGAACGCGTGTCATGATTCCCTGGCTCAAACTCGGCACCGCGCGCATTCCCGGCACCAAGGACGAACTCCGCCTGATGCGTCGCGGCAAGGAGTTCTCCATCAAGCTCGGGACCAACGAGCTGATGAACAGCCGTCTGTCGGGCTCGGAAGTGGCGCTCGCCACGCTCGCAGCGAAGAAGATCGAGAAGGTCGCTAAGCCGCGCGTGTTGATCGGTGGCCTAGGCATGGGCTTTACGCTCCGTGCTGCGCTCGGCGTGCTGGGGAAGCAGGCGAAGATCGTGGTGGCCGAGCTGGTTCCCGAGGTCGTCGCCTGGGCACGGGAGCCGATGGCGGAGATTTTTGGCGACAGCCTGGACGATCCCCGCGTCGAGATTCGTGAAGCCGACGTCGCACGGGTCATCGAAAGGCATCCGCTCACATTTGACGCCATCCTGCTCGACGTCGACAACGGCCCGGAAGGTCTCACCCGCAGGACTAACGACGCGCTGTACGACGTCGCTGGACTGAGAATTGCGCACACCGCGTTGCGGCGCGGCGGGGTCCTTGCCGTCTGGTCGTCCGGCCCGCATCCGAAATTCACGAGACGGCTTCAACAGGCCGGATTTGACGTCAACGAAGTCGCCGTCCGCGCCACCGGACGAGGCGGCGGCGCCCGGCACGTGATCTGGATCGCGACGAAGACCTGACGTGGTCGCCCAACGCGCCCGTCAGAACATCGTGTTGTTGTTCGCCGGATTTTCGGGGATGGGCTGAACGACGTCCCAGTGTTCGACGATCTTGCCATTCTCCAGCTTGAAAATGTCGACGATCGCGTTGCCCCTGGTGCCGGGCTCGCGAACCGCGTGAACGTGCAGGATGACATAGTCGCCATCCACGAAGCTACGCTTGATCTCGCCGTGCGAGTTCGGAAATTTCTCGCGCAGGAAGCCGATGAATTTGCGGAAGCCGTCGGGACCATCGGCGGCGTTCGGATTGTGCTGGACGTAGCGGTCGCCGACATGGGCGAGGGCTGCATCCGCGTCCTTCTGGTTGAGCCCCTTCTCGTAGAAGGCAAGCACGGTTTTGCGATTGGCCTCTTCTTGCGCGCTGGCGGCTATCGCGGCGCCGGACAGCATGAGCATTGAAGCGGCAATCATGGCGGCCGGCCGGACGATGAGATGCATGTGAGCTCCGAGAGGCCGCAGTCTCTTTCTTGCGATTGAGGGAGGCCTGTATAGCTTTCGCACCGGCTTACGTTAAGAGAGTAACCGGCAGCTCACATGGTCACCGTGAGGAGACCGCCTGCGTCGATCTACGCCGCCTTCGCCGCCGCGCGATGGGCGTGCTCGTCGATCGCGCCGATGATCTCGGGCCAGAAGCGCGCCGGCAGCGCGTGGCCCATGCCGTCGATCATCAACAGCTTTGCGTTCGGGATCGAGGCCGCGGTGTCCTTGCCGCCTTCGGGGCGCACCAGCGGATCGACGGTGCCGTGAATCACCAGCGTCGGCGCGGTCACCTTGTGCAGACGCTCTTTGCGGCTGCCTGAGGCCAGCACCGCACGCAACTGGCGGCCGACCCCGGCGGGGTTGAGGCCGCGGGCGAAGGTGCGCTCGGCACGGCCGGGATCGAGGGCTTCTTCTTCCGGAAAGCTTCCGACGCGCAGCACCTTCCAGGTCCTGCCGAAGCGCTCGATATATTCTTCCTTGCTGCGCGGCGGGGGTGCCATCAGCATCGCGGCCGCCTCCCGCGTCGGCGGCGGCACGCGCGGATTGCCCGTGGTCGACATGATCGAGGTGAGCGAGCGCACGCGCTGCGGGAACGATAGCGTCACCTCCTGCGCGATCATGCCGCCCATGGAGGCGCCGACCAGATGCGCGGACTTGATGCCGAGCGCATCCATCAGCCCGACCGTGTCCTTCGCCATGTCGATGAGCTTGTAGGTCGCTGCCACCGGAATTTTGAGGAACCGGAGCTTTAGCAGCTCGAACGGCGTCAGCCGCTTGCCGCCGGTCATGTGGCTGGACTTGCCGATGTCGCGATTGTCGAAGCGGATCACACGAAAGCCGCGTGCGGCGAGCTTTTCGCAGAACGCATCATCCCAATGGATCATCTGGGCGCCGAGACCCATGATCAGCAGCAGCGGCTCGGCATTCGCATCGCCGAAAATCTCGTAGCAGATGTCGATGCCGTTGGCGCGCGCGATCTGCGGCGGTTGATGGGCAGAGGCGTTCACGGACCGCTCCTTGGAAACCGGTTGGACGACCTCCGTTCTATCGCATGGTTTGCCGCCGCAAAGAAGCCTCGCGCGCGACATGGAGCCGCTTATCGCCGCCGCTTCTCCCGGGTTGACCGGCTCGCCGCAACGGTGTCGTATGGCGGAAAAAGAAGGGCATCCCAAAAGCCCTCGTGAGTGGAGGACGCCGATGACCGACAAGATCAACGACCCCGTTGCCATGTGGCAAAAAATGGTTGGCGAGATGGAGCAGGGCTTCAACTCCTTCGCCAACAAAGCCATGGCCTCGCCAGAATTCTCGCAGGCGATGAACCGCGTGGGAGGCGTTGCTGCAGGTGCTCAGAAGCAGCTCGGCGAGCTCATGGAGAAGTACCTCGTCACGATGAACCTGCCGAGCCGCGAGCAGGTCACAAGCCTGGCAGAACGGCTGCAATCCATCGAAGGCCAGATCGGCGAGATCAAATCGATGCTGAGCCAGATGGTCGCGAGTGCCGGCGTGGCGCAGGGCACCGACACCACGCCGCGGCCGCCGCGCACCAAGCGTCCACCGTCCGAGGGTGGAGAGCAGAAATGAACGCATCGACCACGCTGGATTTCGCATCGATCCCGGAACGCATCCAGTCCGAGGTACAGCGCGCGATCCAGCGCAGCATCAAGGGCGTCGAATATTTCTCGACCTCGGGCCCGACGCTCGGATCGACGCCGAAGGACGTGCTGCATTCGCGCGGCACGATGAGCCTCTATCACTACCGGCCGCAGTCCGACGAAGTCTACCGCATTCCGGTATTGATCGTGATGGCGACCACCAACCGCGGCTACATCCTCGACCTCGTGCCCGGCCAGAGTTTTATCGAATTCTTGCTCAAGCGCGGCTACGACGTCTACATGCTGGACTGGACCGCGCCCCGCCCGGAGGAGAAGAGCCTGCGCATGGAGGACTATGTCCTCGACTTCATCCCGGATTGTGTGCGCCGGGTGCAGCAGGATTCCGGCGAGACGGACGTCTCCGTCATCGGCTATTGTTTCGGCGGTGTGCTCTCGCTGCTCTACGGCTCGATCTTCAACGACGGGCCGATGAAGAATTTGATCTGCTTCACCACGCCGATCGACTTTCGCGAGATGAAGCTGTTCTCCAATTTCTCCGACCGTCGCTATTTCGACGTCGACCGCCTCGTCGACAGCGTCGGCAACGTGCCGCCGGAGATGATTTTGTCGTCCTTCGAGATGCTGCGCCCGGCTTCTCGCACCGTCAGCCAGATCCAGTTGTGGGAGAACATCTGGAACGACGAGTTCGTGAAGTCGTACCGGATGTTCGACCGTTGGGCGACCGACACGCTGCCGCTCGCGGGCGAGTATTTCCGCGCCATCACCAAGGACCTGATGTGGGACAACAAGCTGTTCAACGACAGCATGTCGGTGGGCGGGCGCGCGGCGAAGCTCGATAATATCAAGGTGCCGATTTTGCACGCGGTGGCCGAGCACGATCACATCGTGCCGTATGACGCGGCAAAACATCTGATCACCAAGATCGGATCGACGGATAAGGAAGAGGTGATGCTGAAAGGCGGTCACGTCTCCCTTGTCGCCGGCGCCAATGCCATCAAGCGGCTGTGGCCGAAACTGGACTCCTGGTTGGGAAAGAGATCGACATGAGCGAAGCGCGTTCCTATCCGCGTCACGTCAAGACCGAGGCTGGCGATATCGAGATCCGCCTGATGTCACCGCCAGACGAGCCTGCGGTGCTGGCCTTCGGCAAGGCGCTGCCGACCCACGATCTCCTGTTCCTGCCGCGCAACATCAGCCAGCCAAAAGTGCTGTCGGCCTGGGTCAAGGAGATCGAGCGCGGCGCGATCACGAGCCTGCTCGCCGTTAGGGGCGGCACGGTCGTGGGCTGCGGCACGCTGGTGCGCGATCCGCATTCCTGGTCGCCGCATGTCGGCGAGATCCGCATGGTGGTTTCGCTCGACGTGCGCGGGAAGGGGGTCGGGCGGGCGCTCTCGCAGGAGACGTTTGCGCTGGCCCTTGGCGCCGGCCTGGAAAAGCTGTCGGTCCAGATGACGGTCGACCAGCAGGCGGCGATCGCGCTGTTCGAGAGCCTCGGCTTCAAGGCCGAGGCGCTGTTGAGGGACCATGTCCGGGACGTCGACGGCAAGACCCACGACATCGTCGTACTCGGGCACAACATCGCGCAGGTCCAGGCCCAGATGGAGGCCTATGGGCTGCCAGGCGCCGTCCAGCACTGAAAAGCGCCGTCCAGCACTCGGGCCGGCTGGCCGCGCTGGGTTCCCGATCGGCTACCGAGGCAGCATCCTGCCTGCCGTTAAGGCTGTTCACGATTTCGTGATATCGCAACGCAACACGATTGTTGCGACGCACCATTAACCGTGCCATATAGGGGGTGCCCCGGGCCAATCCGGACGGGGTGAGCCCATAGCTCAACCCAATGAGGATGGAGAGACCCCATGACGACTGAAACCAATTCTGCTTTCGACGGCATCAAGGACGCCCTGAAGAACATCCAGAACCTGGAAGTTCCGGAGGCTGCCCGCGAGTTCGTCAAGAAGACCGCCAACACCGCGAAGGATCGCGCTGCCGAAGTGTTCGCTGGCTCCGAGCGGGTGACCGCCGCCATCGAGAACGCGGCGACGGAGTCCGTCACCGAGGCGGGCAAGATCAGCCGCAACATCCAGCAGGCGATCTTCCAGGACGCCGAGGCGTTCTTCGCCGGCATCGAGAAGCTCGCTTCCGCGAAGTCGCTCAACGAAGCCGTCCAGATCCAGTCGGACCTGCTCCGTGCCCGTGGCGAAGTGTTCGTCTCGCGCGCCAAGGCGACCACCGACTATCTCGGCAAGCTCGCCGCCAACAGCGCGAAGTCCGCTCAGGACAATTTTGCGAAGGTCTACAACAAGACCGCCTGATCGCGTTGCGTGAGTTGAGTTGAAACTGTGATTTCAGGGCCCGCTTCGGCGGGCCTTGTTTTTTGTGCCGTGCTCTCCCAGTCATTCCGGGGCGCCTCGAAGAGGCGAACCCGGAATCTCGAGATTCCGGGTTCGATGCTTCGCATCGCCCCGGAATGACGGATAATCTGCTTACGTCATGACCCCACCCGCCAGCTTCATCTTCGACACGCCCGGCGACGCGCAACGCGCGGCGGAACTGCGACGCGTGAAGGCGCTGGCAACCCTGGTGCTGGCCTCGACGCTAGCGCTGTTCGTGGTCGCAAAATGGCTGTTGAACGTGCATCCGGTGTTCGGCTTCATCGCGGCGTTTGCGGAAGCCGCGACCATCGGCGGGCTCGCCGACTGGTATGCGGTTGTCGCGCTGTTCAAGCGGCCGCTGGGCCTGCCGATCCCCCATACCGCGATTATCCAGAGCAATCAGCAGCGCATCGCCGAAAAACTCGGCGAGTTCATCGAGGTGCATTTTCTGGAAGCGGCCCCAGTCGAAGCCAAGCTGAGGCAGATCGACTTCGGCTCCTTCGTCGCCGACTGGCTGCGCGACCGCAAGCGCAGCGACGACCTCGCGCGCTTTGCGCTGCGCCTGTTGCCGGAGGCGGTGTCAGCGACCGAGACCTCCGGGCTGATGACCTTCATCATCCGCCGCATGTCGTCACAGCTCCAGTCGATCGATCTCGCGCCGCTCGCCGCCGGCACGTTGCGTGGTTTCGTGGAGGAGGGGCGGCATCAGGTGCTGTTCGACGATCTCCTGCGCGTGATGCACGACACGCTGACGGGCGCGGAGACGATGGCGATGATCCGCGAAAAGATCCGCGCGGAGCTGCCGACCCTGCTGCGGTTCTACCGCGCTGACAAATTCCTGGTGAACAAGATCGTGGCGTCGGCGACCGCCTTCTTCGAGGAGGTGCAGAGCGATCCCAAACATCCGTTCCGCGGCGAGTTCGATCGGATGGTGCTGAGCTTCGTCGACCGGCTCGGCACCGACCCGACCTACATCAATCGCATTGACGGCCTGAAGCGCGATCTGCTGGCACGGCCGGAGCTCGCCGATCTCGCCCGCACGGTGTGGTCCAACACGCGCGCCTTCATCGAGCGCAGCGCGTCCGGCGAAACGCAGGTGCTGCAGCATCATCTCGCGGGCATGTTCGTCGCGGCCGGCGAGGCACTCGCTGGCGATGCCGAACTGCGCGGCGAGATCAACAAGGGGCTGGTGGCGGTGCTGCGCAGCTTCATCGCCGACCAGAAGAGCGGCGTCTCGACCTTCATCTCCGATCAGGTGAAATCGTGGAATATGACGCAGTTGATTTCGCTGATCGAAATCAACATCGGCCGCGACCTGCAATACATCCGCTTCAACGGTTCGCTGATCGGTGGGCTCGCGGGACTGGCGCTTTACTCCGTAGAATTCCTGCTTCGTATGCTGTGACTATTACGTCACGGACGTTAGCATTAACGCCTGGGCCTATTGTGGCCTTGGGCCTCACCCGCTTGAATGTCGGGAACCGGCCGCCTAGCTGATTCATGTTGCGCTGCGGAACGATCAAGAAGCCGGCGTATTGGAATTCTCACCCATATGCCGGTCCCGATTCGCGGCCGGTGGCTTCTCCAGAGGAAACCTTGATGACCGCTACTGCCCAGACCCTGCGTCCGCCGTCCCGCACCCTGATGTTTCTGGAGGGGCGGGCGATTCACGAGCTGGGTGCATTCCTCGGCGCGCTGCCGCTGCTCTCGCTGGCGCCGCGCGGTGACGGCCATCCGGTGCTGGTGCTGCCGGGCCTCGTTGCCTCCGACATGTCGACACGGCCGCTGCGCAGCTTCCTCAAAGGCAAGGGCTATGCCGTCAGCGGCTGGCGCCAGGGCCGCAACTACGGCCTTCGTCCGGGCGTGCAGCACGCGATGGTCGATCTCGTCCACGAGCTCAACGACACCCACGGCCGCAAAGTCAGCCTGGTCGGCTGGAGCCTCGGCGGTCTCTATGCGCGTCAGCTCGCCAAGATGATGCCGGAGCGCGTGCGTCAGGTGATCACGCTCGGTAGCCCCTTTGCCGGCGATCCGCGCTCGACGAACGCGTGGCGCGTCTATGAGTGGGCGAGCGGTCGCAAGGCCGACGAGGAGGATCCGCGGTTCGGTGGCGCGCTCGCCGAGCCGCCGCCGGTGCCCACCACCGCTATTTTCAGCCGCACTGATGGCGTCTGTGCCTGGCAGGGCTGCATGGAAAAGACCTCGGCGCAGACCGAGAGCATCGAGGTCGAAAGCAGCCATTGCGGCATGGGCCATCACCCTGCCGTCGTCTATGCGGTCGCCGACCGTCTCGCACAGGACGAAGGCGAGTGGCAGCCGTTTGATCGCAGCGGCTGGCGCAGCATGGTGTACCTGAACCCGCATCGCTAGCTTTCTTCGCCTCTCCCCGCCCTTGTCCGCCGAAGCTTTAGAGAAGGCGGATGCGAGGAGAGTGAAAAGAGGCTGTGGAGCCCGGCTTTGGCATCAGCGCAAATCGCGCTATGCCTCGTCCATGGCGCATCCGCTGTCCCGCATCATCGACCAGCTCAAGCGCGAGCCGTCGCGCACCGGCTCCATCGTCATCACCCTGTTCGGCGATGCCATCGTTCCGCGCGGCGGCTCGGTGTGGCTGGGCACGCTGCTCGAATTCTTCGCCGGCCTCGACATCGACAGCGGTGTCGTGCGCACGGCGATGTCACGGCTCGCGGCCGACGGCTGGCTGACGCGCGAAAAAGTCGGCCGTAACTCTTTCTATCGCCTCGCCGAGAAGGGGCACCAGACGTTTGAGGCCGCCACGCGCCATATCTACGATCCGCCGCCATCCGACTGGACCGGGCGCTTCGAACTGCTGCTGATCGGCAATGGCGAAGACCGCGACGTCTCGCGCGAGGCGCTGCGCAATGCAGGTTTTGGCAGTCCGCTGCCCGGCGTGTGGGTTGCGCCGTCGGGCGTGCCCGTGCCGGACGAAGCTGCGGGCGCGATCCGGCTCGAAGTCTCCGCCGAGGACGACAGCGGCCGGCGCCTGCTCAGCGCGAGCTGGCCGCTCGATCGCACGGCGGACGCCTATCAAAAATTCATGAAGATGTTCGAGCCGCTCCGCGCCGCGATCGGTCGCGGGACGGCTCTCTCTGATGCTGACGCCTTCACCGCACGCATCCTCCTGATCCACTATTACCGCCGCGTCGTGCTGCGCGATCCCCTGTTGCCGGAGAGCCTGCTGCCGGCGGATTGGCCAGGCAGGGCGGCCCGCGCGCTCTGCGGCGAGATCTATCGCGCGCTGCTTGTGCCGTCGGAACAATGGCTTGATAGCCACGGAACCAATGAGAAGGGACCGCTGCCGCCGGCGCGCAAGGTGCTGGAACGCCGCTTTGATATCTGAATTTTTATGTTACAGAAATATATTGCATCGATAGATTCTTGTTATATATTGGCTCCCAATAAATCGGGAGGACGCGCATGTACACCCAGGCGCTCAACACGGCCGAGGCGGATGACCGCAACCTCGAGGACGCGGCACAAGCGGCTCGTTTCCAGGCGCGCATCGATGCCGAGGAGCGCATCGAGCCGAACGACTGGATGCCGGCGGCCTATCGCAAGACGCTGACCCGGCAGATCTCCCAGCACGCTCATTCCGAAATCGTCGGCATGCTGCCTGAGGGCAACTGGATTACGCGCGCGCCGTCGCTGCGCCGCAAGGCCGCGCTGCTTGCCAAGGTGCAGGACGAATGCGGCCACGGGCTCTATCTCTATGCCGCCGCCGAGACGCTCGGCACCTCGCGCGAAGAGCTGGTCGACGCCATGCTCGCAGGCAAGGCAAAATACTCCTCGATCTTCAACTATCCGACGCTGACCTGGGCTGACATCGGCACCATCGGCTGGCTGGTCGACGGCGCCGCGATCATGAACCAGATCCCGCTGTGCCGCTGCTCCTACGGCCCCTATGCGCGCGCGATGATCCGCGTTTGCAAGGAGGAATCGTTCCACCAGCGCCAGGGCTACGAGATCATGCTGACGCTGTGCCGCGGCTCCGACGAGCAGAAGGCGATGGCGCAGGACGCGCTCAACCGCTGGTGGTGGCCGGTGCTGATGATGTTCGGCCCGCCCGATGCCGCAAGCCAGCACAGCGACACCTCGGCGAAGTGGAAGATCAAGCGCTTCTCCAATGATGAGCTGCGCCAAAAATTCGTCGATGCCACTGTGCCGCAGGCGCAATATCTGGGCCTCACCATTCCCGATCCCGGCATGACGCAGGATGCCGAGGGCCATTGGCGCTACAGCGAGATCGACTGGACCGAGTTCAAGCAGGTGCTTGCCGGCAACGGCCCCTGCAACCGCGACCGCGTCGCCGCACGACGCAAGGCGCATGACGAAGGCGCCTGGGTGCGCGAAGCCGCCGCCGCTTATGCGGCCAAGCGCGCGCATCGTCAGACCGCGCAAGCCGCCGAATAGAGGAAATCATAATGGCCACGCCGAATACGCCCTTGTGGGAAGTCTTCATTCGCAGCCGCAACGGGCTCGCGCACAAGCATGTCGGCTCGCTGCATGCGAGCGATGCGACCATGGCGCTGCAAGCCGCGCGCGACATCTACACCCGCCGCGGCGAGGGCCTCTCGATCTGGGTCGTGCCGTCGACCGTGATCACCGCCAGCGATCCCGCCGAAAAGGGCATGATGTTCGAGCCGGCGGAATCCAAGGTCTACCGGCATCCGACCTTCTACGACGTGCCCGAAGAAGTGGGGCACATGTGATGTCCGTCGCCAACATCCAGGTCTCCGAAGCACCGCTGGTGCTCTACACACTGCGCCGCGCCGACGATGCGCTGATCCTTGGTCACAGGCTGTCGGAATGGTGCGGGCACGCGCCGATGCTGGAAGAAGACATGGCGCTCTCCAACATCGCGCTCGACCTGATCGGCCAGGCGCGCGAGCTTTATAGCTATGCGGCCAAGACGGAGGGCAAGGACAACGACGAGGACAAGTTCGCCTATTTGCGCGACGTGCGGCAGTACCGCAATCTGCTTCTGGTCGAGCAGCCCAATGGCGATTTTGCGCAGACCCTGGTGCGGCAGTTCTTCTACTCGGCCTTCGCCGATCTTTTTTGGCGCGCGATGATGACGTCGAGCGACGCGACGCTCGCCGCTGTCGCCGCCAAGTCGGAAAAGGAGAGCGCCTACCACCTTCGCCACGCTTCGGAATGGATCATCCGTCTCGGTGACGGCACTGAGGAAAGCCATGCCCGCGCACAAACCGCGATCGATCAGCTCTGGGCCTTCACCGGCGAGATGTTTGCGGTCGACGATAGCGAGCGCGGCCTGATCGACGCCGGAATTGCGATCGATCCGGCCCCGTTGCGCGAGCGCTGGCTGAAGACGATCACGAGCGTGGTGACAGAGGCGACGCTCACGCTGCCGCAGAACAACTGGATGCAGCAGGGTGGCCGCTTCGGCCGGCACAGCGAGCATCTCGGCCATCTCCTGAGCGAGCTGCAATCGATGCAGCGCACGTTCCCGGGGCAGACATGGTGACCGTAACAGACAGCGACCTGCGTCAGCGCGCCTGGGACGCGGCGGCGAGCGTCGTCGATCCCGAAATCCCGGTGCTGACCATCGCCGACCTTGGCGTGCTCCGCGACGTCGCGCTCGCGGGCGACCGGGTCGAGGTCGCGATTACCCCGACCTATTCCGGCTGTCCGGCCATGAACATGATCGCGCTCGAGATCGAGCTTGCGCTGGAGCGCGCTGGCTTTCGCCAGCCGAGGGTCCGCACCGTGTTGTCGCCGGCCTGGACAACCGACTGGATGAGCGAAGAGGGCCGTCGCAAGCTGCGGGATTATGGCATCGCGCCACCACAGGCCTCGAATTCGCGTCGCGCGCTGTTCGGCGAGCAGAGCGTGGCCTGTCCGCAATGCGGCGCCGCAGACACCGAGCTCCTGTCTGAATTCGGCTCGACCTCCTGCAAGGCGCTGTGGCGCTGCAAGTCCTGCCGCGAACCCTTCGACTACTTCAAGTGTCATTGACCATGTCAGCAGCCGCTCCCCGCTTTCATCGCCTTTCCGTCAGCGATCTCCGCCGCGAGGCGTCCGACGCGGTGTCGATGACCTTTGCTGTCCCGGCGGAGCTTGCGAACGATTACGGCTTTGCGCCGGGCCAGTATCTCACGCTGCGCACGATGCTCGATGGCGAGGAGGTGCGGCGCTCCTATTCGATCTGCTCCGGCCCCGATGATGGCGAGATGCGCATCGCCGTGAAGAAGGTCGACGGCGGCGCATTCTCGAGCTGGGCCGCGGACGAGCTGAAATGCGGCGACGAACTCGACGTGATGACGCCGACCGGCCGCTTTGGCGTGATCCCGGCGACGGAAACGCCGCGCACCCATGTGGGCTTTGCCGCCGGATCCGGCATCACGCCGATCCTGTCGATCGTCAAGGGCGTGCTGGCGCGGGAGCCGAAGAGCCGCTTCTTCCTGTTCTATGGCAATCGCGCGAGCGCCAACATCATGTTCCTCGAAGCGCTGGAGGAATTGAAGGACCGCTTCATCGATCGCCTCTCGATATTCCACGTCATCTCCGGTGAGGATCAGGACATCCCGATCCTGCACGGGCGGCTGGACGGTGAGAAGGTGAGGGTGCTGCTGCGCTCGTTGGTGCCGGCCGAGAGCGTCGACCACGTGTACGTTTGCGGTCCGCTCGGCATGAGCGATGAGATCGAGACGACCTGCCGCGAACTCGGCATCGCCGAGGACCGCATCCATGTCGAGCGGTTCGTCTCCGAGTTCGGCGGCAAGCCGCGGCCGAAGAAGGTGGTTGCTCCCGACGCGCCGCCGAAGGCAGTGGCATCGCTGATCATCGACGGCAAGCGCCGCGAGGTTCCGGTCGCGGAAGGAGAGGCGATCCTCGATGCCGCGTTGCGTGCCGGCGTCGATCTGCCCTTCGCCTGCAAGGGCGGGATGTGCTCGACCTGCCGGGCCAAGCTCGTCGAGGGTGAAGCGCCGATGGACATCAATTATTCGCTGGAGCCGTGGGAGCTGGAGGCCGGCTTCGTCCTCACCTGCCAGGCCAAGCCTTCGTCCGAGCGGGTCGTGGTCGACTATGATCATGTCTGAGAGGGCGGATCAGGCTCCCATGATGCAAATGCGTCGCATTATTTGACTCAATCGATCGGGCGGCAGAACATCATGCGAAAAGATCCAGCCGGGAGAGACGCGTGAACGTCAAAGCAGCCTTGTCGCCTGAAGATGTCGCTCGCGCCTGTGCTGACGCGATGTGGGCCGAGGACGATGCCTCCAAGGGCCTCGGCATAGAGATCGTCGAGATCGGTCCGGGCCATGCGACACTGGCGATGACGGTGCGGCCGGACATGGTGAATGGCCAGCGCATTGCGCATGGCGGCTTCATCTTCACGCTGGCCGATTCCGCCTTTGCGTTTGCCTGCAACTCGCACAATGAGCGTGTGGTCGCCGCACAAGGGCAGATCACCTTCATCAGGCCGGGCAGGCTCGGCGACCGGCTCGTCGCCACAGCGCGCGAGATTACCCGCGGCGGCCGCTCCGGCATCTATGACGTGCGCGTCACGGTCGGTGACACCGTCATAGCCGAATTCCGCGGGCATTCGCGTGTCATACCGGGCACGTGGCTGCCGCCGGCGCAAGATCAAAAAGACTAAGCCAAGAAAAGCATCAAGAAAACAGATGTGGGGAAACGCAGATGGCTCTGACCAGGCTCAAGGCAGGCGGCGGCACCTATAGCGCCGAGATGGACGCACATGAGCGCGCATCCCGCGACGAGATGCGGACGTTGCAGACGCAGCGCCTCGCCTGGTCGCTGAAACACGCCTACGACAACGTCGCGCATTATCGGAAGGCTTTTGACAACGCCGGCGTGCACCCGTCCGATTTCAAGGAGCTGTCCGATCTCGCGAAGTTTCCGTTTACGGTGAAGACGGATCTGCGGGACAACTATCCCTTCAGCATGTTTGCGGTCCCGCGCGAAAAACTGGTGCGGGTACACGCATCGTCGGGCACGACGGGCAAGCCAATCGTGGTCGGCTATACCCAACGCGACATCGACACCTGGTCGGAAGTGATGGCGCGCTCGATCCGTGCCGCTGGTGGCCGCACCGGCATGATCATCCACAATGCCTATGGCTATGGCCTGTTCACCGGTGGTCTCGGTGTGCACTACGGCGCTGAAAAGCTTGGCTGCACTGTCGTGCCGATCTCCGGCGGCATGACCGAGCGGCAGGTGCAGCTCATCAACGATTTTCGCCCCGACATCATCACGGTGACGCCGAGCTACATGCTGGCGATCCTCGACGAGTTCAAGCGGCAGAAGCTCGACCCGCGGCAGTGCTCGCTCAAAGTGGGCATCTTCGGCGCCGAGCCCTGGACCAACGCGATGCGCGGCGAGATCGAGGATGCCTTCGACATGGATGCGACCGACATCTACGGTCTCTCCGAGGTGATCGGCCCCGGCGTCGCGCAGGAGTGCATCGAGACCAAGGACGGTTTGCACATCTGGGAGGACCATTTCTATCCTGAAGTAATCGACCCCGAGACCGGCGCCGTGCTGCCCGACGGCGAGAAGGGCGAGCTGGTCTTCACCTCGCTAACCAAGGAAGCCTTCCCCGTCATTCGCTATCGCACCCGCGACCTGACGCGGTTGTTGCCGGGCACGGCGCGACCCGGCATGCGGCGCATGGAGAAGGTGACGGGCCGCTCCGACGACATGATCATCCTGCGCGGCGTCAACCTGTTCCCGACCCAGATCGAGGAGGTGCTGCTCGCGACCGACTGGTGCGGGGGCCACTTCATCCTCGAACTGACGCGGGAAGGCCGCATGGACGAGCTGACCATCATCGCCGAGGCGCGGCCCGAGAGCTGGGACGGCCGCGGACTCGTGGACCATGCCGACCGGATCTCGACCCACATCAAGAATACGATCGGGATCTCATCCAAGGTGAAAGTGGTTGCGCCCGCCACGCTGGAGCGCTCGCTCGGCAAGGCCAAGAGGCTGTTCGACAAGCGGCCCAAGGAGTAGAGCACGGATTGACTTGACCGGTCCCAAAGGCGACAAGGCCCGCGAGAGAGAGCGGGCCTTCCGATGTCAGGAACCGAAACTAAGTCCGTTGAAGCGCGCTGCGTGCGCCTCAATGCCAAGGCCGAAAATGCCGCGGCGCTGGCACCCAGCGTCGAGCAGCACGAGCTCGCGCGTGGGTCCAGCGACCTCCTGATCGAGGTGAAGGCCGCCGCCGTCAATCCTTCCGACGTGAAGGCCGCGACAGGGCTGATGCCCTACGCCGTATTCCCGCGCACGCCGGGCCGTGACTATGCCGGCGTGGTCATCGACGGCCCGGCCGGTACGATCGGACGCGAGGTGTTCGGCTCGTCCGGCGATCTCGGCATCCGCCGCGACGGCACCCATGCGACGCATCTCGTCGTCGAGGCGGACGCGGTGGTCGAGAAGCCGGCATCCATCTCCTGGGAGGAAGCCGCCGGGATCGGCGTGCCTTTCGTGACCGCCATGGAAGGTTTTCGCCGCGCCGGCGTGCCGAAGGCGGGCGAGACCGTGCTTGTCATGGGCGTCAACGGCAAGGTCGGACAGGCCGCCGTGCAGATCGCGACCTGGCAGGGCGCGCGCGTCATCGGCGTGGTGCGCAAGGCCGAGGCCTACGAAGGTCACAGCAACGCGACGATCGAAGTGATCGATGCTTCCGCGACCGACATTGCCACACGCGTGCGCGAACTGACGTCCGGCAAGGGCGCGGACATCGTGTTCAATACCGTCGGCGATCCCTATTTCCAGGCCGCGCACAAGTCGCTCGCCTTGCGCGGCCGGCAGATTTTGATCGCAGCGATCGACCGTATCGTGCAGTTCAACATCCTCGAATTCTACCGGGGACAGCACACTTATGTCGGCATCGACACGCTCGGGCTGTCGTCGACGGCAACCGGCGCTGTGCTCCGCGATCTCGGGCCGGGCTTTGCCAGCGGGCATCTGAAGCCGTTCCCGATCAAGGCAAACGCGATCTATTCGCTGGACCGTGCCAAAGAAGCGTATGTTGCCGTCGCCGGTTCGTCGCGGGACCGCGTGATCCTGCGGCCGTAACGCATCGCCATGATGGAAACCACCGCTCAACTCGTCGTCCTCGCAGGCCTTGCCATCGGCCTTGTCTACGGTGCAGTAGGCCTCTTGAGCGGCTTTTGCCTGATGAGCAGCATGCGCGGCGTCCTCGCCGAAGGCGACGGCCGCCTCATGCGCACCTATGCGCTGGCAATTGCAGTTGCGATTGCCGCCAGCCAGCTTCTTGCCGGTAGCGGCCTGGTCGATGTCGCCAAGTCGATCTACCTGCAATCGACCTTCTCGGTGCCGGTGTTGTTCCTCGGCGGTCTCCTGTTCGGCTACGGCATGGTGCTGTCGAATGGCTGCGGCTCGCGCGCGCTGGTGTTGCTCGGTCGCGGCAATCTCCGCTCGTTCGTTGTCGTGATAGTGCTCGCCATTGCCGCGCAGATGACGCTGAAGGGCCTGATCGCCCCGGCACGGATCGCCATGGTGTCGTCGTCGCAGACCACGATGTCAGCGAATTCGCTGCCGGCGCTGGTGTCGGCGCTTGGCCTTAGCGACGCCGTCGCGCGGACGCTTGCCGCGCTGGTCGTCGCGGGCCTCCTGGCCATCTTCGCGTTCGCGCATGGCGGCTTCCGCCGGTCAGCGGGACAGATCGCGGCGGGCGTCGTGGTCGGGCTTCTGGTCGCCGGCGGCTGGTACGTCACCGGCTATCTCGGCGCCGACGACTTCAACCCGGTGCCGTTGACATCGCTCACCTTCATCGCGCCGATAGCCGACGCGTTGCAGTACGCCATGCTGTCGACGGGACTGACACTCAATTTCGGTATTGCGACCGTCGCGGGCGTATTTGCCGGCAGTCTGGTGACGGCACTCGCAACGGGCCGCTTCCATCTCGAAGGCTATTCTTCGCCGCGGCACATGCTGCGCTCGGCCGGCGGCGCCGCGCTGATGGGCATCGGTGGTGTGATGGCCTTTGGCTGCTCGATCGGGCAGGGACTCACAGGCCTCTCGACGCTGTCGCTGGCCTCTCTTGTCGCGGTTGCCGGCATTCTGCTCGGCACCACCGCAGGCCTGCGCGGAGCGCTTCGAGTCCAGCCGCTCGCGATGGCCTGACCGCGCGAGAGCCGATCGCCGAGCGTCGCAAGGCCGATGCCGACGACGATCAATCCGGCCGCGACGGCAAGACTGGAGTCGATCGGTTCGCCGAGCAGGATCGCAGCACTGGCGATGCCGATGATCGGCGTCGCGGTGGTGCCGAGCGAGGTCGTCAGCGCCGAGATGCTCTTGTTGACCATCGACATTGCCCAGTAGGCCAGCGCCGTTCCGATCAGGCCGGAGTACAAGAACAGCAACACGAGCTTCCGCGACAAGTCGACGTGCGGCAGGCCATCCGCGATCGCCGCCGATCCTGACAGCACGATCGTTGCGACGAGCACCTGCCAGATCAGCAGTTGGAGTGGGGACGCCACCCAGCGATGCGAACGGATATAGATGATGTTCGCCGCCCAGGCGATCGCAGCCAGAATCACCATGCCGGCGCCGAGCACGACGTTCGCATTGGTCCAGTCGATCGATCCCGGGTTCAGGATCACGGCAAGCCCGATCAGTCCGAGCAGGGCGCCGGCGAGCTTTGGTGCCGTCAGCACGTCCTTGCCAAGCAGAGGCGCGGCCAGCGCAACCCAGAGCGGTGTGGTGTACCCGAGCACGATGCCTTTGCTCGCTGGCAGGAAGCGCAGGCCGGCCGCGACCAGAGTCGAGAACAGCGTCATGTGCAGCAGCGCCACGCTCATGACCACGGGTATGTCGCGCCGCTCCGGGATGACCAGATTATTGCTCAGTCCAAGGATCACCGTGAGGCCGACCAGTGCAATCCAGCTCCGGATCGCCGCGGTCCACAGGGGCGGGACGAATTGCACCAGTTGCTTCGTCACCGACCAGTTCACACCCCAGGCCAGCACGACGATGAGGAACAGGCCGACGGCCGCGCGGGGTGATAGGGAGTTCATCTCGGAGGTCCTTGAAGCGGTCCGATCTCGCGGATAACATCTCGAATGGCACCTGAAAAAGTGCCAGATTGGAAAGGAATGAGGTGCCAGTTTCCGAGGCGGTGATTTCAGCCCTGATCGACCTGAAGCGGTCCGACGACGAGGGGCTGGTGGCGCAACTGACGAGCCAGCTCCGAAGCCTGATCGCGACCGGCCGGCTCGGCAAAGGCCGCGTGCTTCCGTCGAGCCGTCGGCTTGCAAGTGATCTCGGCGTGTCGCGCAACACCGTCACTTATGCGTTCGAGCAGCTCGCTGCAGAGGGATATCTCGAAGCGTCACATGGTCGCCGGCCGGTGGTCATGGTCGATGGCGGCGAACGCATCAGAGGGGCGGGTGCCGGCACGCCGGGCGTGCGCTTCGGCAAGCCGCGGCTCTCACCCTGGGCTTCGAGGCTCAAACAGTCGGATTGGCCGATGTCCTATCAGGCCCCGCTAAGGCCCTTGCGTCCGGGGCACGGCGATTTCAGGGAATTTCCGAACGAGGTCTGGGCGCGCTGTCTGCGCCGGAGCGCCGTGCGTGCAGCCAAACGTGAGCTCGGCCCGGTCAACCGGACGCGCCTGCGCGAGGCGCTTGCGCATTACCTGGCAACCAGCAGGGGTGTCCGCGCCACGGCAGACCAGATCATGATCCTGCCGAGTGCGCAGGCCGCGCTGACCTTGATCGCGGCTGTGGTCGTTACGGCCGGCGACGACGTCTGGGTCGAGGATCCCGGCTATCCCGGCGCCGCTGCCGCCTTCCGCGCGTCCGGCGCGCGCCTGACTGGCATGAGGCTGGACGAGCAGGGTATGCGGCAGGTTGCGGGACTGGCAGCGCCGACGCTGATCTTCATGACGCCGTCGCACCAGCACCCGACCGGACGGCTGATGTCGCTGGCCCGCCGCACTGCGTTTCTGAGCCTGAGCAGGCCTGGCAAAACCTGGATCGTGGAGGACGATTACGATGGCGAGTTTCACTATGACAGCCGGCCGGTGCCGGCCTTGCAGGGGCTCGATGCCCATGGCCGCGTGTTCTACGTCGGAACGTTTTCGAAGGCGATGACCTCGGATATCCGGCTCGGCTACCTCGTCGTGCCGCCGCAACTGGTCGGCATCATGGAGATCGCACAGCGGCACATCGGCCTGATCGCCGCCAGCCACATCCAGGAGGCGCTGGCCGAGTTCATTGCCGACGGGCATTTCCTCGCACATCTGCGACGGATGCGCCGGCTCTATCACGCGCGTCGCGATCACCTCGTCGGGGACTGCAGCGCCATCTTGGCGAGCTACTCTCGGTCGAAGTGCCCGCCGGCGGCATCCAGCTCGTCGCACGCCTCAAGCGCGGTCATGCCGATCAGCCGGCAGTCAAACGGCTGATCGAGGCGGGCGTTGAAACGCGCGCCTTGTCCAGCCTGTCGCTCGATCGTCCACGTGATCACGGCCTGCTGCTCGGTTTTGCGGCCTGGCGCGAAAACGAGATTACTACAGCGGTGCGGACGATGGCGTCGTGCTTCTAGCGCAAGAGCGCTAGTCTACGGCCTTGGTCACGATCCGGATCTCCGACGTCAGCGTCCGGTGCACCGGACACTTGTCGGCGATCTCCATCAGCTTCTTGCGCTGCTCGGCGTCGAGATTGCCGTCCATCGCGATCACCCGATCGATCTGGTCAAGCATGCCATCGCGCGTCTCGCACTCCTCGCAATCCTTTGCGTAGATCTTGCTGTGCTTCAGCGTGACGGTGACGCGGTCGAGCGGCAGGGATTTTCGGTCGGCATAGAGCCGCATGGTCATGGAGGTGCAGGCGCCGAGCCCGGCGAGCAGGAAATCATAGGGGCCCGGGCCGGCATCCTCGCCGCCGGCCGCAACCGGCTCGTCCGCCACCAGCCGATGCGGTCCGACCGCGATCATCTGGTTGAACTTGCTCTTGCGTGTCTCCTGCACGACGACCTGGCGCGGCGCCTCACCGAGATCCATCGCCTTTGGCGACGCGGCAGGTTCGACGTAACGGCCGGCCCAGGCCGCGATGACATCGGCGGCATACAGGGCGTCTCGGGGCTTGCTCAACAAGTGGTCCGCATGGTCCAGCGACACAAAACTCTTTGGATGCTTGGCTGACACGAAGATCTTTGTCGCATTGTCGATGCCGACGGTGTCGTCGACCGGCGAGTGCATCACCAACAGCGCCTTGTGCAGGCCGGTGACGTCCTTCATCAGCTCATGCTCGACGATGTCGTCGAGGAATTCGCGCCTGATCCGGAACGGCCGGCCCGCAAGCGACACTTCGACCTCGCCTTGCTGACGAATATTGTCGAGATGCTCCCTGAACAGGCCAGTGACGTGCGCGGGATCGGAGGGAGCCGCAATGGTGGCGACCGCCTTGGCCTCCGGAATCTTTCCGGCCGCCGCCAGAATCGCCGCGCCGCCGAGGCTGTGTCCGATCAGGATCGCCGGTGCCTTGCGCGTCGCGCGCAAATGATCGGCGGCGCGGACGAGATCCGAGACGTTCGAGGAGAACGTCGAGTTGGCGAACTCGCCCTCGCTGGAGCCGAGCCCCGTGAAATCGAAACGCAGCACGGCGATGCCCCGGGCCGCCAGCGCAACCGTGATGCGCTTGGCCGCGAGCGTGTCCTTGCCGCAGGTGAAGCAGTGCGCGAACAGCGCATAGGCCGTGGGCTCGCCATCCGGCAATTCCAGTGCGGCGGCAAGTTGATGGCCGCCTTCGCCCGCGAATTGAAAGCGTTCCGTCGCCATGGTCACCCCCGTTTGATCTCGATCAGTCCCCGGAGTAGCGCTGCTCGGCCCAGGGATCGCCGCGGTTATGATAGCCGCGGACTTCCCAATAGCCGGGTGCGTCCTCGGTCAGGAATTCGATTGCCTGCAGCCATTTGGCGCTCTTCCAGAAGTAGAGATGCGGGACGACGAGCCGTACGGGGCCGCCATGTTCGTCCGAGAGCGGCTCGCCCGACCAGCTATGAGCGAGCAGGGCGTCCTCGGCCGCAAAATCCTCCAGCGCGACGTTTGTCGTGTAGCCGTCGTAGGAATGCAGCACGACGAAGCGGGCATCGTCACGCGGCTGGCAGGCGGCGAGCAGCTCGCCGGTCGCGAGCCCCTGCCATTGGTTGTCGTAGCGCGACCAGGTCGTCACGCAATGGACGTCTGAGGTGAAATGCACCTGCGGCTGCGCGGAGAATTCGGCAAAGGTCCAGAACACCGGGTTGTCGATCGCGCCGTAGACGTCGAGCCGCCAGCGCTCGCGCGACACCGGCGGCACGACGCCGAGATCGAGCACCGGCCAGTCCCTGGTCAAATGCTGGCCGGGCGGCAGGCGCCGATCTTCCGGGCGGCTGATTTTGCCGGTGAGGAAGCGGCCCTCGCGCGCCCATTTCTCCTTGGTGCGCGTCAGCTTGCTTTCAGGCGGGAGATCGTTGTCGTCGGCCATCTCTCATGCACCGCGTTGGCGCCGCCATCGGCGGTGCCACGCATGCTAGCATGAAGCGAGGCGAACGTTCAGGCCTTCCCGAACAGGACCGGCAACTGGCGGGGGCCGCGAACGGTTCCCTGCGACCACGTTACTGACCCGGCCGGGTCGAGCCTGAAATCGGGAATCCGCTTCAGCCATTCTTCGATCGCGACCTGCATCTCCATGCGCGCCAGGTTGGAACCGACGCAGCGATGGATGCCGAGGCCGAAGGCGGCGTGGCGGTTCTCCCGGCGGTCGATCACGACCTTGTCGGCGTTCGGAAACATCTTTGGGTCGCGGTTGGCGGCCGGGAAGGACAGCAGCACCATGTTGCCCGGCTTGACGGGGCAGCCGGAGATCGTCGTCTCCTTCATCACCTCGCGCGCCATCGTCACCGGCGCATAGGCGCGCAGCAGCTCCTCGACCGCGGTCGGAATCAATTCCGGCTCGGCCAGCAGGCGCTCGCGATCCGCCGGCGTTTTGGCGAGGTGCCAGAGCGAAGACCCGATCGCACTCCAGGTGGTGTCGATGCCGGCGATCAAGAGCAGCCGGAGCGAGCCCAGCACGTGGGACTCCTCGAGCGGCTGGCCGTTCTTGTCGCGCGCGTTCATCAGGTAGGAGATCAGGTCGTCGGTCGGCTTCGCCTTGCGTGCCTCGACATGGCCCGCAAAGTAGCCGCTCATCTCCTGAACGGCCTGCACCAGCTTGCTCTCGTCCCTGATGCCGAGCTCCAGGATCATGTGGATCCAGTTGATGAAGAGATCGCTGTCGCTCTCGGGGATGCCGAGCATGTGCGCGATCGCCTGCACCGGAATGTATTTGGTGTAGCGCGCGGCTGCATCGACCTTGCCGTCGGCGATAAAACCGTCGATCAGCTCGTTGCAGATGGCGCGGACCCGCGGCTCCAGCTTCTTCATCGCATCTGGCGTGAAGGGCGGCAGCAGCAATTGCTTGGCCGGCTTGTGCTCGGGCGGATCCGAGGTGATCGGCGGTGCGGCATTTCGCGCCACTTCCGGGCGGACGTCGCGGACGATGACGCGGCGGGAGGAAAAGTGGTCGGTGTCGTTGGCGATCTCGCGCACGGCCTCATAGGTCGTCGGCAGGTAGCAGCCGAGAAAGCGCTCGGTCCGCACGACCGGACTTGCGGCGCGCAACTCATCCCAGATCGGGAAAGGGTTTTCGGTCCACCGGGGATCGGTGTGGTCGAAATCGTTGACCCAGTCGGTCACCGGCGGATGGTCGGTCGGAGTGCTGACGTCGGACATCTCTGCAAATTCCTCTGAAGGGTGAGTTCAGGCCAAAGCACGCACGCGGACAGGCGCCGGACGCCTATTCCTCAGTCACTTCAATTGCGATTTCCGGGCAGTTGGATTTGGCAAGCCAGGCCTTGTCCTCGAGGCCGGCGGGCACGGTGCCATCGCCGACTTCATGGGCGTTGCCATACTCGTCGAGTTCGAACAGCTCAGGCGCCAGCGCCTTGCAGCGGGCGTGGCCCTGACATTTGTCGGGATCGACGTGAACCCTCAGTCGTTCTGCCATTGCAGCGTTTCCTCGGTCGTATGCACGCGGGGCCGCCAGGGGCCAGGGTGCGTTCCTCGATTGGATTATGTCTGCAGTCTGCGCCGCAGGTTCTAAGTTATAGTATATTACATTATTGCCGGGCTTTCCCTGTCAAGGGCAAACTTATAGATTGCCCTGCAACATGCCGTCACAACTCGCCCGCAAGCCGCAAAACACCTACCATCATGGCGATCTCCGCGACGCTCTGATCAAGGCCGCCTTGCGCGAGGCCGAGCAGGGCGGGCCGGAAGCCATCAGCATCAAGGCGCTGGCCAGGGAACTCGGCGTGTCGCAGCCGGCGCCGTACCGGCACTTTGCCGACCGCGAGGCGCTGCTCGCGGCGGTGACGGCGGAGGCTTTTCGGCAGTTCACATCCGTGATGCGCGAGGCAATGGCGAAGCCGTCGAAGCAGTCAAAGCTGTCGCTGCTTGCGCAGGCGACGCTGGACTTCGGCCTGCGCCGTAACGGCATCTATCGGTTGATGTTCGCCTCGCGCACGGTGTCCTGCGCCGCAAAGGGCAGCGAGCTGCACAAGGCCACGAGCGAAACCTTTGCACTGGTCATCGAAGCGCTGGAGGCACCGGCCGTCGGTTATCTGCGCGAGCGGCACGCGTACAAGATCTGGGCCGCGCTCCATGGCGTGGTGATGCTGGCCGAGCAGGGGATGCTGACCGGCGAGGCCGCGCACACCACGCGCGCGGAACTTGTCGAGGATTTTGTGACCGAGACCAAGGTCGCGCTCGATGCCGCCATCAAGGACGCGCGGCGGCGCGACAAGGCGGGCGCTTAGGCCTTCAGCAGCCTCTTCAATTTCGCGACCGCGCTGTCCGGCGTCGTGACAACAGGCTTGCCGGTGGCTTCCGCCACCAGCGGCGCGGTTGATGCGATGCTGAACTGTGCGAGCGCGATGACGTCGCAGTCGCGCAGGTCGCGCGAGGCTTCCGCGATCAGCTGGTCGTGCGTCGCACGATCGCCGCGATCGAGCGCGGCAAGCGCGCCTTCGGCAAGCTTGGGCACGATCTCGACCGAGGCCGGAAACTCCGGCGGCATCGAGGCGAGCGTCGGCGGGAAGGTCGAGAGCAGGCCAATCCGTTTGCCCATCGTCACCGCCTGCTCGATCATGGCTTCATTGGGCTTTAGCACCGGCATCGGCGCATGCGCGCGCGCAACCGCCTCGATGCAGGGGCCGAAGGCAGAACACGTGAACAGAATCGCGTCGGCCCCGGTTGCGGCCGCGTAATCGCCGAGCGCGAGGAAGCGCTCGGTCATGGCATCGTTCAATTTGCTGTCACGCGCAAGATCCGCCGACAGGCTGTCGTCGAGCAGGTTCATGAGCCGCACGTCCGGCCAGCCTAGCGCGAACGCAGCCTCGATCGGCGAGATGGAGTGCTTCAGGGCGTGGATCAGCGTAATGCGCATGGCTATCTCTTCTCCCTCTCCCCGTGTGTGGGGAGAGGGAGCTTAAGTCGCTTACTTGAACGGGATCGCGTACATCAACCCGCCCTTGCTCCAGAGGCCGTTGAGGCCGCGGTCAAGCTTAAGCGGGCTGGCCTTGCCGACATTGCGTTCGTAGATCTCGCCGTAATTGCCGCCGGACTTGATGGCCGTGACCAGCCATTTGTTGTCGAGGCCAAGCCGTGAGCCGAGATCGCCGGAGGCGCCGAGCAGGCGCTGGATCGCGGGTGTCTGTGACTTCGCCATTTCATCGACATTGGCCTGGGTGACGCCGAGCTCTTCCGCCTCGATCAGTCCGTAGTGCAACCAGGTGATGATGTCACTCCAGACCTCGTCGCCGTTGCGGGTGAAGGGGCCGAGCGGCTCCTTGCTGATGGTCTGCGGCAGCACGACGTAATCGGCCGGGTTCGGCGCAGCGGTGGTGACGGCGCCCGCAAGCGCGGAGGCGTCCTGGGTCATGGCATCGCAGCGGCCGCCGAAGAAGGTCTGGTACATGGTGTCGACGCGGTCGAACACCAGCGGCTTCCAGTCGATGCCGTTGGCGCGGCCGTAGTCGCCGAGCGTCACCTCATGGGTGGTACCTTGCGCAACGCAGACGGTGGCGCCCTTGAGGTCCTTCAGCTCCTTCACGCCGAGGTCCTTCTTCACGACAAATCCCTGGCCGTCGTAGAAGTTGACCGGACCTTGCCGCAGGCCCAGCGTCACACCGCGCAGATAGGTCTGCGTCGAGTTGCGGTAGAGCACGTCGATCTCGCCGGACTGCAGCGCCGTGAAACGGTTCTGCGCGGTCAGGGAGACGTAGCGCACCTTGCTGGGGTCGCCGAGCACGCCGGCGGCGAGCGCGCGGCAATAGTCGACGTCGAGGCCCTTGTAATTGCCTTGCGAGTCCGGCGCGGAGAAACCGGCAAAGCCGGCGCTGACGCCGCACACCAGCGTGCCGCGCTGCTTGACGGTGTCGAGCGTTGCGGCCGACACCAGGCTCGTCGATGCCGCGAGCAGGCCCGCGGCGATAATCACTCTGTTCATCTTACTCTCCCCTCACTGATTGACACTTCGCAATACGCTGTCGACGGCCGTGCCGAGTTTTTCGACGATCAGGTCGATCTCGGCGGCCGAGGCGATATAGGGCGGCGCCAGCAGCACGTGGTCGCCACGGCGTCCGTCGACGGTGCCGCCGCCGGGATAGCATCCGAGGCCGTCGGCAAACGCTGATGCCTTGATCTTCTGATGGAGCTTGAGCGCGGGATCGAACGGCGTTTTCGTTGCGCGATCGGCGACGAGCTCGATCGCCCAGAACAGCCCGCGGCCCCTGATGTCGCCGATATGGCGGTGATTGCCGAAGCGCTCGGTGAGCCGTTGCTCGAGCTGCCTGCCGCGCGCCTTGATCTGGTCGAGCAGATTGTCCTCGCGGATCACGTTCTGCACGGCGAGTGCCGCGGCGCAGGCCAGTGGATGCGCGAGATAGGTGTGGCCGTGCTGGAACGCGCCTGATCGCTCGCGGATCGTATCGATGATTTTGCCGCTCGCGAGCATCGCGCCGATCGGCTGGTAGCCGCCGCCAAGGCCTTTTGCGATCGCCTGGATGTCCGGCGCGACGCCTTCCTGCTCCCAGGCGTGCATCGTGCCGGTGCGGCCCATGCCGCACATGACTTCGTCGAGGATGAGCAGCGCGCCGTGGCGGTTGCAGATCTCGCGGACGGCCTTGAAGTAGCCTTCCGGCGCTGGAACACAGCCGGCGGTCGCGCCGACGACTGGCTCGGCGAGGAACGCCGCGACCGTGTCGGGACCGAGCCGCTGGAATTCGGCCTCGAGCTCCGCCGCGAGCCTCGCCACGAACGTCGCGTCAGACTCATTGTCGCGCTTCTCGTGATAGGCAAAAGCCGGTGTCACATGGCTGAAGGCGGCCGAAAGCAGCGGCGCATAGGGTTCGCGGCGCCAGGCGTTGCCGCCGGCTGAGAGCGCACCGAGCGTGTTGCCGTGATAGCTCTGCCGCCGCGCGATGAAGTGCTGGCGCTGCGGCTCGCCGCGCTCGATGAAATACTGCCGTGCCAGCTTGATGCTGGCCTCGATCGCTTCCGAGCCGCCGCTGACGAAATAAGCGTAGGCGAGGCCGCCGGGCTCATGGCCGACCAGCCGCTCGGCGAGTTCTTCCGCGGGCTCCGACGAGAAGAAGGCGGTGTGCGCATAGGCCAATGTCGATGCCTGCTTTGCCATCGCCTCGATCACGCGGGGATGCTGATGGCCGAGGCAGGAAACGGCCGCGCCGCCGGACGCATCGATGACGCGCCGCCCGCCCTCGGCGATGAGATAGACGCCTTCGCCGCCGATCGCCTTGGGCGGCGTCTCACGCAACGAGCGGTGCAGCACGCGGCTCTTGCGAGTGCCCATTTCGCTAGTGGCCATGGGTCAACCTTTCTCTGAGACGTAAGTCGAGGTGACGGCGAGCCGCGCCTCGGTTTGCTGGAGGCGTTTTTTCGACGCCGCGCCGCCGAGTGAGAACGTCACAGCCGCGAGCGACTGCGCGATCGCGATCGCGCCGGTGAGGCTCGGGAAGAAGCCGGGCGAGGCCGCCGCCTCGAACAGCAGCACGTGGTCCGCACCCTCGGCCATCGGTGCAGTCACCGTGTCGGCAATCGAGATCAGCGTGGCGCCGGAGCGATGCGCGGCCTGCGCGACCCGGACGCTCGCATGGGTGTAGGGCGTGAAGCCGATCACCACGACGGCCTCGCCGGGGCAGAAGGCGCCGGTGTCGAGGTCGTCAGGGCCGGAGCCACCAACGAGCTGTACTTCACCGGGGCGAAACAGCCGCAATTCGTAATTGAGCAGCTCCGCAACGCTGCGGCAGCTCCGGAAGCCGGTGATCCAGATCCGCTTCGCCGCATGCAGCGCCTTGGCGGCGTTCACGATGGAAGGCGCGGAGATGCGCGGAAGGCCGGCCGCTTCGGCGTCGAGCTTGTCGGTAACGAGTGCGATGTCGGCATGGGGGCCGTGGCGCCGGATCTTTGCACGGCCGGAGAAGGGCGCGGCCTGCGACGGCCGGCGCGCTTCGGTCAGCGCCGCCCGCAATTCGTCCCAGCCGGAATAGCCGATCGCCTTTGCAAGCCGCGTGAACGCCGCGGGATCGGCGCCGGCTTCGGCGGCGAGATCGCGCATTGAGCGGGTGGTGGCGTCGTAATCATTGGCTGCGACAAACCGCCCGACCTCCTGCAAGCGCAGGGGGAGCGATGGCAATGCAATCCGGAGTTCGCTCAAGGGCGAGGATTTCGCGGGCTCGGCCATGAAACATTTGTTGCACGTATCCGGGTTTGGTGCAACAGTTGATGCGCGCTTCGCCGGACATCGCTCCTTTTATTTCAGCGAGAGGACATTTGTGCCGTGACGACCGATAGCCCAACCACCGATGGCTCAAGACCGGCGCCGCGCCGGCGCTTCTCTTTCGCCCTCGGAAGCCGTGAGTTGAAAGGCCTGTTCTGGCAGGTCCTGGTCGTCGGCATCGCGGTCGCGATCATCGCCTTCCTCTGGTCCAACACGGTCACCAATCTCTCCGCCCGCCGCATTACCACCGGCTTCGCCTTCCTCGGTCGCGAGGCCGGCATGCCGATCGCCGACAGCCTGCTCTCCTATAGCCCGCAGAACACGTATCTCTGGGCCTTCGTGGTCGGCGTCACCAACACCTTGCGTGTCGCCGTGATCGGCATCGTGTTGGCGACCATCCTGGGCACGATCGTCGGCATTTCGCGGCTGTCGGCCAATTGGTTGCTGTCGCGCATCGCCGCCGTCTATGTCGAAGTGCTGCGCGACATTCCGCTGCTGCTGCAATTGTTGTTCTGGTATGTGCTGATGCAGGCGTTGCCGGCGGCGCGCGCGGCGTGGCGGCCGATCGAAGGCGTCTTCCTCTCCAATCGCGGCTTGATCCTGCCGTCGATCCCGGTCGGCGAGGGGCAGCTTTGGGTGCTCGGCACGGCCGCGGTCGGCTGCGTCGCGTTCTATTTGGTGCGCCGCTATCTGATCGCGCAGCAGATGCGTGACGGCCGGCCGCGACCCGCCTGGCCTTATGGGGTCGGCTTCATCGTCCTGCTGCCGGGGCTGGTCTCATGGGCGCTGGGCGTATCCTGGTCCGTCGCCTGGCCAGAACTTCGCGGCTTCAACTTCGTCGGCGGCATGACGCTCGCGCCGGAATATTTTGCGCTGCTGATCGCGCTCGTCACCTACACCTCGGCCTTCATCGCCGAGATCGTGCGCAGCGGCATTCAGGCCGTGCCGCGCGGGCAGTGGGACGCCGCCAACGCGCTCGGCCTCAAGCGCAGCTTCATGCTGAGGCAGATCATCTTGCCGCAGGCGCTGCGCGTCATCGTGCCGCCGATGACGAGTCAGTACCTCAATCTGACCAAGAACTCGTCGCTCGCTGTTGCAATCGGCTATCAGGACGTGGTGTCGATCGCCAACACCACGCTGAACCAGACCGGGCAGGCGATCGAGGCGATCGCGCTGATCATGGCGGTGTTTCTCACCATCAGCCTCGGCATCAGCTTCTTCATGAACTGGTACAATGCGCGTATCGCGCTGGTGGAGCGCTGAGATGGCCGCGATCACTGACGAACCCCGCGCCGCCCGCCGTCCGCAAGCCGGCAATCCCGCGATCCGCTGGGTTCGCGCCAATTTGTTCTCGTCGATCCCGAACGGCATCATCACGGTGGTGCTGGGCGCCGTGCTGGTGAAGGCGCTGGTGAGTTTCGTCCAATGGGGCATCGCGAACGCGGTCTGGCTCGTGCCCGGCAACGATTCCAGCGCCTGCCGCGCCGTGCGCGGGGTCGGCGCCTGCTGGGCCGTGATCCCTGAAAAGTACCGCTTCATCCTGTTCGGCACCTATCCGTTCGACGAGCAGTGGCGGCCGGCGCTGGCGGTGCTGCTGTTCATTGCACTCTACTACATCTCGACCCGCCGCTCCTGGTGGCGGCGCGAGCTGATCTATCTCTGGATCGCCGCACTGGCCGCGATCAGCGTGCTGATGTGGGGCGGCGTCTTCGGCCTGTCCTTCGTCTCGCAGGACCGCTGGGGCGGCCTGCCGGTGACGCTGATCCTCGCGACGTTTGGCCTCGCGTTCGGTTTCCCGCTGGGCATCCTCGTGGCGCTTGGCCGGCGCTCAAAACTACCCGCGATCCGTTCGCTCAGCGTGCTCTATGTCGAGCTGATCCGCGGCGTGCCGCTGGTCAGCCTCCTGTTCATGGCGAGCGTGATGTTTCCGCTGTTCATGCCGGGTGGATTCAACATCGACAAGCTGTTGCGGGCGCAGATCGCGATCATCCTGTTCGCCGGTGCCTATCTTGCCGAAGTGATCCGCGGCGGCCTCCAGGCCGTGCCGCGCGGACAATACGAGGCCGGCGACGCGCTGGGGCTGTCCTACTGGCGCAAGCACCGCCTGATCATCCTGCCGCAGGCGATCCGCCACGTCATCCCGCCGCTGGTCAACACCTTCATCGCCTTCTTCAAGGACACCAGCCTCGTCCTGATCATCGGCATCTTCGACCTGCTCACCACGGCCAAGACCGCGATCATCGATCCCGGCTGGCAGCAGTTCTCGGTCGAGGTCTATATCTTCGTCGCGATGATCTATTTCGCCTTCTGCTTCGCGATGTCGCGCTACAGCCGCAGCCTGGAGGCGCAGACGACGGGACGATGACAGTTCGTCGCATCGTGCCGCTTGTTTGTGCTTGCCCTGATTGCTGATCTTGGGCTGTAATACCAGAGGTTGATACCACGCAAGATCTGGCGAGGTTGTCATGCGCGCGGCCGTTTGGCGGCGTTACATTGTCGCTCTGATCGTTGCTGCGGCGATCGATGTGTCGCCGCTTGCCGCTGAGCCCGCGGGTCTGCGCGGCTATCACGCGCCGATCGGCGAGAGCTCGATTTCGGGGATCTCGTCCGGCGCCTTCATGGCCGTTCAGTTCGGTACGGCCTGGTCATCGGTCATCAGCGGCGTCGGCGTGGTCGCGGGCGGTCCTTATTGGTGCGCGAAGGCGGACGCGCTCGACGCCGTCACCGGGTACTGGGGGCCGATCTGGCGGGCCACGGGTGCCTGCATGAAAGGGCCGGCGTCTGATCTGGATCTGCGCGACTTCACGGCAAAGGCCGATGCAAAGGCGGCGGCCGGCGAGATCGATGCGCTCAGCAATCTGGGCCGGCAAAAGATCTATCTCTTCCACGGCTATAACGACGCGATCGTGGACAAGGCCGCGACCGACGCCGCGGCTGATTTCTATCGCCACTATCTGGGTGCAGCCAATCGCGGCAATCTCTTCTATCAGACCGCGCTCGGTGCGGGTCACTCCTTCGTCGTGACGAAGGAAGGCGCTCCCGGCCTTAACGACTGCAAGGCCAACACCGAGCCCTATATCGATCAGTGCGGTTACGATCAGGCGGGCATCATCCTGCAACACATCTACGGCCGATTGAACCGGCCAAATCCGGCGCAGCTTGCCGGCTCGGTGAAGAGTTTTGATCAATCGCTCTATACCAAGCCGCATCTGCCGGACGCGCTGAGCTTGGGCGACACCGGCTATGTGTTCATACCGCAGGATTGCGAGCAGGGTGCTCCATGTCGCGTCCATGTCGCGCTCCATGGCTGCAAGCAGGATGTCGGCGATATCGGGCGCAGGTTCGTCGACGAGGCCGGCTACAATGCGTGGGCCGATACCAACCGCCTGATCATTCTGTATCCGCAGACCAAGACCAGTCCATTCGCGCCCGGCAACCCGCAGGCCTGCTGGGATTGGTGGAGCTATGTCGACCATGAAGACAGCTACGTGACGAAGTCCGGGGCGCAGATCAGGGCGATCAAGGCCATGCTTGATGCGCTCACGGCCGGCGCTGCGGCGCCCGCAAATGCAACCGAGCCGTCCTTGTCGGTGCCGCAGTGGCTCACGGTGATCGATACCTCGGATACCGGCGTCGATCTCGCATGGTCTCCGGTTGCTGGCGTCACGACCTATCGGGTTTCGCGCGCGGGGCCCGACGGCGCGTTCCAGAAGATCGGCGACGTCACGGGCGCGAGCTTTGCGGAGTCCGGCCTGACGCCGCAAACGACGTATCGCTGGCGCGTTTCGGCCATCCTCAATGGAACGGAGGGGCCAAGCTCCGAGGATGCGATCGGCACCACGCAGTCGCCGCCGCCTCGCTGCAACAACCCGGGCTCGTGCCCGATTGCACGATAGCGAGCAGCCTACTTCTTCACCTTGGGATCGATCGGCGTCGTGCCGCGCAGGCCCAAAATGTCTTCCAGCATCTTCGCGCCGGCGAGCACCTGCGCATCGCCGCGCGGCGCGGCCACGATCTGCACGCCGACCGGCAGGCCGGACGCGGTGAAGCCACAGGGTAGCGACAGCACGGGACAGCAGACCAGCGTGAGCGCATAGACGATGCCGAGCCATTCGACGTAGTTCTCGAACCGCTTGCCGGCACATTCCGCGACGTAGCGGTTCTCGATCGGGAACGGCGGCACGATGGTCGTCGGCGTCAGGAGGAGGTCATACGTCTTGAAGAACTCGACGGTCCGCGCAGTCATCGCGACGCGCTGCGCCTCGGCGCGCGTGATCTGGTCGACGGTGAGCTTTAGCCCTTCCTCGATGTTCCAGATCACCTCGGGTTTCAATAGATCGCGCTTCTCACGCAGCAGCTTTGCCTTGCTCATCGCAAAGTCGAGCGCGCGCAGTACATGGAAGCATTCGTGCGCCTCGCGCAGATCCGGATGCGCTTCCTCGACGATCACGCCAAGCTCGGCAAACCGCTCGGCGGCCTTGCGGGTGATGGCGACGACCTCTGGATCCACGGGCGTGATGCCGAGATTGGGCGAATAGGCGATGCGCCTCGGCTTGTGGCCGGAGCGCGCCGCCGACAGGAACGAGGTTGCCGGGGAGGGCAGCGACAGCGGATCGGCCGCGTAATCGCCGCTCATGGCGTCGAGCAGGAGCGCAAGGTCCTCGACATTGCGCGCCATCGGTCCCTGCTGCCCGAGATTGCGATCGATCCCGGCGGCGGGCGTGTGCGCGACGCGACCGATGCTGGGCCGCATGCCGACGATGCCGCAAAAACTTGCGGGGCTGCGCAAGCTGCCGCCCATGTCGGAGCCGTGCGCGAGCCAGGCCATGCCGGTAGCAAGCGCCACGGCAGCACCGCCGGAGGAACCCGCCGCCGACTTCGAAATGTCCCAAGGATTGAGAGTCGCGCCAAACACCTCGTTGAACGTGTTGGCACCGGCGCCGAATTCCGGCGTGTTCGACTTGGCGTAAACGACCGCGCCATTGCCTTCGAGATTTTCGACCAGGATGTCGGAGCGGGCGGGAACGTTATCCTTGAAGATTGGCGAGCCCTGCGTGTTGAGCACACCGGCGACGTCGGTCAGGTCCTTGATCGGCACCGGGAGCCCTGCGAGCAGTCCGCGCGCCCCGGCCGGCTTCTGCATCAGCGTCTTGGCATTGGCTCGCGCGCGATCGAAGCAGAGGATCGGCAATGCATTCACTTGGCCGTCGACTTCACCGATGCGCTTTTCCACGACATCGAGCAGCTCGAGCGGCGTGACGTCGCCGGAGCGAAGTTTTTCAACGACGGTGCAGGCGGTTTCGCGGATCAGGTCTTGAGCTGACAATTCTGTACTCCTGTATTTGCTCTAGGCTCCGTCATTGCGAGCGCAGCGAAGCAATCCAGAAATGTATCCGCGGAGGGACTCTGGATTGCTTCGCTGCGCTCGCAATGACGGTGTGTGGGGCGTGCAGCGTGGTCATAATCGGCGCCGGATCTATCCCCATCCGGCGCTGATGCCGCCATCGACCGTATAGATCACCCCCGACGTGTAGCCGGAACGATCCGACGCCAAAAACGCCATCAGGTCGCCGATCTCGCGCGCATGCGCAGGACGGCCGAGCGGCAGGCCCTTCTGAAATTCCTTGTAGCGGTTCTCGTCGCCGAACTGATGTTTTGCGCGGGTCTTCAGCAGTGTGACGTGGCGGTCGGTGCCGACCGGGCCCGGATTGATGCCGACCACGCGGATGTTGTCGGCGAGGCTCTTTCCGCCGAGCGCGCGGGTGAACGCCATCAGCGCGGCGTTGCCGGCGCTGCCGCAGACATAGTTGGCGTCGAACTTTTCGCCGGCCGCGCCAATGTCGTTGACGATGACGCCGCGGCCGCGCGCTTTCATCTGCGCATAGATCATGCGGGTGAGGTTGATGTAGCCGAACACCTTGAGCTCCCAGGCGTGGCGCCAGGTCGCCTCGTCGATCTTGTCGATCGAGCCGCCGGGTATGTCGCCGGCATTGTTGACGAGGATGTCGATGTCGGCCGCTTCCTTCGCGAGCCGCGCAATGTCCTCGCTCTTGCGGAGGTCCACCACGCTTGCGGCGGCGTCGATCTGGTGGGCGGATCGCAGCCGCTCGCAGAGCGCCTTCAACTGGTCGCCACTGCGGGCCGCGAGCAGGAGATGGCAGCCTTCCTCGGCAAACGCCTCGGCGGCTGCGGCGCCGATGCCCTTTGACGCGCCCGTGATCAGGACGCGCTTGCCACGCAGATGCAGATCCATGGGGATGACTCGGGCCGGTTGAAGGAACTGGATGAAATCAGTAGGCAGGCAAAGCCGCCACGGTCAACATTGCAGTGCAGCGTTGCGCTGCCGGCGCGTTTGGTCCATTGCAGGAGAAGCGGCGCAGGCCGCAAGGTCCGCCCCGCCCACAACCAGGATTTTCGCGATGAGCAAGAAGCAATACCGGATTGCAGTCATTCCCGGCGACGGCATCGGCAAGGAAGTGATGCCGGAGGGTCTGCGCGTGCTGGAGGTGGCGGCGAAGAAACACGGCGTTTCCGTGCATTTCGACCATTTCGACTTCTCGTCCTGGGACTATTACGAGAAGCACGGGCAGATGATGCCCGATGACTGGAAGGACAAGATCGGCAAGCACGACGCGATCTACTTTGGCGCGGTCGGATGGCCGGCAAAGATCCCGGATCATGTCTCGCTGTGGGGCTCGCTGATCAAGTTCCGCCGCGAGTTCGACCAGTACGTCAATTTGCGCCCGGTGCGCCTGATGCCCGGCGTGCCGTCGCCGCTGGCGAACCGCAAGCCCGGCGATATCGATTTCTGGGTGGTGCGCGAGAACACCGAGGGCGAGTATTCATCCGTCGGTGGGCGCATGTTCCCGGACACCGACCGCGAATTCGTGACGCAGCAGACGGTGATGACCCGCGTCGGCGTCGACCGCATCCTGAAATTCGCCTTCGACCTCGCGCAGTCGCGGCCGAAGAAGCATTTGACCTCGGCGACGAAATCGAACGGCATCTCGATCACCATGCCCTATTGGGATGAGCGCGTGGAGGCGATGGCAAAGAAGTTCCCGGGCGTGAAGTGGGACAAGTACCACATCGATATTCTCACGGCGAACTTCGTGCTGCATCCGGACTGGTTCGACGTCGTGGTCGGCTCGAACCTGTTCGGCGACATCCTCTCCGATCTCGGCCCGGCCTGCACCGGCACCATCGGCATCGCGCCGTCGGGCAACATCAACCCCGAGCGGAATTTCCCGTCGGTGTTCGAGCCGGTGCACGGCTCCGCGCCCGATATCGCGGGGCAGGGAATTGCCAACCCGATCGGCATGATCTGGTCGGGCGCGATGATGTTCGAGCATCTCGGCGAGAAGGCAGCCGGCAAGTCGATCGTCGACGCGATCGAGCGCACGCTGGCCGAACGCACGCTGCGTACCAAGGATCTCGGCGGCAACGCCGACACGACGGCCTGCGGCAAGGCGGTGGCGGAGATGGTGGATTAGGGGAGGCTGGTGCAACTTGCTCCCTTGTCGTCCCGGCGAAGGCCGGGACCCATAGCCCCAGGGAGATGTTGTGGAGCGAGCCGGCAACCACGAGTCTTCGCATAACCATGTCCTGTGGTTATGGGTCCCGGATCTGCGCGCGCTTTGGGCGCGCTTGTCCGGGACGACATCGAGAGTTCAGACGTAAGATTTCCGCTTCGGATCGAAGATCGGCGGGTAGTCATTCTCATCGAGAAGATCGAGGAAATCATCGAGGCCATGCGTCTTGATGAAATCAAGCTCGCGGTCGGAGATCAAATTGACAGTGAGAATCTCGACCTCATCGCCACCGATCGTGAGCGCCTCCGCGGTGCGCTGATCGGGTCCGATGATCGGCGTGAGGAACAGGAAGGTCCTGAACTCCGAGCCAATGAGAGGCGGCGTCGGCAACGGCACTCGGTCGCCGAAAGCGAAGCTCTTGCTATCGATGAAGGGAAGGCGTGCGAGCCAGCGCAGATTGGTGCAAATCTCCTGCGTCGGGTCGCGGACGTACCACATCAGTTCGGCGCGGGACTTGATCTTGTCGGCGCGGTCCGTCGGCGGCATTCGCCGTTCGCTCATGCCGTTGGTCAGAAGAACGTAGCCCTCATCCGAGCCCTCTTCGCAGTCCGGCACGAAATCGCGGCCGTAGGCGTGGATGTCAATGCGGAGCTCGCCCGTGTCCGCAAAACTGTGCTCGGGCTCGCCAAGCTCCTGCTCATAGATGGCGAGCCGTTGTTGATAGGAATTTGCCGATTGCGTGGGCTCGCTCGAGCCGGACAGGAATCGGGTGAGACGGGACAGCATGTGAACCTCGGGGATGGGCACGTTCCCGATAGTCGCGAGGTCACGCCGTCCGGTTCAAATCGGCTCTACCCCTTCACGATCCGCCGGCAATGCACCAGCGCTGCCTCGATCAAGTTCTCGCTCGCTTCCGGCGTGCGGAAGGCCGAGTGCGCCGACAGCGTGACGTTCGGAATCCGCGTCAGCTCGTGATCGGCCGGCAGCGGCTCGGTGTTGAAGACGTCGAGGCCGGCGTGGCGGATGTGGCCTGACTTCAGCGCGTCGATCATCGCCTTCTCGTCGACGATCGCGGCGCGCGCGGTGTTGACGAGGATGACGCCGGGCTTCATCGCTGCGATCTTCTCGCGCGTGATCATGCCGCGGGTATCGTCGTTGAGCAGCAGGTGCAGCGACACGACGTCGCTCTTGGCCAGCACCGTGTCGAGATCGGTGAACTCGACGCCAGGAAAACTCTTCGGTGAACGGTTCCAGGCGATTACCTTCATGCCGCTGCCGGAGGCGATGCGTGCGACCTCTGCGGCGATGCCACCGAAGCCGACGAGGCCGAGCGTCTTGCCGGTGAGCTGCATGCCGTCCTCGCGCAACCAGTTCCCGGCGCGCATCTCGCGATCCATCATCGCGATCACCCGTGCCGAGGCCCACATCAGCGCGATTGCGGATTCGGCGACCGCCGTGTCGCCATAGCCCTTGATCAGATGCACGGAGATCCCGAGGTCGGCGAGCTCTTCGGGGTTCATGTAGCTGCGCGCGCCGGTGCCGAGGAACACCACGTGCTTCAGGCCTGTGCACTTCTTCGCAACCTCGGTTGGCAGCGCGGTGTGATCTACGATCGCGATCTCGGCGCCGTCGAGGATTTCAGGATATTGCTCCGGCTTGATGTCGGGGTCGCGGTGAATGCGCACCTTGGGATCGCCGGGCTTTTCCAGCCGCTCCATGATCACGGCGAGGGACTCGTTGGCGTCGACGAACACTCCGCGCATGGCGCTTCTCCCTCACGATGCTACGCCGGCGAGCGCCAGCACGGTATGCATCAACACGTTGGTGCCGGCGGTGCAGTCGGCCTGCGTCGCATCCTCCAGCTCGTTGTGGCTGATGCCGTCCTTGCAGGGCACGAACACCATCGCCGCCGGCATGACAGTATTGAGATTGCAGGCGTCGTGGCCGGCGCCGGAGGTGATGCGACGGCTGGAATAGCCGAGTGTGTTCGCCGCGTTCTCCACGGCCGCGATCAGCTTTGGGTCGAAATGCGTCGGCGGCTTGCGCCAGACCAGATCGAGCTTCACCTCGACCTTGCGGCGCGCGGCGATCTCGGCAACGGCCGCACGCAGGTCACGATCGAGCGCGTTCAAAATGGTGTCGTCAGCGCTGCGGGTGTCGACGGTGAAGGCGATCTCGCCGGGAATGACATTGCGCGAGGGGCTTGCGATCACGGCTTCGCCGATGGTGCCGACCGCTTTCGGTCCGTGCTTGCTGGCGATTTTCTCCATCGCCAGCACGATCTCCGACAGGGTTGCCAGCGCATCGCGGCGCAGCGGCATCGGAGTCGAGCCGGCATGGCTTTCAAAGCCGGTGATGTGGCCGTCGTACCAGAGCACGCCCTGGCCGGAATCGACGACGCCGATGGTCTTTTCCTCCGCCTCCAGAATCGGCCCCTGCTCGATATGCAGTTCGACGAAGCAACCTAATTTCTGGAAGCCGACCGGCTTGTCGCCGCGATAGCCGATCCCGTCGAGCGCCTGGCCGACCGTGATGCCCTCGGCGTCCTTGCGCGACAAAATGTCGTCGGTGGTGAAATCGCCGACATAGGCGGCCGACGCCATCATCGCAGGTGCGAAGCGCGAGCCTTCCTCATTGGTCCAGTTGACGACGCAGATCGGCGCCTCGGTCTCGATGCCGGCGTCGTTCAGCGTGCGGATGACCTCGAGCGCGCCGAGCGTTCCCAAAATGCCGTCGTATTTGCCGCCGGTCGGCTGCGTATCGAGATGCGAGCCGATGCCCACTGGCGGCTTCGACATGTCGCGGCCCTCGCGCAGGCCGAACATCGAGCCAAGCGCATCGACGTGGACCTCGAGTCCTGCATCCAGGCACGCCTTGCGGAACCAGTCACGGACCTGCTTGTCCTCGGCGCTCAGCGTCAGCCGCCGCACGCCGCCCTTTTGTGTCGCGCCGAATTGCGCGGTCTCGTGGATGGAGCCCCAGAGGCGGGCGGAATCGATTTGCAGATTCGTGGCGGCTCGGCTCATGCGTCAGTCCATTTTCAGCTGTCATTCCGGGGCGCCCGAAGGGCGAACCCGGAATCTCGAGATTCCGGGTTCTCGCTACGCGAGCCCCGGAATGACGAAGAAGGTCCGGCACTCGTTCAATGACGCGCCGCCGCCGCCGCGTCAACCGCGGCACTGCCCTGCGCGATTTGCCCTGCGAGATTGGCGACGCGCTCGATCGCGACGACGTCGGGCGAGGCGAGCCAGCTCGCGGTGAAGGTGAGGGGTGCGATCTTCAAATCGGTGTTGAGGAGCTGAAGCCGGCCGTCGGCGAGCTCCTTCTCGACGATCGCCGCCGGGATGACGGCGATGCCGAGGCCTTCGACCGCCATGTGGATGACGGTCGCGAGCGACGCGCTCGCATGCAGGCGGATCGGCGGCAGCTCGGGCCGGTCGAATACCTCGCGCACGACTTCGTAGGGCCGGGTCTTGCGCGGAAAGGTGATGATGGGAAACCGCGCGAGGTCGTGCCTGGTCACTGGGCCGTTGCCGAGCCCAAGGGAGGGGCTTGCGAGAAAACCGATCGGATAATCTGCCAGTGCGCGATTGTGCACGCCGGAGGCCGACAGCGGCCCGACCACGAAGGCGAGCTCGATCTCCTGCGCCAGCAGGCGCTGCGTCAGGTTCGGCGTGATGTCGACCTCGATCTCGAGCGACAGGTTCGGATAGATCTCGTTCACGCTCTTCACGAGCCGCGGCAGCCAGGTGTGCACAATGGTTTCGGCGACGCCGAGCCGCATCACGCCGCGCATCGCGGAGGCATCGCCTATCTCTGCGATCATCTCCGCGCGCAGGCCGATCAGCTTCTCGGCATAGACCATCATCTGCCGTCCGCTCGGCGTCGGCGATGCGACACGATGATCGCGGTTGAGAAGCTTGACGCCCATCTCGCGTTCGAGCTGGGCGATGCGCTGGGAGATCGCCGGCTGGGTGGTGTTGAGCCTTTGGGCGGCGCCGCGGAAGCTGCCCAGCTTCACAACCCAGAGGAACGTCTCGATCGACCTGAAGTCCAGCATTGGAACGATTTTTCCGATCGATAAACAGAATTTATCGATCTATATTAGAAAGGAAGATTAGACTTTATAGCACGCCTGGTGTTGGCTGTCCTTGTCGAGATTATAGGCAGGTCGAACAGATGACTGTTTTGGTGGCAGCGCAGCAAACTGAAACAACCGACACCCTTCCGAGCTGCGAGGCGCGCCTCGCCTACCGCGGCGGATTGGTCGCCTCCACCGCCGGCATCGCCCCCGGCTTCGTGCAGGGTAACCTCGCGATCCTCCCCGAAAAATACGCCAGCGCCTTTCACCGCTTCTGCCAGCTCAATCCAAAGCCGTGCCCGATCATCGGCATGTCCGATGTCGGCAGCCCGCACATACCGGCACTTGGCGCCGGCCTCGACATCCGCACCGACGTGCCGCGCTATCGCGTCTGGCGCGACGGCGAGGTCGTGGACGAGCCGACCGACGTGACCAGCTACTGGCGCGACGATCTCGTGACCTTCGTGCTCGGCTGCTCATTCTCCTTTGAAGAAGCGCTGCTCGACGAGGGCATGCCGATCCGCCACATCGAGCACAATGTCCGCGTGCCGATGTACCGCACCAACATCGCGTGTTCCGCATCCGGTCCGTTCGCGGGTCCCATGGTGGTGTCGATGCGTCCGTTCAAGCCGGCGGATGCGATCCGCGCGATACAGATCACCTCGCGCTATCCGGCCGTGCATGGCGCACCCGTGCATCTCGGCCATCCCCATCTCATCGGCATCAAGGAGATCGCAAAACCCGACTACGGCGATCCGGTGCCGGTTGCCGAGGACGAGATCCCGGTGTTCTGGGCCTGCGGTGTTACGCCGCAATCGGTGATCAACGCCGCAAAACTTCCGTTCGCGATCACGCATTCGCCGGGGCTGATGCTGGTGACGGATCTCAAGAACCGGAACATGGCCGTGATTTAGTGGGCAGCGTATGCTGCTTCTTCAGGCTTTACCGTACGCGTCAATCGCTCCATCGATGAGCCGAAATTGTAACAGGGGGACTGCCATGACGATCACTCGCCGCGATCTTTTGCTCGGAGCCACAGCCACCGCCGCGCTGATGCCGCTGGCGGCGCGCGCGCAGACCTCCGAAGTGGTGATCGGTGCGACCTATCCGTTGTCGGGCTCCGGCGCGCAGGTGGGTGTCGATGCGCAGCGTGCGTTCGAGACCGCGATCGACATCATCAACAATGACCAGGACTTCGATCTTCCGCTCGCCAAGGGCGTGGGTCTGCCCGGCCTCGGGGGTGCCAAGATCCGTATCGTCTATGCCGACACCCAGGGCGACCCGCAAAAGGGGCGCGCTGAAGCCGAGCGCCTGATCACGCAGGAAAAGGTCAGCGCCATCCTCGGCTCCTATCAAAGCGCGGTCGCAGTCACGATCAGCCAGATCTGCGAACGCTATCAGATTCCGTTCATGTCGGCGGACAACTCCTCGCCGAGCCTGCATCGCCGCGGTCTGAAGTATTATTTCCGCGCCTCGCCGCATGACGAGATGTTCTCGGCCGGGATGTTCGACTTCCTCGACGCGATGAAGAAGAAGGGTGCCAAGGCCAACACGCTGGCGCTGTTCCACGAAGACACCATCTTCGGCACCGACTCCGCCAACGCGCAGACCAAGCTCGCCGCCGAGCGCGGCTACAAGATCGTTTCCGACATCAAGTACCGCGCCAACTCGCCGTCGCTTTCGGCCGAGGTGCAGCAGCTCAAGGCCGCCAATGCGGACGTGCTGATGCCTTCGAGCTACACCACCGACGGCATCCTGCTGGTCAAGACCATGGCCGAGCTCGGCTATAAGCCGAACGCCATCGTGGCGCAGGCCGCCGGCTTCTCCGAGAAGGCGCTCTACGACGCGGTTGGCGACAAGCTCGAGGGTGCGATCACCCGCGGCAGCTTCTCGCTCGATCTCGCCGCTAAGCGGCCGATGGTCGGCAAGATCAACGATCTGTTCAAGGCGAAGTCGGGCAAGGACCTCAACGACAACACCTCGCGGCAGTTCATGGCTATGATCATCATGGCGGACGCCATCAACCGCGCCAAATCCACCGACGGCGAGAAGATCCGTGACGCGCTGGCGGCGACCGAGATGTCGGGCGAGCAGACCATCATGCCCTGGAAGCGTGTCAAGTTCGACGAGATGGGCCAGAACAACGATGCCGATCCGGTGCTGCTGCAATATGTCGGCGGCAAGTTCGTCACCATCTTCCCGTCGCAGGCGGCGGTGGCCGATGCGATCTGGCCGATGAAGTAAGCGATCAGGTTGCGGGCGGGGGACGAAGCAACGTGACAGCCGAAACCATTATCCAGAGTCTAGCGAGCGGCCTCCTGATGGGGCTGCTCTACGGACTGATCGCCGTCGGCCTGGCCTTGATCTTCGGCCTGATGGACGTCGTCAACTTCGCCCATGGCGAATTCCTGATGCTCGCGATGTACGTGACGTTCTTCCTGTTCACGTTCTTCGCGATCGATCCGCTGCTGTCGGCGCCACTGGCTGCCGCCGCCCTGTTTGTTCTGGGGGCGGCCGTCTATCTCGTGATCGTGCGGTTTGCGATGCGTGCCAAGGCCAATGTCGGCATGGTGCAGATCTTCGCGACCTTTGGCCTCGCGATCGTGATGCGCGGACTGGCACAGCTGTTCTTCACGGCCGACTATCGCAGCGTCCCCAACTCATGGCTCGGCGGCAAGACGGTATCGGTCGTCGGTATATTCCTGCCGCAGCCGCAGCTCTTCGGCGCGCTGGTCGCGATCGCCGCGTTCGGCGGGCTCTACCTCTTCATCAACCGCACCGATTTCGGCCGTGCGCTGGAAGCGACCCGCGAGGATCCCGGTGCGGTGGCCCTCGTCGGTATCGACAAGAACCGCGTGTTCGCGCTCGGCTGGGGCATTGGCGGCGCGCTGGTCGGGTTGGCCGGCGCAATCATGGCGACGTTCTTCTACATCTATCCCGACGTCGGCGCCTCCTTTGCACTGATCGCCTATGTCACGGTGGCGCTCGGCGGCTTCGGCAGCGTGTTCGGCGCCTTCGCCGGCGGCATCGTCGTCGGTCTCGTCGAGGCCACCACTGCGCTCGTGCTGCCTCCATCATTGAAGTCGGTCGGCATCTATGCCGTCTATCTCCTCGTGGTCTTCATCCGGCCACGCGGCCTGTTCGGATCGATGTGAGATGGACAAGAGCTTCACAGAGCGGCGTCGCCGCGATCTCCTCGTTGCGGCTTGCCTTGCGGTCGCCGCGGCGCTGGTGCCGTTGTTCGTCAAGAATCCGAACATCCAGAACATCATGATTCTGACGCTGATGTTCGGGGCGCTGTCGCAGAGCTGGAACATCCTGTCCGGCTATTGCGGGCAGATATCGCTCGGGCACGCCCTCTATTTCGGCCTGGGCGCCTATACCACCACGCTCCTGTTCATGAAGTTCGGCGTGCCGCCCTGGTTCGGCATGCTCGCCGGCGGCGTCATCTCGGCCTTGATCGCAATGGCGCTCGGCTATCCCTGCTTCCGTCTTGGCGGCCACTACTTTGCGATCGCCACCATTGTGATCGCCGAGATCGGATTGCTGCTGATCCAGAACTGGGAATGGGCGGGCGCAGCCCTCGGCATCGAGATGCCCGTGCGCGGCGACAGCTGGCTGAAATTCCAGTTTGCTCGCTCGAAGCTGCCGTACTTCTATTTCGCGCTGGCGCTCGCCTGCGTCGCCTGGTTCGTCACCTGGTGGCTGGAAGATTCCAAATGGGGCTATTGGTGGCGCGCGGTGAAGGACAATCCCGATGCAGCCCAGAGCCTCGGCGTGGTCGTGTTCGATTCCAAGATGGGGGCTGCGGCTGTCTCTGCCTTCCTGGTCTCGGTCGGCGGCAGCTTCTATGCCATGTATGTTTCCTATATCGATCCAGTCAGCGTGATGGGCTTCCAGTTCTCGCTGCTGATGGCGTTGCCGGCGGTGCTGGGTGGCATCGGCACGCTGTGGGGGCCGCTGCTCGGCGCGGTGATCCTGATTCCGCTCACCGAGCTGACGCGCTCCTATATCGGCGGCTCCGGTCGCGGCGTCGATCTCATCGTCTACGGCATGCTGATCATCCTGATCGCGCTGGCGCGCCCGGAAGGTCTGATCGGCCTGTTCTCGCGTCGCAAGGAGGCCACGCGATGACCGCACTGCTGGAAACCCGCGGCGTCTGGCAGCGCTTCGGCGGCCTCGTCGCCAACTCCGACGTCTCGATCTCGGTCGGGCGCGGCGAGATCGTCGGCCTGATCGGCCCCAACGGCGCCGGCAAGTCGACGCTGTTCAATCTCATTGCCGGCGTGCTGCCGCCGACGCAAGGCACGATCTGGTTCGATGGCGTCGACGTCACCCGCATGCCGGCCGCCGAGCGCTGCGTGCGCGGCGTGGGACGCACCTTCCAGGTAGTGAAGAGCTTTGAGACCATGACCGTCATCGACAACGTCATCGTCGGTGCGCTGGTGCGAACCACCGTGATGCGCGAGGCACGCCGCAAGGCGCATGAGGTGCTGGAATTCACTGGCCTTGCGGGGCGCGCCGACGTGCTCGCAAGCGATCTCGTGCCCGCGGAAAAGCGCCGCCTCGAAGTCGCCCGTGCGCTCGCGACCGAGCCAAAACTCCTGCTGCTCGACGAAGTCCTCACCGGCCTCACGCCGACCGAGGCGCAGACCGGCGTCGAGCTCGTGCGCAAGGTGCGCGACACCGGCGTCACCGTGCTGATGGTCGAGCACGTCATGGAGATCGTGATGCCGCTGGTCGATCGCGCCATCGTGCTCGATCTCGGCAAGGTTTTGGTCGAGGGCAAGCCTGCCGACGTCGTCCGCGACCCCAAGGTGATCAGCGCTTATCTGGGAGATCGTCATGCTCAGGGTGCATGAAGTCACCACCGCCTATCAGGGCCTGGTCGCGATCTCCGCCGTGTCGATCGACGTTGCCAAGGGCGAGATCGTCTGCGTGGCCGGCGCCAACGGCGCGGGCAAGTCGACGCTGCTCAAATCGATTGCCGGCGCCGAGCGTCCGCGCTCGGGCACCGTGACGTTCGATGGCAAGCAACTGGTCGGCATGGCGCAGCACCTGGTCACTGCGACCGGCATCGCCTATGTGCCGGAGAACCGCCGCCTGTTTCCGCGCCTCTCGGTGCACGACAATCTCAGGCTCGGCAGCTATCTCTATCGCGGCGAGGCGGATCGCGAGGGACCGCTCGACCTCGTCTTCAAGCTGTTTCCGCGCCTGTCCGAACGCCTGGAGCAGCGCGCCGAGACGCTGTCCGGAGGCGAGCAGCAGATGCTCGCCATCGGCAGAGCTCTGATGACGCGCCCGCGCCTGTTGATGCTCGACGAGCCCTCGCAAGGCATCATGCCAAAGCTCGTCGACGAGATTTTTCAGGCCGTGAAGCGCATCCGCGACGCCGGCATGACCGTGCTGATCGTCGAGCAGCGCATGGCCGAATGCCTCGAGATCGCCGACCGCGCCTACATCCTGCAAACCGGCCGCGTGCTGATGCAGGGCCGGGCCGCTGAGATCAGGACCAACCCGGACGTGCGCAAGGCGTATCTGGGGCTGTAGGCGCTGTCATTGCGAGCGCAGCGAAGCAATCCAGACTGTGACCGCGGAAAGACTCTGGATTGCTTCGCTGCGCTCGGAATGACGAGATCAGGGTACAGGCGTGCCACTTTTGCGGTGTCATCGCCCGCGAAGGCGGGCGATCCAGTATTCCAGAGGCAGTGAAGGGATACGGAGAGGCCGCGGCGTACTGGATTCCCCGCTTTCGCGGGGAATGACCGCGGTGGGTGAGGGGACAAAGTCCGCCCATCACACGCCGACTCTAGTGGTGGTCGTCATGCTCCGGCAGCGTCAGCCCAAACGTCTTCACCAGATCCTTCACCTGCTCCGGCGACAGATATCGCGGGTTCAGTCCGCGCAGCAGCAGGTACAGCTTCGCCGTCTCCTCCAGCTCCTCCGTCGCGAACACGGCCGCCTCCAGCGTATCGCCGGCGACCACCGGGCCGTGATTGGCGAGCAGCACGGACGAATATTTCCCGGCCAGTCCCTTGATCGCATCCGCCACCGCGGGATCGCCGGGACGGTAGTAGGGCACGAGCGCGGTCGGCGCGCATTTCATCATGTAGTAGGCGGTCATCGGCGGCAGCGCGGCGGTGGGATCGATCTCCGGGAGCATCGAGAGCGCAACCGAATGGGTCGAGTGCAGGTGCACGATCGCTCGCGCCGATCCGCGGGTATCGTAGAGCGCGGTGTGCAGCGGCACCTCCTTGGTCGGGGCGTCGCCGGAGACGAGGCGTCCGGTCTCGTCGAGCCGCGACAGCCGTGCCGGATCGAGGAAACCCAGCGAGGCGTTGGTCGGCGTCACCAGCCAGCCGTCCTCCAATTTCACGCTGATGTTGCCGGAGGAGCCGGGCGTCAACCCGCGCTCGAACAGCGAGCGCCCGAAACGGCAGATATCGTCGCGAAGTCGTGTCTCGCTGCTCATGGCGGGCTTATCCTGTTGCCGCCTTGTCTCATGCTTTGGCAGCGCGGCCAAGCCGTGTTATTCGGGTCGAGAGGCCGCCCCAGATCGGCCGGTAAGGGAATGTTCCAAGGGATAAGTGTTCATGTCTGCCTCCACGTCAAACACGCAGCGTATCGCCGTCGTCGGGCTCGGCTCGATGGGATTTGGCATGGCGACCTCGCTGAAGCGCGCCGGCCACGCCGTGACCGGCTGCGACGTCTCCGCTGACGCGGTCGCACGCTTCGTCAAGGACGGCGGCGCGGGCGCCAAAACGCCGGCGGAGGCGGCCAAGGGCGCCGACATCGTCGTCAGCGTGGTGGTCAATGCCGCGCAGACCGAAGGGATCCTGTTCGGCAAGGACGGCGCAGCCGAGACCATGCCCAAGGACAGCGTGTTCATTTCGTCCGCGACCATGGACCCCGACGTGGCACGGCGCCTCGCAAAGCAGCTCGAGGCCACCGGCCGGCATTATCTCGATGCGCCGATCTCCGGCGGCGCCCAGCGCGCAGCCCAGGGCGAACTGACGATCCTCGCTTCCGGCAGCCCGGCGGCCTTTGCCAAGGCGCGTCCCGCGCTCGACGCGATGGCGGCAAAGCTCTACGAGCTCGGCGATGCCGCCGGTCAGGGCGCAGCCTTCAAGATGATCAACCAGTTGCTGGCCGGCGTGCACATCGCTGCCGCGTCGGAAGCGATAGCCTTTGCGGCCAAGCAGGGCCTCGATATCCGCAAGGTTTATGAGGTGATCACGGCCTCCGCCGGCAATTCCTGGATGTTCGAGAATCGGATGCCGCATGTGCTCGACGGCGACTACACGCCGCGCAGCGCGGTCGAAATCTTTGTCAAAGACCTCGGCATCATCCAGGACATGGCGCGATCGGCGCGCTTTCCTGTGCCAGTCTCTGCTGCCGCCTTGCAGATGTTCCTGATGACTGCAGCCGCCGGCATGGGCCGCGACGACGACGCATCGGTCGCGCGCATGTATGCGCAGGTCACCGGCGTAAAACTGCCCGGCGAGAAATAAGAAAAGGAAAAGCCCAATGCCGCGCTTTGCCGCAAATCTCTCGATGATGTTCACCGAGGTGCCGTTCCTCGACCGCTTTGACGCTGCGGCGAAGGCCGGCTTCACCGCGGTCGAATTCCTGTTTCCCTACGAGCACCCGGCCGACGAGGTCGGCGCGCGCCTCAAGCGCAATGGCCTGACGCAGGCGCTGTTCAACCTGCCGCCCGGCGACTGGAACGCCGGCGAAAAAGGCTTTGCGGCTCTCCCCGCGCGCTTCGACGATCTCAAGCGCAGCCTCGAGACGGCGCTTCCTTATGCGAAGGCGACCGGCGTCAAGCGCCTGCATTTGATGGCCGGCATGGCCAGTCGCAGCGATCGTCTCGCGGTGGAGCAGTTCTACAAGTCGGTCGCCTGGACCGCGGAGTTCTTCGCACCCCACGGTCTCGACGTCGTGATCGAGCCGATCAATCCGCGCAACGTGCCCGGCTACTTCCTCAACGACTTCCTGTTCGCGCGCGGCCTGATCGAAGAGTTGAAGATTCCGAACCTGAAGCTCCAGTTCGACATCTATCACTGCCAGATCATCCATGGCGACGTGACCATGCACCTGCGCGAGATGATGCCGATCATCGGCCACATCCAGATCGCCAGCATCCCCTCGCGCAATGAGCCTGATGGCGAAGAGCTGAACTATCCGTTCCTGTTCGCCGAGCTCGACCGGCTCGGCTATTCCGGCTTCGTCGGCTGCGAATACAATCCGCGCGGCAAGACCACCGACGGTCTCGCCTGGTTCAAGCCTTACGCTGGAGCAAAGTCGTGACACTCGCGCTGGGTTGCATCGCCGACGACTATACCGGCGCCTCCGATCTCGCCAACACGCTGACGCGGGCAGGCCTTCGTACCGTGCAGACCATCGGCGTGCCCGCCGACGACCTTGCCCTTCCCGAGGTTGATGCGGTCGTGGTGTCGCTGAAGAGCCGCTCGATCGAGGCGGGGCTTGCGGTAACGCGCTCGCGTGCCGCGGAAAAGTGGCTGCGTGGCCGCGGCGCCTCGCACGTGCTGTTCAAGATCTGCTCCACCTTCGATTCCACCGACGCCGGCAATATCGGCCCTGTCATGGACGCGCTGCGCGACGATTGCGGCGAGGCAATCGTGCTGGTGACGCCGGCCTTCCCGGAGACCGGGCGCACCGTCTACCAGGGCAACCTCTTCGTCGGCGCCGTGCCGCTCAATGAGAGCCCGCTGAAGAACCATCCGCTCAACCCGATGCACGATTCCAATCTGGTGCGCGTGCTGGCGCGCCAGAGCAGGACCAAGGTCGGCCTCGTCGACCTCGCGACCGTGACGCGCGGCACTGAGGCCGTCCGCGCGCGGTTGTCCGAACTTGCAGCCAAGGGCATCGGCGCCGCCGTGATTGACGCGGTGTTCGACCGCGACCTCGAGACCATCGGCCTCGTCGCCGGTGCGCATCGGCTGTCGGTCGGCGCCTCCGGCATCGGGCTTGGCCTCGCGCGCGCGCTGGTCTCCTCCGGCAAGGTGACCTCGAACGCGTCAGGTGCGGACGCCGGCGTGCCGGTGGGCGGACCGGCTGCATGTCTCGCCGGAAGCTGCTCGCAGGCGACCCTGCAGCAGATGGCGAATGCCGAGCGTGTCATGCCGGTGTTACATCTCGATCCGATCCGTATTTTTAAGGATAAGGACGAAGCGCAGCGCGCACTGGCCTGGGCGAGGCCGCGACTTGCCGACGGCCCGCTGCTCATTGCGTCGAGCGCGACGCCAGAGGCGGTCGCCGCCGTCCAGTCGCGCTACGGCCGTGACGCTGCCGGCCATGCGATCGAGCAGACCATGGCCGACATCGCCGAAGGCCTGGTGCAGTCGGGCGTGCGCCGACTGGTCGTTGCCGGCGGCGAGACCTCGGGGGCCGTCGTCGACCGTCTGAAGATTCCCGGCTTCCTTGTCGGCGCGGAGATCGCTGCGGGAGTCCCGGTGCTGCGTGCGGTCGGTGCCGAAGAAGGTCCCATGTTGCTTGCCCTGAAATCAGGCAATTTCGGCGGACCGGAGTTTTTCACCGACGCGCTTGGGCTCATGCGCTGAGCGCAGGGCTCTTTAGGTCCTTATTTATCTCTTTCGGGTTCCGTACTCGTACGGAGTCGTAGTTAACATCTGCTCAGATGCTTTGGTGCACGATGTCGGCGGTACTCCCTGTGGTTGATAGGTAGATCCCCGGATGCGCAGCCGCGCCAGCATAATGAGACTTCGATAATGTTCGCCAAAATTTCGATCCGCGCCAAGATCATCAGCGTCGTGGCGTTTCTGCTGGTTGCGATGACCGGCATGGGCCTGCTCGCCGTCATGAAGATGCGGGCCATCAATGCCAACACCGTCGACATCACCACGAACTGGATGCCCAGCGTGCGGGTGCTCGGCGAGCTCCGTGCAGCCGTCATCACCTATCGCAACGTGGTCCGTCAGCACATGCTGGCCGAGAACCTTGACGACAAGCTCGCGAACGAGAAGACCGGCGGCACCGTCCTGGACGCGCTGGCCAAGGCCCGCACCGCCTACGAGCCCATGATCACCTCGCCGGAAGAGCGCGCGCTCTACAGCGAATGGGTCAAGCTCTGGGAGCAGTACAAGAAGGGGACCGAAGAGGTGATGGCGCTCTCGCGCAAGGAGGCCGGCAAGGTCCCGCATGAAGCGCAGGAGCTGAACACCAAGACCGTGAACAAGATCGGTCTTGCGGCGGACGAAGTCCTGATGAAGGACATCGAGCTCAACAACAAGGGTGCCGCCCAGGCTGCCCAGGACGCCGCCGACAGCTACTACTTTGCCTTCATGCTGGTATCGATCATCCTCGGCACGGCCGTCGTGATCGGCCTCGGCGTCAGCTTCTATGTCGTCCGCGACGTCACCAGCGGCATCAGCTCGATCATCGAGCCGATGCAGGCCCTCGGCAAGGGCGACCTGACCGCAAATGTCCCGCATCAGGGCGAGAAGACCGAGATCGGATCCATGGCCGACGTGCTCCAGGTCTTCAAGCAGGCGCTGATCGCCAAGAAGGCCGCCGACGAAGCGGTCGCCGCCGATGCGGAGGCCAAGATCGAGCGCGGCCGCCGCGTCGACAACGTCACGCGCGAGTTCGAAACCATGATCGGCGAGATCGTGCAGACGGTGTCGTCCGCCTCGACCCAGCTTGAAGCCTCTGCTTCGACGCTGACCGCGACCGCCGATCGCTCCCAGCAGATGGCGACCACGGTTGCCACCGCGTCGGAGGAAGCTTCCACCAACGTGCAGTCGGTGGCGTCCGCGACCGAGGAGATGGCCTCGTCGGTCGGCGAGATCAGCCGTCAGGTGCAGGAGTCGGCGCGCATGGCCGGTGATGCCGTCGGCCAGGCGCGTACCACCAGCGATCGCGTCAGCGAGCTCTCCAAGGCCGCCTCCCGCATCGGCGACGTCGTCGAACTCATCAACACCATCGCGGGCCAGACCAACCTGCTGGCGCTGAATGCGACCATCGAGGCGGCGCGCGCGGGCGAAGCCGGCCGCGGGTTTGCGGTGGTGGCCTCCGAAGTGAAGGCGCTCGCCGAGCAGACGGCAAAGGCGACCGGCGAGATCGGCCAGCAGATCACCGGCATCCAGGCTGCGACCAACGACTCCGTCAGCGCGATCAAGGAAATCTCCTCGACCATCGAGCGCCTGTCGGAAATCTCCTCGGCCATTGCCGCGGCCGTGGAAGAGCAGGGCGCAGCGACCCAGGAGATCGCCCGCAACGTGCAGCAGGCGGCGCAGGGCACCCAGCAGGTCTCTTCCAACATCACCGACGTACAGCGCGGCGCAACCGAGACCGGCACGGCCTCCTCGCAAGTGCTGTCGGCGGCTCAGATGCTGTCGAACGATTCGAACCGCCTGAAGAGCGAAGTCAGCAAATTCCTGACCAACGTCCGCGCGGCCTGAGCCGCGACAGAATGGAAGTGTTGCGAGCGGCGCCCCGGCGCCGCTCGTTTCGTTTGCAGGCACTCTCGTGCCCTGGACGCAGGAGGCCCGTTCGCGCCCTTGCCCACCTACGAGAGCGGTGGATATGGCTTACGCGACCCGCCACTCCGGTACGCCATCAGCGGCGAGCGTGATTTCGCCGAGCGAACCCACCGGCGAGCGATCCATGTTCAGCAGATGCGACAGCGTCGCCGTGTCACCGGCCGGAATGCGGCCGAGCGTGCGCCGATCGTCGGCCGTGCGCAGCATGACGACGCCATGCTCGACATCGCCGTTGCGGCCGTAGAGCACGGTAAAGCTCTCGACTTTGCCCTTGCCGGTGGCTTCGGTGACGAAGTCGGGTACCGCGCGCTTGTTGCGGTCGGCCACGGACTGGACCGAGGTGTCCTGCTTCAGCGCCTCGCGCGGCAGCGTCTTCGACACCACCAGCGCGTGATGTTTGGTGACGAAGCCGCCCTGACCGTAGAGCAGGCCGAGCTTGGCGCCGCCACGCAACTTGCGCACCATCGCACAGGCTGCATGCGTCATGTAGGTGTTAAGCGGCGCACCGAAGAAGGTGAGGCCGCCGGTCACCGTCGGCTGCACGTCTGCGCCGAGGCCCAGCGTCCGCCGCGCCATTTTCGGCACGCAGGGGAAGCAGCTGTAGAGCTCGATCGCGTCGAATTTTTTCCCGTCGCCGCCGGCGAGATCCATCACTGCATTGAGCACCGCGTTCTGCGGATGGCTCTCGTAGAACTGGTCGCGCAAAAGGTAGTCGCGCGGCTCTTCGGCGGAGGCGCCACCCAGTGGATAGACCAGCTTGTCCTCCGCGATGCCGGCCGCATGTGCCTTGGCGAGGCTGGTGAGCAATAGCGCTCCGCCCATGTTAACGCTTGGGTTGGCAACCATGAGCTTGTTGTAGGGCCATGCGATCAGCCGGTTATCCGCTCTCGGCGTCGTGATCTCCTCCGGCGCAAAGCGCCGCTTCAGCCAGGCATTGGGATTCTGTGAGGCCGCTTCGGAGTAGCGCGACCACAATGTGCCGGATTCTGCCATCGCCTCGCGCGGCGTCTGGCCCCAATAGGCTGACGAGGCGGACTCATAGAAGGGATAGACGGTCACGGGCCGGAACACGCCGAGTTTTACCGCGAGTGGCTTCTGGAACGCCGCGCCACGCTTCGGCTCCTCGACATCGTGGGCAAACGGCGTCCACGGCAGCTTTGCGCCGGCGCGCTCGGCCTTGGTGGCAGTCGACTGCGCTTCGGCGCCGACGACCGCAGCCACCGTGCATTCGCCGCGCGCGATGCGCTGGGCGGCTTCGTGCAGATAGCGGATCGGGCTCTCGCCGCCGACCGGCCCGTAATAGCAATGCGCCGGCGCGATCCCGAGGCGCTGCGCCAGCAGTTTTTCCGGATCGCGATAGCGCCAGCTCAAAAAGTTGACGACGTCGAGCGACTGCACCTCGCCGAGCAGCTTTGCCCCCGCATCCGCCTCGGCGCGCCGCAACGCCTGCTCGAGGAGATCAAGCGGCTCGAGGCCTGCGGTGATCTCCTTGGGGCGGTCGACGATTTCGCCGATGCCGACGATGACGGGGATGCAGTCTTCTGCAGTGGTGGATTTTGTCATTTCGCTCTTGCTTCACGTTCTAGGTCTTTGGCACGCCGTCGCCCTTCGAGGCCTCCGCTACGCTACGGCACCTCCAGACAACGGCTTCGCCGTTGCGCGGGGATGACGGCTACGGGGGAAGCGTCATCCTGAGGTGCTCACCCAGCGGCGCATGCGCCGCTGGGTGAGCCTCGAAGGATGGGCCACAGGCACTACTCCCCAACCAGCGCATTCATGTGCTCAACAGCCTCGGCAAAATCCTCTTTGAACTCCTGCACCACGGCGCCGGCGGACTTCACGCTGTCGATCAGCCCGACGCCCTGGCCGACGAAATAGCTGACGAGGTCGCGCGCCTTGGCATTGCCAGCGGCGGCCGCGCGGTCGATCGAATTGAAGGCATCGCGGCTGACGATGCTTTGCAGAGGCATCGGCAACGCGCCGGGGCTTTCGGGCGCTCGGTCCCAGGCATCGGTCCAGACCGAGCGGAGCTGCCGTGCCGGCTTGCCGGTGCGGCCCTTCGAGCGCACGGCGTCGCGGGAGGAAGCCGCGATCATCTTCTCCCGGAATATCTCGGTGGTCTCGGATTCGACGGTTGCAAGCCACACCGAACCGGTCCAGACGCCTGCCGCGCCCATCGCCATGCAGGCCGCCATCTGCCGTCCGGTCATGATGCCGCCGGCCGCGAGCACCGGCACGTCGCGCATCGGCTTCACCGCCTTGATCACCTCCGGCACCAGCACCATGGTCGAGACCTCGCCGCAATGGCCGCCGGCCTCGGTGCCCTGGGCAACAAGGATATCGACACCCGCAGCCACCGTGCGCACCGCGTGCTCCTTGGCGCCGACGAGGGCGGCGACCGGAACGCCGTGCTTCTTGCCCATCTCCATCATCTGTCGCGGCGGCACACCGAGCGCATTCGCGATCAGCCGGATTGGATGGTTGAAGGAGACTTCGAGCAGCTCCAGCGCGGTCTTGGCGTCGAACGGCTGCGGCTGGTTGTCGGCGACGCTGGTTGTGGTCAGATCGATATCGTACTTCTTCAGGAGGCTGCGGGTGTAGTCGCGGTGCGCCTGCGGCACACGCGCTTCCAGGCTCTTCCAGGTGACGTCCTTCTCGCCGGCAGTCGAGATGTTTTCAGGGATCAGCACGTCGACGCCATAGGGCTTGCCGTCGACATGATCGTCGATCCATTTCAGCTCGCGCTCGAGCGTATCAGGCCTGTGCACGGTCGCGCCCAGCACGCCAAAGCCGCCGGCGCGACTCACGGCGGCAACGACATCGCGGCAATGGCTGAAGGCGAACAGCGGGAACTCTATTCCCAGCATCTCGCAGATCGGCGATTTCATGTCTCTCTCCCGGCGGCGACAGCTTTCTTGCGGCTGCTCTTCTTGCTTGGATTGGCGAATGCACTTTCGACGCTAGCTCATCGCGTGCGGCCATGCCAAGCCGGATTTCTACGCGTAACTTGCGTGCAGACGTCGCGCCGCGGAGAATGCATTCCGCCGTGCAAAATTAGCAGAGGTGCGCACGCCTCTTTGCCTCTTGCACTTTGGCGAGCCCGATAGAATGCTGGCTGCCAACAAGACAAGGAACGAGGGAGCGCCAATTCATGTCAGCGCAGTCGAGTCCGGCGAGCCGAACGAGCGAAGCCTATGACGTCGTCATCGTCGGTGCAGGTTTTGCCGGCATGTACATGCTGCATCGCCTGCGCGGGCTTGGATTGTCGGCGCGGGTCTATGAGCAGGGCGGCGGCGTCGGCGGCACCTGGTACTGGAACCGCTATCCCGGCGCGCGCTGCGACGTCGAGAGCATGCAGTACTCCTACTCGTTCTCCGACGAGCTCCAGCAGGAGTGGGACTGGAGCGAGCGCTACGCGCCGCAGCCGGAGATTTTGAGATACGCCAACCATGTCGCCGATCGTTTTGATCTGCGGCGCGATATCCAGTTCGACACCCGCGTCGATCGGGCCGAGTTCGACGAGCGCCTGAACACATGGTCGGTCACGACCTCAGACGGCAAGACGGTCAGCGCAAGCTTTGTCGTGCTCGCCACGGGCTGCCTGTCCAACGCGCGCAAGCCCGACATCAAGGGGCTCGATCGGTTCAATGGTCCCGTCTATCACACCGGCAACTGGCCGCATGATCCCGTCGACTTTGCGGGCCTGCGCGTCGGCATCATTGGTACCGGCTCATCCGGCATCCAGTCGGTGCCAGTCATCGCCGAGCAGGCCAAGCATCTCACGGTATTCCAGCGCACGCCGAACTATTCCATTCCCGCACGGAATGCTGCTTTGACTCCCGAGGAGCGGCAAAGATTTCGCGACAATTATCCCGAGATCCGCCGCTTCGCCCGCTGGGAGGCGCGCAACGGCATCTACACCGATCTGCCCGACCGCGGTGCGCTCGATGACGGCGACAACGAGCGCCGCGCAAAATACGAGGCGCGATGGGCGCGAGGCGGACTGACCTTCATGTCGGTCTACAACAACCTTGGACTCGACAAGGCCGCCAACGATACCGCTGCCAGCTTCGTCCGCGAAAAAATCGCCGAAACCGTCAAGGATCCCGCGACCGCAAAGCTACTTCAGCCGACGACGTATCCGATTGGAACAAAACGCATCTGTATCGACACCGACTATTTCGACACGTTTAATCGTCCCAACGTGTCGCTGGTCGACATCAAGGCGAACCCGATCGAGGAGATCACGGAAAATGCCGTGCGCGTCGCAGGCCACGATCACGAGATCGATGCCCTGGTGCTCGCCACCGGCTTCGACGCGATGACCGGTTCTGTCGCCAGGATCGACATTCGGGGCCGGGCTGGCCGCACGCTGAACCAGAAATGGGCGGAGGGACCCAAAACCTATCTCGGCCTGATGAGCGCGGGCTTTCCGAACCTGTTCATCATTACGGGTCCCGGCAGTCCCTCGGTGCTGTCGAACATGATCGTCTCGATCGAGCAGCATGTCGACTGGATCGCCGACTGCCTCGTCTACTTGCGCGAGCGGGGTCTGGCGACCATGGAAGCGGAGGGCGGAGCCGAGGAGAAATGGGTCGCCCATGTCAACGAAGTCGCCCACGGCACGCTCTATCCGCAGGCCAATTCCTGGTACATGGGCGCCAACATCCCCGGCAAGCCGCGCATCTTCATGCCCTATATCGGCGGCGTCGGCGCCTATCGGCAGATATGCAACGACGTCGCCGCGAAGGGCTATGAGGGATTCGTGATGAGCGCAGGGGAGCAGGCGAGGCGGGCGGCGGTGTCCTGACTGGCTCGCTCCCGCCATGACGAAACGGAGAGGGCGCCCGGCGCACCATGCATTCCCGCTCCCTTGCCAACCGCCCAATTGTCGTTAGCTAACACCCCACGCCATTTCGCGCTGGAGCCAACCGCATGACCGACGCCCCCTACGAGCCGCCAAAAGTCTGGACCTGGGACAAGGAGAGCGGCGGGCGCTTTGCCAGCATCAACCGTCCGATCGCCGGCCCCACCCATGACAAGGAGCTGCCGGTCGGCAAGCATCCGTTCCAGCTCTACTCGCTGGCGACGCCGAACGGCGTCAAGGTCACCGTGATGTTAGAGGAGCTGCTGGCGGCCGGCCATACCGGGGCCGAATACGACGCCTGGCTGATCAAGATCGACGGCAACCAGTTCGGCAGCGGCTTTGTCGGCGTCAACCCGAACTCAAAAATCCCCGCATTGATGGACCGCAGTGGGCCGACCCCGATCCGCGTCTTCGAATCGGGCGCGATCCTGATGCATCTCGCGGAGAAGTTCGGCGCGTTCCTACCGACCGGCGGCCAGGCGCGGGCGGAGTGCCTGTCCTGGCTGTTCTGGCAGATGGGCAGCGCGCCCTTCCTCGGCGGCGGCTTTGGCCATTTCTACGCCTATGCGCCGTCCAAGATCGAATACGCCATCAATCGCTACGCCATGGAGGTGAAGCGCCAGCTCGACGTGCTCGACCGCCGCCTGGCCGACAACGAATATCTCGCCGGCAAGGACTATACGATCGCCGACATGGCGACCTGGCCGTGGTACGGCGCGCTTGCCAAGGGGCTGGTCTATGGCGCCGGCGAATTCCTGTCGGTGCAGGACTACAAGAACGTGCAGCGCTGGACTGACCAGATCGCAAAGCGTCCCGGCGTGAAGCGCGGCCGCATGGTCAACCGCATCTCCGGCGATCCCGCCAGCCAATTGCACGAGCGCCACGACGCATCCGATTTCGAGACGAAGACGCAGGACAAGATCGGCGAGCCTCAGCCAGCCGCGTCGTAGAAGTCGTAGGGTGGGTTAGCTTAGCGGATGCGCGAAGCGCGATCCGCGGCGTAACCCACCTCTTTACTTTCCGCGGTGACAGAAGTGGTGGGTTACGCCTTCGGCCAACCCACCCTACGAATCCTTCAATCCTGCAACATCTCCCCGGAGCCGCCGAGATCCGCGGGCAGGTCGCGATACTTCGGCAGGCCGTCGCGCACCGACACCATCTTGCTTGCGTAGTTCGCGTGCAGCGTCGGCTCGTGGGTGTAGCCCTTGAGCAGATTCGCATAGACGTCGATCAGCCGCATCCGCGGATGCGCGGTCATGATGTGGCCGCCGCAGCGCTTGCAGAATTTTCGGTCGGAATGCTCGGTCTTGCTGAATGTCCCGATCTCGCTCTCGCCCTTGGTGACGCGGACGCTGTCCGCCTTCCACAGGCTGAATGCATTGATGGGCGCGGCTGACCAGGCCTGACAATCGGCGCAATGGCAGTAGCCGGCGAAGACAGGCTTGCCTGACACCTCGACCTCGACTGCACCGCAGAAGCAGCCGGCCCTGTAGCTCGCCGCGGGCTCGGCATGCGCGACCTCGCCCTCGACCAGCAGGTCATTCCACGCCGTGTTCTTCTTCATGTAGTTGCGGATGAAGTCGCATTCGACTGCGAGCTTGAGTCCCTGCGCGCGCACCGCATCCAGCGTCGCCTGGCCGAGTTTTGAGCCGATGCCGCGCCCGCCGAGTTCCGGCGGCACCTCGGTGTGCACGAGCGTGATGACATCAGGCATCTTCCGGTAGGTAACGAAGGCGATCGGCCCGTCGACGTCCAGCTCGAACCGATTGCGCTGTTCATTGTCGCGGAACGTTTCCGGCATCGTCTCGCTCCGTGTCGTCGGTTCGTGAGTTCGCTCGCGGCGCAGTCCATGGGGTCAGCCGAAAGGCGTAATCCACCGTGACGCCAATAGAGAAGAGGTGGGTTACGCCTAGCGGATTGCGCATCGCGCAATCCGCGGGGCTAACCCACCCTACGATGCCGGCGCCTTACGCCATGCTCAGCTCGTGCCGTCCGACCACCATCCAGTGCACCTCGTCCGGACCGTCGGCGAAGCGCAGATGGCGGACGTCCTGGTACATCTCGGCGAGCGGGGTCCAGTGCGAGATGCCGGTGGCGCCGTGCATCTGGATCGACTGGTCGATGATGCGGCAGGCGCGCTCGGGCACCATGGCCTTGACCATGGACACCCAGACACGGGCTTCCTTGTTGCCGAGCACGTCCATCGCCTTCGCCGCCTTCAAGACCATCAGCCGCATCGCCTCGATCTCGCAGCGCGCCTGCGCGATGATCTGCATGTTGCCGCCGAGATGGGCGATCTTCCTGCCAAAGGCTTCGCGGGTGAGGCCACGCTGCACCATCAGGTCGAGCGCCTTCTCGGCCTTGCCGATGGTGCGCATGCAGTGATGGATGCGGCCGGGTCCGAGGCGGAGCTGCGAGATTTCAAAACCGCGGCCTTCGCCCAGCAGCATGTTCTCCTTAGGGACCCGCACATTGTTGAAGCGCATGTGCATGTGGCCGCGCGGCGCGTGGTCCTGTCCGAATACGTGCATGGGGCCGAGCACCTCGACGCCGGGCGTGTCGCGCGGCACCAGGATCTGCGACTGCTGCTTGCTCGGCGCCGCGTCCGGATTGGTCTTCACCATCACGATGAGGATCTTGCAGCGGGGATCCCCTAAGCCGGAGATGTAATACTTCTCGCCGTTGATGACCCATTCGTCGCCGACGAGCTTTGCCGTCGTCGAGATGTTCTTGGCATCGGAGGAGGCGACGTTCGGCTCGGTCATGACATAGGCGGAGCGGATCTCGCCATTCATCAGCGGCTTCAGCCACTTCTCCTTCTGCTCCTTGGTGCCGACGCGCTCGAGCACCTCCATGTTGCCGGTGTCCGGCGCCGAGCAGTTCATGGTCTCGGAGGCCAGCGGGCTCTTGCCGAGCTCGGCCGCGATATAGGCGTAATCGAGGTTCTTCAGGCCCTGGCCGGTCTCGTCATCCGGCAGGAAGAAGTTCCACAGACCTTCCTTCTTGGCCTTGTTCTTCGCGACCTCGAGCACCTCGAGCTGCTTCGGCGTAAAGCTCCAGCGGTCTTCCTTGCCCTCGCCAGCCTTGGCGAACTCGATCGACATCGGCTCGACGGTGTCGCGAATGAATTTCTTCACATGGTCGTACAGCGGACGGACCTGGTCCGACATGCGCAGGTCGTTAAGCTCGTCGCCGGGATTGAGCGTGTAGTTGGTCGTGCGGGGCACATAAGCATGCTTCATTCTTCTTCCTCCCATTCGCATCAGCGCGTTGCGGCAGACAATAGACGCGCGAAGGCGAAAGTGCGAGCGCACATTTTCGCGGGACTGATGCCACATCGCGGAATTTCGCGGCTGTGTTTGAAATGTTGTTTGAACGCTGCCTGGTTTCGGTAGGCGCGTATCACACTCTCCGCTGTCATCGCCCGACTTGATCGGGCGATCCAGTATTCCAGAGACAGCGACGAATACGGAGAAGGCGCGGCGTACTAGATGCCCCGGTCAAGCCGGGGCATGACACCGGTGGCCCCGGTTAGCTCAGGCCGGCATCCGGTGCATCGCGCAGATCTTGTTGCCGTCGAGATCACGCAAATACGCGAGATAGAGCTTGTTCCCCGCGCCCTCGCGGATGCCGGGCGGATTCTCGATCGGCGTTCCGCCGGCAGCGACGCCGGCGGCGTGCCACTTGTCGACCTGCTCAGGCGAGTTGGCGGCAAAGCCGATGGTGCCGCCGTTCGCGCAGGTTGCCGGCTCGCCGTTGATCGGCTTGGACACGGAGAACACGCCGGTCTTGGTGATGTAGAAAATGCGGTGGCCGTCGACCCGCGCGGGCCTCACCTCGAGCGTGCCGAGCAGCGTGTCATAGAACGCCTTGGCCTTGTCGAGATCATTGGTGCCGACCATAATGTGCGAGAACATGGTTCTTCCTTCCTCAGTCTTTTGTGGTTAGAACGCGGTGTAGCCGCCGTCGATCACAAAGGTGTCGGCGGTGTGATAGGACGATGCCTTGCTCATGAGATAAACGGCGATGCCGCCGAAATCGCTCGGCTCGCCAAAACGCCGCTGCGGAATGCGCGGCATGACGTTGGCGACGAATTTTTCGTTGGCCATGAGACCTGATGTCATGTCGCTCTTGATCCAGCCCGGCAGGATCGCATTCGCGGTGACGCCGTGACGTGCGAGCTCGACGCCGAGCGCGCGCACCAGCGCGTTGAGCGCGGCCTTGGTCGCGGCATAGTGCTCGTTGCGGGCGGTGCCGAAGATCGAGGCGAGGCTCGAGGTCGCCACCAGCCGGCCGAAGGGATCGCCGGCATTGGCGCGGTCGGTCATGTGTTTTGCGGCAGCCTGGAAGGCGTGGAACACGCCGTCGAGATTGGTCGAAAACATCGTGCGCCATTCCTCCTCGGTGCGCTCGACGAAGGAGCGCCGGCCGCCGCCGCCGATGCCGGCATTGGCAAAGCAGCCGTCGACCCGGCCGAACGCGTCGAGCGTCGCCTTCATCGCATCGTTGACTGACTTCGGATCGGTGACGTCGCAGACGCGGCTCTCCACCTTGCCGGGCGCTCCCGCGAGGCTGGCAGCGGCGGCCTTGTTCTTGTCGGCATTGCGGCCCCAGATCGAGACATTGCAGCCCTGGCCGGCGAGCGCCTGCGCGATGCCGAGCCCGATACCGCCATTGCCGCCGGTGATGACGGCCACGCGGCCGCTGAGATCGAAGATATTCATGAAAGTTTCCCTGGAGCGTTTTCCGTTTCTTCGCACCTTCTTGGCACTTTCTTGGCACCGCGCGCGCCAGCCGGTGCGCGCAAGATGGTCTGATATGCCGATGCGATATGTCCTGACAACCATGGACAAGGCCGCGGCAAAAATCAAATATGCGCCCCGACAAAGCAATTCCGATCCGCGGAACAGCGCGGATCGCAACTGACGAGGAAACAATGCAGTTCAAACACGTCACGCTCGAATTCGACGGGCCGGTCGCAATCCTCAAGCTGGACCACCATGAGGTCATGAACGCGGTCTCGGTGGATATGCTGGGTGGGCTGGCCGACGCGCTCGATGCGATCGAGGAGAAGAAGGACGAGGTGCGCTGCATCGTGCTGACCGGGGCAGGGCGCGCTTTCTGCACGGGTGCCAATCTGCAGGGGCGCAACAACCAGTCGAAGAAGACCAAGGCCGGCCTGACGCTCGAGACCGGTTTCCACCCGTTCCTGCGGCGCATCCGCAACCTGCATTGTCCGATCGTCACGGCGGTCAATGGACCGGCCGCCGGCGCCGGCATGAGCTTCGCCCTGCTCGGTGACATGATCCTGTGCGCGCGCTCGGCCTATTTCCTCCAGGCTTTTCGTCGCATCGGCCTGGTGCCGGATTGTGGCTCGACCTGGCTGTTGCCGCGCCTCATCGGCCGTGCGCGCTCGATTGAATTGTCGTTGATGGGCGAGCGGCTGCCGGCGGAGAAGGCGCTGGAATGGGGCCTCGTCAACCGCGTCTATGACGACGGCGCGCTGATGGAAGAGGCGATGAAGCTCGCGCAAGACCTCGCCAATGGCCCCACGGTGGCGCTGTCGCTGATTCGAAAACTCTATTGGGACAGTCCGGAGAATTCGTTCGAGGAGCAGCTCAATCTCGAATTCCAGTGTCAGTTGCGCGCCGGCGATACGGAAGATTTCCGTGAGGGTGTCGGCGCGTTCCTCGAGAAGCGTCCGGCAAAATTTCGGGGCAAATGATCGAGACGGAGCTTTCCCGCAGCGTCGCGCGCTGGTGCCCGGGTGCAACCGGCGCGACCCGCGCCGCAAAGCTGTCCGGCGGCGCCAGCCAGGAAACCTGGCGCTTCGACATCGTGCACCCGGACGGCAATATCGGTGCGATCTTGCGCCGCGCGCCGCCGGGCTCCGGGGCGTCGTCGATGCGCGGGCCTGGCCTCGAGGCCGAGGCAACCTTGATGCAGTTCGCGCATGATGCCGGCGTGCCATCGCCGCGCGTGCTGCATGTGCTGACGCCGGACGAGAACCTTGGCGCGGGCTTCATCATGGCGCGTGTCGAAGGCGAGACCATTGCGCGCAAGATTCTGCGCGATGAGGAGTTCGCCGCGACACGCCCGATCCTGGCGCGTCAGATCGGCCGCATCGCCTCAGGCCTCCACGGTTTGCCCGCAGCGAAGCTGCCAAGCCTTCGCACGGTGACGTCAACCGGCGAGATCGCCGATCTCGCGCGCGAATATCGCGGCCTCGGCCGGCCGCGTCCGGTGGTCGAGCTGGCGCTGCGCTGGCTGAGCGACCACGACCCTGGTCTATCGGCGGAGGTGACGCTGGTGCACGGCGATTTCCGCAACGGCAATCTGATCATCGGCGCCGAGGGGGTGCGCGCCGTGCTTGACTGGGAGCTGGCCCATCTCGGCGATCCCATGGAGGATCTTGGCTGGATCTGCGTCAATTCCTGGCGCTTTGGTGAGATCGACAAGCCGGTCGGCGGCTTTGGGTCGCGCGAGGACATGTTCGCCGGCTACGAGGAGAGCGGCCGCGAGGTCGACCCCGACCGCGTGATGTTCTGGGAAGTGATGGGCACGCTGCGCTGGGGCATCATGTGTAGCCGCATGATGCAGCGTTTCCGCACCTGGCCGGACCATTCGATGGAGCACGCCATGATCGGCCGCCGCGCCTCGGAAACCGAGATCGATCTGTTGCGGCTGCTCGCGCCGCGCGGGAGGTGAAGATGCAGGACGAACCGACGCCGATCGAATTGACCAAGGCGGTCGCCGATTTCCTCCGCAACGACATCACGCCGCTGATCAGCGGTCACCAGGCCTTCAAGCTGCGCGTCGCCGTCAACATCCTCGATCTTGTCACGCGGCAGTTGACGCGGGAGGAGGGGAGCGATGCGAGGGAGGTGGAACGGCTGCGCACGCTGCTGGGCACTGAGGGCTCCGTCGTGGAGCTGAACCGTGTTCTCGCCGAACGCATCGCGAATGGCGAGGCCGATCTCGCGACGCCAGGTCTTGCCGAGCATCTATGGGCGACCACGATGGACAAGCTCGCAGTCGATCAGCCAAACTACGCGTCCTACAAGCGGGAGCTGTCGAGAGACGGCTAGGCGTTGCCACATTTTCCGTCATTGCGAGCGCAGCGAAGCAATCCAGAGTGCCTCCGCGGATACAGCCTGGATTGCTTCGCTGCGCTCGCAATGACGATGTTGAGGCAGGCGAGCCACTCTCTCTCCCCCGTCATTCCGGGGCGCGACGAAGTCGCGAGCCCGGAATGACGAGGGAAGAGACGGTGCTACTTCCCCAGCCACTTCGGCGGCCGCTTCTCCGCAAACGCCTTCGGGCCCTCGATGTAATCCTGCGAGGCCACCATCGCCTTCACCGCCGGGTACTCCCGCTGCTCCTCGATCGCCTGCTCCAGCGATACCGCAAGGCCCTTCTGAATGGTCTGCTTGGAAGCGCGGATCGACATCGGCGAGTTCTTGGCGATCGTCTCGGCCCAGCGCAGCGCGGCCGATAGTGCCTCGCCCTGCGGCACCACCTCGTTGACGAAGCCGAGTTCAAGACCTTCGCGGGCCGAGACATGGCGCGCGGTGAGGATCATGCCCATGGCGCGCTTCAGCCCGATCTGCCGCGGCAGCCGGTGCAGGCCGCCGGCAAGTGCGGCAAGCCCGACGCGCGGCTCGGGCAATGCAAACGTTGCATTCTCCGACGCAATGATGAGGTCGCAGGCGAGCGCGATCTCGAAGCCGCCGCCCATGGCGACGCCGTTCACCGCGGCGATGATCGGCTTGTCGCAATCGAAACGCGAGGTGAGGCCGGCAAAGCCGCCCTTGTCCCAGCCGCGCTTTCCGCCTGCCGCCTGCCACTTCAGATCGTTGCCGGCGCAAAACGCCTTGTCGCCGGCGCCGGTGACGACCGCGATCCACTGGTCGGGATCGGCCGAGAAATCGTCAAACACCCTGTTGAGCTCGAAATGGGCATCGATATGCAGCGCGTTGTAAACCTGGGGGCGCGACAGCGTGATGATCGTGATCGGTCCCTTGCGTTCCACCTTTGAAAATTTCAGCTCCATGGTCGCTCCCGCGTTTTCTGTGGCAGAGAATATTGGCGACCATACTAGCGCGCGTCCACACTCGCGCACCACTGCAATTGCGCAATGCGCCTTGTGCGCTTCACGCGTCTCACCTTGCTTGACTTGCGTGCGGTCTTCTCACCTTAATCGATCGCAGCAGAATGTGCGCCTAGCGCCTTAACGCAAAAACACAAAATCAAGCCGGGAGAGACTGCCGTGGATTTCTCTTTGCCTGCCGATCTCGTCGCCTATCTCGGAGAGCTCGACCGCTTCATCGAGCGCGAGATCAAGCCGCTGGAACAGGCCGACGACAACATCCGCTTCTTCGATCATCGCCGCGAATGGGCGCGCACCGACTTCGAGAATGGCGGCCTGCCGCGGCATGAGTGGGAGGCACTGCTGCGCAAGGCCAAGAACCTTGCCGACGACGCCGGCCATCTGCGCTTTCCGGTGCCAAAGCAATATGGCGGCAAGGACGGTTCCAACCTCTGGATGGCCGTCATCCGCGAGCACTTTGCCGCAAAAGGTCTCGGCCTGCACAACGACCTCCAGAACGAGCATTCGATCGTCGGCAATTTCCCCGTCGTCACCATGCTCGACCGCTATGGCCGCGACGACCAGAAGGCCATGATCGACGGCTCGATCAGGGGCAAGTACCGCATCACCTTTGGCCTGACCGAGCCGCATCACGGCTCCGACGCGACCCACATGGAGACGCGCGCCGTGCCGGCTGTGCGGGACAACGTCAAGGGTTGGATCATCAACGGCGAGAAGATGTGGACGACCGGCATGCATGTCGCGACCCACTGCGCGCTGTTCGCGCGCACCTCGGGCAACGACGGCGATGCCCGCGGCATCACCTGCTTCCTGGTGCCGGCAAAGAGCGAAGGCGTGAAGGTCGAGGAATATATGTGGACCTTCAACATGCCGACCGATCATCCCCGCGTCAGTTTTACCGACGTGTTCGTGCCTGAAGATGCGCAGTTCGGCGAGGTCGGTCGCGGCCTGTCGCTCGCACAGTGCTTTGTGCACCAGAACCGCATCCGGCAGGCGGCAAGCTCGCTTGGCGCGGCCGTCTACTGCATCAACGAGAGCGTCAAGTATGCGCGCGAGCGAAAACCGTTCGGCCGGGCGCTTGCCGAGAACCAGGCGATCCAGTTCCCGCTGGTCGAGCTTGCGACCCAGGCCGAGATGCTGCGGCTCCTGATCCGCAAGACGGCCTGGGAGATGGACCAGCTCAACGAGGAGCAGATCGAGCGCACGCTCTCCGACCGCGTCTCGATGTGCAACTACTGGGCAAACCGTCTCTGCTGCGAGGCCGCGGACCGCGCCATGCAGGTCCATGGCGGCATGGGCTATTCACGCCACAAGGCCTTCGAGCACATCTACCGCCACCACCGCCGCTACCGCATCACCGAAGGCAGCGAGGAGATCCAGATGCGGAAGGTGGCTGGGTTCCTGTTCGGGTATATGGGGCCGGGGAAGCACTAGGCGTCATTGCGAAGCTTCGTGGGGTGGGCAAAGCGAAGCGTGCCCACCACTTCTGTCGCACGCGTGGAAGAGTGGTGGGCACGGCGCGCGAAAAGCGCGCCTTTGCCCACCCTACGAAATCAATTCACCCTTCGATCCTTCCCCGCCCAGAACGGCTCGCGCAATTCCCGCCGCAGGATCTTGCCTGAGGGATTGCGGGGCAGGGCCGGGATGAACTCGACGCTCTTCGGCGTCTTGTAGCCGGCGATGCGCTCGCGGGTGAAGTTGATGATGTCGGTCGCAGTCGCCTGCTTGCCGGGTTTCATCACCACGATGGCCTTGACCGCTTCGCCCCATTTGTTGTCGGGCACGCCGATCACGGCGGCCTCCGCGACATCAGGATGATCGCAGACCGCACTCTCCACCTCGGCCGGATAGATGTTTTCGCCGCCGGAGATGATCATGTCCTTGATGCGGTCGTGAATATAGAGATAACCGTCCTCGTCCATGTAGCCGGCATCACCCGTGCGCAGCCAGCCGTCAGAGCGCAGCGTCGCCGCGGTCGCCTCGGGAAGGTTCCAGTAGCCGGACATGTTGTGGTCCGAGCGCGTCGCGATCTCGCCGACCTGGCGCGGCGGCAGCGGCTTGCCGTCGCCATCGAGAATGGCGAGCTCGACGCCGGCCAGCGCCTTGCCGGCCGAGCGCATCCGCTCCAGGCCCTCGACGTGGTCTTCCGGCGGCAGCGCGACAATCGTGCCGGTCGTCTCGGTCATGCCGTAGAGTTGCACAAAACCGCATTTGAAGACCTCGATGCACTCCTTCAGCAGCGCCGCCGGAATCGGCGAAGCGCCGTAGAGCATGTATTTCAGCCGCGAGAAATCCATGGTTTTTGCGCGCGGCTGCCGCACCACGAATTGCATCGCCGCCGGCACCATGAACAGTTTTGTGATGCCGAACGTCTCGAAGAAGTCGAGCACTTTTGTCGGATCGAACTCGCGCGCGATCACGCTGCGCGCGCCGTGGCCGAGGCCCACCACGCCCCAGCCGGAGCCGCCGATATGGAAGATCGGCATGGCGATCAGCGACACGTCGTCGGTCGTCCATTTGTTCCAATCCGGCGTATCAGCGGCGCCGCCGGCCTCCAGCAGGCTCTTGAAGTTCGAATGCGACAGCATCGCGCCCTTCGGCTTGCCTGTCGTGCCGGACGTATAGAGCTGCATCGCGATATCAGTGGCGCTGATCGGCACCTCGGGGTCGCTGCCGTTCTGCGCCTCGCGCCAGGGCGTAAAATCCTGCCATTCCGGCGCGCCGCCTTCGGTGGTGATGATCGTGCGCACGCCCGGCAGCTTGTCCCTGATCTGGCGAACCAGCGTGATGAACTCCGGCCCCACGAACAGCACCGGCGCCTTGCAGTCATCAACGATGAAAGCGACCTCGGGCCCCGCGAGCCGCCAGTTCACTGGCGCCATCACCACGCCAGCCTTCACCGCGCCCATCAAGAGCTCGAAATAGATGTCGCTGTTCTTGCCGAGATAGGCGATGCGGTTCCCTTTGGTCACGCCCATCGCGATCAATGCATTGGCGACCTTGTTGGTCTTGATGTCGAACTCGGCAAAACTCGTGAGGCGGCCCTCGAATTCATAGGCGACGGCATTGCCGCGGCTCCTGGCGCGCTCGCGCACCATGTCGGCGAGGTCAGCCGTTGGCTGTAGCGTGGACATGTCTTTCCCGTGACGTTTGTTGTTGTTGTCGTGCGGAGTGTGGCGTCATCCGCGGGTAAAGACAATATGCGGAGAGGAAAGCGCCGCTGCTTCAACACGTCGTCCTGGACAAGCGAGCAAAGCGAGCGCTGATCCAGGACCCATTACCACAGGACGCAGTTTGACGAAGACCTAGGGTTGCCAGCCTCGCGCCGCAACTGCACCCTGGGGTAATGGGTCCTGGCTTTCGCCAGGACGACGACAGAGTTTGCAGCGACGACAGCGCCTCAGCCTCTCGCCGCGCGATCCTTCTCGTTCTGCGCCTTGATGCTGTCGCGCGCCTTGGTCCAGTCGTCGTCGCTCCAGTCGCGGAGCTGGTAGAAATTGCCGCCCATCGCGAGCGCCTGCGCGCCGTCCATGGCGATGGTCTCGCCGTTGATCCAGTCGCAGCCGCCGGAGATCAGGAACACCGCGAGGTTCTGCAATTCCTCCATGGTGCCGACGCGGCCCATCGGATTCATCGCCTTGGTGCGCGCACCGGCCTCATCGCCCGGCTTGATGCGCTTGCTCATGCCCTCGGTCGGAATTTCGCCGGGCGCGATGGTGTTGAGGCGAATGCCGTAGCGGCCCCATTCGGTCGCAAGCGACATGGTCATGGCGTGGATCGCCGACTTGCTCATCGCCGAGGGGACGACGTAGGGCGAGCCATTGCGCACCCAGGTCACGGTGATCGAGACGACGTTGCCCGGCTGCCGCGCCGCGATCCAGCGCTTGCCGACCGCTTGCGTCACGTAGAACGTGCCGTGCATGACGATGTTGGCGACCGCATCGAAGCCGCGCGGCGAGAGCTCTTCCGAGCGCGAGATGAAATTGCCGGCGGCATTGTTGATGAGATCGGTGAGCGGCGCCTCGCGAAAGATGTTCTCGATCATCTCTTCGACGGCAAGCGCGTTGCGGATGTCGACGCCATGGCTGGTGACGCGACCGCCGTAGAGATCCATCAATTCGGTCGCGGTCTCGTCGCACACGATCTTGCGTCGGCCGCAGATGTGAACCTCCGCGCCAAGCTGGAGGAAGCGTGCCGCCATCGACTTGCCGAGCCCGGTGCCGCCGCCGGTCACCAGGATGCGCCGGCCGGCCAGAAGATTTTCCTTGAACATGGGTGTTTCCCCCGTAGGGATTGTCAGTTAATTGGTCGATTGACTAAATCCGGACGCCGGCTTCCTGTAAAGCGGCATCGAACAAGAACAGGCAAGAACCGAGGAGAATTGATCCATGGAAGAGCGCGTCTCGATCACGGTTTCGGAAGGCGTCGCCGATGTTCGTCTTGTACGAGCGGACAAGATGAATGCGCTGGATCAGGCGATGTTCGATGCGCTGGTCGGTGCAACCGACCGTCTTTCAAAGGAAAAAGGCGTGCGCGCCGTCGTGCTCTCGGGCGAAGGCCGCGCCTTCTGTGCCGGCCTCGACATGGGGCGTTTTGCCGCCATGAAGGAGAAGGGCGGCAACGGAATTCCGGGTGGCGAAAATCGCGATCTCACCAAGCGCACGCACGGCAAGGCCAACTTCCCGCAGCAGGCGGTGTGGGGTTGGCGTCAACTCCAGGTTCCCGTGATCGCCGCGATCCACGGCGTTGCTTTCGGCGGCGGCTTTCAGCTCGCGCTCGGTGCCGACATGCGCTTCCTCGCAGCGGACGCGCGGATGTCGATCATGGAAATCAAATGGGGCCTGGTGCCTGACATGGCGGGCACGCCGATCCTTGCGAGCCTCGTGCGCGACGATATCTTGCGCGACCTCACCTACACCGGCCGCATCTTCTCCGCACAGGAGGCGCTCAGCTACGGCCTCGCTACGCGCATCTGCGACGATCCCCGCGCTGCGGCTCTCGAAGTCGCACGTGAGATCGCAGGAAAAAGCCCGGATGCGATCCGTGCGGCAAAACGCATGCTCAATAATCTTTCGGTCGATCCGGGTCCCGCATTGCTCGCGGAGTCGGTCGAGCAGCAGAAGCTGATCGGTAGCCCGAACCAGACCGAGGCCGTGCGCGCCAACATGGAAAAGCGCGCGCCGAGGTTTGCTGATTAGCGGTCTCTCCGTCATGGCCGGGCTTGTCCCGGCCATCCACGTTCTTGGCAGAGGCGACGAAAGAACGTGGATCACCGGGACAAGCCCGGTGATGACAACTAACTGGCTGTGTCGCCAGACAACAAAGAAAAACAACAATGAGCGAAACGTCCCAAAACTTCCTCGGCATCGTCTCCGGCGAGCGCAGCCGGGCGCATGCCGACGTCGCCGACCGTGCCGATCGTATCGCGAGTGGCCTTGCCAAAATCGGCGTCAAGCAGGGCGACTGCGTCTGCATGCTCCAGCGCAACGACATCGCCTTCATCGAGGCGGCGTATGCGGCGATGCGGCTGGGCGCCTATGGCGTGCCGATCAACTGGCACTTCAAGCCGGAGGAGATCAACTACATCCTGAAGGACTCCGGCACGTCGGTGCTGATCGGTCATGCCGACATGCTGCACGGCCTGCGTGACGCAATTCCCAAAGGTGTCACCGTGATCAGCGTGCCGACGCCGCCCGAAATTCTCAAAAACTACAAGATCGATCCCGATCACCTCAGGACGCCCGATTTCGCGATCGACTTCGAGTCATGGCTGGCGCAGTTCCAGCCCTATGACGGCCCCGTCGTGCCGCAGCCGATGAACATGATCTACACGTCCGGCACGACGGGCCATCCCAAGGGCGTGCGGCGTCACGCGCCGACCCCGGAGCAGCAGGCAGCCGGCGAGCGCATGCGCGCGATGATCTACGGCCTCAAGCCCGGTGCCCGCGCGCTGCTGCCGGGGCCGCTCTATCATTCCGCGCCGAACTCCTTTGGCCTGCGCGCCGGCAAGCTCGGTGGCGCGCTGGTTTTGATGCCACGCTTCGAGGCCGAAGAATTTCTGGAGCTGATCGAGCGGTACAAGGTCGACACCATCTTCATGGTGCCGACCATGTTCATCCGCCTGATGAAGCTGCCGGAGGAAGTGCGCAAGCGATACGTCGTGTCCTCGCTTCGTCATATCATCCACGCCGCCGCGCCATGTCCGCCGGACGTCAAGCGTGCCATGATCGAATGGTGGGGGCCGGTGATCTTCGAATTCTATGGCTCGACCGAGTCAGGCGCCGTCACCTTCGCAACCTCCGAGGACGCGCTGAAGAAGCCCGGCACCGTCGGCAAGATATCGCCGGGCGCCGAGCTGCGTTTCCTCGGTGAGGACGGCCGCGTGCTGCCGGTCGGCGAGATCGGCGAAATCTATTCACGCATGCGAGAGACGGCGGACTTCACCTATCACAACAAGTCGGAGAAGCGCACCGAGATCGACCGCGAAGGATTTATCACCTCTGGCGATGTCGGTTACATCGACCAGGACGGCTATGTCTTCATCTGCGACCGCAAGCGCGACATGGTGATATCAGGCGGCGTCAACATCTACCCCGCAGAGATCGAATACGTGCTGCACGCCGTGCCCGGCGTGCATGATTGTGCGGTGTTCGGCATCCCCGATGCCGAGTTCGGCGAAGCGCTGATGGCGGTGGTCGAGCCGCAAGCCGGCACGACGCTGGACGCCGCCGAGATCCGCACGCGGCTGAAGGCTTCGCTAGCCGACTACAAGGTGCCGAAGCACATCGAGATCCACACCCAATTGCCGCGCGAAGACTCTGGAAAGATTTTCAAGCGCCGCCTGCGCGATCCCTATTGGGAACGGGCCGGGCGAAAGATTTGAACCGCGTACGTAGGGTGGGTTAGCGAAGCGTAACCCACCTCTTCTGTTGACGCGGAAACCAAAGTGGTGAGTTACGCCTTCGGCTAACCCACCCTACGATCCCTACTCAAACGCAAGAGAGGCTCCCATGAGTGATGCAGCAGGCGCAGCGAAGTCCGGGGCGAGGGAAGTCCTCTACGAGGTTGCCGACCACATCGCGACCATCACGTTGAACGCGCCGGAGCGCATGAACACGATCTCCGGTCCGATGCTCAACGACCTCGCGCGGCACCTGACCGAGGCCAATGAGGACCCGATGGTCCGCTGCGTCATCCTCACTGGCAACGGGCGCGCGTTCTGTGCCGGCCTCGATCTGCGAAGGGAGCGCGACGGCAACGGTCTATCCGCGGCATCCTCACCGACCACGCTGAACCTGCGCAACACCCCGCCGACCGTGCTGCAGGCGATGGACAAGCCGACCATCTGCGCCGTCAACGGCGGGGCGGCCGGCTACGGCATGGACACCGCGCTCGGCTGCGACATCCGCATCATGGCAGAGTCCGCAAAGCTCGCCGCGGCCTTCGTCAAGCGCGGCGTGGTGCCGGAGTCCGGCGGCACCTGGCTGTTGCCGCGCATGATCGGTTGGGCCAAGGCGTCGGAGCTGATCTTCACCGGCCGTACGCTCAGTGCGAGGGAATGTCTGACATGGGGCCTCGCCAACGAGGTTGTGCCTGACGCCGAATTGATGGGCCGCGCTCGCACGATCGCCCGCGAGATCGCCGCCAACGCACCGCTCGCCGTCCAGGCCTCGAAGCGCATGATGCGCATGGGCCTGAACGAGACCTTCCCCGACCACGTCCACCACGTCTATCTCCAGCTCCTGCCGCTGTTCAAAACCCAGGACATGGCCGAGGGCATGAAGGCCTTTATGGAGAAGCGCGAACCGAAGTTCGAGGGGCGGTAGGCGGCTCCTCCCGGCCAACGTGCCGTGAACGTCCTCCCCGATCAGTGCGACTAAGCTTGGAATGAGGACCTGACCCAGGACTCTCATGGACATGGGAGTGCTGAGATGAATCGTCTTACGAAAGCCCTTTTGCTCGCCGGCGGTCTCGTCGCCACGACGGCCGTGTTGGCAAGTCCGGTCGCGACAGGCCCCACCCACGCGAGCCCGACAAAGAGCATCCATATCGGCTGGGATCGCACGTCCAGGTCGGACAACACTCTGGACCAAACCTGGTGGGCGGTCCGGAGCCATTGCCCCTCTGACACCGTCGCCCAGCGCCTGTTCTGTACCGCTGTCTCTTACGTATTGCCGACAGGGGCCGCAGGCAACTATTTCGAATCGAAGGTGTCCGACGACACCGGCCTGCCGTTGCCCGAGCGCTGGGACGTCACGACCGCGAAGAATTCGCCGTTCATCAGCTCGGTTCATGCCGAGACGCCGCTCGATCTCGCGTCCGTGCTCGGCTTCTATCGTGCCGAGCTCGAAAAGCGCGGCTGGACGGAGAATGATGGTGCAGCCATCGAGCCGGACCGTGCCGTAATCGCGTTCAAGGCGTCAGGTAGACCGGCGCTGCTCCGGCTCACCCGCGAGGGCGACATGACGATCGCCGATCTGTCGTTGCGCAAGGTGGCCGAAGCGAAGGGCGGCCTGCAGCCGAAGCCGGGGCAGGTCAAACTGATGCTCGGCAACCGAACAGATGAAGAGGCCGTCATCACCATCAATGGGCAGACCATCAAGTTGGTGGCTAAAGCCGGGGCTGACTTGACTGACTCCGCCGAGGACGCAGACAAAGTGCCGGCCAGCCAAAAGATCGACCTGCCGCCGGGCAGGTACAAGATCACCCTCAAGGTGGCGAGCAGCGCGGCACAGAACCGGGAGTTCGAGGTCGCCGCCGACGAGACCTGGGGTCTGCTGGTCGGTCCGGATGGCGCCGCGCTCCCCATACACCTCTATTGAAGCGGCGACGTGCGTATGAGGGACGTCTGTTCGTAGGCGCAGGCCAACCTGGCTGGCACCTCGGCGCTTTGCCGCGCCGCCCCCAAGTTTATCTTGCACTGCGGCAAAAAACTTGCACACTCGGCTGGGCCGGGCAGTTTAGGAAGCTCGAAGCGGAGCTAGCCATGTCCCTCCAGACCGCACCTTCAGACGCCGCCATCGACCGTCCCAACCGCGCCGACGAAGCTCAGGCGCTGGAGGCGGATGCGCGGCTGCGGGATGACATCCGCCTGCTCGGGCGCATCCTCGGCGATACCGTGCGCGACCAGGAGGGTGCCGAAACCTTCGATCTGGTCGAGCGCATCCGCCAGACCTCGATCCGGTTCCACCGCGACGAGGACCGGCTCGCCCGCCGCGAGCTCGAGCAGATCCTCGACGGCATGTCGATCGCCGACACCGTGCGCATCGTCCGCGCCTTCAGCTATTTCTCGCACCTCGCCAACATCGCCGAGGACCACAACAACATCCGCCAGATGCGCGCGCGGAGTGCTGCCAAGAGGAATGAGACCAGCGGCGGCGCCGGCGTGCTCGCCGACACGCTCGCCCACGCCCGGGACGCTGGCCTGAGTGCCGAGGAGCTGCGCCAATTCTTCAAGGACGCGCTCGTCAGCCCCGTGCTGACCGCGCATCCGACCGAGGTCCGCCGCAAGAGCACCATGGACCGCGAGATGGAGGTCGCCGCGCTGCTCGACCATCGCGAGCGCGTCGCGCTGACGCCGGACGAGGCCGCGGCCAGCGACGAGCAGTTGCGCCGCGAGGTGCTGACGCTGTGGCAGACCAATCTGCTCCGCAGGACCAAGCTCACCGTGCTCGACGAGGTCGCCAACGGCCTGTCGTTCTACGACTACACCTTCCTTCGCGAGGTGCCGCGGCTGGTCAACACGCTGGAAGACCGGCTGGAGCAGAGCGGCGAACAGGCGGCAGCGGAACTCGCCTCGTTCCTGCGCATGGGAAGCTGGATCGGCGGCGACCGCGACGGCAATCCCTTCGTCACCGCAGAGGTGATGCGCGGCACGCTGCGGCTGCAGTCGAGCCGGGTCATGCAGTTCTATCTCGAAGAGCTGCACAAGCTGGGTGCCGAACTCTCGATCGCCGCCCATCTGGCCGACGTCTCCGAAGAGCTGCGTGCGCTGGCCGAGCGTTCGCCCGACACCTCGCCGCACCGGAGCGGCGAGCCCTATCGCCTCGCGGTGTCAGGCATCTATGCCCGACTGACTGCGACGGCCGAGAAGCTGAAGGTCGAGATCACGCGCCGTCCCGTCGGCAAGGGCGCGCCCTATGAGAGCGTCAGGGAGTTGCAGGCCGATCTCGACGTGCTGCACCGCTCACTGATCTCCAACAACGCCCGCGTCATCGCGCGCGGCCGGCTGCGGCTGTTGCGCCGCGCGGTCGATTGCTTCGGCTTCCACCTCGCGCGGCTCGACATCCGCCAGAATTCGGCGGTGCATGAGCGCACCATCGCCGAGCTAATGGATGCCGCCAACCCCGGCATGTCCTATCTCGCGCTCGGCGAGGAGGCGCGCATTGCGCTGCTCACCAACGAGCTGCGCAGCACGCGCTCGCTGGTCTCGCAGTTCATCAAATACAGCGACGAGACGCTGGGCGAGCTTGCGGTGTTCCGCGAGGCCGCCGAGGCCCATGCGAGTTTCGGCACCGACGTGATTCCCCAATGCATCATCTCGATGTGCAAGGGCATGTCCGACATGCTCGAGGTCGCCGTGCTCCTCAAGGAGGTCGGTCTCGTCATTCCCTCGGGCCGCAGCGCCATCAACATCGTGCCGCTGTTCGAGACCATCGAGGATCTGCAGGCGTCAAGCGGCATCATGGACCGCATGCTGTCGCTGCACGATTATCGCCGTCTCGTCGACAGCCGCGGCAGCGTGCAGGAGGTGATGCTCGGCTATTCCGACTCCAACAAGGACGGCGGCTTCGTTACCTCGGGCTGGGAGCTCTACAAGGCCGAGATCGGCCTGGTCGATGTGTTCGAGCGCCATGGCGTGCGCCTGCGTCTGTTCCACGGCCGCGGCGGTTCGGTCGGCCGCGGCGGCGGGCCGAGTTATGACGCCATCATCGCGCAGCCGGGCGGTGCAGTGAACGGCCAGATCCGCATCACCGAGCAGGGCGAGATCATCTCGTCAAAATATTCCAACGCCGAAGTCGGCCGCAACAATCTGGAGATCCTTGCTGCCGCCACGTTGGAGGCGAGCCTGCTGCAGCCGCGCCAGAGCGCGCCGCGACGCGAATACCTCACAGCGATGGACGAGCTGTCGAACCTCGCCTTCAAGGCCTATCGCGGCCTTGTCTACGAGACCGACGGTTTTGTCGACTATTTCTGGTCGTCCACCGTGATCAACGAGATCGCGACGCTCAACATCGGCAGCCGCCCGGCCTCGCGCAAGAAGACCCGCGCGATCGAGGACCTGCGCGCCATTCCCTGGGTGTTCTCCTGGGCGCAGTGCCGGTTGATGCTGCCCGGCTGGTACGGCTTTGGCAGCGCGGTCGAGACCTGGATCGCCGAGCATCCCGACAAGGGCATGCCGTTCCTCAAAGAGCTCTACCGCGACTGGCCGTTCTTCCGCATGTTGCTGTCGAACATGGATATGGTGCTCGCAAAGAGCTCGATCGCGATCGCCTCGCGCTATGCCGAACTCGTGCCCGACGAAGCCTTGCGCGAAAAGATTTTTGGCCGCATCCGGCGCGAATGGCATTCCTGCATCGAGACGCTGCTCGACATCATGGGGCAGGATCGCCTGCTGCAGGGCAACCCATTGCTCGAGCGCTCCGTGCGCCACCGTTTCCCCTATCTCGACCCGCTCAACCACGTGCAGGTCGAGCTTTTGAAGGAGCATCGCGCGCAAAACCCCGACGAAGCCGTGCTGCGCGGCATCCAGCTCACCATCAACGGCATTTCCGCGGGGCTGCGGAATACGGGTTAGAAAGGAACGTCATTCCGGGGCGATGCGCAGCATCGAACCCGGAATCTCGAGATTCCGGGTTCGGTCCTGCGGACCGCCCTGGAATGACAACGCCGTCAGACCGGATCCCACGTAAAGATATCCGCGGAGCGGTCGAGCTTGTAGAACGAGCCCTTCAGAGCCGGCATGCCGTGTTCGGCGATCGACTGCGGCGTCCAGCCCTCGCTCCGCTGCACCGAGCGGATTGGACGATTCTGACTGAACAGGAAGATCTCGTTCATGCGCACGCCAAAGATCTGGCCGGTGACGTCCTTGGCGGGATCGGAGAGCAGATAGCCGCAGAGCGGCGCGATCTTCTCCGGGCCCATCTGCTTGATCTTCTCGACCCGCGCCTTCTCGGCGTCGGTCTCGGTCGGGATGGTGCCGATCATCCGGGTCCAGGCGAACGGCGAGACGCAGTTGGAGCGGACGTTGAAGCGGCCCATGTCGAGCGCAATCGATTTTGACAGGCCGACGATGCCGAGCTTGGCGGCGGCGTAGTTGGCTTGTCCAAAGTTGCCGATCAGGCCGGAGGTCGAGGTGAAGTGCACGAACGACCCGCTCTCCTGTTCCCGGAAAATCCGCGCGGCCGCGTGAGAGACGTAGAACGAGCCCATCAGGTGCACCTTGATGACGGCCTCGAAAGCTTCCACGCTCATCTTGTGGAAGATCATGTCGCGCAGGATGCCGGCATTGTTGACGACGCCGTCGAGCCGGCCGAAATGATCGGTCGCGGTTTTTACGATCTTGCTCGCGGGGATCGCTTCCGCGACCGACTCGAAGTTGGCGACTGCGGTGCCGCCGCGCTTCTTGATCTCCTCGACCACCTCCTCGGCGGGCGCAGCGTTCGAACCGGCGCCGTCGGCGGCTCCACCGGGATCATTGACGACGACTTTTGCGCCTTCCGCCGCGCAGAGCAGTGCGATCTCGCGGCCGATGCCGCGGCCGGCGCCGGTGACGATGATGACTTTGTCCTGCAGTGATTTTGTCATGTGGATGCCTCCTGTTGTCTCTGTCATTCCGGGGCGTGCGAAGCACGAACCCGGAATCTCGAGGTTCCCCGATGCGCAATTGCGCATCTGTGGTCTGGTCCTTCGGACCATCCCGGAACGACGAGAAATTACCTCTCGTTCGTAAACACGATCGTGCCTGACGCCGCGAACATGCCGCCGACGCCGTGACACACTGAAATCTTCGCGTTCGGCACCTGCGCCGGCGCGATGCCGCGCATCTGCCGCACGCTCTCCTGCAGCGCGTACATGCCGTACATGCCCGAATGCATGTAGGAGAGGCCGCCGCCATTGGTGTTGAGCGGCAGTTTTCCGCCCGGTCGCGTATTGCCGTCGGCGATGAACTTGCCGGCTTCCTCGTAAGGCATGAAGCCGAGGTCGCCGAGGCCGAACAGCGGCAGATGCGCAAAGGCGTCGTAGATCATGAGATGGTCGACGTCCTTGTGCGCGATGCCCGCCTCCTTGAAGGCCAGCGGTCCTGCGACCTTGAAGGCGCGCGAGGAATTAAAAGTCTCCATCTGGCTGACCATCGGCGTCTCCACGCTCTCGCCGGTGCCCATGATGTAGACGGGCTTGCGCGGAAAGTCCTTGGCGCGGTCGGCCGAGGTGAGGATCAGCGCGCCGCCGCCATCGGTGACGAGGCAGCATTGAAGCAGCCGGAACGGGTAGGCGATCATGCGCGAGTTGAGGACATCAGCGACCGTGATCGGCTCCTTCATCATCGCGCGCGGATTTTTTGCCGCCCATTCCCGCTGCATGACGGCCACAGAGGCAAGCTGCTCATGGGTGATGCCGTAGGTTTTCATGAAGCGCAGCACGGGAATCGGGAACATGCTGGGCGGGCCGTACACGCCGTAGGGCGCCTCGAACTGGCCCTGCAGGCTGTCGGCGGGAATCGAGCGCGGCGCCTTGCCGATCATCGACTTGCCGCTCTCGGCATGGGTGATCAGCACGGTCTTGCACAGACCGGCCTCGATCGCGGCCGCGGCATGGCGGACATGCAGCATGAAGGAGCAGCCGCCGACCGAGGTGCCGTCCACCCAGGTCGGCTTGATGCCGAGATAATGGCAGACCTGCTGCGGCGTTTCGACCGCGGTGGCAAAGCCGTCGATGTCGGACAGTTTCAGACCGGCGTCCGCAATGGCGTTGAGCGCGGCGTCTGCGTGGAGCTGGAGCTGCGACATGTTGGGGATGACGCCGAGCTCGGTGGTTTCGGCCGCGCCGACGACGGCAACCTGGTTCCTGCGCATGGCCGCTTACCCCTTCGCCGGACGGAACACGGGGAGGGTGATCTTGTCGTCGAGTTTTTCGAAGGCGACCTCGAGCTTCATGTCGAGCTCGAGGGCCTCAGGCGTCTGCGGGCAGTCGATGATATTGCTCATCATCCGCGGCCCCTCGGCGAGCTCGACCACCGCGATCGCATAAGGCGGCGTGAAGCCGGGCGCGGCGGGGCGGTGGTTGATCACGTAACTGTAGAGAAAACCCTTGCCACTCGCCTTGAAGGTGCTGACCTTGCGCGAGGCGCATGACGGACAGAACGGGCGCGGTGGGAAATAGACATGCGCGCAGGCGTCGCAGCGTTGCAGGCGCAACTCGCCGGCCTTCGTGCCGTCCCAGAAATGCTGGGTCTCCGGCGTCGGTTTCGGTCGCGCGCGCTGCGGTTCGGCCATGTTGGCAAATCCTCCCAAGCCGGGCTTCACGCCCGCTGTTTCGATCTTGATGCGACAATCGACCATTGGGCGTCAACGGTCCAGCAACGCGCGCGCATGCCATCATGCGCACAATGCTTGTATCGGACTGAGCCAGCGGGATAGATTGCGCCGCGCCAAAATATTCCGTGAGACAGACATGCCCGCTCTTCCGACGCTCGCCACGCTTGCCGCCGATCTCGACAGCGGCCGCACCACGTCCCGAAAGCTGGTCGAGGACTGCATCGCCAAAATCGCCGACCCCGCAGGCGAGGGCCAGCGCGCCTTCATCCGTGTCGACAAGGATGCGGCACTGGCAACGGCGGATGCGATGGATGGCTTGCGCAAGGCCAAAGCGGCGCCGTCGCCTTATGCCGGAATTCCGGTCTCGATCAAGGATCTCTTCGACGTCAAGGGGCAGACCACGCGCGCCGGCTCTCGCGCGCTCGACGATTCCGATCCGGCGGAGCACGATGCGGCGGCAGTGGCGCGGCTGCGCCAGGCCGGCTTCGTGCTGATCGGCCGGACCAACATGACCGAGTTCGCGTATTCCGGCATCGGCATCAATCCGCATTTCGGCACGCCGAAGGGCGCCTGGAACCGGGCCGTGGGCCATGTGCCGGGCGGCTCGTCGTCGGGCGCGGCGGTGTCCGTGCTTGATGGCATGGCCCATGGCGCGCTCGGCACCGACACCGGCGGCTCCTGCCGCATTCCGGCCGCCTATAACGGAATTGTCGGCTACAAGCCGACGCAGCGCCGTGTGCCGCTGGATGGTGCGGTACCGCTGTCGTTCTCGCTCGACAGCATCGGACCCTTGGCACGATCGGTCAGTTGCTGTGCCATACTCGATGCCGTGCTGGCGAACGAGCAGGTCGCGCCGCTGAAGCCGCGCTCGGTGCGGGGCATGCGGCTCGCGGTGCCGACGACCATTGCGCTCGACGATCTCGATGCGCCTGTCGCACAGACTTTCGAGCGCGCGCTGAAGGCGCTCGCCGATCATGGCGCCATCATCGAGCGGATCGAGATGACGGAATTCCACGACATTGGCCCGATGAACGCCAAGGGCGGCTTTGCCGCCTCCGAAAGCTACGCCTGGCACCGTTACCTCATCACCGCCAAGGGCGATGTTTATGACCCCAGGGTCGCGGTACGCATCATGCGCGGCGAGGCGCAGAGCGCGGCCGACTATATCGATCTCCTCAACGAGCGCCGCTCACTGATCGCGCGGGTCAATGCGCGGCTTGCGCCCTATGACGCGCTGGTGCTGCCGACCACGGCGAACACGCCGCCAAAAATCGCCGATCTCGCCGACGACAAGGCGTTCACCATGCAAAATCTGCGCGCGCTGCGCAATTGCACCCTGATCAACATGATCGACGGTTGCGCCATCTCGTTGCCTGCGCATCGCGCGGGCGAGGTTCCCGTCGGCCTGATGCTGGCGGCTTCAGGCGGATCCGATCACCGTATCTTTGAACTCGCTGCCGGCATGGAGGCCGTAATTCGTGTTTGACCTGACCTTCACCGTCGACGCGCAAGGTTCGACAACCCCGCTGACGCTCGCGATCGACAAGGCCGTCATCGCCGGCTGGACCGGCCGCGATCCCGTCGCGCGCGACAAGCACATCGCCGAGCTCGAGGCCGTCGGCATTGCGCGCCCGGCCTCGACGCCGATCTACTACCGCGTCTCGGCGCGCCGGTTGACCATGGCCGACAGCATCGAATGCAGCGGCGGTGACTCCTCGGGCGAGGTCGAGTTCGTGCTGATCGGCTGGCAGGGCCGCATTTTTGTCGGCTGCGGCTCCGATCACACCGATCGCAAGGTGGAAGCCTACAGCGTCACCGTCTCGAAGCAGATGTGCGACAAGGTGGTGGCGTCCACGCTGTGGGAACTCGAGGACGTCATCGGCCATTGGGACAGAATGATCTTGCGCTCCCATGCCTGGATCAACGGCGAGCGCGTGCTCTACCAGGAGGGCACGCTGGACGCGATGCTGCCGGTCGATGACCTCATCAAGCGCGGTTTCGACGGCAAAGGCCTGCCCGACGGCTGCGCCATGTTCGGCGGCACCTTCGCCGCCAAGGGCGGAATCCGCCCCGCCGACCGCTTTGAGTTCGAGCTCGAAGACCCAGTGCTGAAGCGTACGATCCGGCATGGCTATGATGTGGTGACGCTGCCGGTGCTGGGCTGACGCGTCCCCGCTGTCATTGCGAGGAGCTCTTGCGGCGAAGCAATCCAGACTGGTTCCGTGGAGGGATTCTGGATTGCTTCGCGTCGCTCGCAATGACGGGACACAGTCGGAAATCGGGTGGTTGTGGGTACGCCGGACTGCGAGGATGGTGGCATGACAGCAACAGCACGCAAATCACCTTATTCGCCGTCGATTGACCCCGCCGCCCGCGTCGACGCACTCGACTGGCCGCAGATCACCGGCGAGCTCGACACCCAGGGCTGCGCCGTCCTGAAGGGGCTGCTCACGCCAGACGAATGCCGCGACATCGCCGCACTGTACCCCGACGACGCGCGCTTCCGCAGCCGGATCGTCATGGGTCGCCACGGCTTTGGCCGCGGCGAATACAAGTACTTTTCCTATCCGCTCCCCGATCTGATCGCCGAACTAAGGCCGGCGCTGTATGCGCATCTTCAAGGCGTTGCCAACCGCTGGAACGAGGCGATGGGGATCGACATCCGCTATCCCTCGGGTCACGCGGCCTTCCTCAAGCGTTGCCACGACGCCGGCCAGGGCCGGCCGACGCCGCTGCTGCTGCAGTACGAGGCCGGCGACTTCAACTGCCTGCATCAGGACCTCTATGGCGAGCACGTGTTTCCGCTCCAGGTCGCGATCCTTCTCTCCGAGCCGGGACGCGATTTCACCGGCGGCGAGTTCGTGCTGACTGAGCAACGCCCGCGCATGCAGTCGCGTGCCGAGGTCGTGCCGCTGTCGCAGGGCGACGCGGTGGCCTTTGCTGTGCATCACCGCCCCGTGCAGGGGACGCGCGGCACCTATCGCGTTAATCTGCGCCATGGCGTCAGCCGGATCAGGTCCGGCCAGCGCCATACGCTGGGTGTGATCTTTCACGATGCAAAGTGAGCGCAACGATTGACGGCGGACCTATTTGACAGCCTGGCGGAGGCGCAGCCGACGTGCGAAGAGATCGCCGATGGCGCCGTGCTGCTGCGCGGTTTCGCAAAACCGATCGAAGACGAACTTATCGCGGCAGTGCGCGAGATCGTGGCGCAATCGCCGTTTCGGCGGATGACCACGCCGGGCGGCTATCAGATGTCGGTAGCGATGACGAATTGCGGAGAGCGCGGCTGGATCACCGATCAAACCGGCTATCGCTATGATGCGATCGATCCGCGATCCGATGCGCCATGGCCTGCGATGCCGGCTGTGTTCCGTGATCTCGCTCGCCGCGCGGCGGAAAGTGGCGGTTATGCCGGCTTCGCGCCCGATGCCTGCCTCGTCAACCGCTACGAGCCCGGCACACGGCTCTCGCTGCATCAGGACAAGGACGAGCTGGATCTTGCGGCGCCGATCGTCTCGGTCTCGCTCGGGCTATCAGCGATCTTCCTGTTCGGCGGCCTGTCGCGCAACGACAAGCCGCGCCGCTTCCGTTTGACGCATGGCGACGTCGTGGTCTGGGGTGGACCGAGCCGGCTTGCCTATCATGGCGTCGCGCCGCTCGCCGACGGCGAGCATGCGCTTCTCGGCCGGAAGCGGGTCAATCTGACCTTTCGAAAGACGCGCTGACGTCATTCCCTAAAAGTCCGCCCTCGTCTAAGCTTGCCGGCAAGGGGGCGGCGACATGACCACGGCACAGGCGTCGGCTGACGCGGGCGCAAGCGCAAGCGCCAACCGCACCGGTCTTTACCTGGCCGTGCTGCAATTGGTGTTCACGCTGGGCTGGACGACCTACGTCATCTATCTGCCAAAGCTCGCCGCGGAAGTCGGCATTGCGCCGGCAGCCGTGATCTTCATCCTGATGCTGGATCAGGCGATCTTCACCATGTCAGATACCGCAATGGGGATCGCGGCCGACAAGATCGCGCCCTTCGTCGGCCGGCTCGGCCTGTTCGTCGGCGTGCTGACCGCGATCTCCTGCGCGGCCTTCGTCGCGCTGCCCTTCGTGGCCGGCGCGGGCGCGGCGGCGCAAGGCTGGTTCATCGCGTTGATCGTGGTCTGGTCGATCACGTCCTCCGCGCTGCGCGCGCCGCCGCTGACCCTGCTCGGAAAATATCGCGGGAAGTCGCAGGTGCCGTTCCTCGCCGCGCTTGCCATGCTCGGCTATGGCGTCGCCGGCGCCGTCTCGCCCTATCTCGGCGTGGTGCTGCGCGAGCACGACGCGCGGTTGCCTTTCATCATCTCCAGCGCCGTGCTGCTGCTCACCGCGCTCGCGCTCTCGCGGATCGAGTACGACGTGGCGCGCGACACCACGCCGTCGACGCCGACTGAGGCGGCAAAGCCGCTCGGCATGGTGTCGATCATCTTCATCATCGCGATGATCGCACTCGCGCTCGGCTATCAACTGCACTTTGCGATGAACAGCGCGCCGTTCTACCTGCGATTTGCAAAACCCGACGAGTTGCAATGGCTCATGCCGGTGTTCTGGATCGGCTTCAACATCGCGATGTTTCCGGCGAGCCTCGTCGTCAAGCACCGCGGCGGGCTGATCGTGATGGGCGCGGCCGGCCTGTTCGGCGCGCTCGCGATCGTGGGCGCCGAACTCGCCGGCAGCCTCAACACGCTGATTGTTGCGCAGTTCCTGGCGGGTGCGGCCTGGGGCTGCATGCTGATGAGCGCGATCTCGGCTGCGCTGGCGATCGGCTCGACGGGTGCTGAAGGCAAGGTGACGGGCCTCGTCTTCTCGGCGTTGGCGCTCGGGACTTTTGCGCGCATGGCCGCCGTTGCAGGCGGCTTGCAAAAAATGCCGGACTACGCGCCGCTGCTGCACTGGGCGCCGGTCGCCTGCTGGTCGGTCGCAGGCGCCGGACTGTTGGTGATCGCCGCGGCGCGGCTTCAGGGCGCTGATGGAATCAAGGCTTCGGCGGGTGGATGAAGGCCCAGGGGCTGACTTCCGAATCCCGCGGCACTTCGATCGACAGCAGATACGGCCCGCCATGGGCGAGCGCCTTTTCCAGCGCGGCCTTGAAATGATCCGGCGAGGTCACGCGCGCTGCGCCGACGCCAAAGGACTCCGCGAGCTTCACGAAATCCGGGTTGACGAGATCGGAAGCGACGACGCGGCCGTCAAAGCGCTCGCGCTGGTCGCGGCGGACGTTGCCATAGGCGTTGTTGTTGAACACCAGCGTGACCACGCCGATGTTGAACTGCACGGCGGTGGAGAGCTCCTGCACGCCGAACATGAAACCGCCGTCGCCGGTGATCGCGACCACCGGCTTGTCGGGATTGGCGACCTTGGCGCCAAGCGCGGTCGGGAAGCCCGAGCCGAGCGTGCCCTGATATCCCGACGTGATGAAGGTGCGCGGCTGGTAGATCGGAAAACCGTACCAGGAGGCGAACCCGACCTGCGACAGCTCGTCGGTGACGATGGCGTTCGCCGGCAGCACCTCGCGCAAAATGTTCAGATAGGCCATCTGCGGCTGGATGCGCTGGATCTCGGCTTGCGCCGACGCGGTCGCATCGCGGATCGCCGCGCGGCGACCGGCGGTCTTGCTGTAGCCGGCCTTGCTCACTGCGGCCGCGAGGTCGGCGGTCGCGCTCTTGGCGTCGGCAATGATGGCTGTGTCGGCCGGATAGCGCCGCATCTCGACCGGATCGATGTCGATGCGGATGCATTTCAATCCATCCGGGCGGAAGGGCCAGCGCGACATGGTCGGCAATTCGAGGCGCGTGCCGATGCCGATCATCAGATCGGTCTTCGGCCAGAGCTTGTAGGCGGCCGCCATGGTCAGGCCGAGCTCATGCGCATTGGAGACAATGCCGCGGCCGCTGCGGAAGGCGACGACGGGCGCATCGATCATCTCGGCGAGCTCGAGGATTTCCTCACGCGCGTCGATCGCACCGCTGCCGACGAAGATCATCGGCGCCTTGGCCGCCTTGATCAGGGCTGCCGCCTGCTTCACCTGGTCGGGATCGGGCTGAGGTGCGGGCAGGGGCGCCAGCACCTTTGCGGTCGCCGTGTCCGCGCGTTGCGTAAAGACGTCCCAGGGCATTTCGACCGAGACGGGACCCCGGCGCCCGGACATCATCTCCTGGAAGGCGCGCGCGACCACGGTCGGTGCGTTGGCGGGATATTCGATGCGGTCGGCCCATTTCACATAAGTGCGCAAGGTCGCGAGTTGGTCCGGCATCTCATGCAGATGGCCGCGGCCCTTGCCGAGAAACTGCGTCGGCACCTGGCCGGTGACGCACAGCACCGGCTCGTTGCAGCCGAACGCGGTCAGCAGCGCCGCGCTGGCATTGAGGACGCCGGGGCCGGGCACCACGCTGAACACGCCCGGCCTGCCGCTGGAGCGCGCATAGCCGAACGCCATGTAGCCGCAGGCCTGCTCGTGCCGCGCGCCGATCACCTTGAGCTGCGCCTGATGGAACGCGTCGAACAGGCCGTAGACCTGCGCGCCGGGCAGGCCGAACACGGTATCGACACCATGCGCGACAAGGCCGCTTACGATCGCTTCGCCGCCGGTGAGGGTGGTCATTGCATCATTCCAATCTTGTTCAGGCTTCGTCGACGACGCCGTTGCGCAAGGTGCCGATGCCCTCGGCTTCGACCTCGATGACGTCGCCGGGCTTGAGATAGCGCGGCGGATCGAAGCGCGCACCGGCGCCGGTCGGCGTGCCCGTCACGATGATGTCACCGGGAACGAGCGTTGCGAAGGTCGAGATATAGTGCAGGAGGTAGCGGAAGGAGAAGATCAGCCGGCTGGTGCGATCGTCCTGGCGCAATTCGCCGTTGACATGCGTGGTCAGGCGGATGTCGGCAAGCTGCGACTCCTGCGCATAGGGCACGAGCCACGGGCCGAGGCTGCCGCTGGAATCAAAATTCTTGCCCTGCGTGACGTTGAATTTGGCGTGCCGCAGCCAGTCGCGGATCGAGCCCTCGTTGCAGAGCGTGACGGCCGCGATGTGATCGAGCGCCGTTGCTTCAGGGATACGCCGGCCGGCCTTGCCGATGACCAGCACGATCTCGCCTTCATAATCGAGCTGGTTCGATGCGTGCGGGCGCACCAGCGGCGTGTCATGGCCGACGAAGGAGCGGGGCGAGCGCATGAACATGCTCGGATATTTTGGCGCGTCCTGGCCGTCCTTGTACTCCGCATTGCGGTCGGGATAGTTGACGCCGATGCAGATGATCTTTTCCGGCGCAGGCACCGGCGGCAGCCAAATGATGTCACTGAGCGCATGATCCGGCGTGCGCCCGGCGGCTTCTTCCGCGAGGTTCTGGAGCTTGCCCGCCGCGATGACTTCCCGCAGTGTCGGATAGTCCTTGGCGTGGCGTGACGAGAGATCGACGATGCCGCCGTCGACGACGGCGCCATATCTGGTCGTACCCTTGACGGCGAAGGTGGCGAGGCGAGGTGATTTCATCACTCAGTCCGCCACCAGCACGTCGGCCACAAACTTTGGCTCGCGCACGGCCTGACCCGCGAACGGCGAGCCCTGCTCGAACCAGGAGCGCGGGGCCGGTGCGCCCCACAGCGTCTGGCGGCGCGGATCGCGCAGCGACCAGCGCAAAGGCTCGTGGTCGTGATCGCCGGTGAAATAGTCGCTGGTGTAGAGCTCGAGGCGATGGCCGTCGGGGTCGCGCACGTAAAGAAAGAACGCGTTGGAGATGCCGTGGCGGCCGGGGCCGCGCTCGATGTTCTTGACGAAGCCCGCGGACGCCATCACGTCGCAGAGATGGATGATGTTCATCGCCGTCGGCGTCCAGTAGGCAAAGTGGTGCAGCCGCGGGCCCTTGCCGTTGGTGATGGCAAAGTCGTGGACATTGCCCTTGCGATGCATCCAGGCCGCCGCGATGCGGCCATTGGGGCCGTCTTCCTCGGCATATTCGGTGAGGCGGAAGCCGAGCCGGGCGTAGAAGTCGACGGTGTCCTGCACCTCGGCGGCAAAGACATTGAAATGGTCGAGGCGCTGTGGATGGCAGCCCTTGTACAGATCGAAGCGGCGGAGCAGATGCGGCCGCCGGTCCATGGTCGCATAGAGCTCGATCTGGAAGCCGAAGGGATCAGTGAATTGCAGGGTGCGGCCCTGGAAGGGCTGGTCCGTGAAAGCATAGGTGAGGCCGTTCTCGGAGAGGAACGCGGCCGCCTTGTCGAGATCCCCATCGTTGCCGACCTTGAAGCCGAGCCGGTTGCAGGCTGGCACCGCGGCTTTGCGCAGCACCAGCGAGTGATGCTGATGTTCTTCTGCGGCGCGCAGGTAGACGACATTGTCGTCGGCGTCCTCGACATGAAGGCCGACCGTGGTCTCGTAGAATTCGCGGCTGAGCTTCAGGTCGGTCACGTCGAGCACGGCGTGGCTCGAACGGATGATGTTGAACGGCGGCTCGAATGTGTGTTGCGGAACGGGCATTGTGTTTCCCCTTGTCATTCCGGGGCGGCTCGAAGAGCCGAACCCGGAATCTCGAGGTTCCGGGTTCTCCGGGCCGCGCTTGCGCGGTCCCGTCGCCCCGGAACGACGAGTGTTACACTCCCAGTTTCTGAATCTTGTGCGTGCCCCGCGCGAGCGAGACATGCTTGGTTTCCATGTAGAAGTCGAACGAATAGTCGCCGCCGTCGCGGCCGATGCCACTTGCCTTCATGCCGCCGAACGGCGTCGGCAGATGGCGGACGTTTTCGGAGTTCAGCCAGATCATGCCGGCCTCCAGCGCATCGGCGACTCGCAGCGCGCGGCCCATGTCGTTGGTCCAGACATAGCCGGTCAGGCCATAGCGGACGTCATTGGCGATCTCGACCGCGTCTTTTTCGTCGCGGAAGGGGATGACCGTGAGGAACGGGCCAAAGACCTCTTCCTGCGCGACGCGCATCCTGGTTGTCGCACCCGTGACGAGGGTCGGTTGCACATAGTGCCCGCCGCCCGGGCCGTCATGGGGCTTGCCGCCGGCCGCGATGACAGCGCCATCCTCGCGCGCGACGTCGAAATAGGAGCAGACCTTTGCCAGGTGCCGCTCATGGATCAGCGGCCCGATCTCGGTCGCGGGATCGAGGGGATGGCCGACCTTCAGCGCCTTCACGCGCGCGGTGAGTTTTTCGGTGAATTTTTCCGCGATGTTTTGCTGGACCAGCAGGCGGCTGGAGGACGTGCAGCGCTCGCCGTTGAGCGAGTAGATCATGAACACGACGGCATCGAGCGCGCGGTCGAGATCGGCATCGTCGAACACGATCACCGGGTTCTTGCCGCCGAGCTCGAAATGCACGCGTTTCAGCGTCGCCGAGCCCTGCCGCATGATCGCCGAGCCCGTCGCGCTCTCGCCGACGAAGCCGATCGCCTTGATCGCGGGATGCTCGGTCAGGGCCTTGCCGGATTCCTCGCCAAAGCCGTGCACGGTGTTGAGCACGCCGTCGGGGACGCCGGCCTCCTTGACGAGCTTTGCCAGCATGTCTGCGGTCACCGGCGACCACTCCGCCGGCTTGTGCACGACGGTGCAGCCGGCGGCGAGCGCGGGCGCAATCTTCCAGGTCGACAGCATGAACGGCGTGTTCCACGGCGTGATCACGCCGACGGGGCCGATCGGCACGCGCGTCGAGACGTTCCAGTGCTCGTCGCTCGGCGTGTTCTGGCCGTCGCGCGCCTCGCCGCATTTGTCGGCGAAGAAGCGAAAGTTTTCGGCAGCGCGGATCGCGGCTTTTGCCATGAAGCGATAGGCTTGTCCCGTGTCGATGCATTCGAGCACGGCGATATCGTCGGCATTGTCCTCGATCGCGTCGGCGACGCGATGCAAGAGCTTGCGCCGCATCGCGGGTCCCATGTCGCGCCAGGACTTGAAGGCGCGCGAGGCAGCAATTGCCGCGCGGTCGATATCTTCGGCCTTGCCCCGCGCAACGCTCGCGAGCGTCGCGCCGTCGACCGGCGACTTCGTTTCAAACGTCTCGCCAGAGATCGAAGCAACGATCTTGCCGTCGATCATGTGGCCGATGCCCTCGGCGCTCAGCTTCTTCAGGAGCGGCGCGACGCGGTCGCGATTGGCCTGAAAAACATCGGTCTTCGGCGCGGGCTTATCCATGGGCGGCCTCCACCTTCAGGGCGTCGTGGATGTTGTTGCGCTTCCAGCTCGTTTCCTTGTCGTTGATCTGCATGTCGAACGACAAGGCAAACTTGCTCGCGGCAAAGACGGGATCGAGATGACTGGACAACGCGCGGAAGACGTGTTCGCCGGCCGCCTTGCGGGTGGGGAGATCGCGGCCCTCGCCGATGCGCAGCAGCATCGAGAGAAAGCCGTAGTCCTTCCTGCCGTCAGCGATCGCGTAGTGCTCGCATTTGATGGCGCGGACGCGGATGCCGCCGATGGGGAAGACGCCGGTCTCGGAGGCCGCCTTGCGCACGATCTCGCAGACCGCGCCGATGTCGACGCGCTCGTCGAGATTGGCCGAATATTCGATCGTGAAATGCGGCATCGCGGTTTCACTCCCTGTTTTTATTGACGGCGTTTTAAGCGAAGTAGCAGCTCACCGAGCCGTAGGCGCCATAGTCGGCTTGGATTGTGTCGCCCTTGCGGGTCTCGATCGGACGGATGAAGGAGCCGGCGAGCACGACCTGTCCGGCCTCGAGCGCAAGGCCGAGCGGCGCGATCTTGTTGGCGAGCCACGCGACAGCCGTTGCCGGATGGTTGAGCACGCCTGCCGCAAGCCCGGTCTCTTCCAACTGGCCGTTCTTGAAGCACAGCGCGCCGATCCAGCGCAGATCGGTTTCCGAGGGGCGGATCGGCCGTCCCCCGAGCACGATGCCTGCATTGGCCGCATTGTCGGCGATGGTGTCAAAAATCTTGCGCGTCGCCTTGGTCTTGGGATCGACGCGTTCGACGCGCGTGTCGAGGATCTCCAGCGCCGGCACGACGAAGTCGGTGGTGTTGAGCACGTCGAACATCGTGCAGTCGGGGCCCGCAAGGCGCTTGTTCATGATGAAGGCGAGCTCGGCCTCCACGCGCGTGGCGATGAAGCGGTCGGTCGGGACCAGCCCGCCGTCGGCAAAGAACATGTCGTCGAGCAGGACGCCGGAATCGGGTTCGTCGATATTGAGCGCGCTCTGCATCGCCTTCGACGTCAGTCCGATCTTGTGGCCTTTGACGGTGCGGCCTTCGGCAATCTTGGTGTCGACCCACGCCTTCTGAATCGCGTAAGCATCGGCGATGGTGATCGCGGGATAGTCCTGCGAGAGCTGGCGGATCTGCGTGCGCGTCTTCTCCGCCTGGTGCAGGCGGTTCGCGCAAGCCTGGATATCGTCGTTGGAAAGCGCCATCGGAGATCATACAAAGTGTGATGCCGGGGAGATACTTAACATGTTAAGTGAATTCGTCAAGCCGAATTCGCGCTTGCTGCACTGCAAACATTCTCGGCTGCGAGGACGGGGCATTTCGCAATGACCAGGAAGAAATCGGCCGATCCCGGCAATGGCGGCCACCCAGCCGTACGGCAGGTGCCGATGCGCGACTTCTCGCGCTCGCTGCCGATGTCGCTGCTGCGGGCGCGCGAGGCGGTCATGCGGCAGTTCCGTCCGTCGCTCCGCCAGCACGGACTCACCGAGCAGCAATGGCGCATCCTGCGTGCACTTGCCGCAATCGACACCGTCGAGGTCACGGAACTGGCGCGCACGGCGTTCCTGCTGGGGCCGAGCCTGTCGCGCATCCTGCGCGATCTCGAGGCCCGGCATCTGATCGAGCGGAAGACGGCGAAGGCCGATCAGCGCCGCAGCATGGTGTCGATATCGGAGAAGGGCGTGAAGCTGATGGCCTCCGTCGCGCCGACCTCGGAAGCCATCTACGCCGAGATCACGCAGCGCTTTGGCGCCCGTAAACTTGCGGAGCTGCAGGACATGTTGAGCGAGCTCGAGCTAAGTCTTGCCGACCTCGGTGGTGCTGATGAGGCAACCGCCGAGGAGTGAAGGCAGATATGCGGCGAGAATGATGGACATGGCCGGTTTTTTTCGCTCAAAGTGCCGGCCAAGCCGATCCCCCAAAATCGGTGCCGGGACGGATGACGCCGCGTCGAGACCGGGTCATTCGCTGGGAACAAGGTAGAGGCAAATAGACCCGTTATGGTCACTATCCAGGTTGAGAAGCTGATCGACTTCGTCGCTGATGTGTTTTCGCACGCGGAATCCTCACCCGAAGAAGCCAGACGCATCGCGACCTACCTGACCACAGCCAACCTCACCGGCCATGACAGCCACGGCGTGATCCGCGTGCCCGTCTATATCCGCTGGAAGAAGACCGGGAATGTGGTGCCGAACCAGACCGCTGAAGTGGTGCTCGACACGCCTTCGCTCGCGGTGGTCGACGGCAAGTTCGGCTACGGCCAGACGGTGACGCCGCAGGCGGTGAAGGTCGGCATCGAGAAATGCAAGAAGGCGGGGCTTGCCGCAGTCGCCCTGCGCAATGCCGGCCACATCGGCCGCGTCGGCGACTGGGCGGAGATGGCGGCCGCCGAGGGCCTTGTGTCCGTGCACTTCGTCAATGCCGCGGGCTCGCTGCTGGTCGCGCCGTTCGGCGGCGTCGAGAAGCGGCTGTCGACCGCGCCCTATTGCGTCGGCATTCCGCGGCCGGGCCAGGATCCCATCGTGCTCGACTTTGCGACCTCGATCGTGGCCGAAGGCAAGGTGCTGGTCGCAAGCCGCGGCGGCAAGAAGCTGCCGAAAGGCGCGCTGGTCGATTCCGACGGGACGCTGAGCGAAGAGCCGGTCGTGCTGTACGGACCCTACACATCAGATGGTCCGCGCGACCACACCAAGGGCACTGGTGCGATCCGCGCCTTCGGCGAGCACAAGGGATCGGGCTTGGCCTTCATGTGCGAGCTGCTCGGCGGCGCGCTGACCGGAACGGGCGCCACATCGGGGGGCCGCCGTTTCGCCAATGGCATGCTGGCGTTCTACGTCGATCCCAAGGTGGTCGACACCTCAAATCTCTTCGACGCGGAAGTAACGCGCTATACCGACTTCATCCGCGCGACCAAGCCGGTTGCCGGCGTCGAGCAGGTGCTGATCCCCGGCGATCCCGAGCGAAAGACGCGTGCCGATCGCACCAAGAACGGCGTGCCCTTGCCGGAGGATACCTGGGCGGCGATAGTGAACACCGCCCGCGAGGTCGGCGTCAGCGAGGTCGCGATCCAGAGGGCGACGAGTTAATTCAGTTCCGTCATTGCGAGGAGCCTCAAGCTCCGAAGCAATCCAGAGTGTTACCTCTAGAAAGATTCTGGATTGCTTCGCTTCGCTCGCAATGACGGTGAGCAAGAACAACAGGGAAGGACTTGAACGTGGCGAACAAAGTCAAAGAGATCTGGAAGTCGGGCAAGGCGGTGGTCAACGCGTGGCTTGCGATCCCCTCGGGCTTTTCGGCCGAGATGATCGCGCAGTGTGGTTTCGACAGCGTCACCGTCGACATGCAGCACGGCGTGCAGGACTATCTCTCGATGGTGCAATGCTTCCAGGCGATGGACAAGCATCCGGTGACGCCGATGGTCCGCGTGCCCTGGAACGAGCCCGGCATCATCGGCAAGGTGCTCGACGGCGGCGCCTATGGCGTGATCTGCCCGATGGTCAACACGCCGCAGGAAGCCAAGAACCTCGTCTCCTATTCAAAGTATCCTCCGCAGGGCGTCCGCTCCAACGGCCCGATCCGCGCCGGCATGTACGGCACGGCGGGGTCCTATCAGAAGACCGCGAACGCCGACACCATCCTGCTCCCGATGATGGAGACCAGGACCGCGGTCGAGAACATGGAAGCGATCCTCGATGTCGAGGGCATCGACGGCGTCTATATCGGACCGTCCGACCTCGGCTTCTCCTACGGCCTCGAGCCGAAGCTCGACCGCAGCGAGCCGGAGATCCTGGCGATCTATGAGAAGATCATCAAGGAGTGCGGCAAGCGCGGCCTCAACCCCGGCATCCATTGCAGCGGTGCCGAAGGCGCGGCGCGGGCGATCAACATGGGCTTCAAGCTGGTGACCCTGTCGAACGAGGTCGGTCTGATGACGACCTACGCGAAGATGCAGGTCAACGCGACCCGCAAGGATTCGGGCGGTAAGGCCTGAGCCTCTAATAGCCGGCACGCGGGCGTTGCTTCGCGCAGCCGGGTCATCTACGTCACGTAGCCCCGGATCGGCTGCACGCCAATGTGCAGCATCCGGGGCACGATAGTTTTAGCGAGCAAGGAGAACCTCCATGACCCCAGCTCCCGTGATCCGCCTGCATCCCGACGACGGCGTGGTGATCGCGCGCGCGAGCCTGCCGCCCGGCACCGTGGTCGCCGACGGCGTGAGCGCGGTCGAGCGAATTCCCTCCGGCCACAAGGTCGCGATCAAGCCGATCGCGGTGGGCGAGCCGGTCAAGCGCTATGGCCAGATCATCGGCTTTGCGACGCAAGCCATCGCGCCGGGCCAGCACGTGCACACGCAGAACTGCGGCATGGGCGATTTCTCCAAGGACTATGCCTATTGCGCCGACGTCAAGCCGACGCCGAATTTCGATCTGCCGGCGACGTTCGAAGGCATCCGCCGCCCTGACGGCCGCGTCGCCACGCGCAACTACATCGGCATCCTCACCTCGGTGAATTGCAGCGCGCATGTCGCTGGTCTCGTCGCCGACGTCTTCAAGAAGAATCCGTTCACCGGCGAGAATCCGCTGGCCGATTTCCCCAATGTCGACGGCGTCGTCGCGCTCACCCACAAGACCGGCTGCGGCATGACGCAGCACGAGCCGCTGGCGCTGCTTCGCCGCACGCTGGGCGGCTATGCGCGTCACGTGAATTTCTCCAACGTGATCGTGCTGGGGCTCGGCTGTGAGGTCAACCAGATCGGCGGGCTGATGGAGGAGCAGAAGCTGGCCGGCCGGCTCCGCGCGATGGACATCCAGGAAGTCGGCGGCACCCGCAAGACGATGGAGGCGGGCGTTGCTTTCGTGCGCGAGACGCTGGCTGACGCCAACAAGGTCAAGCGTGAGGCCGTGCCGGCGAGCGAGTTGACCGTGGCACTGCAATGCGGCGGCTCCGACGGCTATTCCGGCGTATCCGCCAATCCCGCACTTGGTGCGGCCAGCGATCTCATCGTCCGCCATGGCGGCACGGTGGTGCTCTCCGAGACGCCGGAGACCTACGGCGCCGAGCATCTGCTGACGCGCCGTGCGGTCAGCCGCGAGGTCGGCGAAAAGCTCGTCGGCCTGATGCGCTGGTGGGAAGAATACACCGAGCGCGAAGGCGCCGAGATGAACGCCAATCCGAGCCCCGGCAACAAGGCCGGCGGCCTCACCACCATTCTCGAAAAGTCACTGGGCGCGATGGCCAAGGCCGGCACCACCAATCTCGTCGACGTGCTCAACTATGCGGAAGCCATCACCAAGAAGGGCTTTGTGTTCATGGACACGCCCGGCTACGACCCGGTCGCTGCGACCGGGCAGGTGGCGGGCGGCGCCAACCTCGTCTGCTTCACCACCGGGCGCGGCAGCGTGTTCGGCTGCAAGCCCGCACCGTCGATCAAGCTTGCGACCAACACGGCCATGTACCAGCGCATGGAAGAGGATATGGACGTCAATTGCGGCACCATCCTCGAGGGATCCGAGACCGTCGAGGAGTGCGGCAAGCGGATCTTCGATCTCATCCTGAAGACCGCGTCGGGACAGCCGACCAAGAGCGAGAGCCTTGGTTTCGGCGGCGCCGAGTTCGCGCCCTGGGTGTTAGGGGCGACGATGTAAGCGGCGCGCATAGCCCGTGCCGTAGGCACGCCCTGCCGTTTGTTAGTGCTTGATCGTGATGGGAAGCGGTGTTCTGCTCAAAAAAGCTGCTGGAGCACCGCATCCGTGTCGATCTACGTCGCACTACACCACGTCACGCACTACACATACGACCGTCCGATCGATCTGGGCCCGCAGACCATCCGCCTGCGGCCGGCACCGCACACGCGCACGCCGATTTTGAGCTACTCGCTCAAGGTTACGCCGGCCAATCACTTCGTGAACTGGCAGCAGGATCCGCAGGGCAATTGGCTCGCGCGCTACGTCTTTCCGGAGAAGACGACCGAGCTGAAGATAGAGGTCGACTTCACGGCCCAGATGACCGTGATCAACCCGTTCGACTTCTTCGTCGAGCCCTATGCCGACAGCTTTCCGTTCGACTACACCAAGGACTTGAAGACCGAGCTCGCGCCCTATCTCGAAACGATCCAGCCCGGTCCAAAGTTCGCCGAGTATCTCGCCTCGATTCCGCGTGAGGCGACCAACACCGTCAACTTCCTCGTCGAGCTGAACCGGGAGCTGCGGACGCGCGTCCGCTACATCATCCGGATGGAGCCGGGGGTGCAGACTCCGGAGGAGACGCTGTCCTCAGGTGCGGGATCTTGCCGAGATTCAGCTTGGCTCCTGATCCAGACGCTGCGTCATCTCGGCCTCGCGGCGCGCTTCGTCTCCGGCTATCTCGTCCAGATCCGCCCCGATATCGATCCGATCGAGGGGCCGCCCGAGGTCGAGAACGATTTTACCGATTTGCATGCCTGGGCCGAAGTCTATCTGCCCGGCGCCGGCTGGATCGGTTTCGACGCGACCTCCGGCATGCTTGCGGGCGAGGGGCACATCCCCGTCGCCGCTACGCCGCACTACCGTTCGGCGGCACCGATCTCCGGCAGCGCCGGTTTTGCCGAGGTCGAGTTCGCCTTCGACATGAGCGTCAGGCGTATCCGCGAGGCGCCGCGCATCACAAAGCCGTTCTCCGACGAGGCCTGGACGCGGCTCAACGATCTCGGCGAGCAGGTCGACGGCGATCTCACCAGCCAGGACGTGCGCCTCACCATGGGCGGCGAGCCGACCTTCGTCTCCGTCGACGATCTGGAAGCGGGCGAGTGGAACACCGAAGCCGTCGGCCCGACCAAGCGTGCGCTGGCTGACGATCTGATCCGCCGCCTGCGCACGCGCTTCGCGCCCGGCGGTCTGCTGCACTACGGCCAGGGCAAATGGTATCCCGGCGAGAGCCTGCCGCGCTGGGCCTTTGGGCTCTACTGGCGCAAGGACGGCGTGCCGATCTGGAAGAACGCCGACCTCATCGCGAAGATCGCCCATCCGCGACCCCTGCAGGTCAAGGACGCCGCGGCCTTCATGGAAGGCACCGCGGCGCGGCTCGGGCTCGATCCCGGCTACATCATGCCGGCCTATGAGGATCCCGCCTATTGGTTGCAGAAGGAGGGTGAACTCCCCGTCAACGTCGATCCATCCGATTCCAAACTGTCCGACCCTGAGGAGCGGGCGCGCATGGCGCGCGTGTTCGACAAGGGGCTCGGCACGCCGCGCGGCTTCGTGATGCCGGTGCAGCGCTGGAATGCGGAAGCGCCGCGCTGGCGCAGCGAGCGCTGGAGTCTGCGGCGCAGTCATCTGTTCCTGACGCCGGGCGATTCCCCGCTCGGGCTGCGGCTGCCGATCGGCTCGCTCGATTATGTGCCGCCGAGCAGCTACCCCTACATCCACGAGCAGGATCCGACGGAGGCGCGCAAGCGGTTGCCGGTGTTCAGCCTGAAAGCGCGTCCGGCATCGCCGCCGCGGCTCGCGCCCGACCATCTCAACACCTCGATTCCCGTGCGTACCGCGATGGCGGTCGAGGTCCGCGACGGCGTGGTCTGCGCCTTCATGCCGCCGGTCGAGCGGATCGAGGATTATCTCGAGCTGGTCGCCGCGCTGGAGGCGACCGCCGAGGAGCTGCAGCTTCCGGTCCATGTCGAAGGCTATCCGCCGCCGTTCGATCCGCGCATCGACGTCATCAAGGTGACGCCCGATCCCGGCGTGATCGAGATCAACATCCAGCCGGCTAAGAGCTGGCGCGACGCCGTCGACATCACCTTCGGCCTCTACGAGGACGCGGCAAAAGTGCGCCTCGGCGCCAACCGCTTCCTGATCGATGGTCGCCACACCGGCACCGGCGGCGGCAATCATGTCGTGGTCGGAGGCTCGAGCCCGCCGGACTCACCGTTCCTGCGCCGGCCCGATCTGTTGAAGAGCCTCGTGCTGTATTGGCAGCGGCATCCGTCGCTGTCCTATTTCTTCTCCGGCCTCTTCATCGGGCCGACCAGCCAGGCGCCGCGCATCGACGAGGCGCGTCACGACAGCATCTACGAGCTCGAGGTCGCGCTGTCGCATGTGCCGCCGCCGGGTTACCAGGCGCCGCTCTGGCTGGTGGATCGCCTGTTCCGCCATCTCCTGGTCGACATCACCGGCAACACCCACCGCGCCGAGATCTGCATCGACAAGCTCTATTCGCCTGACAGCCCGACTGGGCGGCTTGGTCTCGTCGAATTCCGCGCGCTCGAAATGCCGCCCGATCCGCGCATGTCGCTGGCGCAGCAGCTTCTGATCCGCGCCCTGATCGCGAAGCTGTGGCGCGAACCGCAAGCCGGCAAGTTCGTGCGTTGGGGCACGGCGCTGCACGATCGCTTCATGCTGCCTCACTTCATCTGGGAAGACTTCGTTGACGTGCTTTCTGAGTTGAAGCAATCCGGCTATCCCTTTGAGCCGGAATGGTATCTCGCCCAGCTCGAATTTCGTTTCCCTGCCTTCGGCCGCGTCCACCATGGCGGCGTGACGCTGGAATTGCGCCAGGCGCTGGAGCCCTGGCATGTGCTCGGCGAGGAGGGCTCAGCCGGTGGCACCGTTCGTTATGTTGATAGCTCCGTCGAGCGACTTCAGGTGAAAGCTGAAGGCTTCATCGAAGGCCGCCATGTGGTGACCTGCAATGGCCGCCGCCTGCCGATGACCCCGACCGGCCGCTCGGCCGAGGCGGTGGCCGGCGTCCGCTTCAAGGCCTGGCAGCCGGCCTCCGGCCTGCACCCGACCATTCCCGTCCACGCACCGCTGACCTTCGACCTCATCGACACCTGGAACGGCCGCTCGCTGGGCGGCTGCGTCTATCACGTCGCCCATCCCGGCGGGCGCAACTACGACACCAAGCCGGTCAACACCTACGAGGCCGAGGCGCGGCGGCTGGCGCGCTTCCAGGACCACGGCCATACGCCGGGCCCGGTCCAGCCGCCGCCGGAGGAACGCACAATTGAGTTTCCGCTGACCCTCGACTTGCGAACGCCGCTCCTGCATTGAGTATAGGGATGGGGGCAAGGAGAGGCGGATGGGCGAAGGCGCAACCGAGGGGGCTGGTCAGACGGGCAGGGCGCGCCTCGGCCAGCGTCGTGTGGCGCAATGGATTCGCGACTATAGCCGGCTGCCCGGCATCCCCGATGAATTCCTCGGCCCAGACGGGGCTCCCCGCGCGGTCTGGAATCGCTTCTTCGACGCGTTCGGGGCGCTTGCACCTGATGAGATCGAGCGCCGTTTCGCGATGGCCGACCGGCATTTGCGCGAGGCCGGCGTCACCTACCGGGCGCCCGGCGATAGCGCCGACCGGCCCTGGTCGCTCAGCCACCTGCCGCTCCTGATCGACGAAGCCGACTGGCAGCAGCTTTCCGCCGGCATCATGCAGCGCGCCGAACTGCTCGAACTCGTGCTGCGCGACATCTATGGCGAGGGGCGGCTTGTCGCCGAAGGCGCGCTTCCGGCCGCCGCAATCGCCGGCAGTCCGGAATATCTGCGTCCCGTTTGCGGCGTCCCGCCGCCGGGTGGACGCTACCTGTCGATCTACGCCGCCGACGTCGGCCGCGGCCCTGACGGGCGCTGGTGGGTGCTCGGCGATCGCACGCAGGCGCCATCAGGCGCGGGCTATGCGCTGGAGAATCGCCTGGTTCTGTCGCGCGCCTTCGCCGATCTCTACAAGTCGATGAACGTTCCGCGCGTCGCGCCGTTCTTCGAGGCTTTTCGCGACAGCCTTCGCGCCAGCGCCGATCGCGACGAGCCGCGCATCGGCGTGCTCACGCCCGGCAGCTTCAGCGAGACCTATTTCGAGCATGCCACGCTCGCCCGCTATCTCGGCTTCCTCCTGGTCGAGGGCGACGATCTCGCCGTCAGCGACGACCGCCTCCACATCCGCACCGTCGCCGGCTTGAAACGGCTCGACGTGCTGCTGCGCCGCGTCGATTCCAACTTTCTCGATCCGCTGGAGCTCGATGCCTCCTCGCGGCTGGGCGTGCCCGGCCTGATCGACGTGCTGCGCAAGGACGGCGTCGTGGTCGCCAACATGCCGGGCTCCGGCGTGCTGGAGGCACGGGCATTGCTCGGCTTCCTGCCGGCGCTCAGCCGCCGCCTGCTCGGCGAGGAGCTGAAGATGCCGCATATCGCAACCTGGTGGTGCGGCCAGAAGTCGGCGCGCGACGAGGTGCTGTCGCGGCTCGATGAGGTCGCGATCGAAGGGGCCTATAACCGTTTCGTGCCGGGCTTTCCCAGCAACGGGCCCGTGCTTGCGAGCGAGCTCGATGCGCCGGAGCGCCAGCGCCTGATCGACGCGATCAGCGACCGCGGTCTCGACTATGTCGGCCAGGAGGTGGTGCGTCTTTCGACCATGCCGGTGTGGGAGCGGGGTCAGATCACGCCACGTCCTTTCGTGCTGCGCGTGTTCGCGGCCGCTACCCCCGATGGCTGGGCCATCATGCCCGGCGGCTTCTGCCGGATCGCCGAGCAGCCCGATGCCCGCGCCGTGTCGATGGGGGACGGCGCGCGCGCCGCCGACGTCTGGGTCGTCTCCAACAAGCAGGTCTCGACGGCGACCCTGCTGCCGGCGACGGACAAGGTGCGCATCCGTCGCGTCGCCGGCGTGCTGCCGAGCCGCGCCGCCGACAATCTGTTCTGGCTCGGCCGCTATCTCGAACGCGCCGAGGCCACGCTGCGGCTGGTACGGGCTTTGGGCTCGCCGAGCGGGCCCAACAAAGGCACCTCGGCTACCGTGCAGTCGGCCGAGCGAATTCAGCGCCTGCTGGTGGCCTGGGGCGCGATCTCGCAGGCCTCGCGCGCGGCGCCAGCGCGCATCACGGCCGAGGCGTTGCAGAGCGCGGAGCGCTTCGGCTCGGCGCTGTCGCTGGTGCGCGCGGCGCAGCGCACCGCGACCTCCTTGCGCGAGCGGCTGTCGCCGGATGCCTGGCAGGTCATCACCGAGATGACCGAGCGACTCGCCTATGAGGTCGAGGACGACGACTCGATCTTGAGCGCCGCCGAGCTGACGCTCCAGGAGCTTGCGAGCTTCGCCGGCCTTGCGCAGGAGAACATGAACCGCGCCGCCGGCTGGCGCTTCCTCGACATCGGCCGCCGCGTCGAGCGTGCCATCAACACGACGCGCTTCGCGCGGCAATTCGCCTATGACGAGGCCGGCGACGAGGATCTCGATATTTTGCTGACGCTGGTCGATTGCCAGATCACCTATCGCTCGCGCTATCTCTTGGCGCCCGTGCTGGCGCCGGTGCGCGACCTCGCCGTGCTCGATACCTACAATCCGCGCTCGGTCGCCTTCCAGGTCGCCACGCTGAACGAGCATATCGCCGCGCTGCCGAGCCTGAAGGAATACGGCATGATCGAGCGGCCGCAGCGCCTCGCAGTCGCGGTGCAGGCCATGCTTGCGACCGCCGAGGCTGAAAAACTCGAGGTCAAGACGCTGTTTGCGCTGGAGCAGGATCTGCTCAGCCTCGCCGACGCGATCGGATCACACTATTTCCCGCATGGCCCCAACGCCAGCCGGCCGGAAAAGCTGACGGGGCTGGCGTGATCTACGACATCCGCCACGTCACGACTTATTCCTATGAATCTCCGGTCAGCTTCGCTCGCTGCACGCTGCGGCTGGAGCCGAAGAGCGGCGACGGGCAGGAGCTGATCTCGCACAGCGTCGAGATCCGGCCGCGGCCGGCGGACCGCACTGCGCGACGTGACTTCTTCGGCACATTGACCGAGAGCGTCGTGATCGAGGTCGCACACCGGAATTTGCGGATCGACTCCCGCTCGCGCGTGTCGGTGTCGCGGCAGCCGCCGGCGCGCGATGCTTTTAGCCCGCCTTGGGAGGGCATCCGCGACATCGCCTTCGAGGCAACCAGCCTCGGGCCGTCCTCGCCGGTCGGTTACGTCTTTGCGAGCCCGCTGGTGCCGGTGCTGCGCGCGGTGAGCGCTTACGCGGCGTCGAGCTTTGCGCCCGGGGTGGGCATCCTCGCCGGCGCCATCGACCTGATGCACCGCATCCGCACCGAATTCCGCTACGACCCGAAGGCCACGGTGATCTCGACGCCGCTGAAGGAGGTCTTCGACAACCGCCACGGCGTCTGCCAGGATTTTGCCCATGTGATGATCGCAGGCCTGCGCGGGCTCGGGCTGCCCGCGGCCTATGTCAGCGGTTACTTGCGCACCATCCCGCCGCCCGGCCAGCCGCGCCTGCAGGGCGCCGACGCCACCCATGCCTGGGTGTCGCTGTGGTGCGGCGCCGAGCTCGGCTGGGTCGGGCTCGACCCGACCAACGACCTGCTGGTCGCCAACGATCACATCGTGCTCGCGGTCGGCCGCGATTTTTCCGACGTCTCGCCGGTTGACGGCATCATCGTCGGCTCGCCGAAGCAGAAGCTCGGCGTCGCAGTGGACGTGTTGCTGGTGGAGTAGGGGGGCGCGCGCTTTAGGGTGCGCTTGTCCGCGACGACACGGGGGACCTTACCCGATCCTGTTCAGCGAATTCCGGATCGTCGTAAAGATCCCGCCGATATCCTTCCGCAGCGCCTCGAGCGTGCCGAAGTTCTCAAAGATCTGCGCAAGCCGCCCCTCGATCTCGCGCTTGCTCACGGACAGCGCTTCCACGCGGGTGCTGAGAGCCGCCTCGCCATGCTGCTCGATTTCGCTGACGGTCCTGGCAAGGAGATCGCGGATGCGATGCACCTCCGCGATCAGGGCTTCGATGCCGAACACCGGCGCCTGTAGCGGCACGAGGTCGGACTGCGATTTCGACAGCTCGTCCTTGAAGCCGTTTAGCGTCCCGAGCGTGTCCTGCAGCGTCCGCAGGCGTATGCGGGACTGGACGACGAAATCGTTCAGCGCGTTCTGCCGGTCGACAAGGCTCTTGCCGTTGGCGTCGGTCTCGACCTCGGAAAGCGCGCGATGCAGATGCGCCTGGCGCTCGCGTAGCTCTTCGAAATCCATGCGGATCGCGTTGAGAATATTGTGATTGTCCTCGACGCGCGCGACCCGCTGCTCGATCTCGAGCTTGCCCCTGGAAAGCGCTTCTACCCGCGAGCTCAGCGCGTCGTCGCCGGTCGATTCCAGCTCGTCGAGGACTTTTGCAAGCGCATCGCGGTTGAGGCGAAGCTCGCCGATCAGGGTGTTGATGCCGGCCTCGGGCGCCCGTAAGGGTACGAGCTCGGCGTGCGACTTGACGAACTCTTCCTTGAAGCGGTTGAGCGTCGTGAAGGAGTCCTGCACGGAGCCAACCCGCGCCAGCAGCCCCGAGGCGTCGCGGTCCAGCTCCTTCAGGCGATCGGCGAGATTGGCCTTCCTGTCGTCGGTCTCGATATCCGTCAGCGCCCGCTCGATCTGATGCTGCCGGTCCTTGATCTCGGTGAAAACAGGCTCGATCGCGCGCCGCTCTGCGGCAACCCTGCCGACCATCTCGCGCAGGCTCTGCTGGCGGCGGCGGATTTCCGCGAGCTGGTCGTGCATGTCGGTGGACTGGTTGCGGCTCTGCTGCAGAACGGCTCGCTGCTCGATCTCGGACAGCTTCTTTTCCAGTGACGAGACCGCTTCCCGCGGATCGCTCTCGATCAGATGCTGGACGGTCGCATCGAGGTGGTTCTGTAGCGCGTGCGCCACCACGACGTCTTCGCGGGTATTCCTAAGACGGTCGCGCAGCGTCTTCAGGCTCTTGTCCTGGCGTGAGAGCCGGTAGGCCTGGAGGATGCTCGCCCCGATCAGCAGCAGGGCCATGACCAGGAGGCCGCCGAGCGCATAGCGCTGCGCCAGGGGGAGCGCGGAGACGGATGCCGAAAGATGCGCAAAATCGTAACCGAAGGCCTGCTGCGCGAAGACCCCGATCACCACCAGAAGGCCTAACCAAACCAGCACGAAGATTAGCCACATCGTGAATTCCTCACTTCGGCACCATCTTTCGTTGCTATTTGGGAACCCGCCCAAGATCAAGTTTCTCGCGCTTGGCTACACCCTGCATGGTTAGCGGCCGGGCTGCCGCGGTTGTCTGCCCGGGACGACGGCGCTTACCGCACCGCACCGGCGAGGCGCCTAAGACCGCGTGGACAAGCGAGTGACCGCGGCGGGCGATCTGCTCGGGCCGAGGCTGGGCTGTCCCTTACGTTGACCAAGGAGAAGCTCGGGACAATCCCGCGTCCGTGGATGCAGCAAATGGAGCGGACGACCAATTTGGTCGATCCGTCACTGACAGCAATGTCATTTTACCCCGCGAAGTCTGACGGGTTTGCGCGACGGCGTGTAGCGGCTATGCTTCTCGTGGTCTGCCGGAGCTGCAACATACTTCCGTATCTTCCCGGTTGCGAGACCCGGAGGTTTGGTCAGCCGCCCGAAGATGCGCTATGCTGCCCGAGGGCGAAAAAGAAACGAGACGGCAGGAGTTGGCGGGACGCCACCGACAGCGGGGCTGCATCCATGATGACGTTACCGAGACTGGCGGCCGAGTCCTTGGAGAAGTTGCTGGGCTCGTTCATGCGCCGCCGATACGACGAGTCCTTCGCAAAGGTTCTGGAGAGCGCGACGCGCACGACGATGGAGTGCATCGGCAACAGCGATGCGCTTTACCACAATTTCGAGCACACGATGCTGGTGACGCTCGCGGGCCTGGCGATTCTCCAAGGCCGCCATCTCCACGCGCACCTGTCAGGGGACGATTACACGCATATCCTGATCGCCTGTCTCGCCCACGACATCGGCTATGTGCGCGGTCTGTTCAAGGAGGATGATGAAGACGGTTTTCTGATCGATGAGTCCGGCGCCAAGACATCGTTGCCGCGCGGCGCCTCGGATGCCGGTCTGATGATGTACCACGTCGACCGCTCCAAGCTTTATGTGATGCAGCGGCTGGCGCCGATACCCGGTGTTGACCCCGAGCGTATTGCGCGGGCCATCGAAGGCACGCGGTTTCCGGCGCGCGAAGGCCAGGATTATGACGAGGATGCCTCGATCCTGCGCGCGGCGGATTTCATCGGCCAACTCGGCGATCCCAACTATCTGCGCAAGGCCAATGCGCTCTATTACGAGTTCGAGGAAGTCGGCATGAACCGCCAGCTCGGCTACGACTCGCCCGCCGACATCGTGAATCGCTATCCGCAATTCTATTGGGACAGCGTCGCGCCGCACATCCAGACCGAGATCGGCTATCTCAACAAGACCGAGATCGGCCGGCAGTGGATCGCCAACCTCTACAGCAACGTGTTCCGCGCCGAGCGCGACATCTCGCTGTCCGGGCCGCAGCGGTAATCTCACGGTAATCTTGGGGATCGGCACGTTCATGCAAGCGAAGTCCGTGACGACCGCCGTCCTCGACATCGCCTATCGCGAATACGGTCCGTCTGACGGCTGGCCCTGTATCCTCGGCCATGGTTTTCCCTACGACGTCCATGCCTACACTGAGACCGCGCCGATCATCGCACAGGCCGGCGCGCGGGTGCTGGTACCGTGGCTGCGCGGCTACGGGCCGACGCGGTTTCGTTTCCCCTCGACGCTGCGCTCCGGCGAGCAGGCGGCGCTCGGGGCCGACCTGCTGGCCTTCATGGATGCGCTCGGAATCGAGCGCGCGCTGGTCGGCGGCTACGACTGGGGCGGCCGCGCGGCCTGTATCGTCTCGGCGCTCCATCCGGAGCGCGTGGTCGGGCTCGTCTCCGGCAATTCCTACAACATCCAGAACATCGCACGCTCGATGGAGCCAGCCTCGCCGCCGGAAGAGGCCGCGCTCTGGTATCAATATCTCTTTCACAACGAACGCGGCCGCCGTGCGCTCGAGCGCAACCGGGCCGGCTTTGCCCGCCAGCTCTGGACGATGTGGTCGCCGACATGGGCATTTGACGAGGCGACCTTCGCGCGCAGTGCGGGTTCCTTCGACAATCCGGATTTCGTCGATGTCGTGATCCACTCCTACCGGCATCGCTACGCGCTGGTCGAGGGCGACCCCGCTTACGCTGGCCTCGAGCAGCGGCTCGCCGCGCAGCCCCCGATCCGCGTGCCGACGATTGCGATCGACGGCGATTCCGACGGCGTCAATCCAGGCACCGCCCATCACATCAGCAAGTTCGAGAACTTCTTCGAACGGCGCGTCTTCCCGGATGCCGGTCACAATTTGCCGCAGGAGCGGCCTGCCGAATGGGCGCAGGCCGTGCTCGATCTGCGGAAGGTCGCGGCGGGCTAGTCTTTCTCGTTTCTTCCGAGAATTTTTGGGAACCTTTTGCTGTCGGCGCCGTCCAACCCTCGAGTAACCGGGCGACATGCCGTTGCGTCCGGTCCAAGGGGAGACGACAATATGAGCCAACACGCGCGAAGGCTGGAACGCGTTGCTATCGCCCAGGCGCCGACCGACCGGCCGGAGCAGGCGGAGGTCGAGGAAGCCGTTCGGACCATGATCCGCTGGGCGGGCGATGATCCCGCGCGCGATGGCCTGCGCGAAACGCCCGATCGGGTGGCGCGCGCCTTTCGCGAGTATTTTGCCGGCTATGCCCAGGACCCGGTCGAGATTTTGCAAAAGACCTTTGAGGAGATCGAGGGCTACGACGAGATGATCGTGCTGCGCGGCGTCCGCTTCGAGAGCCATTGCGAGCACCACATCGCGCCGATCGTCGGGCGCGCCTGGGTCGCCTACATTCCGCAAGGGCGGGTGGTTGGCATCTCCAAGCTTGCTCGCGTCGTCGATATCTACGCCAGGCGACTTCAGATCCAGGAGAAGATGACGGCGCAGATCGCCAATACCATCAACGACGTGCTCCAGCCTGAAGGCGTCGGCGTCATCATCAAGGCGACGCATCACTGCATGACCACGCGCGGCGCGCACAAGCCGGGCACCGATCTCGTGACCAGCCGCATGCTCGGCGTATTCCGTGACAACGCGCTGACGCGCCAGGAGCTGCTGGGACTGGCCAATTCGGACGACTGATACACTTCGCTCAAAGGAGACGCGCCATGACCGATGAGAAGAAGCCGAGCGGGCCGGATCTCACCAAGGGCGTAGCGCTCACCGACTTCAGGGATGGCAAGCTCGTCGGCCATGTCGGGGACGACGATGTGTTGCTGCTGCAGACCGGCCCGGACGTCGTGGCGATCGACGCCTATTGCAGCCACTACCACGGCCCGCTGGCCGAGGGGCTGGTGGTTGGCGACACCGTTCGTTGTCCCTGGCATCACGCCTGCTTCTCGCTTCGGACCGGCGAAGCGCTTGGGCCACCGGCGCTCAGCGCGCTGTCGGCCTGGAAGGTCGAGCGCGAGAGCGACAAAATAGTCGTCCGGGCCAAGCGAGAAGCGCCCGCGCAGGCCGCGCCGCATCTGACAGCGCCGACGCCGGATCGTTTTGTGATCGTCGGCGGCGGCGCGGCCGGGTTTGCCGCGGCCGACATGCTCCGCCGCGAAAAATTTGCCGGCGCGATCACCATGATCTCCAGCGACGGTGCCATGCCCGTCGACCGGCCCAATCTGTCCAAGGATTACCTTGCCGGCAATGCGCCGGAGGATTGGCTGCCGCTGCGGCCGGAGGCCTACTATCAGGATTTTGGCATCGACCTTCGGCTCGACACGTCAGTTGCCGCGATCGATCCCCGTGAGCGGAGCGTGACGCTCGGGAACGGCGACCGGTTGCCGTTCGACCGGCTGCTGCTGGCGACGGGTGCGGAGCCGGTCAAATTGCAGATTGCGGGTGCGGATCAGCCGCACGTCCACACCCTGCGGTCGGTGGCCGACAGCCGGGCCATCATTGCCGCGGCAGCGAATGCGAAGCGCGCGCTGGTGATCGGCGCGAGCTTCATCGGCCTCGAAGTCGCCGCCTCCTTGCGGGCGCGCAAGATCGAGGTTCATGTCGTGGCCCCGGAAGAGCGGCCGATGGAAAAAATCCTCGGGCGCGAGATGGGCGATTTCGTCCGTGCGCTGCACCAGGAGAACGGCGTCAACTTCCATCTCAAGGACACCGTCGAGAAGCTCGACGGCAGGCGGGCGCAGCTCAAGAGCGGTGGCGTGATCGAAGCCGACCTCGTCGTCGTCGGGATTGGTGTCAAGCCGCGCCTGTCCCTGGCCGAGCAGGCCGGGCTTGCGATCGACCGCGGGGTGAGCGTCGATGCCACTCTCGAAACCAGTGTATCAGGCATTTTTGCGGCCGGCGATATCGCGCGCTGGCCCGATCCGCATTCGGGCGCAAACATCCGCGTCGAGCACTGGGTCGTCGCCGAGCGGCAGGGCCAGACGGCGGCGCGCAACATGCTGGGCCGGGGCGAGCGTTATGATGCCGTGCCGTTCTTCTGGAGCCAGCATTACGACGTCCCCATCAACTATGTCGGCCATGCCGAGAGCTGGGACGACATCCAGATCGACGGCAGCATCCCCGGAAAAGACTGCCTGCTGAAGTACCTCAAGGGCGGTCGCGTGCTCGCGGTCGCCTCGATCTATCGCGACCTCGAAAATCTCAGGGCGGAGCTCGCGATGGAGCGTTCGCGCGCCTGAGGCGCCTCATTTGACTTGATTTGCGTCAATGTTGGCCTCCGCAGGGCTGCTCTGCTGGCTGTCGTCCCGGTGCGACCCGTGCTATCCTGGCGTGTGTCCCCGGGCTTCGCATGCAGGAGTACCCGCCATGACAACCGCTTCGGATACGTCTCAAACTCCTAGCTTGGGCTCCACCATCGCGCCGTTGCGCGCCAAATGGGGCTGGATCGTTGCGCTTGGCGTCGTCTACGTCATCGCCGGTTTCGTCGCGCTCGGCAGCGTCGTGATGGCGACGGTGGCGAGCGTGATCGTGGTCGGCGCCATGATGATCGTGGCCGGCGTCACCGAGGTGATCGGTGCATTCCAGGTGAAGAGCTGGGGCAAATTCCTGATCTGGGCCCTGCTCGGCGTGCTCTACATCATCGCCGGCTTCCTGACCTTCGGGAATCCGCTGTTCGCCGCCGTGCTGCTGACCTTGTTCCTGGGCGCTTCGCTGATCGCATCCGGCGTCGTCAGGCTGTTTCTCGCCTTCAGCATGAAGCGCGAGAGCCCCTGGATCTGGGTCGCGCTCTCGGCCGTGATCACGCTGCTGCTCGGCGTGTTGATCCTGGCGCGCTGGCCGATCAACAGCGTCTATATCCTCGGCGTGTTCCTCGGCATCGACCTGATCTTTGCGGGAGCCGGCTGGATCAGCCTCGGCTTCGGCCTGCGGCGCAACCGATAGGCGCGGGGCTGCTGCGGATCGCTGTCGGCCCGCCGGATCTCCGTGCGGGCAAGAGCGTTTTCGAGCGAAGTGGATACCGGTTCGCGTCAAGAAAACGCGTCAAAACAAGAATCGAGAGCCCCGTTCCGATTCCATCGGAAAAGGGCTCGAGGGGAGATCGTCATGCGTTGGGTCTATCTCGCCATCATCATCGTGTTCGCCGTCGCAATTGTCGTCTTCGCCATGCAAAATCTCGAGACGGTGACGATGTCCTTCTTCAGGGTGAATATCAGCATGCCGCTCGCGGTGCAGACGATCATCGTCTATCTGCTGGGTGCGGTGACCGGCGGCAGCCTGTTCGCGCTGCTGCGACGCTCGTATGAAGGCACCAAGCGAAGCCTCGCCTGAGCCGGCATTCCGTCAGCAACTCGACGCAAGACGGTCCCGTCGATCTCCGCTGATCTGACATGCTGACACAAAACGCCGTGCGGCGACGCGAACGCGTCGCGCGAGCCGATAATTCATTGGGAGGAACGATGAAAGCCGTCAAGGCCCTTGCCGCAGCGATCGCGACTGCGTGGCTGTCGACCGCCGTCTCCGCACAGACCTACGGTCCCGGCGTCACCGACACCGAGATCAAGATCGGCAACACCATGCCCTATAGCGGGCCGGCGTCTCCGCTCAGCATCACCGGCAAGGTCATCGCGGCCTATTTCGACGAGGTCAACGAGAAGGGCGGCGTCAACGGCCGCAAGCTCAATCTGATCTCGCTGGACGACGCCTTCTCGCCGCCCAAGACCATGGAGGCCGCGCGGCGCCTGGTCGAAGGCGAGGGCGTCGCCTTCATCTTCGCGACCATGGGCACGGCGCCGAGCTCGGCGATCGCAAAATACCTCAACAGCAACAAGGTGCCGCAGCTCTTTTTGATCAGCTCCGCATCGAAGTGGAACGACCCCGCCAACATGCCCTGGTCGATGGCGCTGCCCTGGGCGCCGAACTACACCAGCGAAGCCGCGATCGACGTCGCCTATGCACGCGCCAAGAATCCCAATGCGCGCTTCGCCGTGCTCTACCAGAACGACGACGCCGGCAAGGAATACTTACGCGGCGTGAAGGACGCGCTCGGTGCCGACGCCGACAAGGCGATCGCGATGGCCTCGAGCTTCGAGGTGGCCGATCCCACCGTCGACTCGCAGGTGCTGACGCTTGCCAACACCAAGGCCGACGTCTTCCTGATCTACTCGGTGACCCCGCGTGCCTGCGCGCAAGCCGTCCGCAAGGCGCATGAGGTCGGCTGGCAGCCACAGCGCTTCATTTCCTCAGGCTGCGCCAACAAGGCGACCGTGATGGTGCCGGCCGGCCTCGATGCCGGCAAGGGCGTGCTGTCGCTCGGCGCGCTAAAACCCTTCGTGGCCGAGCCGAAGGACGACGCCGGGATGACCACCTATGTCGAGTTCATGAAGAAGCGCCTGCCGAACGCCGACATCAACAACGTCGCCGGGCTCTATGGCTATACGATCGCGGAAGCGCTGGTCGTCGTGCTGAAGCAGTGCAAGGACAATCTGACGCGCGAGAACATCATGGCGCAGGCGGCGAACCTGAAGAACGTGCCGCTGTCGCTGCTGATGCCCGGCATCACGCTCAACACCACGCCGCAGGATTTCCGCCCGATCAAGGACGGCTATATGCTGCAATTCGATGGCAACGACTGGGTCGTCGCCTCTGAGCTTTTGCGCGGCACCTGAGGCGGGCGCGCTTCGTTCCAGCGAACGGGAGGCATCATGGACTTCAGCCATTCCGACCGTTCGCTTGAGCTGCAGGAGCGCGTTCGCCAGTTCATGCGGCAGCATGTCGAGCCGGTCGAGGAGCTCTATTACGAGCAGGTGAAGCCGGAGGCTGCGCGCTACAAGACGCCGCCGGTGCTGCAGGACCTGAAACGGCTCGCGCGCGAGCAGGGGCTCTGGAACCTGTTTTTGTCCGGCGAGCACGGTCCGGGGCTGAGCAATCTCGACTATGCGCCGGTGAAGGAGATCATGGGCCGCATCCTCTGGGCGCCCGAGGTTTTCAACTGCTCGGCGCCCGACGTCGGCAACATGGAGGTGCTCGCTAATTACGGCACGAAGGAGCAGCAGGAACGCTGGCTGCAGCCGCTGCTTGAGGGCCGCATCCGCTCGGGCTTCTCCATGACGGAGCCGCAGGTCGCCTCCAGCGATGCCACCAACATCCAGTGCGAGATCAAGCGCGACGGCGACAGCTACGTCATCAATGGCCGAAAGTGGTTCACCTCCGGCGCCATGAACGAGGATTGCGAGATCCTGATCGTGATGGGCAAGACCGCACCCGACCATCCCGACCGCCATCGCCAGCAGTCGATGATCCTGGTGCCGAAGGCGACGCCAGGTGTGCGCATCGTGCGCGACATGCTGACCTACGGCTATGACGACGCCCCGGTCGGCCATCCCGAGATCGTCTACGACAACGTCCGCGTATCAGCCGCCAACATGCTGCTCGGCGAAGGCCGTGGTTTCGAGATCGCGCAAGGCCGATTGGGGCCGGGCCGTATCCATCACTGCATGCGGCTGATCGGCTGCGCCCAGCGCGCGCTGGAGTTGATGTGCCAGCGCGCGACCTCGCGTGTCGCCTTCGGCAAGCCGCTCGCCGAGCAGGGCTCGGTGCGGGAGGACATCGCAAATTCCTTCTGCGAGATCACGCAGGCGCGGCTCCTCACGCTGCAGGCCGCCGACAAGATGGACCGCGAGGGCAACAAGGCGGCGCGCGATTTGATCGCGGCGGCCAAGATCGTGGTGCCCAGCATGGCCGCGCGGGTGATCGACCGCGCCATCCAGATCCACGGTGCCGCCGGCGTGTCACAGGACACGTTCCTGGCGCGGGCCTATGTCTACGCCCGCTTCATCCGCATCGGCGACGGGCCCGACCAGGTGCACCTCGCCGCCGTCGGCAAGGAGCTGATCAAGCGCGGCGGCGTGATGGCGGGGTAGGGCCGTCACTCTCCTTTGGGCTCGAGCTCACAGATGTGGGATGCCCGCCTATGAGTATGAAGCAGACTCGCGCTGGCGGTCAGGCATTTCGCCATCTGACCCATTTTCAGACATCAGCCGCACAGGCTCTGCGTTCATTGAAGCCGTCCTGGGTAGCCGGTATACTCACCGAGAGGTCGTAAATGCTCCACAACGTCTGAAAGGGGGGCAGAATGAACTCGATGTCGCGAACGATTTTCGTTGCCGCGCTCCAGCTTGTGGTCGTCGGGCTTGCGTCGGCTACTTGCGCGCAAAGCAATCCGTCAGTGAACACCAACGCGACGTTGTTCCAGAATGTGCGCATTTTCGATGGCAAAAGCGCGTCACTCTCCGCACCGTCCAATGTGCTGATCAAGGGCAATATCATCGAGCGCATCTCGACGGAGCCGATCGCCGCAGAGCCAGGCGTGACCGCAATCGCAGGGAACGGTCAAACGCTGATGCCCGGCCTGATCGACGCGCACTGGCATGCGATGCTGATCCGGCCCAATCCTGCTCAGTCGATTACTGGTGATGTGGGCTACAACAATATAGCAGCGGGCGCCGAGGCCACTGATACCCTATTGCGCGGCTTTACCACAGTGCGCGACGTTGGGGGGCCTGTATTCGGATTGAAGCAAGCCATTGACGAAGGGCTGATTGCGGGACCGCGCATCTATCCCTCAGGAGCTGTCATAACAGTCACGAGCGGGCACGGTGATTTCCGACAATTGTCTGAACTGCCGCGAACGATCGGCGGTATGCTCAGCCGCATGGAGCAAATTGGCGGTAGCATGGTCGCCGACAGCCCTGACGAGGTCCGCGTACGCGTCCGCGAGCAGCTTATGCAGGGAGCGTCTCAGATAAAGCTCACCGCCGGCGGCGGTGTGTCCTCGCCCTTCAGTCCGATTGATGTATCAACGTTTACCGAGCCCGAACTGCGTGCGGCCGTCGAGGCAGCGGAGAATTGGGGTACCTACGTCACAGTGCATGCGTTCACGCCAGCGGCGATCCAACGGGCCATCGCCGCCGGAGTGAAATGTATCGAGCATGGCTTCCTGATGGACGAGGCCTCCGCCAAGCTGATTGCCGAGAAAGGCGTCTGGTTGAGTACGCAGCCTCTCCCCGAGGGGTTGAGACAAGGCTTCCCGGTAGGCTCAGTCCAACGGGCCAAGGCCGACGAAGTCTGGCCTGGCATCGCCCGGAGCTACGAGCTGGCGAAGAAGTACAAAATAAAGACGGCATGGGGCACAGACGTTCTCTTCTCTCAGGCGCTGGCACAGCAACAGGGTGCAATTCTTGCCTCGCTTGTCCGCTGGTACAGTCCAGCCGAAGCGCTCGTCATGGCGACCGGAACCAACGCCGAATTGTTGGCATTGTCCGGCAAACGCAGTCCGTATCCTGGCAAACTCGGCGTCGTGGAACAGGGTGCGCTTGCCGATCTGCTGCTGGTCGACGGCAATCCACTGGACAATATCAACCTGATCGCCGACCCCGCCAAGAACTTCAAGGTTATCATGAAGGATGGACGGGTATACAAGAATACCCTTCGACCGTAGCTACTCCGCGTATGGCCAGCGCCGGTGTCCGGCGGTTATCGCCGCCCGCTCGCAAACCTGTACTCCACTTCGACCTCGATTGGCCCGCCGGAGCGCGGGAGCAACTGGCGCGTTATCTCTCACTGCCCGACGCGCGCCTCAAGACCGTCGCGGGATGGCGCGGCATGGCTTACTCGCAACACCCGGCCTACCTGGCTTTGCGCGAGCGCATCTACGACGGCCTGCAAATGGCCGGAATGGCCGTACAATAAGCGATCGTCACAATGTACGCTTGTGGCCTATGCAAACGTGTGGGCGCTGGATGCGGACAATCAAATTGAAAAAGGCCGCCGGCATGTGTCCGGCGGCCTTTGCGCTTGACGTGGTTCGCTGCGCGACGCCCCGATCTAGAGATCGATGCCAACGGCGATGTTCCGGCCCTGTAGTTGTGCGATCTTCAGTCCATCGGCCATCACCTGCGCGAACTCGGGGTCGTTTGCCACGGCCTCCTGCACTTTGCCGTAGACTTCCCAATTGGCGTAGCGCGTCGCAACCAGCAACTCTCCTGCCCAATGACCAGTGTGGAAGCGGGACAGCCGAAGAAATTCGGCGCCGTGTTTTTCGAAGATTTTCTTTGCCCGCCTGACAACCTGGGTCATTTCCTCGGGCTTGTCGGTTTTGAAACGAGTGAATTGCACGATCGGCATGGTGCTACCTCCGTCATGATGTGAAATATCCAAGAGGCATGTATCGAGCGACGTTTGGGGAGCGAACCCCAATGCGATCTCGATAAAGTTTTGTCTTCATCGACTTGATCTTGGTTCAGACTTCGCGAGCGACAACAACTCTGCCCTATCTCGGCGTTGGGCTCGTATGGTCACTGGCTAAGGCAGGTGGCTGATACTAAGACCTGAGCTGCTGCCAGTTTGGTGGGCACGTACGCGTCTCATGCCAAAGTGCTAGATTGTTCGCGCCCGGCGTGATGCTTGGAGGGCACATGCGACGGCGGGAGTTCATAGCGGGTACGGCGATCACCGCGGCCCTGAGCTTCGCAGAGCCTGTTTACGCTCAGACCGATGCTCGGTCGCGGGGCATAAAGCGCATCGCGATTGTCCATGCCGCAGAAAAGCCCGAGGGAATGACGATCAACGGTCGCCTGTCGTTCAAGGCCTATTTTGGGGGGTTGAAGAGGCTCGGCTATGTCGAAGGGCAAAACCTGCTCGTGGACCGGTATTCTGCGCTCGGTCAGTCCGAACACTTTGGAGACTTGGCTCGCACAATCGTTGCCAGTCATCCTGATTTGATCATCTCGCTTGGCGGCCCGCTTGCACGCCAGTTGAAGCTCCTGACCACGTCAATTCCAATACTATTTGCCGGCGGTGATCCGGTCGCCGGCGGACTTGTGACGAACCTGGCCAGACCGGAGGGAAATGTCACTGGAGTGAGTGTTGATGCGGGATTGGGAGTATACGACAAGCGTCTGCAATTCCTTAGCGAGATAGCGCGAAACCTACGCAATGTGCGGCTGCTCCTTCCTGCATCTGCGATGATGTTTTGGGAAAAGGGTCTCGCACCACTCCGGGAAGCCGCAGGCCGGGTTGATATTCGGATTGCCGCTGCATTGCTCGGCGAGAGGCTCGACCGACCAGCGTATGAGCGGGTGTTCTATGAAATGGAAGCAGAGCGCGTTGACGGTCTCATGGTTTCGCATCACGGCGAGCACCTTACAAACCGCCAACTCATCGCTGATCTCGCCGCCAAACACCGTCTGCCTGCAGTCTACCCTCATCGCGAATTCGTCGATGTCGGCGGTCTGCTGAGCTACGGCAGTGACCTTGGGGACGCCATGCGTCGTCTTGCCGATATGACAGATCAAGTCATGAAAGGCGCAAAACCGGCTGACATCCCGTTTTACCTGCAAACCAAATTCGAGCTGGTGCTCAATCGAACAACGGCAAAATCGCTTGGGCTGGAATTTCCGGTGAGCTTGTTGACTGTCGCCGACGAGGTGATCGAATAGCGCTTCATCCCTGCTGCAGCGCATGTTCCGCAGATGGCCCACTTGAGACCTTCCGACCGAGGGCTGAAGACGTCCGCTTATCAGGGTGGGGCGGAAGTCGTTGCCGCGCGGCCAAACCGACGCGATTGACCCAAATGCGACATTAACCTCCTTTCGGCACACCTAGCTGTGGGATAAAATTCGTGGTCTGGACGAGAGGCTGGCAATGAGACGACGCGAGTTCATCACGTTGGCCGGGGCGGTTGTGTCCTCGTGGTTGCCGTTTCTAGGTGTTCGTGCCGATGATAGGGTAATCAAGATCGTCGTGCTCGGAGATTCTCTCACTGCCGGGAGCGCTATCCCTGCTGGCTATCGTTTCACGGACCAGCTTGAATTTGCATTGAGAGCCAAAGGTCAATTGGTTGCTGTAATCAATGCTGGCGTGGGTGGCGACACGGCTGCAAAGGGCCTTGCTAGATTGGACCGATCGATCACCGACGATACTGACGCGGTAATTTTAGAACTCGGTGGGAATGACATGCGCAGGGGATACGAGCCAGATGTCACTCGCACCGCGCTCGCGGCAATTCTACAAAAACTGAGATCCCGGCATATTCCCGTGCTTCTTTGCGGAGCGCGGCCCCACACCCATCCTTCCATCCTTGATGACGTACAGAGGAAGGCTTTTGCCGCGATGTTCTCTGGTCTTGCCAGCGAGTACAATGTGCTTTTTGAGCCAGCATTCGACGATGCGTTTGTGGACGATGACCAGCTCACGATGGACGGCATCCATCCAAATCCGGCGGGAATCAAAGCGACCGTTACGCGAATATTGCCGCAAGTCGAGGCGTTGATCGAACGAGCGCGTCACAGAGAGGCTGATCCCGTCCGGTAGCGGTGATAACCCGCTCATCGTCGCGAACGAGGCGATGGATGGCGCACAGCCATTTCCGGTAATGGCCCATCAGCGAAGTGGCGAACCGTCTCATTAAGGTCCGCTTCGTGGGTGGCAGCGGACTAGTCTTGCTCAGGCCGAGTTCTTCGCACCTTGACCCCAAGCGGGCATGGGCCATCGCGCAGCTTTGCGACGCAGCATTCGCGCGCTGAGTGCGACGACCATTGAGACCTGATAGTCTGCACCCCGTCGCCTCAAGCTGTGATGAGAGCACCGAATGAAGCGGCGGGAGTTCATAGTCGCTATTGCGGCCCTGCTCATTTCGCGACGGCGTTCGCAGGCGGAGGGGATGCCTCGCCGGGTCGGCGCCCTTGGCAACTCCCAAAACCTGGCAATCACCAAAGTGTTGCAGGAGGGCCTGCGTGATCACGGCTGGATCGAGGGCAAAAACCTGATCATCGACAATCGATATTTCGAAGGCCATGCGGAGCGCCTACCGGCTCTCGCGGCCGAACTCGTCGCCCTCAAGCCCGATCTGATCGTTTGCAGCAGCCCGCAGGCAGCCTTAGCCTTGAAATCGGCAACTGCCAGTATTCCGATCCTATTCGTGGCTGTGGCCGATCCCGTGGGGATTGGCCTCGTGCAAAGCCTATCGCGTCCAGGTGGCAACATAACCGGTTTTGCGGCCATCGCACCTGGGGGCTTCATCGGGAAACGTATAGAAATCCTCCGAGAACTCGTTCCTGGCGCCTCGAAAATTGCGCTCTTAGTCAATCCGGACAACCCGATCCACAGGCTGGAATTGGCCGAGGAGATACCCCGCACAGCCCTGAAGCTAGGCGTGGCTCTGCCGATAGTTGAGGCGCGCACGGCCGAGGAACTCGACGCTGCCTTTGCCTCTGCCGCCGCCCAGCACGCCGACGCCATAGTTGATATTGGCGATCCTTTGACCTTTCAGCAGGCTCCGCGAGTTGTCGCACTCGCGGCGAAGCACCATCTGCCCGCGACTTATCTTTTCCGGCAATCCGCCAATGAAGGCGGATTGATCGTCTACGGCCCGGACCTATTCGATCTGTTCCGCCGTGCAGTCGGCTACGTCGATAAGATTCTCAAAGGCACCAAGCCTTCCGATCTGCCGGTAGAGCAGCCGACCAAATTCGAGCTCGTGATCAACATGAAGACTGCCAAAGCGCTCGGCCTCACCGTGCCGCCGTCGTTGCTCGCTCGGGCCGACGAGCTGATCGAATAGAGACGCCGTTTGCGGCGGTGCATGAGTCCGTTCATGGCCCTTCGCGACATATTGCACCGCCACAAGACCTCGGTCGCGAACGGGGCATAGCGGAAGTCGACGAAAGCCGAGTGGTGCAGAGGGCGACGCTCGTGACCCCAAGCCGACATTGGCTCTAGCCCAAGAGCAACGCCCTATGCTTTGATATGTCAGGCGGATCTACCGATCTCGGGAGGACCGTTCTTGACCGACAATCGCGCGGAACGGCGGCTTGCGGCAATTCTGGCGGCGGATGTTGCCGGATACAGCCGCTTGATGGGTGCGGATGAGGAAGCGACCCTGCGAACCCTGGACACATACCGTCGTACCATATCGGATCTGATATCTGAACATGTGGGGCGTATTTTTGGATACGCCGGAGACAGCGTGATTGCGGAATTCAGCAGCGCAGTGCAGGCCGTGCGCGCCGCAGTTGCGATCCAGCGCGCGCTCGATCGCCGAAATGCCGATCTTCCCAACGACCGGAGAATGGAATTCCGGATCGGCGTCAATCTTGGCGATGTCATGGTAGACAGCGACAACCTGCTCGGCGATGGAGTAAATGTTGCTGCGCGGCTGCAAGGCGTCGCAGACCCCGGCGGAATTTGCATCTCGGGTGCGGTCCGTGACCAGATCGAAGGCAAATTGAACTTTCCCCTTGTTTCGATCGGACAACGATCGCTCAAGAACATCACTCGTCCGGTTTCAGTCTACTCCGTGGATTGGCGGCCGGAGCATCCGGTGGCCGCAGGCGTTTTGGGTGGCGACCTGGCACTACCAGACAAGCCTTCGATTGCGGTGCTTCCCTTCTCGAACATGAGCGGAGATCCCGAGCAGGAGTATTTTGCGGACGGCATCACGGAGGACATCACTACCGCCCTGTCCCATCACCGATGGTTCTTCGTCATCGCGCGGAATTCGACCTTCGTCTACAAGGGGCGCGCCGTCGATGTGAAGCAGGTCGCTCGCGAACTCGGCGTGCGATACATCCTCGAAGGGAGCGTAAGACGGGCCGGACAACGCGTGCGGATCACAAGTCAGCTGATCGAAGCAGAAACCGGAAATCACCTGTGGGCCGAGCGGTTCGACCGCGACATGGCCGACATCTTCGCCATCCAGGACGAGATAACGCAGAGCGTGGTCGCCGCGATCGAGCCCGAGATGCTGCTGATGGAAGGCAGACGAGCCTTTCGCAAGAGCGTCGGCAATTTGGATGCGTTCGACTGCTGCATGCGTGCGATGTGGCATTTTTCACAAATCACTCCCGAGAACCAGGACGAGGCCATTACTCTGTTGCGGCGGGCGATCAGCCTTGATCCGACTTTCGCCCAGGCACACATGGCGCTTGCACGCTCGTTGAACGCCCGGGTTTGGCACGGCTGGACCAGCGATCTCGCGAGCGACGCGTCTGAAGCTCATGCGGCTGCGGCGCGCTCGGTTACGATCGATGACCGCGATCCTTACTGCCACTACGCGTTGTGCTGGACGAGTTTAGTCAAGCGAATGCACGCGCAGGCGCTTGGGGAGGCGCAGCGTTCGATCGACCTCAACCCGAATTTCGCGCTCGGGTTCTTCGTCCTTGGCCTGGTTCGGGTCTATATCGGACACTTCAGAGAAGCTCTGGACGTTCTGCTGCGCTGCCTCCGTCTGAACCCGAACGATCCTCAAGCCGGTGCCTTTCTGGGCACCATCGCTACGGTTCATTATCACCAGGAGAACTACGAGGAGGCGGTCCATTATTGTCAGCTTGGGATGGGCGCGCGCCGTTTTTACCCCGGGCTCCGGGTCTTTCTCGCAAGCCTTGGCCAGCTTGGACGGGTGGAGGAAGCGCGGCCGTTGGTGCATGATTTCGTCTCCCGGCCGGCGGACCCGCAGCAGCACTTCGACGTTACGACCCCCTACCTTGACATGAAGCATCGGGAGCACCTCGCAGACGGCTTGCGTCGTGCGGGCGTAACCAACTTGCGGTGATATGATGTAACGGCCGGTGAGCCTTTTGAGGCAACGGCTTTCTGCCGCGGGGGAGTAAACGTTGCTCCGAAACGTCCGCCCCGCGCCCTGACTGGTACTACTCGGCGGGTCAGGTTCTGGCCCATCAGCGAAGTAGCGACAGCCGTCATTTGCGTCAGCTTAGTGGGTTGGAGCGGACTAAATCTGCTCAGGCTGAGTCCTTCATTGTGACCCACAGCTGACTTGCATGTCGATTTGGCAGCATCGAGAGCACCGCCCTGCTCGGCGAGCCGCTAGAGTGCCTGTGTGATTGCGCTCCAACAGATTCTTCACGACAATGTGCCGCTCCGGGCCGTGCGGCTTTCCCACCTTCGCCCCGGGGAGGCAAAGCGTGGAGTTCATCCATGGATTTGATCTACTTCGACGACTTGGAAGTCGGAGATAGTTGGACATCGTCTGAATACGCCGTCGATCATGAGGAAATGCTGGCCTATAGTCGCACCAACGACCCGTGGCCATTTCACGTCAATCCAGAAGCAGCCGCCAAATCGCCATTTGGCGGATTGATCGCCAGTGGTGGCTACACAATCAGTCTGATGTACCGGCTGTCCCATGAAATAGTGAACCAGCCGGATCGAACGTGGGCTTTCTTGGGAGGCTTTGACTGGCACGTCAAGTTTCCGGAGCCCGTTCGTTCAGGTGACCGGTTGCACGAACGCATCACAATTCTCGAGAAGCGCTTGTCGAGCAAGCCGGGACGGGGCATCGTCAAGCAACTCATAGAACTGATCAATGACCGAAAGCGCGTGGTGCTATCTATTGAAAGCACCGTGCTCTTGGCCACTCGCCTTTAATAGTCGGTGACGGGAAATTTGCAGGGCAATGGTGGCCAAAGGTCTGCTGTTGGCCCGTCGCCGACTTGCCGGGGCGAACTGGCCAGGTCCGCTCACAGGGGCAGAGCGGACAAGGCATGCCTTCACTGGCTGATTGGCTCGCGGTCACCTCGGCAAGCCGCTCGCCGAGCACGGCGAACCGGCGCGGTCCGCGCAGGCCGAGAACGGACCCCGGTGTTGTCCCAATCTGGCCATTGGTGCGAACCAATTAGGCCACAACGATCTACAACTTTAGGTGCGTTCGGGCGAGCCATGGGGGAAACGTGGCCCGCCCATCAGGGGTGGCATTCGATGGATAACGTGGAGCGTTCATTCGCCGCCGCGGTGGCGACGGGTTTTGTCGTGCTGGTGGTAGGGCTGATCCTTCTGGCGATGATGTAAGCTGAACTCACCAAGGCCGGTGGACGAAGGCGCAATCGCGCTTGGTCGGGCGCGGCTCAAATGGGGGCGCAACGGCTCAAGCCCATATGCGGCTATGATGGCAATATACCCCCGATTTGCCCGACGCGTCAAGAGGATTTCGTAAAATCCGCAATCTCCGCGCCGGCTGCCGCCGGCTACTGTGCATGGGGTTGTTTCGATGCTTTTGCCGGCCGGCCTCGGAAGGCCGAGGCCGAACCCGATGTCGCCAGGCTTTAGCTTGCCTCTTAGCTTGCCTTCTAGCTTGCCTTGGCGATCGTCCGATCGGTCGCATCCGATCGCAGGTTCCGGAAGAACGTCTCCACCTCCTGCGACAGCGTTTCGGCCGTGGCCGTCAGGCTGCTCGCGGCCGTCAGCACGGAGGAGGCCGCGGTGTCGGTCTCGCCGATGGCGTCGCGCAGCGAGGTGATGTTGGCGACCAGCGTCTCGTTGCCCTGCGCGGCCGATTGCGCGTTGGCGGAGATCTCGCGGGTCGCCGAATCCTGCTGTCCGATGGCGCCGGCGATGGCCGTGGTGACGTCGTTGATCTCGCGCACCGCGCCGCCGATCTCGCGCACCGCCTCCACCGCGTTGCGGGTCGAGGTCTGGATCATGCTGACATTGTCGCTGATCTCGGCGGTCGCCTTCGCGGTCTGTCCCGCGAGCGCCTTGACCTCATGGGCGACCACGGCGAAGCCGCGTCCGGCGTCGCCCGCGCGGGCCGCCTCGATGGTGGCATTGAGCGCCAGCAAATTGGTCTGCTCGGCGATCGCCTGGATCAGATTGAGCACGCCGTCGATGCGCTGGGTTGCGGCGGCCAGGCTCTCGATTTCGGTGATCGACTTTTCCGTGCGCTGGCCGGTCTGCTCGACGGCATTCGCGGATTGGCGGACCTGGCGGCCGATCTCCTCGACGGAGGCCGACAGCTCCTCGGCGGCGCCTGCGACCGCCGTGACGTTGTGCGAGGCCTGCTCGGTCGCGCTCGCCGCCGTTCCTGCGCGGTTGTTGGCATCCGCCGTGACGCGGGTGATGGTCTGTGCGGTCTCGCGCATGACGGAGGCGTTGTCGGTGAGGCCGCGCATGATCGCGCCGATGGCCTCGCGGAACTGCTCCACGGAGGCTTCGACATGGCGGGCGCGCTGCTCGCGGGAGGACGATTCCTGCGACACCTGCGAGGCGAGGTTGCGGTTGCGGTCCATCGCGTCCCTGAAGATCTGGATCGCGCGCGCCAGCGCGCCGATCTCGTCGGCGCGCCCCGTATGCGGCACTTCGACATTCTCGGCGCCGTCGGCGACCTGCTTGATGGTCGCGGTGATCGCGGAGAGCGGACGTGCGATCGAGCGCGCGATGATGACGATGCCGACGACGACGAGCGCCAGCGCCAGACCGCCGAGGCAGGTCAGCACCAGGGACAATTGGCGGCTGGTCTCCGTCTCCTGCGAGATCAGCTTGGCGCGCTCGGCATAGACCTTCGACAGCGCCTCGAGATCCTTGTTCAGCGCCGAGCGCACGCCGCGATTGGCGTCGTTGTCGCCCCATTCGCGCCCCGCCGCCGGGCCGATCTCGTTGGCGCGGCGCACCAGCTCCTTGCGGAAGTCGACGAACTGCTCGATGCGCTTCTTGAAGGTCGAAAACTGCTCGGAATCGTCGGCCTTGACGATGGTCTCCCAGCGCTTGACGACATCGAGGATCTGGCCGTTGAACTTGAGCAGGCCGTCGCCGTATTTCTTCACCACCGCCGGCTCGGTCGACATGTAGACGCCGCGCGATTCCATCACGACCGCGTAGACCAGCGAATTGACGCGCTCGACGTTCAGCGCGGCCGCGTTCGCCGTCTCGATTGCGGTCGTCAGCTCGGCGCTGCGGCGGCTGTTGTAGTCGGACAGCGCCGCGATCGCCGCGGTGAGCAGCGCGAACAGCGCGAAGATCGAATAGAGCCTGGTGGCGAGCGTAAAGCGTCCCGCCAGGCCGGCGGCATTCCCAGATCGGTCAGTTTTCATGGTTCTCGGGGCCGAATGGCCTTTGTGTGCGACCGCTGAGCGCGGTCGAGTAAAATTGATGCAAAACTATGCAGAACGAAGATGGACGCGGCGTTAACAGGGCGGGTTTCCGTGTCGGCCTTTGGTCGTACGAAACGTAAACGATATCAGGCGTTTGAGCGCCCGATCGATTTTCGCCGCCGCGGCACAAGGGCGTTGCGTGTCATGCCGCCGACATTGGCATGCGTCATGACCGTCAAACGCGTGTCTCCTTCAGGCTAGACTGCACTGGAGTCGGCCGTTGGCCGACCGATCCCGGAGGGGCTCTTGGTCTACCGCCACACCATCGACGCCACGACCTACACATTCCCCGATCTGCGCGGCCTGCTCGCCAAGGCGACCCCGCCGCGCTCGGGCGACCGGCTGGCCGGGATCGCCGCCGACAGCGCCGAGCAGATGATCGCCGCCAGGATGGCGCTCGCCGACGTCCCGCTCGCAAAGTTCCTGACGGAAGCCGTCATCCCCTATGAAGCCGACGAGGTCACCCGGCTCGTCATCGACACGCACGACATCAGTGCCTTCGCTCCGGTTGCCTCCATGACGGTCGGCGGCTTTCGCGACTGGCTGCTGTCGGACGCCGCGACCACCGAGGGCCTCAAGCGACTGGCGCGCGGCATCACGCCGGAGATGGCGGCGGCGGTGTCAAAACTGATGCGCAACCAGGATCTGATCCTGGCGGCGCGGAAATGCGAGGTGATCACCTCTTTCCGCAACACCATCGGCCTGAAGGGGCGGATGAGCACGCGCCTGCAGCCGAATCATCCCTTCGACGATGCCAAGGGCATCACAGCCTCGATCCTCGACGGCATCTTGCTGGGCTCGGGCGATGCCTGCATCGGCATCAATCCGGCCAGCGACGATCCCGCAACGATTGCGCAATTGCTGCGCCTGCTGGACGAGATCATCGCACGGCTCAAGATCCCGACCCAGGGCTGCGTGCTGACCCATGTGACGACGACGCTGGCACTGATCGGGCAGGGCGTGCCGGTCGATCTGGTCTTCCAGTCGGTTGCCGGCACGGAAGCGGCCAACCGCAGCTTTGGCATCGATCTATCCCTGCTGAAGGAGGCGCGGCAGGCCGGACTGTCGCAGAGGCGCGGCACGGTCGGGCAGAACGTCATGTATTTTGAGACCGGGCAGGGCTCTGCCTTGTCGGCCAGCGCCCATCACGGCGTCGACCAGCAAACGTGCGAGGCGCGCGCCTATGCGGTTGCCCGCGCGCATCATCCGTTGCTCGTCAACAGCGTGGTCGGCTTCATCGGCCCGGAGTATCTCTATGACGGCAAGGAGATCATCCGCGCGGGGCTGGAGGACCATTTTTGCGGCAAGCTGCTCGGCCTGCCGCTCGGGGTCGACATCTGCTACACCAACCATGCCGAAGCGGATCAGGACGACATGGACAATCTCCTGACGCTGCTGGCGGCCGCCGGCGTCACCTTCATCATGGGGGTGCCGGGCGCCGACGACGTCATGCTGAACTACCAGTCGACCTCCTTCCACGACGCGCTCTATGTCCGCGACGTCTTCGGTGCGGCCCGCGCGCCGGAATTCGACGACTGGCTGGCGTCGACGGGCATTGCGGGTGCCGATTTCCGGCTGGCTGCTGACGCGGGGCTGCTACCCGATTTTGCCTCCCGCCTCATCGCAGAGGGTTGATCGTGCAAAAATCCGGCCCGGAATTTGCTCAAACTTCGCTTTTCATCCTGAACCGTCGAAACCGTTGGCGCGTCTGATGAATTAAGCCCATGCCACAATATTGAGGAATTTCGGGCCCAGCGTTACGCTGTGTGTCTGACCTGCGGGGTTGCAGGGCGTCGATGAGGATGTTCGATGCGAGCTGAGAACAACGGAACGGTCCGTCATATCCTGTGTGTCTTCCCACGCTACACGTCGTCCTTCGGCACATTCGAGCACGCCTATCCGCTGACCGCCGGCGTCAAGGCCTTCATGCCGCCGCAGGGGCTTTTGCTTATCGCGGCCTATTTGCCGCGGGATTGGCAGGTCAAATTCGTCGACGAGAACCTGCGCCGCGCCACCCAGGAAGAGTTCGAGTGGGCGGACGCCGTCTTCGTCAGCGGAATGCACATCCAGCGCCAGCAGATGAACGATATCTGCCATCGCGCCCATGACTACGATCTTCCCGTGGCCCTCGGTGGCCCCTCGGTCAGCGCATGCCCCGACTATTATCCGGCCTTCGACTATCTTCACGTCGGGGAGCTCGGCGATGCCACCAACGAACTGATCGAGCGTCTGTCCCGCGATACCTCGCGCCCCGAGCAGCAGGTCGTTTTGACGACCAGGGATCGCGTGGCGATGACGGAGTTTCCGATCCCGGCCTACGAGCTCGCCGAGGTCAAGAAATACTTCCTCGGCAGCATCCAGTATTCCAGCGGCTGTCCCTATCAGTGCGAGTTCTGCGACATCCCCGGCCTCTACGGTCGCAACCCGCGCATCAAGTCGCCGGAGCAGATCATCGCCGAGCTCAATCGCCTGCGCGAATGCGGCATGACCGACACGGTCTATTTCGTCGACGACAATTTCATCGGCAACCGCAAGGCGGCGATGGATCTGCTACCGCATTTGATCGAATGGCAGAAGAAGACCGGCTATGTGATGCGGCTCGCCTGCGAGGCGACACTCAACATCGCAAAGCGCCCGGAAATCCTGGAGAAGATGCGTGAGGCCTATTTCATCACCATCTTCTGCGGCATCGAGACGCCCGATCCCGACGCGCTGAAGGCGATGCAGAAGGACCACAACATGATGGTCCCGATCCTGGAAGGCGTGCGCACCATCAACTCCTACGGCATGGAGGTCGTGTCCGGCATCATCATGGGGCTCGACACCGACAAGCCGAACACCTCGGACGCGTTGCTCGCCTTCGTCGAGGAATCCCGGATTCCGCTGCTCACGATCAATCTGCTCCAGGCGCTGCCGAAGACGCCGCTGTGGGATCGGCTCGAGCGCGAGGGCCGGCTGGTCAACGATGAGGGCCGCGATTCCAACGTCGACTTCCTGCTGCCCTATGACGAGGTCGTCGCGTCCTGGAAGCATTGCATGGAGATCGCCTACGAACCCGAGAAGGTCTATGCGCGCTACCAGCATCAGTGCGACTACACCTACGCCAACCGCCTGAAGGTGCCGGTGCCCGACGAGATGAAGACCTGGCCCAACATCAAGCGCGGCCTGACCATGCTGCGCAACATCTTCTGGAAGGTCGGCGTGCTCGGCGATTACAAGCGCGTGTTCTGGAAATTCGCGCTGGGGCGCATCAGGCGCGGCGACATGGAAGGCCTGATCGGCTGCACCATGATCGCACACCACCTGATCACATTCGCCCGCGCGGCATCCAGCGGCGAGCAGAACGCCTCGAACTATTCGCTCAGGCTGCGCGAAGCTTCCATGCCCGCCGAATGATGCGTCATGTCTAGCCCGGTCGCACCAGGCCGCTCGACCCTCGATCTGCGGACGCTGACGCCGGCTCGGGTGGCGCTGGGGCGGAGCGGCGCCAGCCTTCCCACAAGACCGTTGCTCGATTTCACGCTGGCGCATGCGCGCGCCCGCGATGCCGTGCATGCGGCATTTGATGCGGAGATGCTGATTGCCGCGCTCGGCGCCCTGGGCCTCGCGGCAGTTTCGGTGAGGAGCAGGGCCCCGAACCGCAAGGACTATCTGCGGCGTCCTGATCTCGGGCGACAGCTCGATGACGCATCGGTCGAACATCTCGCGACTGTGGCGACGACACCGGGCCGGCTCGCGGTCGTGATCGGCGACGGCCTCTCTCCGACAGCCGTGCATGCTCACGCGGTCGCAGTCCTGACGAGCCTGTTGGCGCACCTCGCTGAAGACGATGCTGTCGCGATCGGCCAGATCGTTGTCGCATCAAGCGCGCGGGTCGCGCTTGGCGACGAAATCGGCGCCATCCTCGGTGCTGAAATGGTCGTGATGCTCATCGGTGAGCGGCCGGGCCTGTCGGCGCCGGACAGCCTCGGGGCCTATCTGACCTTTGCCCCAAAGCCAGGCCGTACCGATGCCGAGCGCAACTGCGTCTCGAATGTCCACCAGGCCGGGCTCAGCCATGACGAGGCCGCCTTCAAGATCGCCTGGCTGGTCCGCGAGGGACTGGCACGGCAGGTCACGGGCGTGGCGCTCAAGGACGAGAGCGCCGACCGCTCCCCGCGCCGAATTGGCGCAGTTTGATCCGAATGATGCGGAGCCGGCCATTGGGGCCGAATTCGACACATCTTTGTCAGTTTGGCCCCCTCCCGCGCGCTTGCTTGTCCGGGTACGGACCTGCTAAACCCCGTGCCGCGATTTCCCGCGTATTTTCAAAGGGCAAGCCCCCCATCTGTATGGCGTTTTCAAGCCCGATCGCGGGGCGCATCAAGCTCACCAATTGAGCCGATTTAGGAACTGGAAAAGGCATGCTCGAAAAGCACAGCGAGAGTGAGGTTCATGTCGAGAAGGTCGAGCAGGGGCCGACGTCCTCCATCGCCTTCGGGCTGGAACGCCTCGGGCTGATCGCCGTCCAGGCGCCGGTGATCGCCTGCGTGGTGCTGATCGCGCTGATCGTCGGCGCCGTCTTCGGCATCGAGCGCATCAAGATCGACGACTCGCTGTCGCAGCTCTTCCGTTCCAACACCAAGGAATTTCGCCAGTACGAAGAGGTGACGAAGAAATTCCCGGCGGAGGAGTTCGACGTCCTCGTCGTGGTCGAAGGCAAGACCTTGCTGGCGCGCGACAATCTCGAGAAGCTGCGCGACTTCATCACCGACATGCAACTCGTCGAGGGTACGCGCGGTCTGGTCTCGCTGTTTTCCGCGCGCCAGGCGCCTGCGCCCGGCAAGCTGCCGGCCGCGCTGTTCCCGGCCGAGCTGCCGCAGGGAGCCGACTACGACAAGTTCATCGAGGTCGTCAAAAGCAACGAGATTATCCGCGGCAAGCTCCTCTCCGAGGACGGAACGCTGGCACTGATCGTGCTCTCGCTGGATCCCGCGGTGGTCGCCTCCAGCAAGCTCGGCGTCACCGTCGGCGAAATCCGCAAGCTGATGAAGGAGGATCTCGGCGACACCGGGCTCAGCGTGCAGCTCTCCGGCGTGCCTGTCATGCAGCTCGAAATCCGCAATGCGGTCGAGCGTGACGGCCTGACCTACAACATTCTCGGCATTCTCGCCGGTTGTATCATTGCCATCATCTTCTTCCGAAAAATCTCCTTCATGGTGGTGGCGGCGTTCCCGCCGATGATTGCGATCCTGCTGGCGCTGGGCGCGCTCGGCTGGGCCAATTTCAATCTCAACATGTTCCTGAACGTGATGACCCCGCTCATCATGGTCATCAGCTTCTCGGACTCGATGCAGCTCACCTTTGCGGCGCGCGACCGGCTGATCGCAGGACAGGACAAATACACCGCGTTCAAGAACGCGGTGCTGGTGGTCGGCCCCGCCTGCGTGCTCACGCACGGCACCGCCGGCATTTCCTTCATCGCGCTGCAATTCTCCGACTCCGACCTGATCCGGAAGTTCGGCGAGGCGGGATTGGCTGCGACCATCATCGCGCTGATCGCGGTGCTGTCGCTGGTGCCGGTGTTCGGCGTGCTGTTCGTGCGCAACGAGAAGCTCTTTGCCGTCAAGTTCCAGAGCGCGGATGCCGGCGTGCAGGCGCTGCGCAATTTCTGCTACTTCATCGCGGTGCGGATGGTCGGCCGTCCGGGCCTGTTCAGCCTGATCGCGCTGCTGTTCGTCGGCGGTCTTGGCGTGATCTACGCCAATCTGGAGCCGCGCTACCGCCTCGCCGACCAGGTGCCGGACAAGCGTCAGGCGGTCGCCGCCAGCAACCGGCTCGACGCCAAGCTGACAGGCGCCAACCCGGTCAACGTCCTGATCGTGTTACCCAAGAATGAAACGCTCTATTCGCCGGAGACGCTCCAGACGATTGCGGACGTCCACTCGACCGTCGAGAAGGCGGCCGGTGTCGGCAACGTCTGGTCGATCGAGACGTTGCGCCGCTGGCTCGCGGAAAAGGCGGGCAGCTCGGACGTCGCGACGCTCAAGGAATATGTGAACGTGATCCCCGAGCATCTGGTGCGGCGTTTCATCGACGCCGAGCAGGATGCCGTCGTGGTTGCCGGCCGCGTTCCGGACAAGGATTCCAGCCAGTTGCTGCCGATCGTCGACAAGCTCGATGCCGAGCTCGACGCCATCCGCAAGAAGCATCCCGGCTACGAGGTCGCGGTGACCGGCCTTGCCGCCATTGCCGCACGCAACTCGGCGAACATGATCGAGAAGCTGAACCGCGGCCTCACGGTCGAGTTCGCGCTGGTCGCGATCTTCATTGGTCTCGCCTTCCGCTCCTGGGTCGTGATGCTTGCCTGTATCCTGCCCGGCATCTTCCCGGTGGTGCTCGCGGGCACGGTGCTGTGGGCGCTCGGGGAGGGCCTGCAATTTGCCAGCGTCGTGGCGCTGACCGTCTCGTTTGGCCTGGGCCTGAGCGCGACCATCCACTTCCTCAACCGCTTGCGGCTGGAGGGCAAGCCCGGCGTCTCGTCAGCACTCGCGGTGGAGCGCGCGACCGTGCTGGTCGGGCCAGCGCTGATCCTGACCACGGTGGTGCTGGCCTGCGGCCTCGTCGTGACCGTGTTCTCGGACCTGCCGTCACTGCGGCTGTTCGGCTGGTTAGGGGCCTTCTCGATGGTGGCGGCGCTGGTCGCCGACCTCTTCATCCTGCGGCCGACGGCGATGTGGCTGATCAATCTGCATGAGAAGATTCACGGAGCCGGAAAGCCCGCGATCTGAGCCGCGGGCGTGAGCGGCTCGCGCTCACGCCTCGATGCGGACGATCCCGTACGGATTGAACTTGAAGTCGTTCTCGGCGTAGTCCTGCTCACGCGACAGCGTGAGCTTGCGATCACGTAAGGTCGCGTCAATGCCGTGCTCGGCCATGGCGTTGGCAATCTCCTCCATGAGCATCACCGCGGACCATTCGTTGCCGCGCGATTTCGCGACATAGACCTCCGGCAAGCCGACGAAATGATAGCCGACGGTCTCGTAATAGCGATCGCCGGCGAGCGGGCGTTTGGCGAAAGCAAGACGACACGCCTTGGCGACGGCGAGTGTCATGCCAAGGCCCTGACTGGTCTGGGCGCCCTTGCGTGCCTGATCGCCGAGACTGCGCCATCGCTCGAGGCCGTGGGCAACGCCGGCGCTTTCGCCTTTCACGGCGGTGGCGCCCGCCTCGATCATCTCCTCCACGATCCGCAGTGCCGCAGCCGAATAGGCGACCACCTTGTCCCGATCCATCCGCGGGCTCAACACGTAGAGCACCGCTTTGTGGTTGATCACGGCGGCCTCGTCCGTGGCCGACCAGGCCTTCGGGAAGACACGGTCCCAGCAGACGCCGAACGATTGCGCCATGTGTGGATCGGGCTTTCCTTGCGAATAGGTGCGGTCGATCTCGAAACCGAAATCCGCAATCGTCTTCTCGACGGCTTTCGGCGGATGCAGCAGGGCATCGTTCTTGCCGAGGAAGCACAGCACGTGACGCGGTCTTACCGATGAAGGCTGCATGCTCATTCCCTGCTGGTCATTGGCAAAGGCGCGACTGGCTACGAAGAGCCCGGCGGCCTTGAGCAGATGTCTGCGAATTGGGTCCATGTCCGGAACAATGTCAGCAAAAAGCCCCCGGCTCGCGAGAACCGGGGGCCGTATTCCCTGCTACGCGTGAAGGGCGTCAGCCCTTCGTCATCGTGATGTTCACGCCGCGAATTTCGCCCTTGGAGCTGATCTGCACCGTCTGCTTGGTGCCGTTGGTGCGCAGCGACAAGTTGGCGGCGAATCCGTTGGCCTCAACGAACACGTCGATCTGCCCGCCGCCGGCCGTGCCCTGCAGGTTGCCGAAGATGTTGCGGCTGGCCTCGCTCCAGTTGCCGGAGATCCGGTCGCCCTGGCTCGTCACGTCGCTGGTGAGGTCGAATTTGTAGCTGTCGCTGGCGCAGTGAAGCGCCTGCTTCAGGCCGAGACCGCTGGCGGCGACCTTGTAGTCCGCTTTGCAGCGGATGCGCTCGGTGGTGCCGTCGGACAGCGACACCGTGCCGGTGCCGGTCCAGTTGCCATCAAAGCCGGCAAACGGTCCGGACGACTGAGCCTGGCTCGCCGAGACCGAAAGGAGCAGCGCTGCGCCAATGCCGGCCGCCGTGATTGCCTGTCGTCCAAAGAATGTCATGTCGAATATCCCGTTTTCAGAAGTGACGTCCTCTCAAAATAAGAACGTCTCGCCGCATCGAAGGTTTAGTGTTCCCCATACCGGGTCAGGTTCAAAGCCTGATGACCGACCGCAAGCGCGACCAGCCATTTCCCGTCAGGTTTGCGCGCTTTTTCGTCGCGCTCTGCGCCGTGCATGTAAGGAGTGGCGATGCATGTCTGCAACAGGTCAAAAGTAAAACGCGGGGCTCCGAAATAATCCCGTAGTATCAAACTGTTACATTTGCCAATGAGAGAGGCGTGAAGCATGATTTGCGGGTGAGGTGCCAATTTGGCCGCATTTGCCAGCGCTTCTGCTGTCTCCGCTGCTGCGCTTTCCGTGGCAAAGCCATCAGAACAATCTATTCCGGTCGTCCGCCCTGTGCTGTCCGGGATTGGAACGATTCTGCCGTCAGAATGAAGGATCACTATGCGTAAATTTCTCCTCGCTCTCACCCTGGTGTCGGCATCGCTTTCGACGGCGGCCGTCGCCCAGCAGCGCGGCACCCCTGAAGAGCAAAAGGCCTGCACCCGCGACGTGCAGAAATTCTGCCGTCCCGTTATCGATCAGGGCGATTTCACCATTCTGGCCTGCCTGAAGGAGAACCGCTCGAAGATCTCGGCGGCTTGCGATCAGGTTCTGAAAGCCAACGGCCAATAAGCCCACCGGGCGCCCGAAAAAGCCCCTTGCGCCGCCCCTGCGGGCCCAAACCCCGCAGGGCAAAATATCGCCCGCAGGGCAGGGTATCGAGAGACAGGATTGGTTTTACGGTCGCATTCCCCTATATGGGGGCCGCGACGGTTCCGCCCGGCGTGAACCCGCGCAAAGCCTGAAAAAGCCTTGTCCAGCCAGACGATTGTTAACCAATCCTCGATGACCTCTGCGAACGAATTGAGATCCGGAAAGGGTGACCGCGACGAGAATTTTCCCGTCGCGTCCTGGATCATTCATCCCCGTCATCGCGCCCTCATTCTGGCGTTCTACAATTTCGTCCGCACGGCCGACGATATCGCCGATCACGCCACGCTGAAGCCCGACGAGAAGCTCGCTTTCCTCGATCTGTTCGAGCGCGAGCTCCTCGGCAATGGCGACACGCAGGCCGAGGCGGTGATCCTGCGCCGTGCGCTGGCCGAGCGCGGCATGCCGCCGCGCCATGCGCTCGACGTGCTCGTTGCCTTCCGGATGGACGTGACCAAGCTGCGCTACGAGACCTGGGACGAGGTCATCCATTATTGCCGCTACTCGGCGATGCCGGTCGGCCGCTTTATGCTCGACGTCCACAACGAGAGCACCTCCACCTGGGCGGCGTCCGATGCGCTCTGCGCCGGCTTGCAGATCAACAATCACCTGCAGGATTGCGGCAAGGATTTCCGCGCGCTCAACCGCGTCTACCTGCCGCGCGATGCGCTCGCCGCGAGCGGCGCGTCGGTCGAGCAGCTCGGGCTCGACCAGTCGCCGCCCGCCATGCTCGGATGTCTCCAGGCGCTCGCCGCGCGCAACGAGCTGCTGCTCAACGAGAGCCGGTCGCTGTGTGCCGAGGTCAGGGATTTCCGTCTCGGCGTCGATATCTCGGTGATCCAGGCCTATGCCGACCGCATCGTGCGCCTGTTGAAGGTGCGCGATCCCCTGCGCGAGCGCGTGCATCTCAACAAGCTCGAGCTCCTCACTTTCAGCCTCGCCGGTATCATCGGCGAAATCGGCCGCCGCGCGATCGGGCGCCGGCCCGTCTCCAATCCGGGGCCCGCACATGACGCTTGAGGCGACCTCGCCCGGCGCCAATTACGGCACGACCGCATCCGGCAGCTCGTTCTACGCCGCGATGCGCATCCTGCCGCGCGACCAGCGCGAGGCCATGTTCCAGATCTACAGCTTCTGCCGGCAGGTCGACGACATCGCCGATTCCGACGGTCCGCGCGACGAGCGGTTGGCCGCGCTTCAGCAATGGCGTGACGACATCGATGCACTCTACCAGGGTCATCCGCCGGCGCGGCTGCAGGACTACGTCGCCTCCGTGAAGACGTTCGGGCTGAAGCGCGAGGATTTCCTCGCCATCGTCGACGGCATGGAGATGGACGTGCCGCAGGACATCCGCGCGCCCGACATGACGACGCTCGATCTCTACTGCGATCGCGTCGCAAGCGCGGTGGGGCGCCTGTCGGTGCGGGTGTTCGGCCTGCCCGAAGAGGACGGCATCCTGCTCGCGCACCATCTCGGCCGCGCGCTCCAGCTCACCAACATTCTGCGCGACATCGACGAGGACGCAACGCTCGGCCGGCTCTATTTGCCGCGCGAGGCGCTGCTGCATGCCGGCATCACCTCCAACGACCCGAATCGCGTGATCGCAGAGCGGGCGCTGCCGAAGGTGTGCGTGCCGATCGCACAGCGCGCCAAAGCGCATTTCGAGAAGTCGGACGAGATCATGAACCGCAACAAGCGCCGCGCCGTGCGCGCGCCGCGGATCATGTCGAAATACTACCACGCGATTCTGGACCTTCTGATCGCGCGTGGCTTCGCAGCGCCGCGCGCGCCGGTGCGTGTGTCGAAGGTCACACGCATCGCCATCCTTCTCCGTTACGCTTTCCTCTGATGCAAAAGACAGTTCACATCATCGGCGCCGGAATTTCCGGCCTCTCCGCCGCTGTGCGGCTTGCCAATGGCGGCTGGAAAGTCGCCGTGCACGAGGCGACCCAGCAGGCCGGCGGCCGCTGCCGTTCCTATTTCGACGGCGCAACCAATCTCACCATCGACAACGGCAATCATCTGCTGTTGTCGGGCAATCGCCATGCGATCGCTTATGCCCGCTCGATCGGCACTGAGGCCGGGCTGGTCGGGCCGAAGAGTGCGCAGTTTCCCTTCGTCGACCTTGCCACCGGGCAGCGCTGGCAGCTCGATCTCGGCGACGGCCGGCTGCCGAGCTGGGTGTTCGACGAGAGCCGGCGCGTTCCCGACACTGGCCTGATGGATTATCTCAAGCTGGCGCCGCTGGTCTGGGCATCGCCCGACACGCTCGTCGGCAAGTCGATCCCGTGCGAGGGCACGCTCTACCAGCGGCTCGTGCAGCCGCTCCTGCTTGCAGCCCTCAATGTCGATCCGCCCGAGGGGTCGGCGGGCCTTGCGGGTGCCATCGTCCGCGAGACGCTGCTTGCGGGCGGGCAGGCTTGCCGTCCGCTGATCGCACGCGACGGCTTGAGCGCAGTGCTGATCGAGCCCGCGGTGAAATTCCTGCAGGAGCGGGGCCATTCGGTTCAGCTCGGCCACGAGCTGCACGAATTCGTAGCGTCCAATGGCCGCATCAGTGCGCTGAATTTCGGCGGCGAGGACGTGATCCAGCTCGGACCGGACGATGTAGTCGTGATGGCGGTGCCGCCGCGCGCTGCATCAACGCTGCTGCCGGGCGTGAAGACGCCGACCAAGTTCCGCGCAATCGTGAATGCGCATTTCCGCTTTGATCCGCCGCCGGGCGCGGCCCCGATCCTGGGTGTGGTCGGCGGGCTCGTGGAATGGTTGTTCGCCTTCCCGAACCGCCTGTCCGTCACGATCAGCAATGGCGACCGTCTCGTCGATATGCCGCGCGAGGAGCTTGCGCAGGCGATCTGGCGTGACGTCTGCGCGGCCGGCGGCGTTTCCGGCGAATTGCCGGCGTGGCAGATCGTGCGTGAGCGCCGTGCCACTTTCGCCGCAACGCCCGAGCAGAATGGCATGCGTCCCGGACCGGTCACGGCGCACAAAAACCTGTTCCTTGCCGGCGACTGGACTGATACGGGATTGCCTGCAACCATTGAGGGATCGGTCCGGTCCGGCGATCGCGCCGCCGATCTGGTGCTCGGCCTGCGCTAGAAAGCGGGCCAATCGTCCCGGCACAGATCGCCGGTTTTCAATTCGGAAAGAGATCAGAGAGAACGAACCAGATGCATTCGGTCAACAAGAGCGCGAGCAACCGCGAAGTCTTGGAATCGAGCATTGCGTCGGCAACGCAAGGGTTGCTCGGCTTCCAGCAGCCCGACGGCCATTGGGTGTTCGAGCTCGAGGCCGACTGCACGATTCCTGCCGAATACATCCTGCTGCGGCATCATCTCGCCGAGCCGGTCGATGCCGCACTCGAGGCCAAGATCGGCAACTATCTGCGGCGCGTGCAGGGCGCCCATGGCGGCTGGCCGCTGGTGCATGACGGCGCCTTCGACATGAGCGCGAGCGTGAAGGCCTATTTCGCGCTCAAGATGATCGGCGACTCCGTCGACGCGCCGCATATGGTGCGGGCGCGCGAAGCGATCCGCTCCCGTGGCGGCGCGATCAACAGCAACGTCTTCACGCGCTTCACGCTCGCGATGTACGGCGTCGTGACCTGGCGGGCCGTGCCGGTGCTGCCGATCGAGATCATGCTGCTGCCGTTCTGGTCGCCGTTCCATCTCAACAAGATTTCCTACTGGGCGCGTACCACCATCGTGCCGCTGATGGTGCTGGCGGCGCTGAAGCCGCTCGCGCGTAATCCGAAGGGCGTCGGCATCGACGAACTGTTCCTGCAGGATCCGCGCTCGATCGGCATGACCGCCAAGGCGCCGCACCAGAGCATGGGCTGGTTCGTGCTGTTCCGCGCGCTCGACAAGATCCTGCGCGCCGTCGAGCCGTTGTTTCCGAAGAGCCTGCGCAAGCGCGCGATCGACGCTGCGCTCGCCTTCACCGAGGAGCGGCTGAACGGCGAGGACGGCATGGGCGCGATCTATCCGCCGATGGCCAACATCGTCATGATGTACGACGCGCTCGGCAAGGACGAGAATTTCCCGCCGCGCGCGATCACGCGCCGGGGCATCGACAAGCTGCTCGTGATCAAGGACGAGGAAGCCTATTGCCAGCCCTGCGTCTCGCCGGTGTGGGATACGACGCTGACCGCCCACGCGCTGCTCGAGGCAGGCGGCCCGCAAGCCGTGGCGGCCACCAAGCAGGGCCTCGACTGGCTGATCCCGAAGCAGGTGCTCGACGTGAAGGGCGACTGGGCAGCGAAGCGGCCCGAGACGCGCCCGGGCGGCTGGGCCTTCCAGTACAACAACGCCCATTATCCCGATCTCGACGACACCGCCGTGGTTGTCATGTCGATGGACCGCATGCGCCGGGAGCACGGCACGGCCGGCTACGACGCTGCGATCGACCGCGGCCGCGAGTGGATCGAGGGCATGCAGAGCGACGACGGCGGCTGGGCTGCCTTCGACGTGAACAACCTCGAATATTATTTGAACAACATCCCGTTCTCGGACCACGGTGCGCTGCTCGACCCGCCGACCGAGGACGTCACCGCGCGCTGCGTCTCGATGCTGGCCCAGCTCGGCCAGACCCAGGCGAACAACAAGGCTGTCGCGGCCGGGATCGCCTATCTGCGCAAGACCCAGCACCCGGAGGGCTCCTGGTACGGCCGCTGGGGCATGAATTTCGTCTACGGCACCTGGTCGGTGCTGTGCTCGCTGAACATGGCCGGGGTCGACCACAAGGATCCGATGATTCGGAAGGCGGCCGACTGGCTGGTCTCGATTCAGAACAAGGACGGCGGCTGGGGCGAGGACGCCGTCAGCTACCGGCTGGATTACAAGGGCTGGGAGGCCGCGCCCTCGACGGCCTCGCAAACGGCATGGGCTTTGCTTGCCCTGATGGCGGCGGGCGAGGTGGATCATCCCTCGGTCGCCCGTGGGGTGGAGTACCTGATTGCAACACAGAACCAAAAAGGGCTGTGGGACGAGCAGCGCTATACCGCTACAGGCTTCCCCCGCGTGTTTTATCTACGCTATCATGGTTACCCGAAGTTCTTTCCGCTGTGGGCGCTGGCGCGGTACCGGAACTTGAGGAACACCAACAGCAGGGTGGTAGGGGTCGGAATGTGACTTTGGGGACGGGGGACTATTTTACCGCAGGTAATGAAATCGACCTGCGGCCGATACTCATTGTGACCGGCCTGGTTCAGGAGGCCCGCATCGCGGCGGGGCCCGGAATGGCCGTCATCTGCTCGTCCAGCAGCCCGACGCAATTGCGCTCGCTCCTGACCGTGGTGGACCCCGAGACCGTTCGGGGCGTGATCTCCTTTGGCGTCGCCGGGGGGCTCGATCCCAGCCTGCGCTCGGGCGACGTCGTGGTCGCCACCGAAGTCCTGGCAGGCGACGCCCGCTGGGCCGCTGGTCTGGCGCTCGGCGACGACCTCATCGACAAGCTCACCTCCGGCCGCCGCCGCGTCGTCCGCGGCAGCCTTGCCGGCGCCGAGGAAGTGGTCATGCGCCGCTCCTGCAAGGCGGCGCTCCACTCGGAGACGGGGGCCGCGGCCGTCGACATGGAAAGCCACATCGCGGCGGCCTACGCGGCCGAGGCGGGGCTGCCCTTTGCCGCCATCCGTGTGATCAGCGATCCCGCCCACCGTGCGCTGCCGGCACTGGCGCGTGCCGCGATCAAGCCCAACGGCAAGATCGACGTCGCAACCGTCCTGCGCGGCGTCGCGCGCAATCCGACCACGCTGAGCGCTTTGGTCTCGACCGGCATCGATTTCAACCGCGCGCTGCGTAGCTTGCGCGGCTGCCGCGACTATCTCGTCGGCGACGAAGGGCTGATCCCCGAGACGGCTTGAGATTTTCGAGCACGCTGGACAACAAAAAGGCCCGATCGCCAGGCGATCGGGCCTTTGCTTTTTGAGCGTGCCTGAAAGCGTCAGGCGGCGGTCGAGGCCTTCTGTTGCGCAGCCTCGGCCTCGTCGCGGCGGATCTCGGAGAGCTTCTTCTGCACCTGCTCCGAGAAGATGTACTGCGCCGGGCGCTGCTTGGTGAGGTCGATCTCTGGCGCCATCGGGCCAGAGGTCTTGACGCCACGGAGCGACACCCACGCCGCCTTCAGCGGGTTGGTCAGCGCCGCGGTCGCAGCCGTCGGCTCGTAGCCGCAATGGGCCATACAGTCGGCGCACTTCTCGTACTTGCCGGTGCCGTAGGAATCCCAGTCGGTGGTGTCCATCAGCTCCTTGAAGGTTTTTGCATAGCCTTCACCGAGCAGATAGCAGGGCTTCTGCCAGCCAAAAATGTTGCGGGCGGGCATGCCCCAGGGCGTGCACTCGTATTCCTGGTTGCCGGCGAGGAAGTCCAGGAACAGGCCGGAATGCATGAAATTCCACTTCTTGCCCTTGCCGAGCGCAAAGACGTCGCGGAACAGTTTTTTGGTCTTGGTGCGGTTGAGGAAGTGCTCCTGGTCCGGCGCACGCTCATAGGCGTAGCCCGGTGACATCGACACGCCGACGCCGAGTTCGACGGTGAGGTCGAGGAATTTTGCGATCTCTTCGGCCGGATGGCCGTCGAAGATCGTCGCGTTGACGTTGACGGTGAAGCCACGCGCCTTCGCGGCCTTGATCGCGGAGACGGCGCGGTCGAACACGCCCTTCTGCGACACGGCCTTGTCGTGGTGGTCCTTCAAGCCGTCGAGATGCACCGAGAAGAACAGGTAGGGCGAGGGCTCGAACAGGTCGAGCTTCTTCTCGAGCAGCAGCGCGTTGGTGCAGAGCGAGACGAACTTCTTGCGTTCGACGAGGCCGCGCACGATCTCGCCGATCTCCTTGTGAATCAGCGGTTCGCCGCCGGGGATGGCGACCATCGGCGCGCCGCACTCGTCGGCGGCGTCCCAACACTCCTGCGCCGTCATCCGGCGGTTGAGGATCGCGTCCGGATAGTCGATCTTGCCGCAGCCGACGCAAGCGAGATTGCAGCGAAACAGCGGCTCCAGCATCAACACGAGCGGATAGCGTTTGCGGCCAAGCAGTTTCTGCTTGAGCAAATAGCCGCCAATACGCATTTCCTTGAAGAAGGGTATAGCCATTACACGTTTCTTTCTGGGCTTGGAATTCAGGTAGGTCAGCTTGCGGCGAGTTCTGCCGGAAGCCGGAATTCGATGTTCTCCTCGCGGCCCGGGAGCACCGAGACCGTGACCGGTCCGATCCGTCGCAGGGCCTCAATCACGTCATCCACGAGAACTTCAGGCGCCGAGGCGCCGGCCGTGATGCCGACGGTCTTGACGCCTTTCAACCACTCCGGATTGAGCTTGCTGCCATCGGCGATCAGATAGCTCGCGACGCCGGCCTCAGTGCCGATTTCGCGGAGCCGGTTCGAATTCGAACTATTGGCGGCGCCCACCACCAAAATCAGATCGACCAGCTTGCTCAAATCCCTTACCGCAGATTGGCGGTTCTGTGTCGCATAGCAGATATCCCGGATGTCCGGGCCTTGAATATCTGTAAAACGGGCCTTCAGGGCCGCAATAATGTCCTTGGTGTCGTCGACGGACAGCGTGGTCTGGGTAATGTAAGCCGCCGGGGCGTCCTCCGGGAGCGTTAACGCCTTGACGTCCTCGACGTTCTGCACCAGCAGCACCGGGCCCGGTACCTGGCCCATGGTGCCCTCGACCTCGGGGTGGCCGGCATGCCCGATCAGGATCAGGACGCGGCCTTTCGACATGTAGCGCTTCCCCTGATTGTGAACTTTCGTGACCAGGGGGCAGGTGGCATTCAGTACGGGCAGGTTGCGCGCGGCGGCCTCTTCCTCGACGCTGCGCGCCACGCCATGGGCGCTGAACACGGTCACGGCCATCGGCGGCACTTCGGACAGGTCCTCGACGAAGATCGCGCCCTTGTTCTTCAGGCTCTCGACGACGTATTTGTTGTGCACGATCTCGTGGCGCACGTAGACCGGCGGGCCGTACTTCTCCAGCGCCCGTTCCACGATCTCGATCGCACGCACCACGCCGGCGCAAAAGCCGCGCGGCTGCGCTAGATAAACTTCCATTGGACGCCCATCACGCAAGTTGCACCAATTCGTTCAGTTGTCCCCGGAGGCACCCCGGTACTTACCAATGAGTTGCAATATCCGCACCATTGGTTTCCCGCGGGCGGTTCCGCCGCAGTCCCCTTGGACCCAAGCGCACGGAGATACCGGGCTTTGTGTCAAAAAATCGGTCCGGAGGAAAGGCCGTAGGCGCTTTCGGGTTCCCGACCGAGTCTCTTGTGCGGTAATATAGTAAGCAAAAGCCGCAAGGCCAAGTGTCTCACCGGTTCGTCACTTTACGGCCTCAAGTGGGGGGCTATACCGGCCCGACGCGTGGTTTTGCCATGTTCTTCCTCAATTTCCTCGAACCTTCACCGGGCTAGAACCACCCAAAACAGCAATAGGTTTCGCCTGGGAACTCCGATAAAGAGCGGGCGTTTCCGGCAAGCTGTTAACGCTAGAAAGAAAAGATGTGCTGCAAAGTATAGTCGTTGCGATCGTCAGGGCCTGCACCCGGTTTGCCACCCTCGTTGTTGTCCTCGGGCTCCTGCTGTCGATCGCGGCGGGCTACTATGCGGCGCGCCACTTCGCCATCAATACCGACATCAATTCGCTGATCGCCCAGAACCTCGACTGGCGCCAGCGCGACCAGCTTTTTGACCGCGCCTTCGACCGCGACGCGACGATTCTCGCCGTCGTCGAGGCCGCCACGCCGGAGCTGACCAATTCGGCCGCCGACGCGCTCTTTGCCAAGCTGAAGGACGACAAGACGAACTTCCAGTCGATGCAGCAGCTCGGCAGCGGCGAGTTCTTCGAGAAGAACGGACTTCTGTTCCTGCCGACGGAAGAGGTCGGCAAGATCACCAGCCAGTTCGAATCCGCAGCTCCCCTGATCGAGATCATGGCGGGCGATCCGTCGATCCGTGGCCTGACCGGCGCGCTGGAGACAGGGCTTGCCGGCGTCAAGCGCGGCCAGGTCAAGCTCGACAACACCGAGCGTCCCTTCAACCTGATCGCCCAGACGGTCGAGACCGTGCTGAAGAAGGGCAACGCGACCTTCTCCTGGCGCGAGCTCGTCAGCGACAAGCCGCTCGAAGCGTCCGACAAGCGGGCCTTCATCGAGTTCAAGCCGGTCCTCGATTACAACGCGCTCGAGCCCGGCAAGGGTGCGACCGACGCGATCCGGAAAGCGGCGACTGAACTGGACTTTGCCGGCAAGTACCAGGCGCGCGTGCGCCTCACCGGACCGGTGCCGATCGCAAACGAGGAATACGCCACCGTCCAGGAGGGCGCGGTCGTCAACGGCATCGGCACCGTCGTCGTCGTGCTGCTGATCTTGTGGTTGGCGCTGCATTCGTCGAAGATCATCTTCGCGGTGTTCGTCAATCTGTTCGTCGGGCTTGCGATCACCACCGCGGCCGGTCTCATGATGGTGGGTTCGCTCAATCTGCTGTCGATTGCATTCGCGGTGCTGTTCGTCGGTCTCGGCGTCGACTTCGGTATCCAGTACAGCGTCCGCTACCGCTCGGAGCGCTACAAGCACAATGATCTCTCGGGTGCGCTGGTGCTGGCGGCCAAACGTTCGGCCGTGCCGCTGTCGCTCGCGGCGATGGCTACCGCCGCTGGATTCCTCTGCTTCATGCCGACCGACTACAAGGGCATTTCCGAGCTCGGCCAGATCGCCGGCGTCGGTATGCTCGTGGCATTTCTGTCGAGCATCACCGTGCTGCCGGCGCTGTTGAAGCTGCTCAACCCGCCCGGCGAAATGGAGCCGGTCGGCTACGCCTTCCTGGCTCCGCTCGACCGCTTCCTGGAGACGCATCGGGTGCTGATCGTGGGTGGCACGCTGTTTCTGGCACTCGCAGGCCTGCCGCTGCTCTACTTCATGAAGTTCGACTTCAACCCGATGAACCTGCGCAATCCGAACGCCGAGTCGATCGCGACGTTCCTCGACCTGCGCAAGGATCCCAACACTGGTGCCAACGCCATCAACGTGCTGGTCAACTCCGAAGAGCAGGCCAGGCAGATCGAGGCCAAGCTCGAGAAGCTGCCGGAGGTTCTGCGGGTGATGTCGCTCGACAGCTTCGTGCCACCGGACCAGGGGCCGAAGCTGAAGCTGATCGCGCAAGGAGCCAAGGTGCTCAACCCCGCGCTCAATCCGGACCAGATCGACGCCGAGCCGACCGACCAGGAGAATGTCGACGCGCTGAAGTCGTCGGTCGAAAGCCTGCGCCGGACCGCCGGCGGCGACAAGGGGCCGGGCGCGGTCGCTTCACGGCGGCTTGCGGACGCGCTGCAAAAGCTCGCCGAGTCCGACGAGGCGACCCGCAACAAGGCGCAAGCCGTGTTCGTCACGCCGATGAAGATCGTGTTCGACCAGCTTCGCAATGCGATGCAGGCCGGACCGGTGACGCTGGACAGTCTGCCGCCCGATCTCGTCTCGGCGTGGAAGAGCAAGGACGGCATCATCCGCGTCGAGGCGCTGCCGCGCGGCGACCCCAACGACAACGATACGCTGCGCAAATTTGCCGCTGCCGTGCTCGCCGCCGAGCCGACCGCGATCGGCGGGCCTGTGTCGATCCTGAAGTCCGGCGACACCGTCGTGAAGGCGTTCATCCACGCCGGCGTCTACGCGCTCCTCGTGATCGGCCTCTTGCTGTGGATCACGCTGCGGCGGATCACCGACGTGCTGATGACATTGGTGCCGCTTCTGGTTGCAGGCGCGGTCACGCTCGAAATCTGCGTGTTGATCGGGCTGCCGCTCAACTTCGCCAACATCGTCGCGTTCCCGCTGCTGCTCGGCATCGGCGTCGCGTTCAAGATCTACTATGTCGTGGCCTGGCGCTCCGGCAGGACAAACCTGCTGCAAACCAGCCTGACGCGGGCGATCTTTTTCAGCGCGCTGACGACGGCGACCGCATTCGGCAGCCTGTGGCTGTCGAGCCATCCCGGCACGTCGAGCATGGGCAAGCTGCTTGCGCTGTCGCTCGTGACCACGCTCGCGGCAGTGCTATTGTTTCAGCCGGCCCTCATGGGCAAACCCCGCAATCTCAGGGAGTAGGCAGATGTCGCCGACGGTGTCGGCGGCTCCCTTCTGGCCGGGCTTCGCAACCGCGCCGGTGCTCTTCTGGGCGCCGGTGGCGGGCGGAGCAGCAGGCGCGGCCATCTTGGGCGCGGCGCCTGTGGTCTTCGGCGCGCCCTTGGCCATGCTGTTGGCGGGGCTCGAGGGGATCGGCGGGGCGACACGGGTCCAGGTCTCGCCGCCGCACAGGAAGCCGAGCACGCAGCCCTTGATCTCGAGCTGATCGGTGCCGACGGGCGTGATGGTCGAGGAGTAGAGCTGGCCGTCCTGGGCGTTATAGACTTGGCCTTCCCATTGATCGACGCCGGCCTTCTTCTTCATGTCGATCAGGATCGCCATGCCCAGGCTAGGCCTGCTCCTTTTCGAGACATCAGGATTGTGCTCGTCGCGGCCGCCCGGGGTCTTTTCCCAGGACACTGCGCCCCACATGCTGCCGTTGCATTGCGCCACGCGAATGTTGGCGACGCCGTCGGCGACCCGCCAGTCGCCGGTGGGATCGGCAGCGAGCGCCGGTGTCAGGCAGGTGTAACCACAAGCCAGTATTATTCCGGAGTAAAGGGATAAACGCATGATAGTTCCTCGGCAGTGCAACATGGTCTAAAGCTGTGCTTGCGAAGATGGTCCGAAAAAGGGCAAAAGGCCGCAACCATCGTTTTCTGTTGACGAAACAGCCATCAACCGAAGTATGTAGCGGATGCACAGTCCAAATCCAGACTTAGCCCAGCTATTTGCGGACCGCCAGACGCAGCGCAGTGCTCTGCATACGCGATACCTGAACGAGCAGTTCGTTCGCGTTCTCAAGACGATCGGGTATGACGTCGGCTTCCAGAAAGGCCAGGGGCAGTACCTCTACGACCGCGACGGCGCGCGCTATCTCGACCTGTTGTCCGGCTTTGGCGTGTTCGGGATCGGACGCAATCATCCGGTCATGCGCGAGGCACTCAAGAGCGTCATTGATGCCGACCTGCCCAATCTCGTCCAGTTCGACGTCTCGACGCTCGCCGGCGTGCTCGCCGAGCGGCTGCTGAAATATGCGCCGTATCTCGACAAGGTGTTCTTTGCGAATTCCGGCGCGGAGACGGTCGAGGCCGCCATCAAGTTTGCGCGCGGCGCCACCGGGCGTCCCGGCATCGTCTATTGCGCGCATGGCTATCACGGCCTGACCTATGGCGCGCTGTCGCTCACTGGCGATTCGAATTTCCGCACCGGCTTCGAGCCGCTGCTGCCGGGCTGCACCTCGATCCCGTTCAACGATCTTGCCGCGCTCGAGAAGGCGCTGTCCTCACGCGAGGTCGCGGCCTTCGTCGTCGAGCCGATCCAGGGCAAGGGCGTCAACATGCCCACCGACGAATTTTTGCCGGGCGCGGCCGCGCTCTGCAAGAAGTACGGCACGCTGTTCGTCGCCGACGAGATCCAGACCGGCATGGGCCGCACCGGCCGCTTCCTCGCGGTCGAGCACTGGAACGTTGAGCCCGACATGGTCCTGTTGTCGAAGTCGCTGTCGGGCGGTCACGTGCCGGTCGGCGCGCTGCTGACGCGCAAGGCCATCTTCGACAAGATCTTTAACCAGATGGACCGTGCCGTCGTGCACGGTTCGACCTTCTCCAAGAACGATCTCGCGATGGCCGCCGGCATTGCCACGCTCGACATCATGGAGTCGGAGAAGCTGATCGAGTCGGCCGCGAAGCGCGGCGCCGAATTGCGCCTCGCGCTGACGCGCATGGTGCCGGGCTACGAGCTCCTGAAAGAGGTTCGCGGCAAGGGCCTGATGATCGGCGTCGAGTTCGGGCCGCCGAAATCGCTGCGCCTGAAGGCGTCCTGGAACGTGCTCGAGACCGCCAACAAGGGCCTGTTCTGCCAGCTCATCACCGTGCCGCTGTTCAAGGATCACAAGATCCTCACCCAAGTGGCCGGTCACGGCAGCCACACTATCAAGCTGCTGCCGCCGCTCACCATCACCGAAGAAGACTGCAACTGGATCGAAAAGGCGTTCGACGACGTCATCGCCGGCAGTCACAAGGTCCCCGGTGCGATCTGGTCGCTCGGCAAGACGCTGGTTGATAACGCGGTGCGGCGGTCGGCGTAAGTTCCGGCCGCGGCCTGGTGTCGCGATGTGCGACCTGCTGAAGCAGTCCGCCTACAAAACCCCGAAGCAGCACTTACTTTCCCGGCGTTGATCTGACCGGGAGAGGAGTTGCCTATGCCTGTCACTGGTGGCTGTCATTGCGGTGCGATCCGCTATGAGGTGAACGGCGATATGATGGTGCACGCGCTGTGCCATTGCACCGATTGCCGTCGCCATGCCGGGGCACCGATGGTCGGCTGGGCGATGTATCCGCAGGAAGCCGTCAAGGTGGTCCGTGGCGAGCCGAAGATTTATCGATCCTCCGAGCATGGACGGCGGCATTTCTGCGCGGATTGCGGCACCGGACTTTTCTACGTCAACGAAAACATGATGCCCGGCGTCATCGACATCCAGAGCGGCACCCACGATGACCCCGATGCTGCCCCGCCCATGATGCACATCCAGGTCGCCGAGCGCCTCAGCTGGATGGAGCGGGCCCACGAATTGCCCGTTTTCGAGCGCTACCCGCCGCAGGAATAGTGGCGTGCGCAGGCGCCCCACAACTACCCCTCCACATTCGCCTTCATCGCCGCCTCGAACTTGTCCGTGAACTCCACGAGTTCGTCGGCGCCGAGATCGCTGACGGCCCAGAAGTTCAGACCGCGATTGGTCCAGTGGCGGCAATTGAAGCCTTGCATCGTTTCGGTCTTCGGCGGGCGAAGCGCGGTGTTCGCGGTCTGCGCCACGAACAGGTTGATGACATGTTGCCGGCGGCGATAGACCACCGCGCCTAGTGCGCGGGCGTCGATGTAGTCGAGCCGGCCGCCGACCAGCGTAAAGCCCTGCGCGGTGAGGTCGATGACAGGCGGGGCGACGTCGAGCTTGCCGTTGAACCACGGTTTGACGGTGTGCTGGTCGGTGGAGATCACGTCGGTAAGGTGGCCGGCCTGGAGCGAGCGCAGATGCGCCGACACCATTTCCGACAGGATGCGTTGCTGGTCGTCCTGGCGCAGCACGATCGCGACGAGACCGGTGGCGGCCAGGGCCGAGACCGCCGATCCCATGGCAAAGCCGCGCAGCACGGCACGGCGATTGGGTTGCTGCGCCTGCGGCGGCAGCGACGCCTCGATGCGCGCGCGCAGTTGCGCGGGCGCCGTGTAGCGCAAATTGGTGTCGGCGAGCACCCGCTTCATGTCGCGATAGGCCGCAAGCTCGGACGCGCAGCTCGCGCAAGTCGCGACATGGGCCTCGACCTCGCGCGCGTGGCCGGCGTCGAGCTCGCCGTCGATCAGCGCGTGAAGCAGGATTTTTGCTTCGTCGCAGGTCATTTCGATTGCTCCTCTTCCGCCGTCCAGGCCGCGCGCAGCATGGCGCGGGCGCGGGCGAGGCGGGACATCACGGTGCCGACGGGCGCACCGACGGCGTCTGCGATTTCGCGATAGGACAGGTTGTTGATCTCCCGCAGCACAAAAGTTTCCTTAAACGGCTCGGCCAGCGCGTCGATGAGCTTTCTGATTGCCGTAGCATCGCGGCGACGCAGCACTTCCGCTTCCGGACCTGCTTCGCTCTCGCGCCACAATGGAGTCTGTTCGGCGGCCTCCGGCGCGTCCTCGATCGCCGACGGCCGGTTGGCACGGCGCGCGTATTCGGCGTTGCAGACGTTGCGCAGGATCGCGAACAGCCACGGCTTGATCGCCTCGCCGCGAAACGTGTCGAAATGCCGGAGCGCGCGCAGATAGCATTCCTGCACCGCGTCCTCGGCATCGGAGGCGTCGCGGAGCAGATAGCGCGCCAGCGTATAGACGTCGTCGAGATGCGGCAGTGCCGCCTCGCGGAAGCGCCGTGCCTTGTCCGGATCCTCGCTCGTCGGGGACATCGCCGCTCGCTTTGCCGTTTGGCCGACCGTTGAAGACGTGCGCGCCCGGCCGGGGGCGAGCCACCGGCCAGGCGGAATGGTGATGCCTTGGTTCGAGCCGCTACTCAACCTTGATCATCCCCGTCATGTGCGGGTGCAGCGAACAAAAATATTTGTAGTCGCCGGCGCTCGTGAAAGTGAACGAGAATTTGTCGTCGGTATCGAGCGTCTTGGACCGGAACTTGCCCGCCGAGACGATGGTGTGGGGGATGTCGTCCCGGTTGGTCCAGGTTACGGTGGTGCCGACCTTCACCTTGAGCTCGGCCGGCGCGAAGACGAAATTGTCGATATGCACCTCCATGTCGTTGTCGGCGCGGGCGGTGGCGACCGGAAGCAGAACGGCCGCGGCCACAACGAGACCGAAGTCGCGGCGATTGATTTTTGTCATGTGCAAGAATTCCCGTTCAACCCTGAAGCGGCGTGTCGATGATCGCCAGCCGCTGGTCGCCCTGCTTGAAGTTGATGCTGGCAACGCCGAGCATGGCGCGGAGTTTTGCGTCCTCAACCTTCATCGGACCGGGCGAGGGAGCTGCTCCCGGCGCCGGCTGCGGGAACGCGGTCGAGCGCGCGGTGTGGAAGGTGACGTTACCTTCGACCTTCTGCATGACCTGGTGGATGTGGCCGTTCAGCACGGTGACCGAGCCGAAACCCTTCACGTAGTCGAGCGCACGCGCGCCGTCCTCGGTGCCCCAGCCCCATTGCGGATAGACCGTCCAGAGCGGGATGTGCGCAAACAGCACGACTGGCGTCGATTTCGACTTCCCGCGGAGATCGTCCTCCAGCCAGGCGAGCTGCTCGGCTCCGAGATTGCCGAGCCCGCCGCCCTTGAGGTCGACGACGTTGACGAGGCCGATGAAGTGCACGCCGCCGGCATCGAAGGAGTACCAGCCATGGCCCTTGGTGCCGCGGCCGTAGCGCTCGCGATAAAGCTTCACCTCTTCGTCGATGAAATCGTGCTCGCCGGGCACGTAATGCACGTCGAGCTTGGTCTGCGAGATGATGCGCTCGGCATTGTCGAACTCGGCAGCCTTCGACAGATGGGTGATGTCGCCGGTGTGGATCATGAAGGAAGGTTTTTCCGGCATGGCGTTGATCTTGTTGACCGCTTCTTCCAGCGTGCCGAGTGCGTTGGGATTGGCCGGCTTGTCAAAGCCGACATGGCTGTCGCTGATCTGGAGGAAGGTCATGCCGGGCGCGGTTGCGGCCTGCGCGGAATCGATGATGCCGAGCGAGCGCGGCACGCCGCCCGTGACGGTCCAGAGCACGCCGGTGCCGGCCCAGGTCATGCATTCCAGCACCTTGCGACGGCTCAGGCCGTCGTCACCATGATCGTGTCCGCTCATTGCACGTCTCCTCTCGCCCGGAATTGGGCTTCGGGGAGGTGATCGGGGGAGGGACGGGTTTATTCCCGGGGAGATCGGTCTCTTCGCGAGCGGTGGTGACGTTTTTGTGAGTGGTTTCTTTGGCGAATGGCCGGTTTCACCATCTTGGCGCGTCCCATATGGTGGTCCACCCGTCCTGCCTGCAGCTGTCGTCCTTCTTGTCAATGCGGACTATGACGAAGCTCGAACGTCCGTTCGTCCAGGCAAGTCGATAGCTATGGCGGAGCCGACCGCTGCAAATGATGTCAGATGTTGTTTCGGCCTCAAAGATTCCGGTTCCCTTCTGCAAGGTGATATAGCCCGGCCTGGATGTCGTGCCGAAACCGTAGTCCTGCGCGCGATACGGAAACTCCACCAGCCTTGGCCGTAGCAGATTCTCAAGGTCGAAGACCTGGTGCCAGCCCACGATTCCGGAGCAAAACACAAGGGCGAGACGGCGTCTTTCAACGCTTATGAAACGAACCGGTTCGTGCTTAATGGCATCTTGGTAAGGGCAGCCGGATTGCTCGACTGCGAGCCTGAGCGGCTTTGGCAGCAAAGCCGAGTCTGAGACGTCAAATTCCGTTCGTCCGTTAGCGAGGTTGAACCATTCCCGGCGTGCGTCTCGGAGAGGATCTCCATCCTCTCCGAGCGTGGTTGCGGTCGACACGCATAGTGATATCCCGGCCAGGATGAGCAAGAACAGTATCGATACGGACCGACGCGTCACTTCATTCTCCCGCGAGTAGCCGAAGTCTCAACATGTTGATCTCCCGCACTATCGAGCCGGCCTACTACTTCGCTACTTCGCATCATCCAAGATCATCGCCGCGCCCTTCTCGGCGATCATCGCGGTCGGTGTGTTGGTATTGCCCGATGTGATGGTCGGCATGATCGAGGCGTCGACGATGCGCAGGCCGCCGAGGTCGTAGAAGCGCAGGCGTTCGTCCACGACCGCCATGGGATCGTTCACCGCGCCCATCTTCGCGGTGCCGACGGGATGGAAGATGGTGGTGCCGATATCGCCGGCGGCCTTGGCGAGCGAAGCGTCATCGTCGCCGACGGAAGGGCCGGGCAGATATTCGCTCGGCCGATACTTTGCCAGCGCCTTCTGCTGCATCAGGCGGCGCGTGGTGCGGATCGCGTCGGCTGCGACCTGGCGGTCGTCATCTGTCGACAGATAATTCGGCGCGATGATCGGCTTCTCGTCAGGCGCGGCCGAGCGCAGGCGCACGGCGCCACGCGAGGTAGGTTGCAGATTGCAGGCGCTGACGGTGATGGCGGGGAAGCGGTGCAGGGGATCGCCGAACTTGTCGAGCGAGAGCGGCTGCACGTGGAACTGGATGTTCGCGCGCGATCGCGTCGCATCGGAGCGCGTGAAGATGCCGAGCTGCGAGGGCGCCATGGTCAGGGGACCGCGGCGGCGGAAGGCGTAGTCGAGACCCATCAACCCGCGGCGGAACAGGTTGTAATAGGTCTCGTTCAGCGTCCGCACGCCCTCGACCTTGTAGATCGCGCGCTGCTGGAGATGGTCCTGCAAGTTGCGGCCGATACCGGGCTTGTCCATCACGAGGTCGATGCCGAGCTGGGTGAGCCATTCGGCGGGGCCGATGCCGGAGCGATGCAGCACCTGCACTGAGCCGATCGCGCCGGCTGACAGGATCACCTCGCCCTTGGTGCGGGCCTCGATGGTTTCAGCCCCTTGCTTGAAGCGCACGCCGACGGCGCGGCCCTGCTCGATGATAAGACGATCGACCAGCACGTTCTTTTCGAGCCGCAGGTTTGGCCGGTTGAGCACCGGCTTGAGAAAACCGCGCGCCGACGACCAGCGCCGGCCGCGCTTCTGGTTGACGTGAAAATAGCTGGTGCCTTCGTTATCGCCGGTGTTGAAATCGGGAATGCGCTTGATGCCCATCTCCTCGGCGGCGTCGCCGACGGCATCGAGCACGGTCCAGGACAGCCGCGGCGCCTCGATGCGCCAGCCGCCGCCGACGCCGTGATGCTCGCTGGCCCCGAGGAAATGATCCTCCAGCCGCTTGAACACCGGAAGCACGTCGTCATAGCCCCAGCCGGTCATGCCGAGCTGGCGCCAATGGTCGTAGTCGGCGGCCTGTCCGCGCATCGAGATCATGGCGTTGATCGCGGAGCAGCCGCCGATCACCTTGCCGCGGGGATAGGCGAGCGATCGGCCGTTCAAGCCGGGCTCGGCCTCGGTCTTGAACATCCAGTCCGAGCGCGGATTGCCGATGGCGAAGAGATAGCCGACGGGGATGTGGAACCAGATCCAGTTGTCGTCGCCGCCGGCTTCCAGGATCAGCACGCGGTTCTTCGGATCGGCCGACAGCCGGTTGGCGAGGATGCAGCCGGCCGTGCCGGCTCCGACCACGATATAGTCAAACTCACCCTCAAGCCGCTTTGGCATTCTGCTTCCACCCAAACAGGCGTCATGCCGAGAATAAGCCTTTGGCTTTTCCCGGGCATCCACGCATTTTCTGTCCTAATAGTCAGACGTGGATGGCCAAGACAAGCTGGTGGCAAGCCCGGCCATGACGAGAGGGCAGAGCCACCCCCGGCCCGCAGGAGTTAGGTGGACTGCTGCTTGCATGGTAGACAGTCCGGCACAAATCCAACCGAAAGCTTGAGACCCTCCATGCCCATCGTGAACCGCGTCGCCGACCTTCAGCCCGACATCCAGGCCTGGCGGCGGGACATCCATCAGCACCCGGAATTGCTCTACGATGTGCACCGCACCGCAGCATTCGTGGCTGACAGGCTGCGCGAGTTCGGTTGCGACCAGGTGGTGACCGGTCTCGGTCAGACCGGCGTGGTCGGCGTGATCAAGGGCAAGCAGCCGGCGGGCGGCGACCTCAAGGTCATCGGCCTGCGTGCCGACATGGACGCGCTGCCGATCGAGGAACAGACCAATTTGCCTTACGCGTCCAAGACGCCGGGCAAGATGCACGCCTGCGGCCATGACGGCCATACCGCGATGTTGCTCGGCGCGGCGCGTTACCTCGCCGAGACCCGCAATTTCGCCGGCGATGCGGTCGTGATCTTCCAGCCGGCCGAGGAGGGCGGCGCCGGTGGTGCAGCCATGGTCAAGGACGGGCTGATGGAGCGTTTTGGCATCGACCAGGTCTACGGCATGCACAACGGTCCGGGCATTCCGATCGGCGCCTTCGCGATCCGGCAGGGGCCGATCATGGCGGCGACCGACGAGGTCGACATCAAGATCGAGGGCCTCGGCGGCCACGCCGCGCGTCCGCACAAATGCATCGATTCAGTCATGGTCGGCGCGCAGCTCATCACGGCGCTGCAGTCGATCGTCGCGCGCAGCGTCGATCCCCTGGAGTCCGCCGTTATCTCGATCTGCGAATTCCACGCCGGCAATGCCCGCAACGTCATTCCGCAGACCGCGGAGTTGAAGGGCACGATCCGGACGCTGACGCCCGAGGTGCGCAAGCTCGTCGAGAAGCGCGTGCGCGAGGTGGTGGCGGGCGTGGCCCAGATCACCGGCGCCAAGATCGACCTGCACTATCACAACAACTATCCCGTGACCAACAACCACGCCGCCCAGACCGAAGTCGCGCGGCGCATCGCAAAGCAGGTCGCGGGCGATACCAACGTCCACGAGATGCCGCCGCTGATGGGCGGCGAGGACTTTGCCTACATGCTGGAAGCGCGCCCCGGCGCCTTCATCTTCTGCGGCAATGGCGACAGCGCCGGCCTGCATCACCCCGCCTACAATTTCAACGACGAGGCGATCGTCTACGGCACGTCCTACTGGATCAAGCTGGTGGAGACGTCGCTGGCGGCGTCGTAAGGCCGTTCGATTCTCTATGCCTCCGTCATGCCCGGGCTTGTCCCGGGCATCCACGTGTCAACTCTAGCACCGTCATTCCGGGATGGTCCGAAGGACCAGACCCGGAATCTCGAGATTCTCAGGTGCGCAACTGCGCACCATAGCTCGATGCTGCGCATCGCCCCGGAATGACGTTTCAAGAACGTGGATGGCCGGGACAAGCCCGGCCATGACGATAATCGATCAGAAGATCCGCGAGAACAGCACGTAGAGGCTGGCCGACAGCATGATCGCGCAGGGCAGCGTCAGCACCCAGGCCATCAGCAGGTTGCGGATGGTCGACCATTGCAGGCCCGAGCCGTTGGCCGCCATGGTGCCGGCGACACCCGACGACAGCACATGCGTGGTCGAGACCGGCAGGCCGAACACGTCGGCGGCGCCGATCGTGGCGGCGGCGACGAGCTCGGCGGAGGCGCCTTGCGCGTAGGTGAGGTGGCTCTTGCCGATCTTCTCGCCGACGGTGATGACGATGCGCTTCCAGCCGATCATGGTGCCGAGGCCGAGCGCGATTGCGACCGCAATCTTCACCCAGGTCGGGATGAATTTTGTGGCGCTGTCGAGCGAGCCCTTGTAGGCGTTGAGGGTCGCGACCTCGTCCTTGCTAAGGTCGTTCTCCTTGTCCTTCATCAGGAAGCGGATCGCTTCCGAGGTCAGGTACATGTCGTTGCGGGTGTTGCCGACGGCTTCAGCCGGCACCTTGTTCAGCGAGCCGAACTTTGCGACCTGCTCGCCGACGTCCTTCACCAGCACCGCGAGCGAGGGATAGGTGCCCTCGTTGATGTGGCGGAGCGCGATGTATTGCGTCACGGCCGGGCGGGGATCGCCGATGATGCTGTGGCCGGCGCCTTTTGCCGCGATCACCTTGGAAGCGGCCTCCGAGGTCTTCTGGAACTGGGCGATCTGGGATTCCGGAAGTGCGCGGTTCAGCGCATAGGCGGTCGGCACGGTGCCGATCAGGATCAGCATGATCAGGCCCATGCCCTTCTGGCCGTCGTTCGAACCGTGCGCGAAGCTGACGCCGGTGCAGGTCGCGATCAGCAGACCGCGGATCCAGAGCGGCGGCGCCTTGTTGCCCTCGGGGGCTGCATAGAGCGACGGGTTGCGCACGATGAACTTGAGCAGCAGCAGCAGCGTGGCGGCGCAGATGAAGCCGAACAGCGGCGAGAGCAGCAGCGCGTAGCCGATCTCGGTCGCCTTGGTCCAGTCCACGCCCGAGGTGCCGTCGCGGCCGCGCATGACGGCGTTGGCGATGCCGACACCGATGATCGAGCCGATCAGCGTGTGCGAGGAGGAGGCCGGCAGGCCGAAGAACCAGGTGCCGAGATTCCACACGATCGCGGCGATCAAGAGCGCGAACACCATGGCGAAGCCCGCGCTGGAGCCGACCTGGAGGATCAGCTCGACCGGCAGCAGCGAGACGATGCCGAAGGCGACCGCGCCGGAGGACAGCAGCACGCCGAGGAAGTTGAAGAAGCCCGACCACATCACGGCAACTTCGGCCGGCAGCGAATGGGTGTAGATCACGGTCGCGACCGCATTGGCGGTGTCATGGAAGCCATTGACGAACTCGAAGCCGAGCGCGATCAGCAGCGCGACGAACAGGAGGATGTAGGGCAGGTAGGTCGTCACCCGCACGCCGGTCGCATCGACGTCCGCATAGATGCTGTAGGCGACGAACAGCAGTCCCGCGGCGAGGATGCCCATGAACAGGATGAGCGTGAGCGGGTTGAAACCCTTGTCGAGATTGGGTCGCGAGGCCGGCTGTACCGGTGCCGGATCGACCATGCCTGGATTCAATGTGATGTCGGTCATGCGAAACGCCCCCTACTTTTCTGATGGGGCCATTTTCACCGACGGATTTGAAGGTGGGATGACAGGGGGCGCCCGAGGGGCGGTTTCCCCCTGTCTTCAGGCCGCGCGCGGGGTTTTCGCCTGCAAGCCGGCGGCGATCCTGAGGTCATCGACGAAGCGTTGATATTCCAGCTTCTTGGCTTCCTCGTCCGGCAGCCGCAGCAGATAGGACGGGTGCACGGTGACCAGCGCCTTGCGGCCGTCGGCAAGGTCGATCAGCCGGCCGCGATTCTTGCCGATCGGCATGATCTTGCCGAACACGCTTTGTGCGGCGGTCGCGCCCATCGCGACGACGAGGGCGGGATCGATTACTGAGATTTCCCGTTCATACCATTGCCGGCAAGCCCTGATCTCCGGCGTATTCGGCCTCTGGTGCAGACGGATCTTTCCGCGGGCTAAGAATTTGAAATGCTTCACCGCGTTGGTGACGTAGACCTTCTTGCGATCGACCCCGGCCTCTTCCAGCGCGCGGTCGAGCATCTGGCCGGCCGGTCCGACGAAGGGATGGCCGGCAAGGTCTTCCTTGTCGCCGGGCTGCTCGCCGACCAGCATGATGGTGGCGTTCTTCGGCCCCTCGCCGAATACGGTTTGCGTGGCGTCCTTCCACAGCGGGCAGGCGCGGCAATGGGCGGCCTCCTCGCGGAGTGTTTCCAGATTATCGGCGGCGGGCTTGCGTGCCATTGATGTCTCCGCGCGCGGGATCATCCGTCCGCCGGTCCAGCGCTCGGCGTCGGAAAGCAGAGGTTCAAGTATCGAAGCCTCCGGCAGGTTCCTCCGTCGCTTTCCGGGCGCGTCCACCGATGATGGCTTTGCCTGAAAATGGCGGCGCCAGGTTTCCTCCAATTTGCTCGGGGCCGGCATCTCCATCTGGTTGATGCCCGGCGTGAAGGTAACAGCGTGACCATCCCAATGGGCGCAGACATCAGGCGTGAGGATCGACCAGGGCATGTCGGCAAAGCGCCGCGCGAAAAACGGTGCGGTGAATTCGACGATGTGATGCTCCGGCGCGAACCAGGCGGCGTAATGCGCCTTGTGCTCGCGTCCGATCTCGCGGAAGCGGACGATTTCGCGCATCCGCTGCGCATCGCGCCGCACGGCATTGACCATCGCGCTCGCCTGCGCCACGTCGGGATCGGTCATCGCCGCGAGCAGATCATGGTCGGCCTTCAATCGCCACAGCAGGCGATAGAGCAACGCGAAACGTTCGTCGTCGCGATGCAGGATCGCGATCCGCGCGAGCTCGATGAAATTGGCCGGCACGCTGAACGTGGTTTCAGTCTCGACCGGTGGAAGATTTGATGCTTCGGACAGGCCTGATGGCACCTGGTTTTGACCCCTTACCGTCCAGGTCACGTCCGCCGGATCGATCCGATGAAGCGCTAGCGACCGCGCGGCCGTGCGCCAGCCGTCGAAATCCGTCTCGCTGGTCAGAATGATGAGCTGCATGGCGTTGAATCCCTTTGATTCCGCTCATGAATCCGCAGAGGCGCCAATTCGATTGACTCTCATGGGCCTGTTAGCTTTATATTAGAACATATCATGAACAAATGAACCAGCCGGTGGTTCTGCTTTTTGAGCCCCGGCGACCCATCCCTGAAGGAGCGGCGAGCATGAGCGGCGCACGTGGAAGCGCGCTTGCGGCTTTGCGCGGCCAGATCGAGCGCATCGAGACGTCGGATGCCGCGCATCATCACGATCGCGTCGCGCTCGGCCACCCGGAAGCCGATCGCGTGCTGCAGGGCGGGCTTGCCCGCGCGGCGATCCACGAGGTGTTTTGCGAAGGACGCCAGGGCACGGCCGCAACGGGGTTCGTGACGGGGCTTGCGGGCCGCGTGTCGGCGCGCCGGCCGCTGCTGTGGGTGCGTCAGGACTTTTCTGAATTGGAAGCGGGCGCGTTGTCGATGAGCGGGCTCGCCGAGCTCGGCCTCGATCCGCGCCGTGTGGTGATGGTGCGTGCCGCCGATGCGGAGGCCGCCCTGCGGACAACGGCCGACGCGCTCGCCTGCGATGCGCTCGGCGCCGTCGTGCTCGAGCTCTGGGGTGAGGCGAGGCAGTTCGATCTCGTGGCGAGCCGCAAGCTGACGCTTGCCGCACAGGCTTCAGGCGCAACCGGGCTGCTGCTGCGGATGGCGGCAAACCCGTCGCCATCGACGGCCGAGACAAGATGGATGCTGCGCGCGGCGCATTCGCCGCCGGGCTCAGTCTGGAGTGCCTGGGGCGCGCCGATGTTCGATGCCGAGCTCGTGCGCAATCGTCATGGCCCGGTCGGGCGGTGGATCATGGAATGGAAGTGTGATGAGTGCCAATTCAGTGAACCGTCGGCGTATCCTCAGCCTGTGGCTGCCGCGCCTGCCCATCGACCGCATCAAGCGGGTTTTGTCGGGGAGCAGCGCCGCGCCAGCTAGCGATGAAGCGAGCATCGTTGTTGCAAAGGAAAGCAACGCGCTCTCGATCTATGCGCTCGACGAGGCGGCCTCGCGCCTCGGCCTGCATATCGGCCTGCCGCTGGCCAATGCCCGCGCCATCTGTCCTGAATTAAAAGTGTTCGACGCCGATGTCGTGGCGGATGCCAAGACGTTAGGGGATATCGCCGACTGGTGCGATCGCTTCACGCCGCTGGTGGCGCTCGATCCGCCGCACGGGCTGTTTTTGGACATCACCGGCTGCGCGCATCTGTTCGGCGGCGAAGCTGCGCTGTTGCAGGCACTCGTTCGTGCGTTGGCGCGGCAGGGCTTTGCCGTCAGCGCGGCGATTGCCAGCACCTCGGTGTGCGCGCGTACGCTGACGCGTCAGGCCTCCGGCACCATCGTCGCCGACGGCGCGGAAGCGGAGGCGATCGGCGCATTGCCCGTATCCATGCTCGGCGCCGACGAGGCCATCACGACGGGGCTGCGTCGCGCCGGGCTCAAAACAATCGGCGATGTCGCCTCGCGCGCGCCGCATGAGATCACCGCGCGTTTCGGCGCGCGGTTTTCCACGTTGCTCACGCATGCGCTGGGGCAGGGCGATGCACCGATCAATCCGCGAAAGCCGCTGCCCGATTACATCGTGGAGAAGCGCTTTGCCGAACCGATCGCGACCGACACCATGATCGCGATGACGCTGTCGCGGCTTGCCGACACGCTTGTTACCTCCATGGAGAAGCAGGGCAAGGGCGCGCGGCGGCTGGAGGCCTCGTTCTTCCGCACTGACGGCGCGGTGCGGTCGATCATGGTCGAGACCGGGCGGCCCGTCACGAAAAGCGCGATCATCGATCGTCTGTTCCGCGAGCGCCTCGATGCGCTCGCCGATCCCCTCGATCCCGGTTTCGGTTTCGACATGGTCCGCCTGTCGGCGAGCCGCACCGAGATCGTGGTGCAGGAGCAGCGCGATCTCGATTCCCATGTCCATGACAATGACGAGCTCGCCGCGCTGATCGACCGCATCGCCGCGCGCATCGGCGGAAAGCGCGTCGTCATGCACCTGCCGCAGGATACGCATATTCCGGAGCGCGCGGTGCTGGCCGTATCGGCGCAGCATCATCTCGCCGCCGCGACCCAGGCCGAGTGGCCCGCGCGCACCGAGAGCGAGCCGCCGCTGCGCCCTTTGCGGCTGTTCGAGCGGCCCGAGCCGATCAAGGTGCCGTTCGCGACCGTGCCGGACGGGCCGCCGCACCAGTTCACCTGGCGGCGCGCACTGCATGCCGTGGTGCGGGTGGAAGGGCCCGAGCGCATCGCCATGGAATGGTGGAAGCAGGATGGCAAACAGTTCACGCGGGATTATTTCCGCGTCGAGGATGCCGAAGGCCTGCGGTTCTGGATTTTTCGCGACGGCCTTTACGAGGGTGAGGTGTTCGACGACGAAGGCAAGCCGATGTCTCCCGGTTGGTATGTACATGGGCTGTTCGCATGAGTGCGCCTGCCTATGCCGAGATCGGCGTCACCACAAACTTCTCGTTCCTGCGCGGCGGCTCGGATCCGCGCGCCTATGTGCACCAGGCCGCCGTCTTGGGGCTGCCTGCGATCGGCATTGCCGATCACAACACGCTCGCCGGAATCGTGCGCGCCTACAAGGAGCTCGATAATTCCGAGCTGCCCTACAAACCAAAGCTCCTGATCGGCGCGCGCATCGTCTTCATCGACGGCACGCCCGACATCCTCGTCTATCCCTGCGATCGCGCCGCCTATGGCCGGCTGTGCCAGTTGCTCACGAAAGGCAAGCGCGGCGACAATATCGAACGCATTGAGAAGGGCGAGTGCCATCTCCGCTTCGATGATCTCCTGGAGTTTGCCGAAGGCCAGCTTCTGATCCTGACGCTGCCGCATCGCTTTGAAGCTGGGAGAGCGCTGGACGTTCTCTCAAGGCTGAAGACGAGCCGCGCCGAAGGCGTGTGGCTGGCCGCAAGCCTCGTCTATCGTGGCGACGACAAGCGCCGCCTGGCCCTGCTTCATGCGCTCGCAGCCAAGGCCGGTGTGCCGCTGCTGGCAACCAACGAGGTGCTCTATCACCACCCTGCGCGCCGCCCGTTGCAGGACGTGCTGACCTGCATCCGGGAAAAGACCACGATCGAGGCGGTCGGCAAAAAGCTCCAAGCCAATGCCGAGCGCTTTCTCAAACCTCCGCAGGAAATGGCGCGCCTGTTCCGCGACCTCCCGGAGGCGATCGCGGAGACCATGCGCTTCGCCGATAAAATCGTCTTCTCGCTCGATCAGCTCAAATACCAGTATCCGGACGAGCCAGTGCCGCCGGGCAAGACCGCGCAAGGGCATCTGGAAGATCTGACCTGGGCGGGTGTGCAAAAATATTTTGGCGGCAAGATATCGGACACGCTGCGCGCCACGTTGAAGAAAGAGCTCGCGCTGATATCAGAGCTGAAATACGCGCATTACTTCCTCACCGTGCACGACATCGTGCACTATGCGCGCAGCCAGAACATTTTGTGCCAGGGCCGCGGCTCGGCGGCGAATTCCGCCGTATGCTACGTGCTCGGCATCACCTCGGTCGATCCGACCAAGGTCGATCTGCTGTTCGAGCGCTTCATCTCCAAGGAGCGGCTGGAGCCGCCGGACATCGACGTCGATTTCGAGCATTCGCGGCGCGAGGAGGTGATGCAATATGTCTATCGCCGCTACGGCCGTCATCGTGCCGCGATCATTGCCACCATCATCCATTATCGCCCGCGTAGTGCCATCCGCGACGTTGGCAAGGCACTCGGGCTGACGGAGGACGTCACTGCCGCGCTCGCCGACACCGTCTGGGGAAGCTGGGGCAAGGGCCTCAACGACATGCAGGTCAAGCAGGCCGGACTCGATCCCAAAAATCCCATGATCAGCCTCGCGGTCGACCTTGCGACCGAATTGATCGAATTTCCGCGTCACCTCTCGCAGCATGTCGGCGGCTATGTGCTGACGCAGGACCGGCTCGACACCTATGTGCCGATCGGTAATGCCGCAATGGACGACCGCACCTTCATCGAATGGGACAAGGACGACGTCGACGCGCTCAACATGATGAAGGTCGACGTGCTGGCGCTGGGCATGCTGACCTGCATCCGCAAATGCTTTGACCTGATCGCCGATCACAAGGGTGAGCGCTACGTGCTGGCCAGCGTCCCGCAGGATGACAAGAACGTCTACGACATGCTGTGCCGCGGAGAATCGCTCGGCGTGTTCCAGGTCGAGAGCCGTGCGCAGATGAACATGCTGCCGCGCCTGAAGCCGCAAACTTTCTACGACCTCGTCATCGAGGTCGCGATCGTGCGTCCCGGACCGATCCAGGGCGACATGGTGCATCCTTATTTGCGGCGGCGGAACGGGGTCGAGAAGGAGAATTATCCGTCACCGTCGCCCGATCACGGCGAGCCGGACGAGCTCTACAAGGTCCTGCACAAGACGCTCGGCGTGCCCCTGTTCCAGGAACAGGCGATGCGGATCGCGATCGAGGCGGCAAAGTTCACCTCGGAGGAGGCCAACGGCCTGCGCCGCTCAATGGCGACGTTTCGCAATGTCGGCACCATCGGCAAGTTCGAGGAAAAGATGATCGGCAACATGATCCGGCGCGGTTACGACCCGGAGTTTGCCAAAAACTGTTTTGAGCAGATCAAGGGGTTTGGCTCCTACGGCTTCCCGGAGAGCCATGCCGCGAGCTTTGCCCAGCTCGTCTATATCTCGTCCTGGCTGAAGCATTATCATCCCGATGCGTTCTGCTGCGGGCTGCTCAATTCGCAGCCGATGGGCTTTTACGCCCCGGCGCAGATCGTCGGCGATGCCCGCAAGAACGGCGTCGAGGTGCGCCAGATCGACGTCTCCCACAGCTTTGCGCAGAACACGCTGGAGGAGGGGAGCGGCAAATACTGCGCTGTGCGCCTGGGGTTCCGCCAGATCGACGGCTTTCACTGGCTGGATGAAGACGAGGAGAGACTGAAACTCTCTCAACTGTCATTCCGGGGCGCGCGAAGCGCGAACCCGGAATCCATCGGGCCGCATACGCCTGGCGGAATGGATTCCGGGTTCGACGCTGACGCGTCGCCCCGGAATGACCGGGAAGACTGGGCCGACCGCATCGTCGCCGCCCGCAACCGCCGTCCCTTCACCTCGCTCGAAGACTTCGCCCGCGACACCGGCCTGCCCAAGCGCGCGTTGATCCTGCTTGCGGACGCCGATGCGTTCCGCTCGCTCGGGCTCGACCACCGCGAGGCGCTGTGGCAGGTGCGGCGCTTGCCCGACGATGTGCCGCTGCCGCTGTTCGAGGCCGCCACAGCCCGCGAGCAGCCGGACGAGCATGCAAAGCCGCTGCCGGTGATGCCGCGGCCCGAGCAGGTGGTCGCCGATTATCAGACCATCCGCCTGTCGCTGAAGGGGCATCCGATGGAATTTTTGCGGGAGATGTTCACGAAGGAGCGCGTGATCCCCTGCACGGACGTCTCGCACAGGAACGACCGTCGCCGCGTCCGCTGCGCCGGCGTGGTGCTGGTGCGGCAGCGGCCGGGCAGCGCCAATGGCGTCGTGTTCATGACGCTGGAGGACGAAACCGGCATCGCCAATATCGTGGTGTGGCCGAAAGTGATGGAGCAGTACCGTAAAGAGGTGATGGGCGCGCGCCTCGTCCTGGTCGAGGGCTATATCCAGAGCAGCCCCGAAGAGGTCACGCATCTGGTGGCCCAGCGCATGATCGACCGCTCGCACGATCTGATCGGCCTTGCCAATGACGCGCTCACCCGCAAGCCGCCGGTGCCGGCCGGTCCCGCGCTGATCGAGCCGCTCAACGACGACCGCCGCGACCACGCCGATACGCCCGCGCAGAAAATCCGCCACCCCCGCAACGTCCGCATCCTGCCGCCGTCACGGGATTTTCATTGAGGCTTGCCACGACGACAGATCTATCACCGTCACCCTGAGGTGGCCGCTTCTTCAGCGGCCCTCGAAGGGCGACGGCCCGGCTGCATCCGAGCCGTTCATCCTTCGAGGCTCCCCATGCGACGCGTCGCGTCGCACGGCTCGCGCCTCAGGATGACGGATCGACGATGACGCGAGTGTCTAAAAATTCACCCGGTTCGAGATCGCGCCATCCACGACGAGATTCGACCCCGTCGTGAACGACGACACCGGGCTCGCCAGAAACACCGCCGCGTTCGCGATCTCTTGCGGCGTCGCCATCCGGCCCAATGGATTGCGGCGCATTGCATCCTCGTAGCGCTTGGGCATGTTCTGCTCGACCATGTTCCAGACGCCACCCTTGAAATAGACCGTGCCCGGCGACACCACGTTGACGCGGATCTTCTTGGCCGCATATTGCCGCGCCAGTCCCTTGGCCATGTGGATCAGCGCTGCCTTGATCGGACCGTAGGAGCTGGCCGCGTCGGCTTGCGCGGCTGATATCGACGAGATGATGACGAAGGCGGCATCGCCGGTCTTTTCGCCGCTGGCTTCAAGGAAGGGGCGCGCAGCCTCGAACGCATGCACGGCGCCGAGCACGTCGAGCCGAAAGTTCTGCTCCCACGATGCGGGATCGCCGCCTTGCGCCATCGCGCCGGCATTGGAGAACAGCATGTCGACGCTGCCCAATTCCTTGGCGACGCCGTCGATCCAGGATTTTAGCGCGGCGCCGTCGGTGATGTCGACCGAGGCGCCCGTTGCGCTGATACCACTCGCCTTCAACTCGGCCACCGTGGCCGCCACCTGATCCGCATTGCGCGCGCAGACCGCGACATTGGCGCCTTCGCCCGCCAGCGTCGCCGCAATAGCCCGCCCGATGCCACGCGTGCCGCCCAGGATGACTGCGTTTCGTCCCTTGAGACCGAGATCCATTTTTGATTTTCCCTTTTTGTTTGTCGCAATGACTACGGTTGTTGTCGGCACCATGCTTCCACAACGTCGTCCCGGCTTTCGCCAGGACGACACGGGATGTGTATTGACCCTCACTCCGGCGCCGCACCCACCGGCGGGCCGCCGGGTGGGCGGTGCAGGAAGGTGATGGTGAAATAGGCGCCGAGCCACGAGCCGAGCGCGGCAAACGCCACGTACATCCAGTTCTCGGTGTAGCTGATCACTGCATAGGATGACAGCACATACCAGATGCTGCTCCAGGTCGCCGCCGGCACGCGCTTTCGTGCCACCACGGCCGAGGTGAACATGACGTAGACGGCGTCGGTCAGCGCGGTTGCGAGCAGCACGCCACCCGCGGTGAGGGGATCGATGGCAGCCATTGCCTTCCTTTCCATGCTATGAGACGCGGCAGGCTAGAGCATGATCCGGAAAAGTGTGAAGCGGTTTTCCCTCGCGACAAACGCGGAACGCGTTTGCGCGGAGATCATGCTCAAACAAAAAGCTAAAGCACGATGGCGCTTTAGCGGGAGGAAAATGGCAATGCAAAGCGCCGCCGCGATCCTGAAGGCGATCTGGACGGCCGCGGGCGGCGAGCCGGCCGCGCTCGAGCGCGTGGCGCTCACCGGCGAGGAGCCGCAACTGCCGTCGTCGTTTCGCGTCGCCGTGGCCGCCCAGGTCAGTGTCGCGGCTGCGGGACTGGCCGCCGCCGAAATCTGGAAGCTGCGCAGCGGGCAGGTGCAGGATATCGCCGTCAACATGCGTCACGCCGTGGCCGAGTGCCGCTCGGAACGTTACCTACGCGTCGACGACAAGCCGCCGCCACCGGCGTGGGATGCGATCGCCGGCGTCTACAAGACCGGCGACAACCGCTTCGTGCGCTGTCACACCAACTTTCCCCATCATCGTGACGCCGTCTGCAACGTGCTCAACTGCAAGCCGGAGCGCGAGCAGGTGCAGGCTGCGCTGATGCAGTGGAAGGGCGAGGATTTCGAGACCGCGGCCTATGCGGCCGGCGGCGTCGTTGCGTTGATGCGCTCGCATGACGAATGGTCGGAATTGCCGCAAGCGCAGGCGCTCGCAAAGCTGCCGCTGATCTCGATCAAAAAGATCGGCGACGCCCCGCCAAAACCGTGGCCTAGAGGTGATCGTCCGCTCTCCGGCGTCCGCGTGCTCGATCTCTCCCGTGTGATCGCCGGCCCCGTCGCCGGACGCACGCTCGCGGTCCACGGCGCGGATGTGCTGCTCGTCTCGGGCCCAAATCTTCCCGCCATTCCCTGGCTCACCATCGACACCGGGCGCGGCAAGCTCACGACCTTCATCGAGCTCAAGCGCGAGGAGGGGCGCAAGCAATTGCGCGACCTGCTCGCCGACGCCGACATCTTCTCACAGGGCTATCGTCCGCGCTCACTTGCCGCCCTCGGCTTCGCGCCGGAGGACGCGGCGAAGCTCAATCCCGGCATCGTCTACGTCACGCTCTCGGCGTATGGCCATGCCGGCCCGTGGGCGGAGCGGCGCGGCTTCGACTCGCTGGTGCAGACCGCGACCGGTTTCAATCACGCCGAGGGAGAGGCCGCCGGCATCGACGGTCCCAAGGAGTTGCCTGCGCAGATGCTCGACCACGCTACCGGCTATCTGATGGCGTTCGGCGCCATGATCGCGAAGGCGCGCCAGGCTCGCGAAGGCGGCAGCTGGCATGTGCGTGTATCACTTGCGCAGACAGGCCGGTGGTTGTGGAGTCTCGGCCGTCTCGCTGACGGGTTGAAGGCTGAAGAGCTGACCAGCGAGGCTGTACATCTCTCGTTCATCGAGCCCATGCCATCAGGCTTCGGGGCGTTGAGGGCGGTTACGCATTCAGCTGTTCTGTCGAAGACGCCGGCGCGATGGGCGCATCCGGCGATGCCGCTCGGCAGTCACCCGCCGCAATGGCCTGCGCGTTAAGGTCGCGCGTGCAGTGCGGCATATGTCAAAATTTTAACACAAAGCGAGAAGGGGCTCGCGTTTTAAGGGTTGTTTGAACTAACAATTCAGCACTATTAGCGCGACCGATGAGGCAGTCATTTTGCCGCAATCATCGCAGACATGACCGGGGCCCATGGTAGCTGAAAATACCAAGCAATTGCAGGTATTTACCAAGCAGCGGATGATCGCATCCGTAGTTCTACTGGCGCTTGCCGGTGGCGCTGCCTATGGCTTCCTCTTTGCCGGCGGAGCCAAGGAGAAGAACCACTCCGAGATCTCCAGCCAGTCGCGCAAGAACGCGCAGAACTTCACGCCGACCGCCTCCGAATGGGCGACGCTGACCATCGAGCCCGTGAAGAAGAAGGCCTTCCGGGCCGAGTATGTCACCGAAGGCAAGGTGGCTGTCGACGAGGATCGCTCGACCCCGGTGTTCTCGCCCTATGCCGGCCGGGTGACCAAGCTGCTCGCCAAGCCCGGCGAGAGCCTCCGCCAAGCCCAACCGCTGTTCACGATCGAGGCCGCCGACACGGTGCAGGCCCAGAACGATTTCATCGCGGCGATGACCGCGCAGAACAAGGCGAAGTCGGCGATGGAGCTCGCCGACATCCAGTTCAAGCGCGCCAAGGACCTCTACGAAGGCCGCGCCATTCCGCTGAAGGACTATCAGCAGGCCGAGACCACCCAGGTCCAGGCCCAGAACGACATGCGCTCGTCGATGACGGCGCTGGAAGCTTCGCGCAACAAGCTGCGCATCCTCGGCTTCACCGACGAGGCGATCAAGGCTTTCGGCGACAAGGGCGCCATCAATCCCGAGATCACGATCTATTCGCCGATCGCGGGCACGGTCGTGCAGCGCAAGATCGGCCCCGGCCAGTACGTCAATTCCGGCGCCAGCGATCCGGTCTTCGTGATCGGCGACCTCTCCACCGTTTGGCTGACGGCCTTCGTGCGCGAGAGCGATGCCGCCTCGGTCTGCATCGGCCAGGACATCACCGTCAACGTCATGGCGCTGCCCGGCCATCCGCTTACCGCCAAGATCAACTACGTCGCCGCTGCGATCGATCCCAACACCCGCCGCCTTCTGGTGCGCGCCACCATCGACAACAAGGAAGGCCTGCTCAAGCCGGAAATGTTCGCCAATGTGACGATCTATTCCGCCGGCGACCGCGCAGCGCCCGCCGTGCCGAAGCAGGCCTTGATCTACGAAGGCGACCAGGTCCGCATCTGGGTCGCGCGCGAGGACAAGTCGGTCGAGCTGCGCCACATCAAGATCGGCCTCGTCAACGGCGACCTCGTCGAAGTCACAAGCAATCTGAAACCGGGCGAACAGATTGTAACCAAGGGCAGCCTGTTCATCGACCGCGCGGCCTCCGGCAGCTAACGCATGATCCGGGAAGGCGAGTAGCGGTTTTCGACAAGATTATGCGCCGTCAGGACTGCCGCGCGCGCAAAGAAAAAACTGAGCTGAATGGACCGCCTCGTCGCCCTTGCCGTCAATCGCCGTTACCTCATGGTCGGCATGTTCGTCGCCGTGCTGATCGGTGGCCTGATCGCGTTCAACCAGCTCAACATCGAGGCCTATCCCGATCCGACGCCGCCGATGGTGGACGTGGTGACGCAAAGCCCGGGCCTCTCGGCCGAAGAGATCGAACGCTACATCACCATTCCGATCGAGACCCAGGTCGCGGGGCTGAAGAACCTCACGACCATCCGCACCATCTCGCTCTACGGCCTCTCCGACATCAAGCTGCAGTTCTCCTTCGCCTACACCTATGATGAGGCGCTGCAGCAGGTGTTGAACCGCCTGGCGCAGCTCGCGCCCTTGCCCGGCAACGTGCAGCCGCAGATCTCACCGCTGAGCCCCATCGGCGAAATCTTCCGCTACCGGCTCGTTGGTCCGCCGAACTACAGCGTGCTCGATCTCAAGACGATCCAGGACTGGATCCTGCAGCGCCGATTCCGCGCCGTGCCCGGCGTGATCGACGTCACCGGCTGGGGCGGCAAGACCAAGACCTATGAGCTCCAGGTCGATTTCAACAAGCTGATCGCCAACGGGCTGACGCTGCCGCAGATGCTGCAGGCCGTGAGCAATTCAAACGTCAATGTCGGCGGCAACACCGTCAATATCGGCTCGCAATCGGCCGTGGTGCGCGGCGTCGGCCTGATCCGCTCGATCGACGATCTCGCCAACACCATGGTCGCGCAAACCGGTGGCAACCCGGTGCTGGTGAAGGACGTCGCGACCGTGACCGTCGGCGAGAAGCCGCGGCTCGGCATCGCCGGCCTCGACGACGACGACGACATCGTGCAGGGCATCGTGCTGATGCGGCGCGGCGAGCAGAGCACGCCGACCATCAAACGCGTCGAGCAACTCGTCCACACCATCAACAACTCGTCCATCCTGCCGCCGGGCGTGCGCATCGAGCGCATCTACGACCGCAAGGACCTGATCGACCTGACCACCCACACCGTGCTGCACAATATGGTGGTCGGCATTATCCTGATCGTGCTGCTGCAGTGGTTGTTCCTGGGGAACATGCGCAGCGCGTTGATCGTCGGCGCCACGATTCCGTTCGCGCTGTTCTTCGCTGTCATCATCCTGGTGCTGCGCGGGGAATCGGCGAACCTGCTGTCGGTCGGCGCCATCGACTTCGGCCTGATCGTGGACGCCACCGTCATCATGGTGGAGGCGATCTTCCGCCGCCTGACGCAGACGACGCCGCTCCACGAATACGAGCACATCTCCCCCGAAACCATCATGGGCATGAAGAGCCATGCCATCCTGAGCGCGGCCGCCGACGTGTCGCGCTCGATCTTCTTTGCCGCCGCCATCATCATCGCGGCGTTCCTGCCGCTGTTCACGCTCTCGGGCGTGGAGGGCAACATCTTTGGCCCGATGGCGCGCACCTACGCCTATGCGCTCGCGGGCGGATTGCTGGCGACCTTCACGGTGACGCCGGCGCTATCCGCGATCATCCTGCCCGCGCATGTCGAGGAGACCGAGACCCGGATCATGATGTTCCTGCACCGGATCTACATGCCGGTGCTGAATTGGGCGGTCACCAACCGCAACATCGTTCTCGGTGGTGCGATCGGTCTCGTGCTGATGACGATCGCGATCGGCCGGCTGCTCGGCCTCGAATTCCTGCCCAAGCTGGAAGAAGGCAATCTCTGGATCCGCGCCACGCTGCCGCCGACGATCTCGCTGCAGGAGGGCAACACCTACGTCAACGAGATGCGCAAGGTGATCGCCGCGCGGCCCGAGGTCGAGTCCGTGGTGTCGCAGCACGGCCGTCCCGACGACGGCACCGATGCTGCCGGTTTCTTCAATGCCGAGTTCTTCGCGCCGCTGAAGCCCGCGAGCACCTGGCCGAATACCCGCAGCAAGGAAGAGCTGACCGCGCAACTGTTGAAGGCGCTCGACGACCGCTTCCCCGGCGTCGAGTTCAACTTCTCGCAATATCTCCAGGACAACGTCTCGGAAGCCGTCTCGGGCGTGAAGGGCGAGAACTCGATAAAACTGTTCGGCGGCGATCTCCAGGCGCTCACCGACACCGCCGCCAAGATCAAGTCGGTGCTGTCGACCGTGCAGGGCGTCACCGATCTTGCGGTGTTCACCTCGCTCGGCCAGCCGACCATCCAGATCGACATCAACCGCGCCAAGGCTGCGCGCTACGGGCTTGCACCCGGCGATATCAACGCCACCATCAAGGTCGCAATCGGCGGCGACAGCGCGGGCGACCTTTACGAGCCCGGAAGCGACCGCCACTTCCCGATCATCGTTCGTCTCGCGCCGGAATACCGCAAGAGCGCCGAAGCGATTCAGAACCTGCGCATCGGCGCGCCCGGTCCGAACGGCACCATCACGCAGATCCCCCTCAGCGAGGTCGCGTCCATCAGCCTGGTCTCAGGCGCGGCCTATATCTATCGCGAGCAGCAGGAGCGCTATCTGCCGATCAAGTTCTCGGTGCGCGAGCGCGACCTCGGCAGCGCGATCCGCGAGGCGCAGGCCAAGATCGCCGAGCAGGTGCAGTTGCCACCCGGCTCGCACATGGAGTGGGTCGGCGAATTCGGCAATCTCCAGGACGCGATCCGCCGTCTGTCGATCGTGGTGCCGATCTCGCTGGCGCTGATCGGAATCCTGCTCTGGCTCAATTTCGGCTCGATGACCGATACGCTGCTCGCCATGAGCGTGATTCCGATGGCGATCTTCGGCGGCGTGCTCGGGCTCGTCATCACAGGCACTGCCTTCAGCGTCTCCGCGGCGATCGGCTTCATCGCGCTGTTTGGCATCGCCGTGATGGACGGCATCATCATCATCTCGCAGTTCAACCAGCTGATCGAGGAGGGGATGGACCGCATGACCGCGGTGGTGCGGACCGGGGAATTGCAGCTCCGGCCCGTGCTGATGACCTGCGTGGTCGCCGGCGTCGGCCTTCTGCCGGCTGCGCTCTCGGAAGGCATCGGGTCCCAGGTGCAGAAGCCGCTCGCGGTCGTGGTCGTCACCGGCATGATGCTGGCGCCGGTCGTGATCCTCGTGACCCTGCCGGTCCTGATCTCCTTCTTCTCGCGCCGCGCCCGCTGATTCCGGCGCGCGGCGTGCGGTCTCAGAAACCGTAGAGCCGGGCGGGATTGTCGACCAAAATCTTCTGGCGGATCGCGGCGTCGGGTGCCCACACCGGAAGCTGGTTGAGCAGGCGGCCGTCATCGATCTGGAACAGCGGCGCGATGTCGGTGGCCTTCCGTCCCGGCACCTGGCTCGAATCCGGATGCGGCCAGTCGGTACCCCAGACGATGCGCTCGGGATTGGCCGCGATCAGAGCCTGCGCGAACGGCGCCATGTCCTGATAATCGGGCGCAAGCTTCGACGAGCGGTAGGCGCCGGAGATCTTGACATAGGCCTTGCCGGATTTCACCAGTGCGACGAGATCGGAGAAGCCCGGTTGCTCCAGGCCGAGCGTCGCCTGCGCGCCGCCAAAGTGGTCGAACACGACAGGCACCGGCGCCGTCTCGACGAGATCCTTGATCGCCGAGATCATCGCAAGCGTGGTGTAGAGCTGCACATGCCAGCCGCGCGCCTTCATGCGCTCGACCGCGGCGCTGAAGCGGGGACGGCCGACATTGGGATCGTTGACGCCGCCGGTCGCGAGATTGAGGCGGACGCCGCGGAAACCGTCCTGGTGCATCGTGTCGAGCGTGCTCTCCGACGTCTTGTCGTCGATCACGGCAACGCCGCGCGCATTGGCGCCGCGGGCCTTCATGCCGAACAGGCTGGAGGAATTGTCGGTGCCGTAGACGCTCGGCGTCACCACCACCACGCGCTCCATGCGTAGCGCCTTGTGCAGTGCGGCCTGCTCGTCCGGGCTTGCCGGCTCGGGTGTGTAGACGCGGCCGGCAAAGAATGGGAATTTCTCGACATCGCCGTGGATATGGGTGTGGCAATCGCAGGCGTTGGCGGGGACGTCGAAATTGACCGGCGTCGCCGGCTGCGCCGCCGCCGCTTGGGCATCTTTGCTGTTCATCGCTACTCCGGCTGCGAGGGAGGCAAGCAGGACGCTGCGTCGGCTGAGCATGGAGTATCCTCCCGGTATGGTTGTTCTTGGTTGGGCGGTTTCATTAGCACATTTTTCAGGGACCGCCGCGCAAATTCAACGTTGAATTGAACCGGCCGCGCGCCGGTTTGACTAATGTTCCACGCTTAGGGATCATCGACCTCCCACCGGAATCACTTCATGAAAAACTTTGGAAAGTTCAAAGCGGGCGTTTCGGCCGTCGCGGTGCTGGTCGCGCTGTTTGGCGTCTACGGCTTCCGCAAATTGCAGGCGCTGGCGGCCGATCCGACCGGGCCAAAGGATTGCCGGCCCGCCGCCGACCTTGGCGAGCAGGGCAAGATCGATCTGGACAAGGTGAGGGCGATTGCGCCGCTCCAAGGGGTAAAGTGGTCGCAGCTTGGCGGCAGCATCAATGATGCGAGCTGCCTCAATCGCACCGAAATCTATGGCGTCGTCGAGATCCGCAGCGTCGACGACATCGCGAAGACGCTGGCGTTCGCGCGCGACAACAAGCTGCCGGTGACGACGGCCGGCGTGCGCCACTCCATGGGCGGCCAGGCTTTTCGCAAGGGCGGTATTGTGCTGGACATGCGGACCTTCAACCGCATCACCTTGAACGACACTGCGCGCACCGTGACGGTACAGCCGGGCGCGACATGGCACGACATCCAGATCGCGCTGCATCCGCGCTTCGCCGTCCGCGCCATGCAGTCGACCGATATCTTCAGCGTCGGCGGCTCGATCTCGGTCAATGCTCACGGCATGGACCATCAGGCCGGCGCGCTGGCGCGCTCGATCAAATTGATGAAGGTGATGCTGGCGGATGGTTCGATCCGTAACGTGTCAGCAACCGAGAACCCGGAATTGTTCAACCTCGTGGTCGGCGGCTACGGCCTGTTCGGCGTCATCGTCGAGGCCGAGCTCGATATCGCCGACAACGCGGTCTACCAGACCGGGCGGCGTGTGCTCGATTACAAGGCGTTCCCGGCGCTGTTCTCCGGTGAGATCGAGAAGGACACCAATATCGGCCTGATGTACGGCCATCTCTCGACCGCGCCGTCGACCTTCCTCCAGGAGATGCTGCTCTACACCTACACCAAGGCGGACGGCACCGACTTCCAGCGCCAGCCATTAGGCGAAGTCAGCAGCACGAAGCTGCGGCGGCTCACCATCAACCTGTCGAAGCAGGGGCCGTTCTTCCAGGAGCTGAAATGGCTCTCCGAAAAGCACATCGAACACCGCATGGAAAACTGCACGGTGACGCGGGCGCAGGCGATTGCCTCGGGCGAAGCCTGTCTCGTCAGCCGTAACGATCCCATGCACGATTCCGTGCCTTACTTGCGCAACGCGTTGCAGGAGGAGACGGATATCCTGCACGAGTACTTCATCCCGCGCAAAAACTTCGTCGCCTTCGTCGACGGCATGCGCAAGATCATGCTCGTCAACAAGACCAACCTGCTCAACGCCTCGGTCCGCGTCGTCCACAAGGAAGACAATTTCCTGACCTATTCGCCGGAGCCGGCGTTCTCGCTGGTGCTCTACATCAACCAGCCCACGGACGACGAGGGCAACGCACGCATGAAGAAGGTGACGGAAGAGCTGATCGACCTCACGACAGCCAATCAGGGCCGTTTCTTCCTGCCGTACCAGCTCTATTACTCGCGCGACCAGCTCAAGAAATCCTATCCGCAAATCGACGACTTCTTCGCCGCCAAGCGGAAGTACGATCCGGCCGGGCTGTTCACGAATACGATGTATCAGAAGTATGCGTCGTGAGACGCGGTACGGGACGACGCGTCATTGCGGGTGTAGTCCTGGCGCTAATGACGCTTGTAGGTCTCTACTTCTACGGATCGCCGCAATACAGAAAGCTGAAGGCTGAATGCATCGAAACCGGAATGGATCATTCGGATGCACCATCCGACGATGAGCTGCATCGGTTGTGGATGGCTTGTCGCAAGATAGGCTTTGGCGCTCCCTTGTGACGAGGGGCCTACGGACGGCCAGTGACCTCGGTGAGCTCAGTGCTGGTTGCCGACTGTTGCGAGCGCGCGAGGACGAACCGGGATGTCGCGGGTATCTCGGCCTCGGCTCTGCCGTCTTGGCCGATCAGGATCAATCCGGCGCCGCCGTTTGCCACGTTGAGAATGATTGGCTCACCGCTCCAGCTCTTGATTGGTTCCATTCCGATGATGAGGAATTCACCGATGGGTTGGTCGAGGTATTGCATGCGCAATTGCGGGCCGACTTCGGCCGCCGCAAGTTCGAAGCCGAGCTGTCGCGCGCGCGCGTAGACGTCGGTCAGGGTCACGACATCGGAGGTGAACCCAAGCTGGATTGGCGATACGAGGACAAGCTCAACGTCTGTCTTGCGAGAGCCAAGGATGAATGTCGGTCGCGCGAGGATTTCGGCGGCCTGCCCACCGACACTGCAACCCATGTCATTCAACTTGCTGCGCAGTCTGAGCGGGTCAGCGAAGGTACCGAGCGTGATCGTCTTCCATGTCGCCAGATCGCGGTCGGACTTAATTGGTTGTTGAGGCGTTTCGACCAGGCGTGTCTTGAGCGTCAGCCGTTTCTGCAAGACATCGCGGGCTGTGCATTGAGCCTGCGCCGCATTGCCTGCGAACTGGACGATGCAAGCCGCGCACAGGATCGAAAACATCTTCCGCATTTGCAATCTCCTCACAGGAAAGAGAGCGCAGCGCTGCTGTTGCGCTCCGGACACACTCGGTGTCGCGTGAGCGGCCGTGGCAGCTTCTGCTTCTCGCGTTACTCGGATAGTCGCTGGTTCAGGACAGCGGCGCTTCAACGGTCAGCGTAGCGCGGGTCCGTGGTGAGACCGCACGAAATGGCACGATAAAGGACGAAATCGGGCTCTGCGGATGCCTTGAGACGCATATCTCGGTCGGCTATGATCGACGGCGGAAGGTGTGCTCATGACCAGCCTGCGGCTGAATGGATACACGCTCGATCTGGATCAGGCTCAGTTGTTGGACCGGCGCGGCCAGATCGTTGAGCTCCGGCCTCAGGCTCTGGCAGTCCTGCTTGAATTGGGGCGCCATCACGGAGAGCTGGTTACAAAACCCGATCTCAGCGCGCGAGTCTGGCCGGGCGTTTCGGTGACCGATGACTCGCTGGTGCAATGCGTGGTCGAGATCCGGCGCGCGCTCGGTGACGTCAGGCAGCAAGTCGTGCGGACGATGCCCCGACGTGGTTACCTTCTGATCGTCGACGCGGCCGACACGGCGCCGCGTGATCTGCGGCGGTTCTATCGTATGGCCGCCGCCCTTGCGGTGGTGGCAGCCGCGATCGGACTGGTCTGGCAATATCCATTCTTCGACGCCGGCAGCTCCAAAGCGCCCGACAGGATGGTGGCGGATGTTGCAGTTCTGCCATTTCGCGTGCTCAACGCCGCTGGCGAAGGCAGCCCGGACGGCAACGGATTGGCCTACACGATTGCCGGCGAGCTCGCGCGCAATCCCGATCTGCGCATCGTGTCGACCCTCGCCACAGCTGATCTTGGCGGCAAGAACCTGTCGCCGGAACGGATCGCCGCGATGACCGGTGCTCGCTACCTCGTGGATGGCAGCGCGGAGAGGCGCGGCGACCGGCTCCAGCTCGACGTGCAACTGATCGCCTCCGGTAACGGCCGCATCGTCTGGAGCGGCCGGTTCGAGCCGACGGCGCAAGACTTGCCCGACGTCACCGATGCGCTGTTCTCACGGATCAGCGCCTCACTTGGTTCAACCGTGCGCGAGTCGGACCGGGCGGCGTTACGGAGCCGCGCGCCAGCCTCGCTCGATGTGCACGCGCACGTCCTGCGCACCTTGGCGTTGACGGCGGCGCCGACTCCCGAGGGCCTCCGCCAGGCGCGGCAGGAGCTCGAACTGGCGGCTCGCCTCGATCCGAACTACGCCCCGACATGGGCCGGCCTCGGACTGGTGAAGAAAATGCTGATCTTTGGCCAGCACGATCCTGGTCTCAGTCGTCAGGATCTGCCGCAGGCGATCGCCGACGTCGAACGCGCCATTGCGCTGGATCCACTTCGTGCCAGCTCGTGGCGCGCGCTGTCCCTGACAATCGAGGCGGGTCAGAACCCCGAGGCGGCAGTGGGCGCGGCCGAGCGGGCGGTCGAACTCGGCCCCGGCAATCCGGATAATTGGGTCGCCCTCGCCAGTGCCTTGCATCATGCCGGTCGGAACGAGGCCGCGATTGAAGCCTTTGAGAAGGCGGCCTCATGGAGTCCGTTACGCCCACCGCAATACGTTCACGTCGCGACGCGGCTGCGCTATTCCGTGCAGGATTACGAAAATGCGCTGCGTTCTGCCCGCGAATGCATGGATCGAACACCGGCGATGGGCTTCTGCAAGGCGATCTGGCTGTCGTCTCTCATTCGTACCGGTCGTGCCGCCGAGGCGGAAGCGGCGTGGCCCGCTTTGGTCGAAGCCACACCCTCTTTGCGGACGTATCGGATGACGCCGCGAAACACGCCGATGGCTCTATCGGTTGACGAGGACCTCGACCGGCTTCGCAAGATCAAGACCTCAGCAATAGCCCAGTAAAAGCGTCAGGCGGATGCCTGCTGACTGCCAACACGCAGTCTTCGATGGGAAACGCTCCCAAGCGTGCTCAGATTTGCTCGCGCTTCGGCGCAAGACCATTGCAGCCGCCGGCCTGCTCGGCGTCGAGCACGAGCAGGGCACCTGAGGCATAAAGCCGGCTGACGAAGTCGGCCACGTTCGAGCGCGCAATGGTCACATAGGCGTTCGAGGACAGCACGCGACCATCGGCCCTCGCGATAGCCGCAAGCGCCTGCGCTTGCGGGCCGATCACGGCCATCGAACGGCCCGGCGATGTTCCGAAGGTGAGCACGATGACGAGGGCGAGCCAGCCGGCGACCACGAGCGCAACAGCCGCGGCGATCTTGCCGATCGCGCGCAGCCGCGTTCCTCGTCCGTCAATAATCATAAAAATGCTCAAGGCTCGCACCCCGCGCCGTCAGCTCGCGCTTGATCTCGACCAGTCTGTCGATCCTAGCCTTTAAACCCGCACGGCGGAAGCCGGGCTTGGCATCGAGATCGAGCGAAAACAGCTCCGTCGTGTCCGCGACGTCAAGCTTCGCCGACGCCGGTGCAATCACCGTGATGAGGATGTCGTGATTGCCGGCGATCTCTGCCAGGCGATGTCCGCGGTCCAAAAGCCCGCTCAGGATCTCGGTCAGCGCCTTGTAGCGCGGCGCCTGCACGAGCTGCCAATCCGGCGATAGCGCACGGATCGGCTTGATGCGCGGCTCGGCAGCCAGCACGTCCGGCGGCAGCGCCGCGACCACGAACATGATGTCGCGCGGCTCGTCGTCGCTGGAGGCATCCAGCGCCTTCTGGATCGCCTTGGCGTAGCCGATCTTGAGGAAATATTCGGTGCCGAGCGCAAAATCGCGCTCCCAGCTGCGCAAGCTGCTCGGTGTCGGTGCGGAGATCGCCATCAGGCCGTTCAGCGTGTCGCGGAACGGATATTTGTACCAGGGGATGGTGTAGAGGAACGCGGCGTAGTCCTGCAGCACCGCGCGCGCAAACTCGTCCTGCGGCGTGAGCTTTGGTCCCCTGATCCATTCGAAGATACGGCCGATCGTGTTCTCGTAAAGACCCTTGATCGCATATTCGGCCGAATAGCTGATGCCGATGACGTAGATCATCATCTTGACGTCGAAGCGCGACTGCATGGCAGGCGGCACTGCGCGGTTGATGGTGCAAAAACTTTTCCAGAAGCCGAAGATGTGGCCGAGATAGCCGAACTGGCTTTCGCTGGAGTGATCGAGGAAGCGGCCAAAATCCTCGAAGGAATAGACGATGTACCATTCCGGGAAGGTGAAATAGGTGTTGTCCAGGGGGCGACGGTAGCCCATCTCGTCGATCGTGGGCAGGGCGATCGCTGATGTCGTCGATGCGGCTGCTTGCGACGCCGGCTGGCAGGTCCCTTCGATGTAGGCGAGCGGCACCAGGATCGCGAGTGCGATCAGGACGAGCAGCGCAAGCAGGATGCGACGCAGGCGCCTAAGCATGGGCAGGCCGCGTTCGCGGGGCCAGGACATAGCCGATCAGGATGGCTACTCCACCGAGGCCAAGATGCGGGGCGTTGGCGAAGATGCGGGTCTGGAGCGGCAGGTTGAGCACGCCGTTGATGAGGATGCCGAAGTCGAGATAGCCGCTGCCGGTGAGAAGCCCGAGCACGCCGTCGGCGAAATAGAACACGCCAAAGAGCTGGAAGAACAGTTCGGAGGCGCGGCGGGACGTCAGCGCCGCGCTCAATGCCCATAGTGCGGAGACGAGGTGCAGCCCGTCGGCGTACCAGGTGCGGCGGAACAGGCCGAAGATCATGTCGTTCTGGTCGATAAAGGCAGGGATATAGCCGGTGAGGATCACGAACCCGAGCAGCGCGGCGTAGCCCCAGGCGCATAGTCTGATGATGTCCATCGTTCCTCCGGTGAAGCTCGAATCCTGGTTTAGCTTAAAGGTTTGCGAGCGCCTTGAGCAGGGCGTCGTTGAATTGGTCCGGCGACTCGATCTGCGGAATGTGACCGAGGCCGGGTAAAACAGTGAGGTGCGCTTGTGGCAGGAGGACGTTCAGATCGCGCGCCTGCGCCAGCGGCGTCACGTCGTCCATGTCGCCCCAGAGCATGGCGACGGGCTGCTTGAGCCGGGCATAGGCGGCGCGGTCCGCGCTCGCGGCGCCGCGGTCGGAGCCGACGAAATAGTACATCCAGTCGGCGATGTCGGACGTGCTGTTCTGCCGCGTCAGCGGCCGCTGCAGGATCTCGACATATTCCGGCAGCGCGCGATCCTTCTTGGCGATCAGCGATTTCAGCAGCGTCTTGGTCGCCAGCGGATTGGTGACGGTGAGCGACACCAGCATCTCGCGCAGCCATTTTGGCTTCAGGACCGACGGCGGATCCGAGGGCTCAGCGGTCAGCCCCAGCGCCGCGTCGACCAGCACGAGGCTTCGCGCCCGCGCCGGGTAACGCATCACCAGCTCGGTCGCGGCGCCCGCGCCGAAGGAATGACCGACGATGATCGCCGGCGGAGCATTGAGCCGCTCCAGCACATCGTTGACGCGCTGGGCCTGATCAGGTCGCGTGTAGCTGCCGGGCCGGTCGGAGAACCCAAACGGCGGCAGGTCGAGCGCGATGACGCGATAGCCGGCATCTGCGAGCGCGTCGGTCGTTCGCCGCCACAATTCGCTCCAGGCCGCCGTGCCGTGGAACAGCACGACCGGCGTGCCGGTGGCCGGCCCCTTTTCCTGAATGAAGACTTCGCCCGAGCGTGTCTTCACCCATTGCCCGGTCGCCGGCGCCAGATCGCCGCGCCCGGCGGTCTCGCGCGCCGATGCGGCCAGCCGAAATCCGACGACCGTGACAACGGCCAGCACGAGCAGTGCCAGGCAGGCCTTGAGGGCGATGCGGAGTATTTTTGAAATCAAATGGCCCTCGGGCAAATCGACGCGAAGAATCGGCCGCTACTCTAGCCAAGGTAGAGCAGCGGGCCAGCCGCAAAATGCGAGCGTGCTGATTGCGCGGTTAATGACCTCCTGTGGATGCCAGGATCAGAACTGGCATATCCCTCGGGGGCGACAGGGCGCTCGCTAATCCCTGCGACGACCTGGGCGTTTGAACCGTGGGCGGAGGAAGTGTGACCTACCTCGCAGAGCCCGATGAGGGGATCCAATATCTGCAATGGGACCGTTTCCTGGATTGGAAGCACTCCCGTGAAAAACCATTTTCCCCTGCTGGATCCGCTGCGCTTCGGGACTGCCCTCGGCGTCGCCATTTTTCATCAGATGTTCTGGTCCTGGGCCTGGGTTTCGATTGGCGTTCCAGGTTTCGAGCGCTATGTCGCCGCCGACGTTCTGTACCCGTCCGCCGCACCCTTCACATGGTTCGGCTGGGTCGGCGTTGAAGTCTTCTTCGTCATTTCCGGTTTCGTCATCGCGAATTCCGCCAGCAAGTCTTCCCCGACAGAGTTTCTTCTTGGCCGCGTGCTCCGGCTTTATCCGGCGGTCTGGGTTTGCGCCACCGCGACCCTCCTCGTCCTGGTTCTGTTTGGCAGCGGACCAGCCTCCGAATTCATCCTCCCCTACATCCACGCCATGACGCTCGTTCCCAAGGGAGTCACGCATCAATGGCTCGACGGCGTCTATTGGACACTGGCCGCCGAGGTGGCGTTTTATGGGCTCGTGTTTTGCGCGATGCTGACGAAGAAAATCACCCTGCGGCACCTGGCTTTCGGCCTCACCATCTACAGCGCTATCTTCAACGCTGTGGCGTTGCTGGTGCTGTCCTGCACGACTCCATCCGACCTGCCATATCTCGTTATTCTGATGTTCCGGGTGCCGTGCGCAGCATTCCTGTTGACCCATGGCTGCTTCTTTGCGCTGGGCATCTGGCTCTTCATTTCTGCAAACCGAGAACTGTCCGTGCTCGAACGGGTCGCCGTCGCCGTCACGGTTCTTTCGGGGGCCGCAGAAATCTACTTTTTTGCCTCTTTCTTTTTGACGTCCATACCCGCCATCGCGGATCAATCAGCCCTCGTGCCGATCATGGTCTGGGCGGCTGCGGTGGGCCTCATTGCCTGGTGCGCGAACAGGAACAGGCGCTCTACGGCCACCGCTTCGGCTGAAGCGCCGGCTTACTGGAGAACGCTCGGGCTGATTACCTATCCGCTCTATCTCACCCACAACGTTGTCGGCACAGCGATTATTCGGTTCCTGGTCGATGCTGGCCTGGATGCCACCTCGGCCGTGTGGATCCAGCTGGGCATGCTTGTCCTGATCTGCTGGTTCATTTGTGCGAAGATCGAGCCCGCCATCAGAGGCGTGATGACGCAAGCCATTGCATATTTCGGACAGCTTCCGGAAAGACTGCCAGCGTCGAAGCGCCCGAGGTTCTCTCGGGGGCTGGGCCTTCGGCCGCACGTGCCGGCAAAGATGATCGCCAATTTGCGATAACCGGCGCCCCGCTAGACTGGCTTCCTGACACACATCGGACGGAGAAGTTTTGCGAGTTAAGGCAGGAAGGAGCGAATGAAGGTCACCAGGGACATGGTGGATGAAGACTTGCGCGGCAGCTATGCCGTTGGGCGGATTATCGCAAGCTTCTTTCACACGCGATGGTTCTCTCTGCTCGTGTTCCGTTTCAGTGCGGACATCCTGCGGGGAAAAGACATGAGAGGGCTTGTCTGCCGAGAGCGACATATTCCGAGCAGAAATGGCGGGGCGCCTATTCGTGTGAGAATCTATCGGCCGACCACGGCAGCTGGACCACTACCGGTCATGCTCTACCTGCATGGCGGCGGTTACGTTTACGGAGTCCCTGAGCAATTCGGCTCAATCATCAGGGACTTCATCGAGACAGAACCGTGCATCATCGTCGCGCCGGACTATCGAAAGGCCGTTGAATCGCCGTACCCGGCTGCATTCAACGACTGCTACGACACCCTGCTATGGATAAGGGACAATGCGGCCTCTCTCGGCGGAAGAACCGATGGATTCATCGTGTCAGGCCATAGCGCGGGCGGAGGGCTTGCGGCGGCCGTCTCGCTCAAGGCGACCGATGACGACGCTGCAAAAATAGCCTTTCAAATGCCGCTCTATCCAATGATCGATGACCGGCAGAATAGCGCCTCCGCCGTCGAAAACGACGCACCCGTATGGGATGAAGAAGCCAACAGGCTGGCGTGGTCCCGTTATCTCGATGGCGTGGAGACCGTTACGCCTTACGCGGCTGCGTCACGCTGCACAGACTATACGAAATTGCCGCCGACGATCACATTTGTCGGCAGTCTCGAGCCATTTCGGGATGAAACGAAAATCTACGTTGAGAACCTTCGTCGGGCCAATGTTCCGGTTGAGTTCGAGGTGTTCGAGGGCGCCTTTCATGGTTTCGACTTGATGGTGCCGGACGCTCCAATCAGTCGGCGAGCAAACCAGTTTCTTATGGAAAATTTCCAGAAGTTTGCTCAGCGGTATTTCCCCTAGAGCATGATCCGGAAAAGTGCGCAGCGGTTTTCCGAAAAGATCATGCTCAAACAAAGACCTAAAGCGCGATGACGTTTCAACCTAAAGCCATCGCGCTTTAGGACCATCAACACGGTCTGGACAGCCGCTGCATCATTTGCACTTTCGGATGCGGCAGGGAGCTTGCTCGACGAAGCAGAAGCTCGGTCGCCCCAGCGATGGGTCGGTCTGGAACGCAACCGGTCAAGTCTTGCAACATTGGCATTATGCACCCGATTTGCCCGACGCGTCAAGCGAAATTCGTAAAATCAGTAGTTCGTCGTGCCGGCCGTCACGGGCTACTGTGCATGGGGTTGTTTCGACACTTTTGTCGACGGCCGCCAAAACCTCGGACCGAAGCCGATCTGATCACTGCCCCGACGGCGTGCGCAGGCCGTGCCAGGCGTCGCGCACCTGATGATAGTGCACTTCGGGCAGATAGTCCGGCGTGTTCAGGTTCAGCGTCTTGACGTCGAGATGGCCGACGGCGCTGAGCAGCGTGTAGGACGCGATGACGCGGTCGCGCAGCGCACCGATCAGCCGCGCCTTGGCCTGGATCAGATCGGCTTGCGAGTTGAGGACATCGACGGTAGTGCGCTGGCCGCCCGCGGCCTCGCGCTGGACGCCCTGCAATGCGACGGTGGCGGCCTTGACCTCGGATTCGGATGCCTGGACAGCGACCTTGGCGCCTTCATTGGCGACCCACGCGCTGGTCGCCGCCGTGCGCGCCTGGTTGCGCACCTGGTCGAGCACCAGGCGGCTTTGCGCGGCGGTTTCCTTGGCTTGCCGGGTCTGCGAGGCGGCCTGGCCGCCGTCATAGATCGGCGCGGTGACGTTGGCGACGATGGAGGCCTGGTCGGTGCCGAAGGTGCCGAGCGTCGGGTCGTTGTCGCGGCTCTTGCTGACGCTGCCTTGCACGCCGGCGCTCGGCAGCAGGGCGCCTTCGGCGACGCGGATGTTGGTGGCGGCAACGTCGACGTCGAAGCCTGCCGCCATGACGGCCGGATGTTCGCGGATCGACATCGCCAGCGCATCTTCCCGGCTGCGCGGCAGATAGCGGTCGACGACCTCGGCGGGCCGGAGCTGCGACGGCGCGTTGCCGATCACTTGCGCGTAGGTCGCCTGGCTGACGGCGAGCGCGACCTCGGCGGCGTTGAGATCGGCAAGGCCGCGGTTGAGGCGCGCCTCGGCCTGTGCGCTGTCGGTCGGCGTGACGTCGCCGGCGTTCAGCCGGCGCTGGGTCACGGCGAGCGTCTCCCGCAGGAATGCGACGTTGGAGCGTTGGGCTTCGACCAGCGACTGGTTGGCCAGCACGTTGGTGTAGGCGGTCACTGCATCGAGCAGCACGCCCTGGCCGACATTGCGCAGCGCCTCGCGGCCGGACTGCACCTGGAGTTCCGCCACCCGCACGCTGTTGGCGGTCCGGAAGCCGTTGAACAGGTTCTGCGTCACGGTGACGCCGATCACCCAGGGCTTTAGCGTCGAGGTCTGGATGGTGTTGTCGGGAAGCAGGTTGCGCACCGCCTGGAGGCCGGCGCTCAGGCTCGCGACGATCTGCGGCCGGTAGCCGGCGAGCGCCTGCGGCACGTTCTCGTCGGTCGCGCGCTGGCGCGCCCGCTCGGCGTTGAGCGCCGGGTTGGTCTGATAGGCCTTGGCCAGGGCCTCGGGCAGCGCCTCCGCGAAGGCAGTGGCGGGCAGGGCGCAGGACATCGCAAGCGGCATCGCAAGCGCGGCCCATGCAACGAGGACAGGACCCGCGCCTGATCGACGTCGCGTCGCCGCGCGACCAGTTCTGGCGGCATGCCTGTTCATCAAATCCCGCAAAACCCCGGCTGTCCGCCCCCGCCGATGGCGGCCCTGTTACCTGTTTAGCGGCCACCGGTCCCGCAGGCAAACTGCCGCAGATGAAACCCCCATGAAATCCGTGCTTGTTGCAGGTTCGTCACAGACGAATCTATCAGGCAAATGCGTTATAGCAGGCCGCCGGTGCCTCCCGATTCCGAGGGGCGCCGTCCTGCCACTTTGGTCCGGGCCCTGCGGATGATGCCAAAGCTGTTCTCCGACGCCGACGCTCTCGCGGAGGACATCATTCGCGATGTCGGGACGGATCTCGTGGTCGGGCTGCCGCTCGGCCTCGGCAAGGCCAATCACGTCGTCAACGCGCTCTACGCACGGGCAGTTGCGGATCCTTACATCAAGCTGACACTGCTTTCGGCGCTGACGCTGGAAAAGCCGAAACCGAAAGGCCTGATCGAGCGCCGCTTCATTGCGCCCGTGATCGACCGCCTGTTCGGTGGCTATCCCGATCTCGCCTATGCCGAAGCGATGCGCAACGGCAGCCTGCCGCCCAATATCTCCGTCATCGAGTTCTTCTTCCTCGCCGGGCGCTGGCTGCACGTTGCGGCGGCACAGCAGAACTACATCTCGGCCAACTACACCCACGCCGCGTCCTATCTGCTGGCGCGCGGGATGAATGTCGTGACGCAACTCGTGGCCAAGCGCGTCGTCGACGGCGTGCCGCGCTACAGCCTGTCCTGCAACACCGACACCACGCTGGACGTGCTGCGCGAACGCCATGCCGGCCGCGCCTCGTTCCGGCTGATCGCGCAGGTGAATTCCGAGTTGCCGTTCATGCCGGGAGCAGGCGATCTTTCGGCGGACGAGTTCAGTGCGGTGCTCGACAGTCCCGCAACCGATTTCCCCTTGTTCGCGCCGCCGTCCGAGCCGATCTCGGACACCAAATACGCCATCGGCCTGAACGCGGCTTCGCTGGTGCGCGATGGCGGCACGCTGCAGATCGGCATCGGGCAGATCGGCGACGCGCTGGCGCAGGGCCTGATCCTGCGTCACCGCGAGGGAGCTGCCTTTCACGAGATCCTGACGCGGCTTTCACCTGCGCGCCCGATCGTTGCACGGGAAACCGGCGCCTTCGACACCGGTCTCTATGGCGTCAGCGAAATGCTGACCGAGGCGTTCATCGGCCTGCTCGATGGTGGCATTCTCAAGCGCGCGGTCGATGGTGTCGTGCTGCACGGCGCCTTCTTCCTCGGCCCAAAATCCTTCTATCGCGCATTGCGCGAGATGCCGCCGGACCAGATCGCGCGCATCCAGATGATGCCGGTGTCGTTCACCAACGCGCTCTATGGCGATGAAGAGGACAAGCGCCGCGCGCGCCTCGATGCGCGCTTCATCAACAATGCGATGATGGCGACGCTCCTTGGCGCGGCCGTGTCCGACGGGCTCGAGGACGGCGAGGTGGTGAGCGGCGTCGGCGGGCAGTACAATTTCGTGGCGCAGGCCTTTGCGCTGCGGGATGCACGCTCCGTGCTGACGCTCGAAGCGACGCACTGGGCCGGTCGAAGCGTGCAGTCCAATATCCTCTTGCGCTATGGCCATCAGACCATCCCGCGGCATCTGCGCGACGTCTTCGTCACCGAATACGGCGTCGCCGATGTCAGGGGACAATCGGACGCCGATGTGATCGCGGCGATGCTTGCTATCGCCGACTCGCGCTTCCAGGACGAACTGATGCGGACCGCGAAGGACGCCGGCAAGCTGCCGCGGGCTTACGAAATTCCGCCCCAACATCGCGACAACAATCCGGAGCGGATCGCGCGTGCGCTGAAGCCTGCGCGTGAGTCAGGCCTGCTGCCGTCGTTCCCCTTCGGCTCCGACTTCACGGATGTCGAGCAGCGCCTGATCCCGGCGCTGCAAGTCTTGCAGGCCGCGCAGCGCTCGCCGCGCGAACTCGCTGTCCTGTTGTGGCGGGGACTGACGCACACGCCTGATGCGGCCGACCACGAGGCCCTCGCACGCCTTGGCCTCGATCGCCCCAAGACGTGGCCCGAGCGCGGCTACCGCGCGCTGGTGAGCGCGGCTTTGGTGCGCATCCGGGGTATGTAGCCGTCCTACCGGTTCTTGTTCACCGGCTTGCGCTTCTCGATGAAGGCCGCCATGCCCTCGGAGCGGTCTTCCAGCGCGAAGGTCGCGTGGAAGAGGTTGCGCTCGACGCTCATGCCTTCGGCAAGCGTGGTCTCGAAGGCGCGGTTGACGGCTTCCTTCGCCATCGCGGTCGCCGGGCGCGACATCGATGCGATCTTCTCGGCCGCCGCCAACACCTCGTCCATCAGCTTGTCCGCCGGCACGATGCGGCTGACGAGGCCGCTGCGCTCGGCTTCCGCCGCATCCATCATGCGGCCGGTGAGGCAGAGGTCCATCGCCTTGGATTTGCCGATCGCGCGCGTCAGGCGCTGGGTGCCGCCGATGCCGGGAATGGTGCCGAGCGTGATCTCGGGCTGGCCGAACTTGGCGGTGTCGGCGGCGATGATGATGTCGCACATCATCGCCAGCTCGCAGCCGCCGCCGAGCGCGTAGCCGGCGACCGCCGCAATGGTCGGCTTGCGGCAGTGCGCGACGCGGTCGCCGCCGATCGCGGCAAAATCCTCGGAGAACATGTCGATGAAGGCTTTTGGCTGCATCTCCTTGATGTCGGCGCCGGCGGCAAACGCCTTGTCACTGCCGGTGATGACGATGCAGCCGATGGCGTCATCGGCCTCGAGATCGTCGACGGCTGCCGCGATCTCGCGGAACACGCCGAACGACAGGGCATTGAGCATTTTCGGACGGTTCAGCTTGACGATGCCGACCGCGCCTTTGCTTTCGACGATGATGTGTTCGAATGTGCTCATGTTCCACCCACGCTTTGATTGGGCGGGCAATTTGCCCGCTGGCGCGGTGGGCTTCAAGAGGCCGGATGTCGCCGCGGGACGCGCGAGCCGCGCGCCCCGGAAATGGCTGTCAGGCCATGAACATGCGCGCGGCAGAGGCCAGCGTCAGAAGTGCGCCGAAACCGATGAAGATCTTGCCGATCAGGGAGGTCTGGTCCCAGGTCGAGCTTTCGCTGCTGGCCGATGCCATGACCGGTGCGGGGCGCGGCTGCGCCTCGACGGCGGCAACCACCGTCTTCTGCGCCGGCGGATTGTCCTGGAGCAGGGCGCGGTCGGTCTCGCTGAGCTGGTCGGATGCAACGGGCTGGCCGGCGGCCTTGTCGGCGGCTGCAGCCTGGACGTTGTCATTGGCCTGCGCCGTCATCGCCGTCGCGCTGGCTGCAAGCGGCGTATCGGCGGCGGCCAACTGCGCATTCGCGTTGGCGATGGATGCAGGCATCGTGCTCGATGCCGGGATGGCATCGTTGGCCGCCGTGATGGGGGCGTCCTTCTTGTCGGTCTTGCCGGCCTTGTCGTCATCCGATTTCTGGGCCGACTTGCTGGTCCGGGTGCGGGCGTAGTGACGCCGGTGCTTGGTGTATCTGACGGCGTCGGTCGACTTGCCGGCGCTGTCCTGCTGCGTGCTGGCTGGCGTGGCCGGGGCCGCCTGCAGGCTGCCCCCGAGAGCCACGAAAAGCCCGGTGAGTAGGATCAACGCCGCACGCCCACTGGTTAGGCTCATTTTGATGTTCTCCCCAAATTCCGCCCGTCCCGGTTGCGAACAGAGACCCCGGGGCGTGACGGCAGCGGGGCAGAAAAAGGGAATCTTCGGGCTTGAGGGGGCAAAAGCGGGGCAATCGCCTCCCGCATGCACTGCGCGACGGGTGTCAGGGGAACGGATCGGTGTTATGAGCCTGCCGACCTTTCGGCCGGGCCGGCTTGGTCCGGACCGCTGATCACGAGTTCGTGATCGTCGGAGCCCGGCGTAACAAATTGATCAAGCGGCCGAATTGCTAGGTGGGAGCGCGCGTGCGCGGACGTGAAGACGAATGGACCGGCCTGATGCGGTCGGCCATGGCGGGGGATGATGCGGCGTATCATCGCCTGCTGAAGGCGGTCACGCCGGTGCTGCGGGCTGCCGCCAGGCGCGGTCTGGCGCGTGCCGGGCAGCCGGTCGATCAATCCGAGGATATCGTGCAGGACATTCTCTTGGCGGTCCATCTGAAGCGGCACACCTGGGACAGCGAAGCGCCCTTCGCGCCGTGGCTGTTCGCGATTGCCCGCAACAAGCTGATCGATGCGCTGCGCCGGCGCGGCAGACGCGTCTTCGTCAACATCGACGATTTCACCGAGACCCTGCCGGGCGAAGCGCCGGAGGAGACGGCATCCGCGAGCGAGGTCGCGGCCCAGCTCGGCGCGCTGCCGCAGCGCCAGCGCGACGTGCTGCAGTCGATCGCGGTCGACAGCGCCTCGATCAAGGACACGGCCGCCAAATTCTCGATGAGCGAAGGCGCGGTGCGGGTGGCCCTGCACCGGGGTCTCGCTGCGCTTACCGCCAAACTGCGGGACCATTAGCTATGGATACCGATCAACTCATCCGCACGCTTGCTGCCGACAACGCCCATCGCGCGCCGCGCGTCGGCGCCGTGTTGACGCTGGCGTTGCTGGTCGCCGCGCCGCTGTCGATTTTGATCTTCGCGACCTTCCTCGGCGTGCGGGCGGACGTCATGAGCGCGATGCGCAATCCGTTCTTCGATATGAAGTTCGCGGTCACACTGTCGTTGGCGATCCCCGCGATCATCGTCAGTCTGCATCTGTCGCGGCCCGAGGCGCTGATGCGCGGCTGGGGCTGGCTGCTGTTGCTGCCCGTGGGGCTGCTCGCGGTTGCGATCGGCGGCGAGATGATGATGGCACCGGCCATGCCGATGTCGATGCGGTTGATGGGCAAGAATTCCAGGGTCTGCCTGCTGGCGATCCCGGCGATGTCGCTGCCGCTGCTGGCCGGCGCGCTGTTCGGGCTGCGCCACGGTGCGCCGTCGCGACCTGTACTTGCCGGCGCGCTCGCCGGACTGCTGTCGGCGGGACTGGCGGCGACGCTCTATGCCTCGCACTGCACCGACGACTCGCCGTTGTTCGTGGCGACCTGGTACACGCTCGCCACCGCGCTCGTCGCGGCGATCGGAGCGCTCGCTGGCTCGCGGGCTCTTAGATACTAGGCGCCGCTCAAGCGACCGACGCCGGGCTTTCCGTATTCTGCTGCATGCGGTGGAAGCGCAGCACCTGCTGCGCCGTCGAGCTGCGCAGCGCGTCATAGGTGTCGCGCGCCGTCAGCATGTCTGTCGGCGAGCCGCCGGACAGCTTGTCGCGCATCGCGATGACCGCACGCACGCTTGACCACGACATGCCGGCGACCTTGGCGAGGATCATCACGCCCTCGGTGCGGCTCTCGATCATCATGTTCTCGGCGACCCCAACCGCGACGCCGGCAAGTGCTGCGAGCGCGGCGTTGGTCTCATCGAACTTGCCTTGTTCGGCGAAGGTCGCGACCTGATGCTCGTTGAGCCGGCCGTCCTCGAACAGCGACCGCACCAGCGCGCGCGCCATCTCGGTCTGCCGGGTCATGGCTGCCGCGCGGATCCGCTGGCTCGCTTCCTGGACCGCGTTGGAGATCGCGTCGGCCTGGCCGGGATTTGCCGCCTCCAGCTTCCGGCGCACGCTCAGCGACGCCTTCGCGACCAGCTTTAGATAATGATGGCGTGGCAGGTCGGGGCGCAGGCCCACGCAGGTCGCGAGGTCGTCGTCGCGTTCGGCGCGCGTGATCAGTTCGCTGAGGCTGCCTTCGGAGAAGTGCGCGCCCGGATTGCTGACGGTGGACTGGACGACCTCATCGTTGCCGCGCGCGACCAGCACGTCGGTGAGCGCGTCGGACAGCACGCGCCGCATCGAGATCGCCTTCAGGTGCGCCTGGCTCTTGCTGCGCGCGATCTCGATCAGCGTCGCTTCGTCGAGCCGCTCCGACTTCGTCAGCACGGGACCCGCGACTTCGATGACATCGTCGAGCGCGAGCGTGCGGACGATTTTCGGCGGCGCCATGTGCATCGGCGCCAGTCGGCCGGAAAGCAGCGCCTTGGCCTCGGTCTCGATGTGCTCGACCAGGCACTGAAAGACGTCGTCGAACAGGCCGATCTGTTCGTCGGAATAATCCACCGCACCGTTGATGAAGAGGTCGGTGACGCGGCGCAGCGTCTCCACACGACGGGCGACCGTGCCGTGGGACAATGTGGTCTGGAGCTCGTCGAGCAGGTTGTCGGCCGGCTTGGCAGTTTTAGTCGCAGACTTGAATTTCATAGCCCTATCCTGGAGCGTTCGATCCGGCCGCGCTCCTCCGCGCCCGGGAACAGATCAATCGGTTAACTAGCGGCAATGCGGTTGCGTCCTCGCGCCTTGGCGGAATACAGCGCGCTGTCGGCGCGCGCGAGAAATGTGTCGGCATTATCGTTGTCGCGCAGCGCCGCGACGCCGGCGGAAATCGTCACGCGCATGCTGGGCGAGAACGCGCCCCAGTCGAGATCGGCGACGATCATGCGGAGCCGGTCGAGGATGCGCGCGGCGGCGTCGCCTTCCGTCTCGGGCAGGAGCAGCAAGAACTCCTCGCCGCCATAGCGGCCGAAGCGGTCGACCGGGCGGATGTTGGCGAAGACGGTGATGGCGAAGGTCCGCAACACCTCGTCGCCGATCGGATGGCCGTGGGCGTCGTTGATGCGCTTGAACCAGTCGAGGTCGATCAGCGCGATCGCGCAGGGCTTTGCCGCCTTGCGGGCCAGCGCGATCTCCTCGTCGAGCAGGCGCATGATGCAGCGGCGGTTATAGGAGCCGGTCAGCTCGTCGAGCTCGGCGAGCTCCTCGATGCGCTGATAGGCGGCCTGGAGCTCGATGCTGCGCGTGTAGAGGATCTTGCGCAGCGTGCTGCCGAACAGCCCGAGGAACGAGCACTGGCCGATCACCAGGACGAAGCACAGCATCGAGGCGAACCGCTCGAGGCGGGTTGCGACCGGCAGTCCGATCGGCAGATCGGTGAACATGAACACGGTTACGAGGCCGGCGGTGGCAAGCCCCCATGTCGTCATCGCCTGGCGCGACGTCATGCGCAGCGTGCCGAATGCGAAGATCAGGAACAGGACGCTGATGAAGCAGATTCCAATCGTCGGCACCGCCAGCAGGAATACGAGCTGCAGCGCCATGTGCGCGGTGATCTGGTAGACCGTGAGATAGTGATCGGTGAACCGGTCCTCAAAACCGCTCTCGGACAGCACGGTGAAGGCGCCGATGATCGTCAGCCCGCCGATCCAGAACAGGGAGGGCACGATCATCGCGACCGCGCCGTCATAGGCATAGAGCAGCAGGACTGAGGCGCCGAACGAGTAGCTGACGACCTGGGTGAGATACATCTGCCGGCGCTGCCGAACGCGGCGCGCACTCACCTCGGGTGTCACAGCGCTCGCGGCGAGCGCGATCTCGGCGACCTCGGAGGCCGTACGGTCCGGGGAGAACGACGCGGGAGTGCTGCCCATGGTCTCGCTACTGATGAACGGAGATCAAAAATCTACGTGGGAAGCCTTTAGGTTTGGTATCCTTGGGCGCCGAATCCGGCCCTGCCGCACCGGCAATGGCCTTGATCGGCAACGGGAATTAGCGAGCGGTTAGGCATCGGCCGGCAATCCGGCCGCACCTCACTGCCAGAGGCGCTGCACAAGGCTGTGCTATGGATCGAGGCTTGGTAAGGTCGCCTGCGCTTGCCGGGCGCGCCGCAGGGAAATGTTTCAGTATCATGTTACCTATTTTTGGGGTGGGCGCCGGCCGGCGCCTTTCACGACCGCAAGAAAATGGACGTATGTGGGGTAGGTCACACAGGCGGCCGTACGTTTGCGGTAAGTTGAAGAATCTTGCGGCACCCGTCGAACCGTCCGCGGTTTCCTCCCGACCAACTTTGCGAGACGGCCTTTGAGCGTGACACAGGCGGCTACGGACGAGGTCCTGATCGCCCGGATCGCCCAAGGCGACCGGCTCGCTATGCAGGTGCTGTACGGGCGGCATCATGTCAGGGTGTATCGCTTCGGGCTGAGGCTCGTGCGGGACGAGCAGACGGCGGAAGACCTCATCAGTGAGGTGTTTCTCGACGTTTGGCGTCAGGCCGGCAAGTTCGAAGGCCGATCCGCGGTTTCCACCTGGCTGCTGGCAATTACCCGATTCAAGGCCCTCTCTGCGCTCCGGCGCAGGAAGGATCTCGAATTGGACGACGAGGCCGCCAACGCGATCGAGGATTCGTCCGACAATCCGGAAACGGCGGTTCAGAAGAAGGATACCAGTGAAGCGTTGCGGGAGTGCCTCACGGGACTTTCGCCGGAACATAGGGAAATCGTCGATCTCGTCTACTACCACGAGAAGTCCGTGGAGGAGGTGGCCGAAATCGTCGGGATACCGGAGAACACTGTGAAGACGCGCTTGTTCTATGCGCGCAAGAAACTGGCCGAGCTGCTGAAGGCAGCCGGCGTTGAGCGAGGCTGGCCATGATGGCTTTGAGCAAGAAAATGCTGGACCAAGAGCCCAGTGAGATTGAGGTTCTGCTGCCTTGGCATGCTGCCGGCACGCTGAACGCCCGCGACGCTCGCCGCGTCGAGGAAGCGCTCGCCCGGGATCCGGGGCTTGCGAAGCAATATGCAGCGATCCGCGAGGAACTCGCTGAGACCATCCATTTGAACGAAAGCCTGGGAGCGCCATCGGGGCGCGCCATGCAGAAGCTGTTTGCGGCAATCGACGCCGAGCCGGCCCGCGCGGGAAGCGCCACCATCGGCCTGTCGCAGCGGATCGCGGCCTTCTTCTCCAGCCTGTCGCCGCGCACGCTCGCCTGGTCGGCAAGCCTCGGCGCGTTTGCGCTGGTGTTGCAGGCCGGCATCATCGGTGCCGTGCTGGTGAAGAACCAGTCGTCCACGTTCCAGACCGCGTCGCTGAGCAAGAGCGACTCCGTCACACGCGCGCTTGGGCCGCAGGCGGCCGCGCCGGCTGCCGCCCACGCTCTGGTGCGCTTCACGCCGGACGCCCGCGTCGCCGACATCACCGCGTTGCTCGACGGCTATCAGGCCTCGATCGTCGGCGGGATGAAAGGCGGTATGTTTAGCCTGCAATTCGCCCAGGCGATGAGCCGGGACGAACTGAATGGCCTTCTTGGCAAGATGCAGCGCGAGAAGATCGTCGACCTTGCCGTGCCGGCGCCCTGAGGCGCCCTGAGCTCATGACGCAGAAGTCCGAGAGAGGCTTGAGAGCGGGGGTCTGCGCTTCGTCGGTGAGCGCGGCGCTTCTGCTCGGCGCCTGCCTCGGTGTCGAGGTGGCGCATGCGCAGGCGATCATGCGCACACCCACGATCAGCGTTCCGTCCCGTACGCCGACCGTCAACACCATCGTTGCCCCGCGCGTTCCGCCGAACATTGCGGGGAGGGTGAGCGTTGACCGTGGTCCCGGCATTGCGCTGCGACCGGGCGGGCTCACCGCGATCAATGCCGCGCGGCCCACAATGCCCTATGCGCGCTATTCGCCGAACCTCTATCCGTCCTGCACCGCGCCTTACCGGGACGCCAACGGCGAATGCGTCGACAAGCCGAACGCCAGCGGCGACGGCGGGTCCGGCAAATCCGTCAAGAAGAGTACGGGCAACGGGCGCCGCAATAACTCGACGCCGGCCGTCGTCAATCTGAGGACCTTTGCCAACGAATTCGTCGCCGAGATGGATGTGCGGACGTCGCCGACCGACGCCGACGAGTTTGCGCGCCGCCACGGTTTGACGCGGCTCGCGCTGGAAAACTTTCCGCTGATCGGCGCGACCATCGGTCTGTTCCGCATCGCCGACGGCCGCACTTACGACACCGTGCGCCGCGAACTCGTGGCCGACAGCAGCGTGCGATCGCTGCAGGACAATTTCCGCTACGTGCTGCAGGACCAGAAGGCGGGCGTCCCGACCGAGGGCGATCCGGCGCAATATGCGCTGGCAAAACTCCGCCTGCCGCAGGCGCACACACTGGTGCATGGCGCCAATGTGACGGTCGCGGTGATCGATTCCGGCATCGACGCTAGACATCCCGAACTCGCCAATTCGATTTCCGACAATTTCGACGCGCTGGGAAGCCAGGAAGGCCCGCATATCCATGGCACCGGCATCGCCGGGGCGATCGTTGCGCATGCGCGGTTGATGGGCAGTGCGCCCGAGGCGCGCATCATCGCGATCCGCGCCTTCGGCGGCACCACGGGAGGCGCGGAGAGCAGCTCCTACGTGATCCTGAAATCGCTGAACTACGCCGCCGAGCACGGCGCGCAGATCGTCAATATGAGCTTTGCCGGGCCGAAGGATGCGGTGATCGAGCGCGCGATCGCCGCGACTGCCGCACGCGGTCTGGTGCTGATTGCAGCCGCCGGCAACGCCGGCGCAAAATCGCCGCCGCTCTATCCGGCCGCCAACCCGAACGTGATCGCAGTGAGCGCGACCGACGCGCAGGACAAGCTGTTTACCGCCTCGAACCGCGGCAATTACATCGCGCTGGCGGCGCCCGGCGTCGATATCTTCCTGCCGGCGCCGGATGGCAAATACCAGATGACCTCGGGCACCTCGTTCTCGGCGGCCTATGTCAGCGGCGTCGCGGCGCTTCTCCTCGAGCGCAACTTCGCGCTGAAGCCGGAAGCGCTGCGCATGACGCTTGCCAAGACCGCGCGCGATTTGGGAACGCCGGGCCGCGATGATCTGTTTGGCGACGGCCAGGCCGATGCTTACGCCGCCGTGATGGCCGTTCCGGTCGACGGTGCAACGCCGATGGCGGCAGCACCCGGTACAACTAAACGTGAAGATGCGTCGGAACGTCGCGAAGAGCCGGGAACACGCGCGCTGGAACAACCGTCGCCGACCATGGCCGCCGATAAATCCACGATTTCTCAGGCGGATAGGCCTGCGACGCGATAGCAGCGCGAAACCCTGCGCGCGTAACGAAGGTTAAAAAATCGCGCGGGCCGCGTTGAACGTTCAGCTCCCTGCCACGACCAAATGATGTGGGAGCGGTCATCCCTCCCCATCGGTCATATTAGGCGCGAGCGCCCATCCACCCCAAGCGCCCATATGGCTCGACCCGTCCGGTTGTCCCCCCGGACGGGTCTTTTCTTTTTGGGCACTGCCTTTCAGAACGAGAGCGTTTCGAGCGAAGCGCACACCGGTTCGCGTCGAGAAAACGCGTCAAAAAAGAATCCAGAGCCCCGTTCCGATCCCATCGGAACGGAAACGGCTCGTGTCGTTTTCAGCTCCAAGTTGATCCGGACGTGCGAAGGCCTTGCCTGCCGTCTTGCGTGCCGCGCCGCAACGCTTCCATGCCTGTGGGTGGCTTGACTCGGAAAGCCCTGAAAACTCCGCGCGACTACGGTTTTCGGCGACGCAAATTGTGTCCTTGCTGGACAAGTCAAAACTTTTCCACAAAATAATCCCGTCACGTCTAAATTGATTCGTCTGCGTTGCGTCTCGCGTCCGTAGTTCTCTCCTGACGGGCTGGTTCATGACACATCGCCAAGACGTGGCTCGCGGCCGCGCTGTTGCCGCGCGCTGGTGCGCGCTCGCCGAACAGCGGCTGGAGCATCTCACCGAAATGTTCGAGACGGGGCGCTGGCGCCGCTACCATTCCGAACTCGCCTTTCTCGAAAACATCCAGGAAGCCAAGCGCGCCGTGCAGACCTGGCGGGCCCTGGCCACCGGCGAGGACGTGCCGCCGCCGCCCGGGCCGGTGTCGCTGGGATGGTTCCCGGCGGCGCCGTCGCGCGGCGCCCCGCCGCTGGAGCAGGCCCAGACCGTGCAGCCCAAGGCCGTCCATATCGAGCCCGAAACCGCGGTGCCGGTCGAACTGGACAGCATGGCCCATCGTCTGGCCGAAATCGTCGAGGCACCGATCGTGCCGGCCATCGAGCCGCCGCCGATCCCGGAGAGCGTGGTCGAATTCACCTTCAACCTCGACGGCATCGAGGCGAAATACCCGCTGCTCAGGAACGCGTTCTAGGGCTTCTCAAGGGCAGCATCTCCCGACCCGTCATCCTGAGGTGCGAGCCCTGCGGTGCAAGGCACCGCGGAGCGAGCCTCGAAGGATGAACGGCCCGTCGGCAATAGCACTCAACATTACTTCTTCGGTCTGGGCGCACCTGCCCGCCGTCGCGCGAGCAGGCTTACCGCTTTCCAATCCGAGCGAATGAGCGCCTCCTTCTTGGCGCGGCTCCACCCTTTGAGCTGTCGCTCGGCCGCGATACCATCGGTAATTCGATCGAAGTGCTCCGACCAGACAAGAACAACCGGACGTCTCGAATGGGTATAGCCTTGGTAAGCCCCTGCGTTGTGCTCGTCGACCCGTTTGGAAACGTCATCGCCGGTAGCGCTTCCAATGTAGAAAGAGCCGTCCGCGCATCGCAACATGTAGACGTAGATGCCCACAACGTCATCCTTCGAGGCTCCCCGCGCGGCGCTGCGCACCGCACGGCTCGCACCTCAGGATGACGGCAGCCTGCGTGTTGTCAACGCCTACCGCCGCACCGCATTCCCACTCACCACCACCTGCGCAAAGCGCTGCGCGCCGTCGGCGGAGAGATCCGTCGTCACGGCGCGGGCGTGGTCGAGCCCGACCACCGCGCCGAGCGGCGTCTCCGAGATCATGTTGTTGTTGACGAGCGCGGTGCCGGCGCCCGACACGACCGACACGCCGATGCCTGCCAGCGCCTTTCGGATGACGTTGCCGGAGATCACGATATCGCGGAGATATTTGCCCCAGCCGGCGACGATGCCGTAGGACGGCGCGTTCTCGACCACGTTGCCGGTGACGGAACTATCCGCCTCGACATAAATGCCGACGCCGGCATCGTCGTCGGGCGCGGTGCCGATCGGCCGCTTCGGGATCAGATTGCGGATGATGTTGCCCTGGACCACCGCGATGCGGCCGCCTTCGTTGAAATTGCAGACGGAGACGCCGACGGCGGCGCCATCGACCGTGTTGTTGGCGATCACTGCGGCCTCGAAGGCGAACTCCGAATAGAGCGCGACCTCGCGCACGTCGCTGACGCTGTTGCCTGATATGTGGATGTTCGAGGCCGAATTGCCGCGCACCGCGGAGTAATCGCAGTTCCTGATGCGATTGCCGCGCACGATCACGTTGCCGGCGCGAAAGGCGTTGATGGCGTTGCCGTACTGGCCGGAGCCGCCGGGGCCAGCCTTGATGTCCTCGATGCGGTTGTCGGCCACGAGCGTGCCGTCGTCGCCGATGGCGGTCCGCAGGATCTCGATGCCGTTGTCGTTGGTGCCTTGAATCGTGTTGCGCGAGACGTTGAGGCCTTTGGCGTCGAAGGAGACGACGGCGGTGACGGCGATGTTGGTAAAAATGTTGCCGGAGATGTCGCCAAAAATCTGCTCGAGCCAGATGCCGCTGCCGCCGCTGCCCTTGATCTCGCAATCGGCGATGCGGACGTCGCGTCCACTGAGGCAATGGATCAGACCGCGCCGCGTCGGCAGCGGAATGGCACCGCCATCGAAGGTGATCCCGGTGAGACCGATACTGTCGGCGCCTTCGCTGAGGATGATGGAGGGGCCCCCGGTGAACACCAATTTGGTCGCACCGCGCACGCCGATCAGCTGCGCGCCGCTCGGCAGGCGCAAGAGTCCGGTGCGGTACACGCCGGCCGGCAGCGCCAGCGGGACTTGCGCGCGCGCGGCCTCGTCGATGGCGCGTTGCAGGACGCGCGTCTGATCCTCATTGCTGCCGGGGCGCACGCCGTATTGTGTCGCATCGCGACCGAGCAGTGATGTCAGCGGAGCCGCGCGTGCGGCGTCAGTGGGCATAGCGACCGCCCCGGCGACTCCGGCGGCAGTGGCTCCGATGAGATGGCGGCGATTGACGTCCATGGTGCGTCCTTCCGCGGACGCGGGAGGTCCGCAGCGGGTTAGGTAGCGCAGAAATAGGGCAGGGCGGCCGGGGGCGCGAAGATTGTTCGAGGTAGGGTTAAATGTTTACCCCACGAGAGGTGTCGTAGGGTGGTTAGCCGAAGGCGTAACCCACCAGTGCTCTCAACGCTCGGAAAGCAAAGAGGTGGGTTACGCCCGGCGAACTGCGCTTCGCGCAGTCGCAAGGCTAACCCACCCTACGACGTCACGCTGTGCGGCGCGCCTTCCGTGCCAGTTGCACCATCTCCATCAGCATCGCTTCGCCCGCGTCGACCAGCTCTTCCAGCGTGATGCGCGGCGCCGTTCCTCTGTGCCGCGACGCACCGCCGCGCGCCAGCAGCGGAATGTGAATGAACGCCGCAAGCGATGGCCCGCCGTCGGCCTTGACCTTCTCGATCGCGCGCCAGCTCAGATAGTTGCAGAGATAGGCGCCGGCATCGCGCGAAGCTCGCGCGTCGATGCCGGTGAGGCGCGCAGCGCGCAACAGCCGTGCGGTATGCGGGCCGAACAACATCGCGTCCGCATTGGCTGCGATGCCGCGCTTGCTTGAGCGGGTGTTGGCGGCGTCGGGCCAGAGCATGGTGACGGCGTTGCGCGCGCGGGTCTCGACGCGCAGGTAAGGCGTCCGCGCGGCGAGGCCGAACATCAGCAATGCATCTGGCTTCACCTTCGCCAGCACCTCGGGCAGTTGCCGGTCGACGGCGGCGTAGGTCACCGGAAAGATGTGGCTCGCAAGCTCGACGTCGTCGAAAGCGGGACGGCGCAGCCGCAACAGCCGCGCGACCAGCGGCTGGGTCGGATTATAGGGTGCGCCGGGAAACGGACCGAAACCGGTGAGGAGGATGCGGAGCTTGTCGCTCATTGCAGCAGCTCCATGATGTGTTCGGCGGCGAGCGCCGGCGTGACCCGACCGTCGGCGACCTCGGCTTCGATCTTCTTCACCTTGGCGCGGACGGCAGCTTCGGTGCGCAGCCTTGCCAGCATGCGTTGCTCCAGCATCGACCACATCCATTTCACCTGCTGCTCGCGCCGCCGCGCGGCGAAATCGCCTGATGCGTTCATCGCCTTGCGGTGATCGAGGATCTTTTGCCAGAGCTCTGCGATGCCCTTGCCGGTCAGTGCCGAGTAGGTGACGACGGGCGGATGCCAGTGCTCCGAGCGGGGGCTAAGAATATGCAGCGCGCCGCGATAGTCGGCCGCGGTAATGTTGGCGCGCTTGAGATTGTCGCCATCAGCCTTGTTGATCGCGATCATGTCGGCGAGCTCGACCAGGCCCTTCTTGATGCCCTGCAGCTCGTCGCCGCCGCCCGGCAGCATCAAGGCGAGGAAGAAGTCGGTCATGTCGCAGACCGCCGTCTCCGACTGGCCGATGCCGACGGTCTCCACCAGCACGACGTCGAACCCCGCCGCCTCGCAGAGCAGCATCGCCTCGCGCGTCTTGGCTGCGACCCCGCCGAGCGTGCCCGACGACGGCGAGGGGCGAATATAGGCGTGGTCGGAAGCCGCGAGGCGCGCCATCCGCGTCTTGTCGCCGAGGATCGAGCCGCCGCTGCGCGCCGAGGAGGGGTCGACCGCGAGCACCGCGACCTTGTGGCCCTGCTCGATGAGATAGCTGCCAAGCGCGTCGATGGTGGTGGACTTGCCGACGCCGGGTGAGCCGGTGATGCCGACGCGCACGGCCTTGCCGGTGTCGGGCAGCAGCATCTGCACGAGATCGCGCGCGTGGGCCTGATGGTCGCCGCGACGGCTCTCGACCAGTGTGATCGCCCGCGCCAGCGCGGCCCGGCTGCCGGCACGCAGGTCCTTGGCGAGGACCTTGATGTCGAGGGATGCCTTCTTCTGAATCATACCCTGCTTTACAACGGCCTGATGACGCAGGCGAGGGGCCGGGCCGGCTTCAGCGGGCTGCCGCCGCAGAGGTCGTCTGCGCCGGCTTCACCTTGCGCCAGATCCACAGCATCACCGGCCAGAGCAGCGCGCCGATCGCCATGGCGGCGAGGATCGCGGCGACGGGCCGCTCGAAGAACGGCAGGATGCTGCCGTCGGACTTGATCAGCGAGGTGACGAAGGCCTGCTCCACCATCGTGCCCATCACGATGCCGAGCACCATGGCGGCGACGGGATAGCCGTTGGCCTCCATCACATAGCCGATCACGCCGAAGGCTGCGACGGTGACGACGCCGAACATGTTGTTGCCGATGGCGAACGAACCGACCGCGCAGCATAGCATGATGACGGGCATCACGGTGGAGCGCGGCGCGCGCAGCACATAGGCCGCGATCCGGATCATGGCGATGCCGAGCGGGATCATCAAAATGTTCGCGATGATGAACATCAGGTAGATGGCGTACATGCTCGAGGCTTTTTCGGTGAACAGCGTCGGCCCGGGATTGAGGCCCTTCATGTAGAGCACGCCGATCGCGATCGCCGCGATGGTGTCGCCGGGTATGCCGAACAGCAGCGAAGGCACCCAGCCGGACGCGATGCTGGCATTGTTGCTGGCGCCGGCCTCGACCAGGCCCTCGACATGACCGGTGCCGAACTTTTCCGGCTCCTTGGAGAAGCGCTTCGACATCGCGTAGCTCACCCAGGCTGCCATATCGGCGCCGGCGCCCGGCAGCACGCCGATGATGATGCCGATGATGTTCCCGCGCGTCATCTGCCAATGGTATTTCTTCGTCAGCGTCCACTGGCCCGCCATGATGCTCCCGAACTTGCGCCGCGGGATCGGTGGCGGTTCGGGCGTCAGCATCGCGCGCATGACCTGCGCGACCGCGAAGACGCCGACCAGCGCCGGGATCGGCTCGATGCCGCCGAGCAGATCGGTGAGGCCAAAGGTGAAGCGCGGCACGCCGCCGGGGTTTTCGATGCCGATGCAGGAGACGAGCAGGCCAATGAACATGCCGGCAATCGCCTTCACCGGCGAGGAACGCGCCACCAGCGTTGCACACATCAGGCCGAGCAACGCGAGCCAGAAATATTCGAAGGTCGAGAACGACAGCGCGATCTCGGCGAGCGGCGGCGCCAGCGCCATCAGCGAGACGACACCGGCGATGCCGCCGACCGCGGAGAACCAGACGCCGGCGCCGAGCGCGAGTTCAGCCTCGCCTTTCATCGTCATGGCATAGGCCTCGTCCGCGTAAGCCGCGGAGGCCGGCGTGCCGGGAATGCGCAAGAGCGCGCCGGGGATGTCGCCGGAAAAAATCGCCATCGAGGATGCCGCCACGATGGTCGCGATGGCTGCGATCGGCGAGAGATAGAATGTGACAGGGACGAGCAGGGCGGTTGCCATGGTCGCGGAGAGGCCGGGCAACGAGCCGATAACGAGGCCGTAGACGGAGGCCGCGAACATCGCGACGATGACCTCCCACGTGGAGATGAGCCGGAACGCCTCGATCAGGGTATTGAGCATGGATCACCAGGGCATCGGCAACAGGCCGGCAGGAAGCGGCACGCGCAGCAGTTTTGCGAAGATCAGGTGGATGCCGATCGGCGCCAGGGCCGCGAGCGGCAGCGCGAGCTTCCATTTCGCGCCGAGCGCGGTCGAGGTCGCCAGCACGATCAGCGCGGCCGTGATGATGAAGCCGAGCCGGTCGGCGGCGACCACGTAGAACAAGAGCAGTGCCGGCGGCAGCAGCGCGCGCAGGCCGTAGAACCGGCCGGTCGGCGCGGCCCTGGCCTGGCCTTCCTCGACCGGGATGAGTTCCTCTTCTTCCTCGAACGAATGGCCGATGCCGAACACGATCGCGAGGCCGCAGAGCGCGAGCCCCGTGCCGATCACAAGCGGAAAGACGTTGGGGCCGACCGGCTGGCCCGGCACCGGCGGCAGCCGCCAGCCGCCATAGGCCGCGGCGGCACCGAGCACGACGAGAAACGATCCCGTAACGGAGTCGGGAAGACGCATGGACGAGTCCTATGAACGGTGCGCTCCCTCTCCCCGCAAGCGGGGCGAGGTGATCTGAGTGCCCTTGGCCAACTGACCCAAAGATCAGGCCTTCGCGAGACCAGCCGCCTTCATCGCTTCGCCCATCTGCGCGTCGCCCTTGTCCATGAAGGAGGTGAACTCGCCGGCATCGCCCCACACGGTGCCGAAGCCGCGGTTGCTCATGAACTCCTTGAACTCGGTGGAGTCGTAGACCTTCTTCAGCGCCGCGGTGAGTTTTGTGGCGATCTCCGGCGGCAGGCCCTTTGGCGCGCCGATGCCGCGCCAGGCGCCGGTCGAATAGTTGATCCCCATCGCCTCCTTCAGCGTCGGGACATCAGGGAAGACCTTGTTGCGGGCAGGCGCCATGATGGCGAGGCTCCTGGCCTTGCCGGCCTCGATGATGGCGCGGGCTTCCGGCACCGAGCACGTCGTCAGGTCAAGCCCGCCTGCGGCGAGATCCTGCATCGCAGGCGCCGCACCGTTCGACGGCACCCAGGCGACCTGGTTGGCCGGCAGTCCCATTGCCTGCATCCAGCCGACCAGCGCGAGATGCCAGATGCCGCCCTGGCCGGTGCCCGACGCCTTGAACTTGCCGGGAGGTGCCGCCTTGATCGCCTCGGCCAATTCCTTGACCGTCTTGTAGGGCGAGGTGGACGAGACCTGGATGCCCGGCGGGTCCTCGTTCATCAGCGCGAGCGGCGTGTAGCTCTTCGGCGTCAGCTCGGTGAGGCCCTGCCAGTGCATCATCGAGATCTCGACCGTGAGCATGCCGATCGTGTAGCCATCGGGCGCGGCGGTCGCGATCGCGGAGTGGCCGACGACGCCGGAGCCGCCGGTGCGGTTCACGACGTTGAAGGGCTGGCCGAGGTCCTTTTCCAGCAGCGCCGCCACGATGCGTGCGGTCGCGTCCGTGCCGCCGCCCGCACCCCACGGCACGATCACGGTGACGGGACGTGCCGGATAGGCCTGCGCAAGCGCCGGTGTGAAACCAAAGGCGGCAGAGGCCGCAGCTGCAACGGACGAGGCCGCAAAGGTGCGGCGCGTGAGCTTGGACATGAATGCCTCCCAGCGGCGCCCGTGACGCCGGGCGCTCTTGTCGATGTGGCATTTTAGGCAGCTTTGCAGCGCGGCTGCAAGGTAGCGCTACCAAAGTGATCGACGCGCTATGCGAAACCCGGATGGCCCAATGAGCAGTCGGAAATCGGGTGGGTTTTGCCCGCGCGGATCACGATCAATGGAGGGCATGTGACCAAAGCCAAGGGTAAACCTCCAATGACCCAAGCCTATTACAGTGCCGTGCTGGACCATCCGGTGGACACCGTCTGGTCGCTGATCCGCGACTTCAATAACTACCCCGCTTATATCGACGGTGTCAGCGAGAGCGTGATCGAGGACGACAAGCGCGGCGACGAAGTCGGCGCCATCAGGCGCTTCTGTTATCTCGGCAACTGGATCCGTCAGCGCCTGGTCGATCATTCGGACCGGCAGCACACCCTGACCTATGCCGGTCTCGAAGCGCTGCCGTATCCGCAGGACGGCTCGAGCCAGGTACCGTCGCCGACGCGCTACCAAGGCACCATGCATCTGCGTCCGATCGTCGAGGGTGACCGCACCCTGATCGAATGGTCGGTCGCACTCGATACCGAGCCAGCGGATGCCGATCGCTGGCAAGCCTTGTTTGGTTCGTGGATTCCCGCCTGGACGGATTCACTCGCGCGGACGCTGGCACGCTCCAGCTAGCGACGGCTCACTGCTCGCTATCTTCGTCGCCCTTCGGCCGTGCACCGCCAAAAATGCGTGCGCCTTCGGGCGTGAGGTACGGCTTCAGCGCCTCCCACGGCACGAAGGCGACGTATTGGCCTTCGGCATAGGGACCGACCGCATAGGGCGGATAGTGGAAGGTGAGGCCGGAACTCTTGCCCGCCTCCGTCGAGGGCGCGAGCGTCACCGCGCCGATCTTGAGAAGGGTGGGCTGGACGTCCTTGAACCATTCGTTGGTCGCGGTATCGCCGGCGTCGCGCTTCTTCTTTTCGCTTCTGAGCGAAGCGATGATCGCCTTCTGCATCGCCTTCATAGTCGCGCCGTTGTCGGCGGTTTCGGTGAAGAACGGGCGGATCGAGATGCGCTTGGCGGCCGTCTTGTCCCACAGGATCGTGTTGACGCCGGAATTGGGATGCGCGGCATGGGTGTCCATGTAGTCGTCGCGGAGCACGCTGACATAGCGATCGCCGACGACCGAGCGGACCGAATATTTGCGTTCGAACTCCCAGCCGCCATCCTTGAAGAACTGCGGATCGCTCTTGCGGGAGGCGGCGGCTTCAGCCGCGTTCTTCTCGATCCACTTCTTACCCTCGGCGAGGCAATCGGCTGACAGCACGGGATCGGCCTTGATCTTGTCATCCAGCAGGACGGTGGCTCTGACCGATTGGGTCTTGATGATGGCGTCGGGTTTTGGCTCGGCGGCGCGCAGGGGCGAGGCGAGCGCCATCATGGCCGCGAGAACGGCGAGCGCGCGCAGGGCCGATCCGGCACGCTTTGCTTGATGGTCCATCAATTCAATGCTCATGAATCTCACGCTCTTTCCATGCACCGCCAAAGATCGCGCGGCCGTGCGGCGACAGTGGCCAAAGGTCTGCCAAGGGATAAACACCAGAAGATGAACGGGTGCAAAACGCTCTGGTGCAATGGAAATGCCGGCCAACGGTCTCATCGCCGTTGGTCGCGGCATCGGGCCCTCCGGGTTCATGCCGGAGAGCGCGGCTTTTGCAGGATTACTCCGCCGCCTCGCTGTGCCCGAGGCGAACGTTGAGCTTGTGGATCAGCTCCTCGGCGGCTTCCGCGATCACCGTGCCGGGCGGGAAGATCGCCTCCGCACCGGATTTGTAGAGCGCGTCATAGTCCTGCGGCGGCACCACGCCGCCGACGATGATCATGATGTCGTCGCGGCCCTGCTTCTTCAGCGCGGCCTTCAGTTCGGGCACGGCGGTGAGGTGGGCGGCCGCGAGCGAGGAGACGCCGAGGATGTGGACGTCGTTCTCGACCGCTTGCCGCGCCGCTTCGTCGGCGGTGGCGAACAGCGGCCCGATGTCGACGTCGAAGCCTATGTCGGCAAAGGCCGATGCGATCACCTTCTGGCCGCGATCATGGCCGTCCTGGCCGATCTTGGCGACCAGGATGCGGGGCCGGCGGCCCTCGGCCTCCTCGAACGCGTCGATCAGCGCCTGAACCTTTTCCACCTGGCTGCCCATGCTGGAAGCCTCCCGCTTGTAGACGCCGGTGATGGACTTGATCTCGGCGCGGTGGCGGCCGAACACCTTTTCCATTGCGTCCGAAATTTCGCCGACGGTGGCCTTGGCTCGCGCCGCGTCAATCGCGAGCGCCAAGAGATTGCCGTTGCCTTCGCCGGCCGAGCGCGTCAGCGCGGCGAGCGCTGCATCGACGTCCGCCTGGTTGCGCTCGCTCTTCAGCCGGGTCAGCTTGTCGATCTGGAGCCGCCGCACATTGGTGTTGTCGACCTTCAAAATCTCGATCGGCACTTCATCTGACGGCTTGTATTTGTTGACGCCAATGACGGCCTGCCGACCGGCATCGATGCGGGCCTGCGTCTTGGCGGAGGCTTCTTCGATCCGCAGTTTTGGCACGCCGGCCTCGATGGCTTTTGCCATGCCGCCGAGTTCCTCGACCTCCTGGATGTGGCCCCAGGCTTTTGCCGCGAGGTCGCGCGTCAGGCGCTCGACATAGTAGGAGCCGCCCCAGGGATCGATGATCCGCGTGGTGCCGCTTTCCTGCTGCAGGAAGAGCTGGGTGTTGCGGGCGATGCGCGCGGAGAAGTCGGTCGGCAGCGCCAGCGCCTCGTCGAGCGCGTTCGTGTGCAGCGATTGGGTATGTCCTTGCGTCGCGGCCATCGCTTCCACGGTCGTGCGCATGACGTTGTTGAACACGTCCTGCGCGGTCAGCGACCAGCCGGAGGTCTGGCAATGCGTGCGCAGCGACAGCGAGCGCGGGTCCCTGGGGTTGAACGGCTTTAGCAGCTTCGCCCAGAGCAGCCGCGCGGCGCGCATCTTGGCGACTTCCATGAAAAAATTCATGCCGATCGCCCAGAAGAACGACAGCCGCGGCGCAAAGCGGTCGACGTCGAGGCCGGCCGCAAGACCGGCGCGCAGATATTCGACGCCGTCGGCGAGCGTGTAGGCGAGTTCGAGATCCTGCGTCGCGCCGGCCTCCTGCATGTGATAGCCGGAGATCGAGATCGAGTTGTACTTTGGCATCTTCTGCGAGGTGTAGGCGAAGATGTCGGAGATGATCCGCATCGAGGGCGCAGGCGGATAGATATAGGTGTTGCGCACCATGAACTCTTTCAGAATGTCGTTCTGAATGGTGCCCGAGAGCTTTTCCGGCGGCACGCCCTGTTCGCCGGCGGCCGCGACATACAGCGCGAGGATCGGCAGCACCGCGCCGTTCATGGTCATGGACACGCTCATCTGGTCGAGCGGAATGCCCGCAAACAGCGTGCGCATGTCGTAGATGGAATCGATGGCAACACCGGCCATGCCGACGTCGCCGGCGACGCGCGGATGATCGGAATCGTAGCCGCGATGGGTGGCGAGATCGAAGGCGACCGAGAGACCCTTCTGGCCCGCCGCGAGGTTGCGGCGGTAGAACGCGTTGGAATCCTCCGCCGTGGAGAAGCCGGCATATTGCCGCACCGTCCAGGGCTGGTTGACATACATGGTCGGGTAGGGCCCGCGCAGATAGGGCGCGATGCCCGGATATGTCTCGAGGAAATCGAGGCCGGCGAGATCGGCTTCACCGTAGGCGGATTTGACCGGAATGCCCTCGGGCGTCAGCCACGGCTCGGCACTGCCTGCAGGTGCAGTCGAGGCTACTCTCTCGAAAGCGACGTTGGCGAAATCAGGAATGCGGCTCATGGTTCCAACCATATCATAGGTGAGCGCGTCGGGTCTTAATCGTGATCCGGGTGCTGATGGCTTGCGATGGTCGCCATCTTCTCCGGCCCGTAATTCTGCAGCGTGGTCTGGCTCGGCAGATTGGCGATGCCGACCACCCAGCCGAGGCGGGACTCCGTTCCGTACTGCCGCGTCGGCACGATCCTGTCAGGGCGATCGAACGCGCCGGTCATGATCTCGATGCGCGGACCGCCGATGCGGCGGAAGCTGAGCGGCGTGCCGCAGGCCGCGCAGAAATCGCGCATGGCGATGGAGGAGGATTGGAACGCCGCGGGCGTACCCTTCGTCCACCTGAAGTCACCGTGCTCGATATCGGCAAAGGAGGCGAACGGCGCGCCGGTCGCTTTCTGGCACATGCGGCAATGGCAGATGCTGATCTTGGCCGGCGGCGCCGAGAGCGCGAAGCGGACGGCGCCGCATTGGCATCCGCCGGTGAGAGCGTTTTTTGCTGTGTCGGTCATGCCTGTTCCATCCGTCGATAGGCGTCCTGCAGCGCTGCAAGCGCATCGCCGCCTGCAAAGACGAAGCCGGCAACGCCGGCAGAGCGAAGCGCGGCCTCGGCCTCAGCCGGGCGGCCTGCCAGATAGATATGTTTTGCGCCGGCCTGTTGCAGGGCCTTGGCGGAAGGTTTCGCACGGTCCGCATAGACCTTGTCGCTGGAGCAGAGGCAGGCGAGTTCGGCGCCGGAGGCCTTGAACGCGGCCGCAAGCGCCGCCGCATCGGCAAATCCCGCGCTGTCGACGGCCTCGATGCCGCCGGCCTCGAAGAAGCTCTTCGCAAACGTCGCGCGCGCGGTGAAATCGGCTGCTGTCCCGAGATTGGCCAAGAACACTTTTGGCCGCGCGCCGCGCGATTTCAATGCCGCGTCCGACTTGTCGCGCAGGGCCTCGAACGGCTCGGCAAGACGCATCGGCGCAAGAGCATCGAATTTGAACTTTTGCTCGCCATAGGGCGGAAGCACGATTGGCGTCGCTGACAGCACCGAGGCTTCGCTCTCGTGCAGGTTGGGAAACTCGCTCGCGCCGGTCAGCACGTCGCGGCGTTTTGCGATGTTGGCTTCGCGCGCCTTGCGCGTTGCCGCCACCTTGCCCTGGATCAGGCCCTGCTGGAGGCTCGCAAAGATGCCGCCGGCTTTCTCTAGCTCCTGGAACAGCGCCCAGGTCGCATTGCAGAGTTCCGACGTCAGCGCCTCGATGCCGCCCGCACCCGCCGCGGGATCCGAGACCTTTGCAAGATTGCTTTCTTCCAGCAGCAGAAGCTGCGTGTTGCGCGCCACGCGCCGCGCAAAAGGATCGGGCAGGCCGAGCGCCAGCGTGTGCGGCAGCACGGTGATCGCATTGGCGCCGGCGAGGCCTGCGGCGAATGTCGCCATGGTCGCACGCAACATGTTCACATAAGGGTCGCGCTGGGTCAGCATGCGCCAGGCGGTGTCGGCCGCGATGAACAGCGGCTTTGGCGTCAAGCCGCACGCCGCCTCGATGCGCGCCCACAAAAGGCGCAGCGCGCGGAATTTTGCCATCGTTAAGAACTGGTCGGCATCGGCCGCGAGCCGCGCATAGACCATGTCCTGCGCCTGCTCGAGCGGGATACCGGCGGCTTCGATCGCGCGCAGATAGGCGATGCCGCAGGCGAGCACGAAGGCGAGCTCTTGTGCCTCCGATCCGCCGGCATCGTGGATGACGCGGCCGTCGGTCGAGGCGAAGGGTCCCTTGAAGCCGAGTGCGGCGAGGCCCTTGATTGCGCCCGTCACCGCGGGCGCGATCTCGTCCCAGGTGTAGGGGCTATGACCCCACACCGCGCCGGCGGCCAGCGGATCGAGACCGAAGCGGATGTTGCAGGCGGCAGGATCGAGGCCATTCGACTTCACATATTCCGCGACATGGATCGCGGCCATCCGCGACTGCGGGCCGACCTGAAGCTCGATGCCGATACCGGCATCGAGATGGATGTCCTTCAACACCTTCGCGACCGCGTCCGCGGTCGGTTCCAGGCCAAAACCGTGGCTGCCATTGCCGCCGGCGAAGACGAGCGACAGGCCCGACGCGCCATTCTCCAGATCCGTCAGCGCCTGCGCGTTCGCCAGCGCCGCGTCGGGATGGTCGATCCGCTGCACGATCTGCCAGGGCGCCGCCGCGGCCCGGCCCGCCACCGGTGCGACATCCCTGGCGCGCGGATAGAGCGGATCGATCTTGAGGCCGTCATAGGTCTTGCCGACGAGCTTTTCGAACGGCGCGCCCTTCAGCACGCCATCGACCAGCTTGCGCCAGTCCTCGTTATCAGCCTTCGGAAAGTCGGCGGCCAGCGGCAGATCGTCAGTCACGGCGGTCATTCGGCAGGGGGCTCCCTGAAAATCGGCGGTCTCGTTGTTGGCCGGAAATTGCCACGGGCAGGCGTCCCTGCAAACGGTTGTTTTCGCCTAACCGGTATCAGGCAGCCGCTCAATTCCTTGCGCTGAGACGCTAGCCAGGCCGTCGCGCACCCTGCGGCCGCCGATCAGGCGATCAGGCGCGATTTCGGCCAGAGGCACCAGCACGAAGGCGCGCTCAAAGAGGTGCGGATGGGGCAGTGTCAGATCCGGCGTCTTCAGCGAGACATCGTCATACGCGATCAGATCGAGATCCAGCGTGCGCGGGCCCCACTGCCGATCCTTGTTGCGGGTGCGCCCGAATTTCTGCTCGACCTTCTGCATCACGAACAGGAGCGCATGCGGATCGAGCGCGGTGTCGATCTCGATGCAGGCGTTGATGAAGGGATCCTGGTCCTCATCGCCCCAGGGCGGCGTCGTATAGTCGGAGGAGCGCGCGACTAGCGCGGCCTGCGCCATGCCGCAGATCTGTGCAGTCGCCTTTTTGAAGGTTGCTCGGACATCGCCGACATTGCCGCCGAGTGCGATGAGAGCGCTAGCCATGATTGCTAGCCGTGGGTTGGATGCCGCGAGCGCGTCAGCATGATGCCGACATCGTCGAAGATCGCGGCGATAGGTGCATGTGGCTTGTGCACGGTGACCTTGACGGCACGGATGCGCGGGAAGTGCGACAGGATGGCATCGGCGACCGCGCCGGCCGCGCGCTCCAGCAGCTTGTAGTTGGTGTTCTTGAACGCCGCCGTCGTTGTCGCCACCACCTCGGAATAGGAGACGGTGTCGGCCAGGCGATCGGTGCGGGAGGACTCGGACAAATCTGTGTAAAGCTCGAGATCGATCACAAAACGCTGGCCCACTTCGGTCTCGTGATCCAACACGCCATGGCGGGCGTGGATCGACAGGCCGGTGATGAAAATCGTGTCTGTCATCTCTTGCTCTCGATGGCTTCCGTCACCCGCAGCGCTTGCAGCGTCGCGGCGACGTCGTGGGTCCGGATGATGCGCGCGCCGCGTTGCGCGGCAATGACATGGGCGGCGATCGAGCCGCCGAGCCGGTCTTGCGGCTCGGACGGTGAGACCGATGCGATGAAGCGCTTGCGCGAGGCGCCGACCAGGATCGGCAGGTCGAAGGCGGCGAGTTCGTCGAGCCGCGCCAGCGCGGTCATGCTCTGCTCCGGCGTCTTGCCGAAGCCGATCCCGGGATCGAGCACGATGCCGTCGCGCGCGATGCCCGCTTTGGCCGCAATGTCGAGCGAACGGTCAAAGAAGGCGGCCATGTCCTGCATGATGTCGAGCGCGGGATCGACGCTGTCGCGGTTATGCATGACGACGACGGGCACATTTCGCGCGGCCACCAGCGCGGCCATGCCGGCGTCGCGCTGCAGGCCCCAGACGTCGTTGGCGATGGCAGCTCCCTGGTCGAGCGCCCAGGCCACGACCTCCGACTTCATGCTGTCGATCGAGACCGGCACACCGAGCGCCACCACGGCCGCCAGCACGGGTTTTAGCCGCGCAAGCTCCTCGTCCGCCGTGACGGGCTTGGCGCCCTTGTAGGGCCGCGTGGACTCGGCGCCGATGTCGATGATGTCGGCGCCATCAGCAATCATCGCCCGTGCCCGAACCAGTGCCTGTTCGGGCGCGATGAACTGCCCGCCGTCGGAGAAGGAATCCGGGGTGATGTTGAGCACACCCATCACGGCCGGACCGCGCCGCTCCAGCAGCGCCCGCAGCCAGGCAGGGGGGTGAGGCGAGGCAACCATGCGGTCGCTTTGCGCGGTCGGGGAGGTGGAGTCAAGACGGGAGGGGGCCCCAGCTCCGTCATCCCCGCGCAACGGCGAAGCCGTTGTCGCTGGAGGTGCCGGAGCGTAGCGGAGGCCTCGAAGGATGAACGGCCCCGCTACTGCATCTTGGCCGTTCATCCTTCGAGGCTCAAGCAGCGGCGCAACCGCGCCGCTGCTCTCGCACCTCAGGATGCGGAACGGATATCAATACGTGATCTTCGGCGGCAGCTTGCGCGCTTTGGCGATGAGGTCGCCGACCGACTTTTCCGACGGCAGCAGCTGGACGAGCTTCTTCTTCTCGTTCACGTCGCGCATGTTCTGGGCGAGGCGTGCGGGGTTGCGGTAGGCAAGCTCGCGCACCGTGGTGACGCCGGCAGCGCGCACCAGGCCGATTTTGGCCTTACCCATGCCGGGAATGCGCATGTAGTCGGAGACGTTGGCCCATTCGAGGAGCTGCTGCTCGCTGATTCCGGTCTTGGCAGACAGCGCCTTGCGGCCCTTCACGGTGCCGGCGGCTTCCAGCAGCGCGTCGGTGGTGCGGATGCCCAGCATTTTCAACTTGCTGGCAGCGAAGGCCGACAGGCCCTCAATATCTGAGATGGGGTATGTCATGATGCCCGATGTGAATGCGCGCTTCAGGCGAATTGGCTGAGGCCCGGCGTCCCCGCGATGATCTTGCCCATCTGATCCGCTCCGATTTTGTCGCGACCGAAGCGGAAAAGTTCACGAGCGATTTTCTGGATGTCGGACATGCCGAGACCGAGGCCCATCAGCCGGGTACCGACGGCCATCAGGCCGCCGCCCATCAGCCGGGATAGGCCGCCGCCGCCTTGCGACGCCGCAATCGCAGCCTCGGCACCGGGAATGTGGTCGATCAGGGTCTGGACACTATCGGAAGGTCCTTCATTGCGAAGGAAACCGAGGATGATGCCGACGGTCTGTTCAGCGACAGCACTATCGATGCCGGCGTTTGACGCCAGCCGCCCGATCAGCTCATCCATATTGCCTGCCCCCGACCGGTTGGATACCGGAGTATTGCTTCTGAAAACAATCTTGAGCCTGTGTGATGTGAAATTCAAGCGATGAACGCACGCTAAGGCGCGATTCATCCTCAAACGCAAGAAAGGTGTTGCACCGATGCAAGAGCGGAGATCGAATTTCCGCGAAAATTTGCCGCGGTGCGCACTTCCATTCCGACTTTCGGCGAATGCCATGCACTTGACATCCGACAATGTCGCAGGTGCAACGCCGTCTGAGACGCGTTGTTCTGTTTCAATCGGCTCGCGACATACGGTAAATTGCGGAACCAGTACTTGATTCAGACGACAGGGCGGACAGTCATGGCGACACCCAACACCAAGCTCGGCGATACGGACGACAAGATTTTCGTCGGCAAGGGAGATGAGCTTGCCTGGCTCACGCTCGCGCTCGCCAACCGCCATGGTCTGGTGACCGGTGCGACCGGAACCGGTAAAACCGTGACGTTGCAGGTGATGGCGGAAGGATTTGCGCGCGCCGGTGTTCCTGTCTTCGCAGCCGACATCAAGGGCGACCTCTCCGGCATCTCGCAAGTGGGAGAGGCCAAGGATTTCATCGTCAAGCGCGCGGCCGATATGGGACTGGCGTTCCAGCCGGATCAGTTTTCGACGGTGTTTTGGGACGTGTTCGGCGAGCAGGGACACCCGGTGCGGGCGACCGTCACGGAGATGGGGCCGCTTCTGTTGTCGCGGATGCTTGACTTGAACGACGTGCAGGAGGGCGTCCTCAACGTCGCCTTCCGTGTCGCCGACGACAACGGCCTCACCCTCATCGACATGAAGGATCTGCGCGCATTGCTGGATGCGATCGTGCCGGATGCCGGCAAGAAGGGTGCGGACGCCGAGGAAGGTCCGCTGGCTGATATCAAGAAGGAGGCGCAGGGCTTCGGCAACGTCACCAAGGCGACCGTGGGAACGATCCAGCGCCAGCTCCTGGTGCTGGAGAACCAGGGCGCTACCAAATTCTTCGGTGAGCCGGCGCTGACGCTGAAAGATTTTATGAAGACCGACCGTGACGGCCGCGGCATGGTCAACATCCTCGTGGCTGACAAGCTGCTCCAGAGTCCACGGCTTTACGCGACATTCCTGCTGTGGATGCTGTCAGAGTTGTTCGAGGAGCTGCCCGAGGCCGGCGACCTGCCGAAGCCAAAGCTCGTGTTCTTCTTCGACGAGGCGCATCTGTTGTTCAACGACGCGCCCAAGGCGCTGATGGACAAGATCGAGCAGGTGGTGCGCCTGATCCGCTCCAAGGGCGTCGGCATCTACTTCGTCACGCAGAACCCGATCGACGTGCCGGATCGCGTGCTCGGCCAGTTGGGCAATCGCGTGCAGCACGCGCTGCGCGCCTTCACGCCCCGCGATCAAAAGGCGGTCGCCGCGGCCGCGCAGACCTTCCGGCCCAATCCGAAGCTCGACACCGCCAAGGTGATCACGGAGCTCGGCAAGGGCGAAGCGCTGGTGTCCTTCCTCGAGGGCAATGGCACGCCCTCCATGGTCGAGCGCGTGATGATCCGCCCGCCGACCGGGCGTATCGGGGCGATCACGCCGGAGGAGCGCAAGGCGATCATGGATGCAAGCCCGGTGAAGGGCAAATATGACACCGCCGTCGATGCCGAGTCCGCCTATGAGATGATCCAGAAGCGCATCGCAGGCACCGCGGCAACGGCGGATGCAGGCGCCGCCGGCGGCGGCATTCTCGGCCAGATCGGCTCGATCGTCGGCAGCATCTTCGGCACCAACGTCAAGCGTGGCCGCCTGTCGACCGGCCAGGTCATCGCGCGCGACGTGACGCGATCGGTCACCAACCAGGTGATCGGCGGGATGGCGGCCAATATCGGCAAGTCGGTCGGCGGTCAGCTCGGCGGCTCGATCGGCCGAACCCTGGTCCGCGGTGCGCTCGGCGGGCTGTTGCGGCGCTGAGACGGGCGTTGAAATACGGCCCGCGACCGCTTGTCTGTGCCAGCCATTGATGCGACCTATCGCGCTTTGGTGCGGACTGAGGGACTCGTGTCGCAGGCAATCGATTCAACGGCCGTCACGCAGATCGTGTGGACCTGGTTTCTCCGCCAGGTCGAGCGCGTGCGCGAGGCCGAAATTCCGGGCTGGGTCTGGGTCGTCCTGCTCTGGGCCCTGATGGCGTTTCCGGCCGCTTCGCTCCGCGGCACGCATTACGAAGAGGGCACCGTCATCGGCCTGGCCCGCGGTGCGCTCGAGGACGGCCAGTGGCGCGCGCCACATCTTTACGGCCTCCGTTTCGTCGAGCGGCCGGTGCTGCTGTCATGGATCGCGGCCGCGTTCGGCAGCGTGACGGGCGGCGTCGGCGTCTGGTCGGCGCGGTTGCCGCATCTTCTGTTCCTGCTCGCCGGCGGCTTGATGGTCTATCATCTGGTGCTGCCGCATACCCGCAGGGCGCCCGCCGTTTTCGGCGCGCTGTGCTGGTTCGCCTGTCCGATGGTGGCGCAAAAGTTCGTCACGGCTGAGCCTGACGTCACGCTGTCGGTGCTGATGTTCGGCGGCTTCTTCCTGTGGTGGCGCGGCGTCATCCGGGGGAACGTCTCGCTGCCGCGCTGGATATGCATCGGCATCCTGCTTGCGTTGTCGGGGCTCACCAAGGGGCCGCAGCCGCTGGCCTTCTTCGGACTCGGTGTCGGCGCCTATATCCTGATCAAGCGACGCTGGGGTGACGTTGCCGGGTTCGTCCTCGCCAACGCCATCGCGGTGCTGCCGGCTGCGGCCTGGTACTGGATGGTCATGATCCCCGGCGACGTCGAGGGCTGGCTGCATCATTCGCGGCTGGCCGAGGGTATGACGGCGTCGCAATGGCTGCGGGACCATCTCGACTTTGCGCTCAGCATGATCATGGAGTGGGCGCCGGGCTCGGTGCTGCTGATCCCTGCCATCATTGCGATGCGACGAAATGAACTGCCAGGGGATCGCGACCTCATGCTGGCCGCAATCCTTTACGCCACGCTCGGTGGGCTCGTCCTTCTGGTCTGGCCCGGCGGCGTTGCGACGCGTTATGCGATGCCGGGCAATCTCGGACTTGCTGTCATCGGCGGCATCCTGTTCGAGCGCTGGTGGTTCAGCCGTCACTGGCTGATCGCCGTCGCCAACACCGTGGTGATCGGACTCTCGACGGCGCTCATCGTGTTCGGCTGGATCGTCATCCCGGCTGCGCCGGATATTTTTCGCCAGTCCAGAATCGACGCGCAGATCATCGCTGGTGTGAGGGCGACGATGCCGGGCACCATCTATGCCGCCGAGATGACGGCCAGCGCGAATGTGCTCGCCTATGTGCCGGCGCCGCTGCGCAGGCTGCCCGCGCCCGAATTGGCGAGGCTGAAAGCGCCTGCCTTGGCGATCATCTCGCCGGCGGAAATGGCGGCACTGGCGGCCGCGAATCCGGCGCTCAGGATCGTCAGCCACGCCAGGCTCAGCGGCAAACCGCCGCTGATGGTGGTGGAGATCAGGCCGAACGCGGCGGCCGGTCACAGCAATGCGATCCAGGCGGGTTTGCAGGCGGATTTGGTTGCTGATACCGGACGGCCTTCGAAACAAGGCCCCCTTTGATGCAAGATCCCGTGCTGCGATGGCCCTCCCTGCGACGGCCGACGGACCTTCTGTTCCTGTTTGCGAGCGTGCTGCTGGTCGCCGACGTGCTCGTGCCGGAGATCTTCGGTAACGGCAAGACCAAGGACTATGCGCTCTGGTACTGGGCGGGCCGTCAGGTGATCGAGGGCGGACCGCTCTATGAGCGGATGACGCGGGACACGCTCGATTTCATCTATCCGCCGTTGCCGGCGGTGTTGCTGGCGCCGCCGGCCTGGTTCGGCAAGGTCGTGCTCTACGCGTGCCTGTCGCTGCTCAACGTCGCGTCCTGGTGGATGACCGCGCAGCTCTCGAACGCCATGACCGGAATCGGACGCACGCCTGGGCCGTGGCTCGCCGCGATCCCGGGCTTCGTCACCATCGCCTCCGTCTTCGATATGTTCGATCTCGGGCAGCCGAACCTCGTGCTGCTCGCGATGGTGCTGTACGGCTTCTGGATGCTTGCGCATGAGCGGCCCTGGATCGCCGGCGCGATGTTCGCGCTTGCGGCCGCGATCAAGGCATTCCCCATCGCCGTGTTTCCCTATCTGCTTTGGCGGCGGCAGTGGAAGGCGTTTGCCGGAATGATGATCTTCATCGGCATCTTCCTGTTCGTGCTGCCCGCACCCATTCGCGGTTTCGAGCGCAACGCCGCCGAGCTCAAGACCTGGTACCAGGGCATGATCGGCTCGACGTCGGAGCAGGGTTTTGGCCAGCGCGGCGAGCAGAACTGGTCGTGGATCAATCAGTCGCTCATCGCCGTGACGCACCGGCTGGTGCGCCCCGTCAACTACAATCAGGAGGACCCCAACAAGCCGCCGCGCACGATGAATGTGATCGACGTCGATTTCAAAACGGCGAACTGGATCGTGCTTGTGGTGTCGGCGGCGCTGGGTCTCGGATTCCTCGCGGTGATGCCGGGCGAGAAGCGACGAACACCGCGGTCGGATGCCGAGGAACTGGGCATCCTGTTCTGTCTCATGACGGTCGCGACACCGCTCGCGCGCCAGTATTATTTCATCTGGCTGTTCTTTCCGATTGCGGTCCTGGTTCACCGGGCCGCCTATGACGAACGCCCGGCGGTGCGCATGGGAACCTGGATCGCGCTCGGCGCTGCCGGTGCCCTGGGGTTGCTGGCCCTGCCGTGGTTTCCGCTGGTTCTCCAGGCCTGGGGCAACAATCTCGCGGCCACCGCGGTGCTCGCCGGTGCGCTGGTCTGGCACATCAGGCATCCACCAACCGGGTCTGGCTCGCCCGCAGCAGTGGGGCTAAAACCGGCGACTTAGAAAACCACGTCAGGAAGACCACGATGTCCAACGCGCAGCTTCAGTCCGTGCTCGACCATATCGATAAGGATTTCGACAACAGCCTGGAGCGCCTGTTCGCGTTGTTGCGGATCAAGTCGATCTCGGCAGACCCGGCCTTCGCGGCGGATTGCAAGGCGGCGGCCGAGCATCTCGCCCGCGATATCGCAAGCCTCGGCGTCGCCACGGAGGTGAGGCCAACCGCCGGTCATCCCGCCGTCGTCGGCAAGACCGGCGCCAAGGGCAACGGAAGGCCGCATGTGCTGTTCTACGGCCATTATGACGTCCAGCCGGTCGACCCGCTCAATCTCTGGCATCGTCCGCCGTTCGAGCCCGTCGTCACCGATCATGCCGACGGCCGCAAGATCATCGTCGCGCGCGGCGCAGAGGACGACAAGGGCCAGGTCATGACCTTCGTCGAGGCCTGCCGCGCCTGGAAGAGCGTGACGGGGGCGCTGCCGATCGACATCACCTTCCTGATCGAAGGCGAGGAGGAGGTCGGCTCCAAAAATTTCGTGCCGTTCATCGAGGCCAACAAGGACGAGTTCAAGGCCGACTACGTGCTGGTCTGCGACACCGGCATGTGGGACCGTAACACGCCGGCGATCACGACGTCGCTGCGCGGCCTGCTCTATGAAGAGGTGAAGATCACCGCTGCCAACCGCGACCTGCATTCCGGCGTGTTCGGCGGCGCCGCGATGAACCCGATCCGGGTGCTGACCAAGATTCTCGGCGGCCTGTTCGACGATGACAACCGCATCACCATTCCCGGCTTCTATGACGGCGTGAAGGACCTGCCGCCGGACATTCTGGAGCAGTGGAAGAAGCTCAATCTGACGCCGGACTTTTTCCTCAAGCCGATCGGGCTGTCGATCCCGGCGGGCGAGAAGGGGCGGCTCCTGATCGAGCAGGCCTCCTCGCGTCCGACCTGCGACGTCAACGGCATCTGGGGCGGCTATATCGGCGAAGGCTCCAAGACGGTGATCCCGTCGATCGCTTCAGCCAAGGTCTCGTTCCGCCTCGTCGAGGGGCAGGATCCCCTGAAGATCCGCAAGGCTTTCCGCGACTATGTCTCGGCGCGGATCCCGGCCGACTGCTCGGTCGAGTTCGGCGATCATTCGGCGGCGCCCGCGATCGCGCTCGACTGGAACATGAAGCCGCTCGCGGCCGCCAAGAAGGCGCTGACCGAGGAGTGGGGCAAGGAGACCGTGCTGATGGGGTCAGGCGCCTCGATCCCGATCGTCGCCGACTTCAAGCGCACGCTGGGGCTGGACTCGCTGCTGGTCGGCTTCGGGCTCGACGACGACAACATCCACTCACCGAACGAGAAGTACGACCTCAAGAGTTTCCAGAAGGGCATTCGCTCTTGGGCGCGCATCCTTGCCGCGCTCGCGGAGGTGAAGTGACCGCGCAGCGTAGGGTTGGTTAGCCTCGCGGCTGCGCGAAGCGTAGTCCGCTCGGCGTAACCCACCAACTTCGTCCCGCATTTGCTGAAGCATGGTGGGTTACGCCTAGCGGATTGCGCTTCGCGCAGTCCGCTCGGCGCAATCCACCCTACGAAAGCACTCAAACAAAAACGCCGCCCGGAATTGGGCGGCGTTTCATTCCGAAAAGCGCAGAGGTCGTTCGGCGCAGATACTACACCGAACGCCGAAATTCTCAAGTCCGGTAGCCCGGGCTCTCGCGGTCGAGCTTGCGCAGCAGCGGTGGCCACACGAGGGTGGTGGAACGCAGCTCGGCGCGGTCGCGGTTGGCGAGCAGCTCGGTGTTCTTCTCGATCGCGATGTCCTCGACCGGATAGACCGGCGTGCCCAGCGCGCGGGTGCGCACCTGCATCGAGCAGGCCCGTTCCAGATGGTACATGCGCTCGAAGGCCGAGGCGACGGAGCGGCCGACCGTCAGCGTGCCGTGGTTGCGGAGCAGCATGTGGTTGTGGTCGCCGAGATCCTTCTGCAGCCGCGGACGCTCGTCGTGATCGAGCGCGATGCCCTCATAGTCGTGATAGGCAAGGTCGTGGGTGACGAGCTGCGCGGTCTGGTTCAGCGGCAGCAGGCCTTCGGCGCTGCTCGAGACCGCGGTGCCGTCGAGCGTATGCAAGTGAAGCACGCAGATCGCATCCTCGCGCACCTCGTGGATCGCGGAATGGATGGTGAAGCCGGCCGGGTTGATGCTGTACTCGCTCTCGCTGAGCTGGTTGCCGTGCAGGTCGACCTTGACGAGGCTGGAGGCGGTGATCTCGTCGAACATCAGGCCGTAGGGATTGATCAGAAAGTGATGGTCCGGTCCGGGCACGCGGGCGGAGATGTGGGTGTCGACCAGATCGTCCCAGCCGTAGAGCGCAACGAGGCGGTAGCAGGCGGCGAGGTTGACCCGCTGTTGCCACTCGGCCTCCGTCATGTTTGACGGCACTTCCTTCAGGCGCGCTTCCGCTGGCGACATGGCAGATCTCTCCGAACGACGTTGTTTCGGAGAGGGAGCCTAGTCTTGCGATGGGGTGCCAGCAAGGCGCACGAAGCGTGGCAGTCAAGCGTAGCCCGCATGAGCTCCGCGATATGCGGGATTGCCCGAAACGGTCCCAGATGTCGCTGCGCTCATCCGGGGCCCGTTACCCCATCTACATGCCCGGAGAAGGAAATTACGGCGCCGGGATCGACAACAGGCTGGAAATGCTGCGGCCACGGATGTCGTAGACGCGGGCGAACACTACGTCGTCGCGCTTGACCTCGACCATAACAGGCGCGGTGAGGCCCTTGCAGTAGAATTCGCCCAGCGTCATGGCGAAGTCGGCCGCATTGGAGTCCCAGCCGATGGTGAAGTCAGGTCCGAGCGCGACCTGCGCCGGACGCTGCGGGCCGCACACCGCGACCTTCCACTTGCGGTTCTGCGGCTGCACCTCCTGCCGCTCGACCAGTTGCTCGCGCAGCTCGTCGGAAGCCTGCTTCAGCGCGAGGCCCCAATAGTCCAGCATGAAGCGATCGTCGGCGCCGCGCACGGTGCCGGCGACGTGGTTGAAATGCGTGTACTGATAGGGATGCAGGCGGATCATCTCGGCGAGCGAGAGCGCAAGCCCGAAGCAGAAGGTGGCGAGCACGACCGGCTGCCAGCTCCGGTGATTGGCCCGCAGCCGTTCCATGATCCAGGCAAAGGCGACGCCGCCGAGCACGGTCATCGGCGGAATGACGAAGACGAAGTGGCGGATGCCGTTGTAGAGCGCGGGCCGCTTCACCATCGCGATGACGAGCGGCAGGGTGGCCGCGAGCGTGAGCATGAGCATGATCGTCTTGCGCCGTGCCGGCACGTCCTTGCGCGGCAGCATGACGAAGGTGCCGGCGACAGCGCCGATCGTCAGTACCAGCAGCACTTCCGGCAGTTGCAGGGCGAACAGCGTCGGCAGATAGGACCACGGCATGTCCGGCACCGACACCAGGGCGCCGTCGAACATCTCCTTCCAGGGCTTTTCGAAGAAATGCGAGAAGTAGGTCAGCGCCTGGAACGGATTGCCGGGTTCCATGATCGACCACGGCCAGATCAGGCCCATGACGAGATAGCCGAGCACGAGCCCGGGCAGCAGCACGTAGACGGTATGGGCGAAGCGGCGCGTGGCTTCGCGGGCGCCTTCGACGCGAAGCTCTTCGTGGAACAGCGGGATGAAGGCGATTGCCGCATAGACGAGCGCAAGGCCGCCGAGGATGCGCGAGCCGAACGACAGGCCGGCGCCGAGGCCGACGATCAGGATCGTGCGCGGCGAGGGACGCGGATATTCGTCGGCGAGGCGCACGAGACCGAGCATCAGCACGATCATCGCCACGGCGAACGGCGCGTCCTTCGGGTTCATGAACATGTGGCCGTAGAAGGTCGGGCAGAGCGCGAGCAGCAACAGCGTCGCAAGACCCGCGATCGGTCCGCCGACGCGGCGGCCGAGCCGCCACGTCACTGCAAGGCCGATCACGCCGACGATGGCGCCGACCAGACGGCGGGTCTCGAACAGTTCGAGCGGAATGACCTTGTGCAGCAGCGCTGCGATCATGTCGAAGCCGCCGCCATACATGTAGAGGTTGGCGAAGGACAGCGCCGCAGTGTCCTTGAAACCGGATCCGAACATGCGCAGCAGAAGGTCGGCATATTCGGCGTGGGTGTAGTCATCCCAGCCGAGACCGTAGTCGCGGAACGTCAAACCGGCGATGACAGCGACCGCCGCGAGCACGAGCATCGCGAGATCGTCGCAAGTCCGTTCGATCGAGCGCCGCGCTGGCGTATCGAGCGCCGAAGTCGTGATGGATGTCATGGCTAGTAGCCCGGCGTCCCCTCTCGGCCCTGCTGGCGTTCACGGGCCTGTTCCCCGGACTTCCTATAGCGCAGTTCCATGTGCAAGTAATTCGGCATAATGGCTAAATTCCTGATGCAATGCAGCAAATCGGAAGTCCAAATTGGAAGTCTTGCAGCCTCGTTCAAGCTAGCGAGGCGATACTGAAGGGAATGTGAATAAGTCTCTGATTTCGCTATTTTAAGGAACGGCTATGGCAAAACGCCGTTGGCGAGTTGCACAATATGACGGTATCGTGGCGTAGGCGTCGCGCCTGATGCGCGGCCGGGGGTGAGTTCGATGGCGCTGGCATTGATGATCGCGGGGGTAGTCGCCATTGTGGCGGGTCTCCTCACGGTCGTTTGGGGCATCTCGCTCAAGGAATTCAGCCTCGGCAGCACCCTCATAACGAGCGGGACAATCGGCGTCTGCTCCGGAATGTTACTGCTCGGCCTGTACGTCGTCGTGCAGGAGCTCCGGACCATGGTCCGCCGGCTCGCCGGTTCCACCGCACCGTCCGACGTGCGGGTGAGGCCGGTGCTTCCGGCCGGCATCGCGCAGGCGGGAATGCCGGTAGCGGAGGCTGCGCCGGCCGAAGAGATCAAGATCGAAGCCGCGTCGCTGTCTACGGGAACGCCGCCGCCATGGCAGGAGCAGGCCGCGGCGCGTGCGCGCGCAGAGGCGGCACCACCGCCGCCCGTACCCGACGTGCCGTCGCCGCCACCGCCCGCAGAGCCGCCGCGCCGGCGCAATCTTCTGTTCGAGTCGACCTCGCGCAAGGAACGCGAGCGTGCCGAGGCAAAGACCGGGGATGCGCCCTCGGGAGCCGAGCCGCGGCCCGCGCCACCGCCGCCTGCGGTGCCGCCAGAGCCTCCGCCCGCGAGTTTTGATGACGCCTGGCCGAAGCCGGACCGCGCGCGCCCCTTGGAGGCGTCGGTGACGCGGCGTCCACCGCCGCCGCTGCGCGCGCCCGTCGCGGAACCTGCCGCGGCTCCGTCCGCGCCTTCTCCGCCTCCGCCTGCGCCCGAGCCTCCACGTCCTGCGCCGCCGGCCGAGCAGCCGGCTGTCACCGTGCTCAAGTCGGGCGTCGTCGATGGCATGGCCTATTCGCTCTATTCGGACGGCTCGATCGAGGCCCAGATGCCGGAAGGCATGATGCGTTTCGCCTCGATCGACGAGCTGCGGGCGCATCTCGACCAGCGGAGCTGAGGCCGCCGCGCCGGCCTGAGTAGAGTAGTGTTGTTTTTGTTGTTAGGGCAGTAATAAGCTCGAATTTACTAGTAGTCGCGTCTTTGTCGAATGTATTGGTGACCATAAATTACTTTGGCATCGCCGGGCCATGGCAGGCGATGCCATTTCAATGAGGTTGACCCCATGTCGGATGCCGCTGGCAAAAATTTCATCGAGCTCACGGCGAATATCGTCTCGGCCTATCTCAGCAACAATCCAACGCCCGCAACCGAGATCCCGAACCTGATCAGCCAGGTGCACGGTGCTCTGACGCGGGTATCGGCCGGCCGCACCGAGGCGCCGCTCGAGCCCGCAAAGCCCGCGGTGTCGCTGAAGAAGTCGATGACGCCGGACTATCTGGTGTGCCTCGAGGACGGCAAGCGCTTCAAATCGCTGAAGCGCCATTTGCGCACCCAGTACAACATGACGCCGGAGCAATATCGCGAGAAGTGGGGCCTGCCCGCGGACTATCCCATGGTGGCGCCGAACTACGCGGTGGCGCGCTCGCAACTGGCGAAGAAGATGGGGCTGGGGCAGCAGCAGCGGAAGCGCAAATAGCGCGTGATCCGGAAAGGTTGCAACGATCTGGATGCTGACGCCAGCCGACGCAGACCGCCTGATTGTACAGCATCTGGGCGACACGCCACGGGCCGCCCATACGCGATTTGTCGCCTGTGTCATGCGGCAGCTTGCGCCGGGTTTTTCCGCCTCCGCGGACCTTTGGGAGGTTGTCGGCCTGTGCCACGACCTCGACTACTTCCACTCATCGGGCGACTGGAGCCAGCACGGCCTGACAACGGTGAGCTGGCTCGGCGACAGCATCCCCGTTGAAGCCCAGGAAGCAATCGCCGCTCACGATCACCGCACTGGCGTGCAGGCCGATACATTGCTTGCCGACATGCTGAAGCTGGCGGACGCCGTCGCGATCATCGATCAGCGATTAGGACGTGGCCCATTCTGCGCTACGGACCGCGCTGCTCCCTATGCGGCGCTGCGCCGACAACTCAGCGATCGCTTCTATTTGGGCGACATCCTGGAGCGATATTCGGAAAAGCATGGACTATCCTTCGATCGCATCGTCGCGATCGTTGCCCTTGCACCGGAGCAGTAGGCCTTGTCTGTCTAGCGCCGCCTACGAGGCTTCCGCCAGCGCTTCGCGTGCGTCGGTCCTGATCCGCTCGACCATCGAGCGCAGCCCGTTGGAGCGCTGCGGGGTCAGGTGATCGCGAAAGCCGAACTCGTCGAACACGGCGATCGCATCGGTCGAAAGGATTTCCTGCGGCGTGCGGCCGGAATAGAGCGACAACAGGATCGCGACCAGCCCGCGCACGATATGGGCATCGCTGTCGCCGAGATATTTCAGGACGGGGGCGCCGCCATTGCGCTCGACCCACTTGGACAGCCAGACCTGGCTGACGCAGCCCTGCACCTTGTTGGCGGCGGAGTGCTCGCCCTCGGGCATCGGTTCCAGCGTGCGGCCGAGTTCGATGACATACCGGTAGCGGTCGTCCCAATCGTCCAGAACGTCGAAATTGTCCCTGATTTCGTCAATCGTCGTCATGATGGCCCGTGTTTCCCTCGGACCCTATATAGGCACACCGGAGGGCGAAATCGATAGGCCAGCCTCATCCGGGGCGTTCGTGGCGCCCGGCCACCTCAGGGCAGGAATCGCTTACGGCCGGTCCAGCCGAACCCACAAGGAACCGCCGAGATTCTTGCGGTTTCGGTAGACGTAGTGCCAGGCCGACAGTCGGGTCGGGATGAAGAGCGCGGCGAGGGCGGCTTCCGCGAGCCGCCGCATCCGGCCGCGCGGCAAGCTCCTGACACGCGCGATGAAGCCGTCCGGATTGAGCTGCGCGCGCTGGATATGGCTGTAGGAGATGTCGTGCGCGAGGAATTCCCGCCAGCTCAACGGCTCGAGCTCGGCCGAGCGGACCACCAGGCCGTTGCGCCGGCAAATTGCGTCGAAGGCTTCTGGCGTCCATCGCCCGATGTGGTTGGGCGGCTGGTCCGGGACGGAGCGGTTGGCTTCCTGGTACTTGATCCGCGCGGAATTGGGCACGGCGCAAAATGCCGAGCCGCCGCTCCTCAGCAATGAACCGATGCGGCCGAACAATGCGTCCAGCCCGTCCAGATGTTCGACGACCTGAAACAGGAAGATGAAATCGAAGGCGTTGCGACCGGCATCCAGGGCTTCGTCTCTGAGATCAACCGAGAGCGCCCGAAATCCCTTTGCCTTGAGGATCGGAATCGATTTGTCGTTGTATTCGAGTACCGTGACGTCTTCAGGCCGAACGAGGCTCGGACAGATCTGGTCGAGGAAGTATCCATTCCCGGCGCCGACTTCCAGCGCCTTCGCGCCGCTCTTGTTCAGCTTACGGAGCTCGGCGGCAGTGCGCGTAAATTCCCACTTGGCTCTCGGATAGACCCCGTCGGAGCCGGTGTGATTGTAGAACTCGGCATTTCCGGCAACGTAGGGCCACGCGAAGCCGAAGCCGCAATCCGCGCAGCTCATGATCTGGCAGGTGTCGCCGCCCCACAGCGAGGTCACGCAGGCGTGGATGCGCTTGTGGCTTTCGGCATTCGCACGTTCCGGCGCGAAGAATTGCGCCGCTTCATGTGCGGATACCGTCCGCAGCGTCGACAGGGATCGCGACTTGCACGCCGGGCATTCGGGCTGATCGGAACTGCGCTTCGTGGGCTGAGTGTGCTGACCGGTCAATTCTTCCGGAGGCAAACGATCGATGGTCTCAATCATGTCAGGCTCCGCGCAGGAAATCAGTCTTTCCGGCCATTAAGGTCCGTTTCGATTACCGTTGCGCTGCCAAGGGCGGAAGCACATCCTTTTTCCGTAGTTAACATCCGGATTAGATTAACCAACCCCTGCCATATCGTCGTCGCTCCTAACGTTTTCCTGCTATTCCGTCCGCTATCATTGAACCCCTCAGCCGCAGCATTTCCTGTTCCGCTGGCTCGCAACCAAGCAATCGACGATGACCGCCGCCGTAAGACCCACAGATGTTAAGGCAGTCGCTTCCCGTTGGGTCGTGTCCAGCGTCGCCGTTCAATTCGTCAAATCATTGCTGCTGTTCGGCTCGCAGATCGCCCTTGCGCGCCTCTTGAGCCCCGCCGATTTCGGCGTCGTTGCGATGTGTGCGCCGGTCTTCGGCGTGTTCGCGCTGTCCAACGATCTCGGCCTTTCGCAAGCCGTCATCCAGCGTCCGTCGCTGACCGCCGACGACAGCAACAACGCGTTCTGGATCAATCTGGCAGTCGGCTGCGTCCTGGCGCTGACGTTGCTCGCGCTCTCTCCGGCGGTCGCCAGCTTCTACAACGATCACAGGGTGACCGGCGTGCTCGCGGCGCTCTCGCTGCTGATCATCGTCAATAGCCTGTCCTATCAGCAGATCGCCCTGATGCACCGGCGCATGGACCCGGTTCCCATCCTGTTGATCGACATCGCGCCGGTTCTCGCAAACGTCATTGCGTCCATTGCCGCCGCGCGGTTCGGCTTCGGCTATTGGTCGCTCGTGATCGGGCAGTTGGTGCACACCTTCACGGCCGGCGTGCTCGCCTGGACCCTGTCGCCGTTTCGTCCGGCGCGGCCGCGCGCGCTCGCCAGGACATTGCCGCTAATGAAGTTTGGCGCGCATCTCACGGGGCTCTCGCTGGCCTCGTTCGCGGCCACGAGTCTCAGCCCCCTAGTGGTCGGCCGCCTGTTCGGTGCGTGGGAGGTCGGCCTGTTCGACCGTGGCTTCAAGCTCGTGAGCATGTCGTTCGTCCAGTTCCTGACGCCGCTGACGCGGATTGCGGAAACGTCGTTGGCGCGGCTCGCCGCCGATGCCGACGAGTATCGTCAGGCCTTTCTTCAGTTCTCGGAAGCGCTCATCCTTTTCCTCACGCCCGGCCTCATCTGCCTGGCCTTCATGTCCGATGACGCAGTCCTGGTCCTGTACGGACGGGAGTGGACCGCCACGTCGCCGATCGTGAGCTGGTTCGCAGCGGCAAGCCTGCTTGCGCCTGCGGGAGCGGCGGCGTCGTGGCTGTTCGTGAGCCAGGGCCGCACCCGACAGATGCTTCAATGCGGCCTCGTCGGGCAGGGCCTGACGGTGCTGGCGCTGGCGCTCGGCTTGCCTTGGGGCGTGGTGGGGGTCGCGGTGTCGGCTGCGATCTTCTCGATTCCGATCCAGGGCGTGATGATCTGGGGCGCAACGCGCGACGGACCGGTTTCATTGGCGCAGTTTATCAACATGCTGCTGCCGATCGCCGTATCCGTCATGGTTGCCGCGGCGCTCGTCTATGGCGCCTCGCTCGAGCTTCACCGCCTCGCGCTCCATCCGGTGCTCGCGCTGACAATCGGATTGCTGACGGCTTATGTGGGGACCGGCCTCGCCCTGTGTGCGACGGCGCCGGGCCGCAGGATTATTGGGAACGCGTGGCGGGCGGCGCAGATTGTGAGAGAAGGCAGGGCAGCGGCGTAACAGTCACGCCGCTTATCCGGGTCGCGATCTAGTTCGCGATCTCCGGTCCGCGCCATTCCAGCGCCAGATCGTCCTGGGTCAGGGTGTCACGCGGCGTCGCGACAACAGCGAGATCGGTCGTATCAGCCCCGATCGAGCCGGTGTGGTCGGGCGCCTTCTTGTCGTTGGTGATCTGCTCTTTTTTGTCGTTGATGATCTGGTAGAGCTTGCGTGCACCGTCCTGGGCTCGCTGACCGATGATGGTTGCGGCCTGTCCGCCGACTTCGCAGGCCGTCGGCTGGCGCTTGCAGAACTGGCTCATGTTCGAGACGGCAGCGGTCGCAGCCTGCACGGCATCGGCTGCGCCGATCTGCGGCAGCTTTTCCGATTCGGGCGTCTTGTCCCGCGGCAGGAGCACCAGCACCAGCCCGAGCCAGAATGTGATGCGGAACAGAAAGCGCATCTTGCGACCTGTAGGTTAGATCCTGCCGCGGTGAACCCCGCGGGCATTCGACCTAGCAGTCCTCGATAAATCGCAAGTAATTGCTTTGTGCTTAACTTGACGAAAATTTGCGCCCGATTTTGTCGAATCGCCCGGCTCGTAAATTTTCGATTGACGCCGGATCGGTCGCCTGCCGCACCCGCATCCACCAATTCGAAACCATGAGTTTTGGCTGGTGGAAACCCCGTGTTCACCATCCGCGCGAATGAGGCGGTCAAATCGCCCCAAAACGTCCGCGATCACAGGGTGTTTTGCCGCGGGCCACGGCGCCTTAGCGTTCGTTTAATTCCGCTCTGACACGTTGGCTCAACGACAAGGAGGCGTTCCGGCGCGTCTTTCCGACGAATGAGCCGAAGCGCGAGACCCGTGACAGTTTTGAGTATCATCCGCGATTGTCTCGATGCGCTGCTGCATCCGTCCGCTCGTTACGATGCGTTGACGCGGGCACGCCATCGCGCATTCATGGCGCCGCGGCTTCTCGGCAGTCTGGCGGCCTTTGCCGCATTCCCGATTTATCTCGCCATGCGCGGCGCACCGAGCGCGATCGAAGTGGCGGCCTTCGGCTGGCTGATCGCGCCGATCCTGTTGTCATGGTTCCTGTCGCGCACGGGCCATTATGAGGGCGCCCATGTGCTGTCCTCGCTGGCGCTCGCCGGCCTCATCATGGCCATGGCGGTCACGACCGGCGGCATCGAATCCTTCGCGGCGATCTGGCTCGTCGTGGTGCCGCTGGAAGCCGCGCTGTCGGCCTCGCGCCGGGTCGCGGCGTTTGCGTCCCTGCTTGCCTTGTCCTGCGTCGCGGTTCTGATCGCGCTGACGCAGTTCGATCTGCTGCCGCCGGATCAGGCGAGTACCGCCCAGCGCGGCCTGTTCATGGCTTTTGGCGTCGCGTCCGCAACGCTCTATGCGGCCGGGCTCGCCTTCGGCGCGGAGTCGCTGACGCGCACCAGCGTCTCGCTGTTGTCGCGCGAGGAAGAGCGCTATCGCCTTCTGGCACGCAACATGAGCGACGTGATCTCGCGGCACCAGCGCAATGGCGCCGTGCAGTTCATCTCGCCGGCGGCCGAGCCCATGCTGGGTTCGCCGGTTGCGCAATTGCTCGGGCACGGCCTGTTCGACCGCGTCCATGTCGCCGATCGTCCGGCCTATCTCACGGCGCTGTCCGATGCTGCGCGCGGCGCGGTGCGCAGTGTCGAGTTCCGCCTGCGCCGCGAGGGCGGCGAGGGCGAGCGCGGCCGCGTCGATTTCATCTGGGTGGAGCTGCGTTGCCGTCCGCTGGAGCAGGACACGCGCAAGGACGTTGACCGCGAGCCCGAGGTCGTCGCCGTGATGCGCGACGTCACCGACCGCAAGATGCAGGAGAAGGCGCTCGACCAGGCGCGCAGCGCCGCGGAAGCCGCCGATGCCGCCAAGACGCGCTTCCTTGCGACCATGAGCCACGAGCTGCGCACGCCGCTCAACGCCATCATCGGTTTCTCCGAGATGATTGCGCAGGAACAGAGCTTGATGCTGGACGCCGCGCGCCGCAAGGAGTATGCGCAGCTCATCAACGATTCCGGCCAGCACCTGCTGTCGGTCGTCAACGGCATCCTCGACATGTCCAAGATTGAGTCCGGCAATTTCGAGATCGCGCCGGAGCCCTTTGCGCCGCGCGCAGCGCTCGTGCATTGCTGCAATCTGCTGGCGCTGAAGGCACGGGAGAACGGCATCGACCTCGTCACCGACGCGCCGCAGGACCTGCCCGGCGTGACCGGCGACCCGCGCGCCTTCAAGCAGATCCTGCTCAACCTCGTCTCCAACGCCATCAAATTCACCGAGCGCGGCGGCAGAGTCACGGTCGCGGCGTCGGTTGCGGGATCGCAGCTCCTGCTGCGCATCAGCGACACCGGTGTCGGCATCGCGCCCGATGATCTGAAACGCATCGGCGCGCCGTTCTTCCAGGCCGGCAAGACCTATCAGCGCCGCCACGAAGGGACCGGCCTCGGGCTCTCGATCGTGAAGAGCCTGGTTGCGCTCCATGGCGGTGACGTGACAGTGCAAAGCAGGGTCGGCGAGGGGACGGTGGTCACCGTGCGCCTGCCGCTCGTCTGCGCGCCGCCGGTGGCCAAACCGTGTGAAGGCAAGCCATCCGAGAGCAAAATCGCGACGCTCACGCCGGCGACGCGTCACGAAATTTTGGAACAACCCGCTCTGGTGAAGAAAAGTGCCTAGAAAGTCTGCAAAGGACGAAGACACGCCGCGCCGCCGTGGTGCGAAGGCGGCGGCCGTCGATATCGAGATCGAACGCAATATCGCGATGCGCATCCTGCTGCACAGTCCAAAGGATACGCTGGCGGGCCTCGTTGCCTGTGCTGCGATCAGCGCCATCGTCGCGAACGCGCTGTTCCTGCAAACCGGCCGCCACCCGGCGCCGATGTTCGGCACCGTGGTCAACTTGCCTGCGCCGCCCTCGATGAATTTGTCGAATCCGCTGCCACGCCCGCGGCCGCTGGCCGCCGATTCGCTTCCGCTCGAACCGAAACCGATGGAGTTCCGCGTTCCCGAGGCGCGGCCCGCCGAGCCCAAGCCTGTTGAACAAAGGGCCGTGGAAAGAGCACCGGAAAAGCCTGAAGCGACGGCATCGACCTCGCGCTCGGCCGATCCCATGACCAATCTGGTCAAGGCCACGACGTCTGCGCCGTCATCGTCGTCCGTTGCGGTCGCGCGTCCGCCGGCGTCGATCCCGGTTCAGCAAAACGCCGCCGCGCGTCGCGTCGCGGCCGTGCAGCGCGCGCTCTCCGAATACGGCTATGGCCAGTTGAAGGTGACGGGCGCGATCGGCGGCGAGACCCAGGCCGCGATCCAGAAGTTCGAGCGCGAGCACAAGATGCCCGTCACCGGGCAAGTGTCGGACCGCCTGCTGCGCGAACTGGCGGCCGCGATCGGACATCCCGTCGAATAGAGCGTTTTCGAGCGAAGTGGCTAGTCGCTGTTGCCGCACGGACACTGGTGCTGATGCGGCGGCTGGCCTATCGTCAAACTCATGCGATTGAAATCAAGCATTTGGGTAGCGGCCTATCTGCGCCGGTGCCAGGGAGAAGGCGTGTTCGGCGCGGTGCGCCGGCGCGGCGCCGAGGAAGCCGGCGCAGTGTTCGTCAAGGTGTCGCTGCTCGACGGCAATGCGATGCTCTACGCGCCGGCGCCGCAGACCGTCTATGAGGATGGGCGGCCGGTCGATCGCTTCTTCGTGCCGGTCGCGCCGCAGCCTTTGCCGGAGCACACGGTGGAGGAGCGGCTGACCAAGGAAATCCGCTTCGACCCCGACGCCTGGATCGTCGAGACAGAAGATCGCGCCGGCCGTCACTTCCTGGAATTGGCGCGCGCGTAAACCTAGCTGTCGGAGCCGCCGGTTCCTGTACGGATGGCCGGGCTCGAGCCTGGCTGCACCGCCGGCCGCGACGGGCTGGAGGCGGCGCGCGCGCGCTGCCGTTCACCGTCGTACAGCGAGGACTGGTATTTGGCGCGCGTGATGGCGAGCGTCGAGCCGCGCCAGGCGGCGAGCATCACCAGCGCAGACCGTTCGCTCAGGCGATCGTAGAGCCGCGACAGCCGGTAGACGGTGTTCACGGAGCTGCCGATCTCCGGCTTGAAGAATAGCAAGATGCGCTGGAAGGATGGGCTCGGCATGTCGAGAGCGCGCGCGGCGACCGCAAGCGCCTCGCCGCCGGCATCGTCGACGATCTGTGCAGCGACGCGTGCCGGCAGGATCAGGCTTTCGCCGAGCTCCAGCGCAAAACTCTCGGAGTCTTCCGCGAAGGCCGCCATTTCCAGGGTCTGAATCGCGCGCTGGGCACGCATCGTCGGGATACGCGGTGCGGCCTTCAGCGGCGTCTGCGCGAGGTTGTGCAGGATCAGCGCGCGTTCGGATGCCGTCGCGCGGAAGAACATGTCGTGGATTTCGGCGGCATCCTTCGGCTGCATCGACATGTTCGAAGCCATCCGCAACTCGGCCTCGGTCGGCGAGCGCGCCGGCGCTGGCGCCTGGGCGGGAGCCGGGATCTCGCGGGCCAGCGGAATGCGCCGTCCCTCATGTGCTGGCAGGAGCCCGAGCTTCTGCATGATGGGTGCGGGAGTTGCGGGATAGATCGCCAGCCGTGCCTTGACCGCGGCGCGCGTCGCGTCGTCGACCTGGTCGATCAGGCGGGAGGCGAGCTCGACGAATTGCCGCTCCTCGTCGCCGCTGTGGCTCTTGGCCTGGACGTAAAGGTCCGTCAGCACGCGCAGCAATGTCGGGCGGATATCGACGCCTTCGCGACGGGAGAGGGTCATCAACCCGTCGAATCCTGGAAACAGCGGCTTGGAGGTCATGAGGCGTACGCAACTCGAGAAGGATCGTCGCCGCGACCATATCGCGGGTTGTTTTAAAGCCTCGTTAAGGAAAATGAGACGTGAAACTAACCCCTCAAATTGCAGCCTTTTCGTGCCGCGACGGGACGCGGCCCTGACCCGTGCAGTTACGGCCCGGCCGGCACGTTTACATCCCGTTAACCATGAGCTGATCTTAATGAGTCCATGTTGTGAGGGCCGGCACCGGTCGCGCGGCAATTGAAGAGAGCTGACATGGGGACCATCATTGAATTTCCGGCCGGTCGCCGGTCGGGCTCGTCGGGGGATGCCGTTCCATCAGCGGAAATGGGGACGGTCCTGATCCTTCCCGTGATCCGTATCGAGCGCGAAGCGGACGAGACCAGCGGCGGGTGCGGCCCGGAACAGGGCACAGCGCCAGGGCGCCGTCGTCGCCGGCGCTAGAAACCGGCGCATTCGAAATGCCGGACACATTCCGCCAGATCCGGTGTTGCTCATCGGCCCTGCTGCTCGCACTGATCGGCGCGGCGCTGGGCGCTTGCAGCGGCGGCGATTTCGGCCGTACCCGCGCGGACATGCGCAGTGACGACATGCACCGCTGGTTAGGGGCCGAGGTGACCTCGAGCGTCGGCGTCAAGTCATCGCAATTCCAGCTCACCGACGAAGAGCGCCAGCTTCGCGATCTCGCCTATCCCCTGATCGAGCCGCCGCGGTCACGCCCGGCCTGGCGAAGTGTGTTCGGCGACTACAAGGCGATGCCGTCGCCGTGGCGGCAGAACGTCGTGTTCGACCGCACCACCTATGGCCGCACGCTGATCGACGAGCCGCATCGTTCGTTTTCCTCGCGCTATGCGCAGCTCATCGAAGACGTGCGCGACGATATCACCCGCTTCGAGCCGTTCTTTGCCAGCGCCGTCCGCGTCATCGAGCTCGACCGCAAGCGTGAGGCCAGCATGAAGATGGTCTCGGAACTGTCGCCGCGCGAGAAGGCGGATGCGATCGCGCGGATGCAGGAGAACTCGCTGATCGTGCAGTGGGTGCAGCAGTGCCTGGAGCGGCGCGTCTCGTCCTACCGCTGGGCGCTCGAGCGCCTGGTGATCCAGGCGCCCGACAGCATGGCCGCCGACGCCGACCGCCTGATCGGCGAACTCGCCGCCCAGACCGCCAACCCACCGGTCGCTTCGCCCTATGGGCGGGCTGTTGCGGTGCGCGGCTAGTTGCGCTTTTTCGATGGCTTACCCGGCTTCCGCTGCGGTTGACCGCGACTCGGCGCCGTCCGCTTCGCCGCAACACGCTGGGCTGCCGCCATCGCCGCCCGAGCCCATGCGAGAAGCTCATCGGGTTCGTCGAACAAACGTTCCGGAGCGCGCCAGAAGGCAAGATCGATGGCTTCGCCCTTCTTCTCGTAGTTGAGAGGCGGAAAGGCTTCGGCTTCCTTGAAAGTCGCCCGGTTATGGTCATCCACCCGGAAGTACAGCGTATTGTCCCTCACCATTCCGAGCATGAAGCCGTCGCAGAAGACGCCCGTCTTGCCGAACATCCGCCGCATCGTGATGCTGCCGAGAGGCGCGAGCTGCTCGCGCAGAAACTCCGCAAAGCTGTCGCTGGCAACCATTCTCGATCCACTCCAAGACTAGACGGCCGACTGACGCGCTCTAGAGGTTTCCTCTCGACATCAATCCCGGATAAAATCCCGGATCATCGCCATGGCGCGATCGGGCGCGTCGGGGACGACGGCGTGTCCGCAATCGGCAAACCGTTCGAACTGGACGAGATGGGCCGGGAGTGCTGCTGCGATGTCGGCCTGGCTCTCGATCGGATGCATCGGATCGTCTTCCCCTCCAAGCACCAGGGTCGGACACTGGATCCGGTGCAGCTCGCCGAACATGTCGAACGAGCTGCTCTCACCGCCCGGTCGCGTGAACCAGTGCAGAACGTCGCGCCGATCGATCACGCGTCGTGCGACGTCGGGATCGCGCGGAGAGCGCGTGTAGAGTGGAAGGGCCAGCCGTCGCCAGGCGTCGATGGAGGCCTGATCGAGATGGCCATCGGTTTCGAGGAACCGCCGGCGTGCGAGGGCTCCGACCTCAGGGCCGCCAAACTTCTCGAACAGCGCGACGCGCCGCTCACGATGTGTGCCGCCTGCGGCCTCCGTGCTGATCAGCACCAGCTTTGACGGATGAGCCGGATGGCGCGTGGCATAGGCGAGCGCGACCATGCCGCCGAACGAGGCACCCAGCACGATTGGTTTTGCAATGCCGAGGGCGTCGCAAAAGGCGCGGACGTCGTCGCCCCACTGCGCCAGGGTCCAGTTTTCGCGCGGGCCGTCCTCGCTTCGGCCGTTGCCGCGATGATCGAGATAGATGATCTGGGCGTCCTCGGCCAGGGCCGAATAGGCAGGCTTGTAGATCGCGTGGTCAGAGCCCGGCCCGCCGTGAAGGAGGATCAAGGTCGGCTTTTCCCTCATCGCCGGACCATTGGGGACGAGCTTTGCTCCCTCGACGTCGAAGAAGAGGCGGACGCCGTTCACGAGTACATGCATTGCCGAGGTCCCTCAGAAACACCCGCGCGGAATCGCGCGGCCCAAATTGCCCGCTGGCAAAACTCAAAGTGAGCATAACAGGGCTGCTGTGACGCCGTCTGCTACTTTGCATGGGGTTGTTTTCCGGATTTTTGATCAGGCGCCGCGGTCGCGCTGCTTCGGTAACGGATCAACGCCGGCCGCTCGCCCTGGCCGGGGGGCTCGGTCTGGCCTCTTGAGGCCATTAACCGCAATGACCGGAAGGCTGATGGAACCGGTGTCTCGATAGTGGTCGGACTGTCGAATGTCCTTGTCGCCCAATTGCGCCTGTCGATAGTATCGCTGCGTTTCGCGTGCTGTTCATTTTTTTATGAAGGTGTTTCACCATGCGCACGGACACCGCCGCCATATTCGAAAGTCATTGCAATCCGTTCTCGCTGCGGGGCGCCAAAAGGCTGATTGCGGTCGCTTTGCTCCTGGGGTCGGCGGGTCCGGCAGGTGCGCTCACCATGGAGGCCGCGCGCGAGAATTGCCGGATGACGGTCGGCAGGCCGATCGTGCAGGCCTGCATGCAGGCGGCCGGCGGTCGCAAGGCCGGCGCCGACATCGAAGCCTGTCGCGCCAAGGCTACACCGCAGGTCAGGGCCTGCGTGATGGCTGCTCTCAATGCCGCGAACGGACGGGCCAACGTTGCCGTTGAAGTTCCGAAGGAGGCCGCGCCCAAACTTGACCCAGGCACGGCGCTGCCAAAAGGCTTCATCGCGCCGCCGCGCACCATCGCCGACATCACGGCAATCCTCGACAGCGAAAAGCCGGACGTGAAGCTGATCGCGGAGTTGAAGTCGGATGCCGACTCGGTGCCCACGGGAAAGGAGTCGCGCGGGGACCTGGCGCAGTTCTATTTCGACCGCGCCAACGCGCGGTCTCAACTCGGCCGGCTCGCCGAATCCATCGCCGATGCCAGCAAGGCCGTCGAGGTCGGTCGCGGTGCCGTCAGCGCCCATATGATGGGGCGGCTGTTGCAATTGCTGTCGCTGCAATATGCCGCGGCCGGCGACCCCAAGCGCGCGCTTGAGGTCATGCAAAGGCTGTTGCGGGAGACGTCCAACGCGCCGGGAGCCAAGGGGTACCAAATCAGTGCAAACCGGGCGGTGGCCTCCATCCTCATTATGATGGGCGACGTGGCGCAGGCCGAAGCCTATCTCCGCAGGACTATGGCTGCGATCCAGGAAGCCCGCACCAGCGGTCTCCCGAATTGGCGCAATGCATACGCAAAGTTGGGGCAGAACTGGGAATCGGAGCTCGAAGGCACCCGCGCCATCATCTTCGAGGCACGAGGTCAGTTCAGCGAGGCAGAAGCGGCCTATCGCATTGCCGAGCAGCGCAAGCGCGCCGGCTTGAAAGGTGTCATGGAGTGGGAGAATCCTCCCGCCGAAACCATTATGCTCCAGGCGATCGATGGCGCCGTGCTGAGCCAGGCACGGATGAAGGCGCGGCAGGGTCGGCTCGCCGAAGCCGAGGTCGATGCCCGCCGTGCCTTGCTGTCGCGCTTGAAGGACACCGGCAAATACAACCCCGTCACGCCGCGCTATGTGATGGGGCTCGCGGGCATCCTGGTCGAGGAGGGCCGCTACGAAGAGGCCGAGCAGTTGGGCCGCGTCGCCCTGGAGATCAACAAGACCGTCGGGGTGCCGGACGACTCGCAATCGACGGTGCAATTGCTGTCGCAGCTGGCCGGGATTCTGAACCTCGAGAAGAAGAACGCGGAAGCGAATGACCTCTTTGCGAGGATCGACAAGTCGGTCGCCAGCTGGGAACCCCAGAGACGCCAGGTCTTCGAGCTCAATCCGTCGCGCATCATGTCGCTCTACGCCGCCGGGCAGCTCGATGCCGGTATCGCAGCCGCCGAGCAATTGGTGAAGAAGCAGGTCGGGCGGGTCGGCGAGAATCATTTTGACGCGGCTTCGGCGCGGGGAACGCTGGCAATTGGCCTGATGCGGGCCCGTCGCGATGCCGAGGCAATTCGCGAGTTCAAGGCCGCCATCCCGATCATGATGGCCTCGGGGCGCGATAACGCCGATGACGAGAACACCACGGTGGTGGCGGCGCGCAGCCAGCGGCTCCAGTCCATCGTCGAGAGCTACTTTGTGTTGCTTGCGCGCGCCGAGGGTACGTCGGGTGAGGTCGGCGAGGAGACTTTTGGCCTGGCAGACGCCATCCGCGGCCAATCGGTCCAGAAAGCCCTTGCCGCCTCGAGCGCACGCGCTGCGGCAAAGGACCCGGCGCTGGCCGAACTGGTTCGCAAGGAGCAGGACCTCACCAAGCAGGTGAATGCCCAGCTCGGTACGCTGAACAACGTGCTCGCGATTCCTTCGGCCGAGCGCGACGAAAAGGGCGTTCAGCAGATCCAGGCGTCGATCTCCGTCCTGCGCGCAGATCGCGACAAGGCGCGTCAGGAGATCAAGCAGAAATTCCCCGTCTATTCCGACCTCGTGTCGCCGAGACCGCCGAGCGTTGCTGAAATCCGCGCAACGCTAAGCGGTGACGAAGCCATGTTGTCGTTCTACTTCGGCCAGAACGGCAGCTTCGTCTGGGCGGTGCCGAAATCAGGGCCCGTCGCCTTTGCTGCCGTCAAGGCAAAAAGCGGGGACATCGAGTCCAAGATCCGCAAGCTGCGTGAGGCGCTCGAGCCGCAAGCGGCGATGATCTCCGACATTCCGCCGTTCGATCTCAAGCTCGGCTACGAGCTGTACGAGTTGCTGCTGAAGCCCGTGGAAGGTGGCTGGAAGCCGGCCAAGAACCTGATCGTCGTCACCAACGGGGCGCTCGGACTGTTGCCCTTGTCGCTGTTGCCGACGGCGCCGGCCGAGGTCGCCCAGGACGACGATCCCCTGTTCGTCGGCTATCGCAAGGTGCCGTGGCTTGCGCGGACGCATGCGGTGACGACGGTGCCGTCGGCGGCGGCGCTACGCACGCTGCGGCAGTTGCCGCCGGGCAAGCCCGGTCGCGGTGAACTGGTGGCGTTCGGCGATCCCTACTTCAACAGGGATCAGCAGACCGAAGCGCAAAACGAAGAAGCCAAGGTTCAGGAAGCCAAGGTTCAGGAAACCAAGGTTCAGGTCGCCGACGCGAGCAACGTGATGCGCGGCATGCCGTTGAAGCGGCGCAACAGTCCAAAGCTCGATGGCGTGGACAGCGCCGAGCTCGGGCTTCTGCCGCGGCTTCCCGACACTGCGGACGAGCTCAAATCGATTGCCGTCGCCTTGCAGGCGGATCCGTCCAAAGTGCTGTTCCTCGGCAAGAACGCAACGGAGGGCGCGGTCAAGACGATGAACCTGTCCGGGTTCAAGATTTTGGCCTTCGCCACCCACGGGCTCGTGCCGGGAGAGCTCAACGGCCTCACCCAACCGGCGCTCGCACTGTCCTCGCCGACCGTGACCGGTGAGCAGGGGGATGGACTTCTGACCATGGAAGAGATCCTGGGCCTCAAGCTCGACGCCGACTGGGTCATCCTGTCGGCGTGCAACACCGGCGCAGGTGCCGGAGCCGGCGCTGAAGCCGCATCCGGGCTTGGCCGTGCCTTTTTCTACGCTGGCACGCGGGCATTGCTGGTCACGAACTGGTCTGTGCACTCGCAATCCGCGCGGCAATTGGTCACGGACCTATTCAAGCGCCAGGCTGATGATTCTAAGCTGGGACGAAGCGAGGCACTGCGTCAGGCGATGATGGCGCTGGTCGATGGGCCCGGCTATCTCAACGGCGAAGGCAAGACCGAATTTACTTATGCGCATCCGCTGTTTTGGGCGCCATACACGATCATCGGCGATGGTGGCCTCCGCTAGTTCTGGACCTTGGAAGCAAGCATTGAGTGGAAATATGATTGGAAAGATTTTCATTGGTGCCGTTGCGGCAAGCTGCTTGGTCTCGGGGAGCTTGTTGATCTCCGGAGCGGTGCAGGCGGCACCGTTGATCACGGAGGAGGAGGCCAAGCTGCCGCCGCCGAAGGGCGCGATCGCTGCCGAGCGGCGCGGCATCCTGCGTGGGCCCAAAGTGGAGGTACTCTCGCCGAGCAACACTGTGAGCTCGCCGATGAAGCTGCAACTGAAGTTCGAATCCTTCGGCGGCGCGAAGGTCGATCCTGAATCGGTCAAGGTGATCTTCCTGCGCACCCCGAACGTCGATCTGACCTCGCGGGTCAAGCCGTTCATTCAGGCCGACGGCATCAACATGCAGGACGCCGAGCTGCCGCCCGGCGAATACATGGTGCGCGTGGACATCAAGGACAGCGACGGCCGCCCCGGCACGGCGAGCTTCACCTTGAAGGTCGCCCCGAAGTGAAGCAATGAAGTGTCCGTATTGCCAGGCCGAGAATGCCGAGGGCGCGATGGTATGCTCTGCATGCTCGCGCGATATTGGAATTCCGGCGACGCTGATTGCCGAGCGTGACGATCTCTTGCGCAAGCGGGAATTGTTGATCGAGGAACTGCGCCAGGCACGCGGCGAGATCGAGAAGATCGGGCTCCGCAGGAAGCTGCGCTAGCGATGGAATGTCCGTTCTGCGCCGAAACGATCAAGGACGAGGCCATCGTGTGCAAGCACTGCTCGCGCGATCTGCGCGTGGTGCGGCCGATGCTTCTGGAAATCGACGGCATTGTTGCCGAGCTCGACAAGCTGCAGCGCGACCTGGACCGCGTCAATGTCCGGCTCGAGCGATACAACAACCCGCTGCGATACTTTGCGACCCATGCGGTGCTCTACGTCGTCATTCCGGCATTGCTGCTGGTGACCGCACATATCCTGGTTACCATCACTTTCAACCTCTCTCCGATTCCGCTCCGGATCGCGTCGATCGTCATTCCGCTGTTGTTCGGCTTCGTGGCCTATCCCCTGCACAGGGTGCAGACGATCGCCGCGCTGGTGCTGGCATTCTGCGCCGCGGTTCTCAGTGTCCTGTCGATGCTGACCGTGACCGGCATTCACGATCGCGTCCCGATCCTGCCGGAGGTGTGGATCGAATGGCGCGAGGTGATGGAATACGGGGCAAGCATCGTGCTCGCCTTCGTGTCCGGCAATATCCTGGGCGTGCTGGTCTTCCAGACTCTGCCGCGCGTGCTTGCGCAGGGCGGCAAGCCGAACGCGTTCGCCTTCCGCGTGGCGCGCCTGCTCGGACAGCATGTCGGTGAGGAGCAGTTGCGCCGTCGCGCCCGGCTGATCCAGGACCTCATGCAGACCGTCGGTCCGCTGGCGGGCGTGGCTGCGACCGCGGTCGGCTCGATCTATGCCGGTCTCAAAGGTTTGCTCGGATAGACACAGCCTCAGCGCCGGCCGCGCGGCGCCTCCGCCTTGGCCGGCGGCTCCGTCTGCGGCGCGCAGGTGGCGGTGGCCAGCGAAGCCTGCGCCTGCTGCATCAGGCCGGGTTCGGCGGCGAGCGCCTTCATCACGATGAGACCGGTCGTGGACGGGGAATCGATGATCAGCCGGTCGGCGGCGGTGACTTCCTCGTCCTCGGGCAGCGCGTTGTGCTGCGCTTCCGTCATCAGGTCGAGCTCGATCACCTTGCGCCCCGCCGAGCGGTCGTTGATCGCGTAATAGGCGATCTCGTTGCGGGTGTAGAACGACAGCGAGGTATAGGCCTGGCTGACCGGCACCTTGAGCTTGAGCGGGCCGCCCGACAGATCGTAACGGCAGATCGCGATCGCGAAGGCCGGGTCCATGAAGGGCATCGGCGAGTTGTTGGGATCGGCAAGCGCAAGCTGGGTGACCGCGTTCTCCTTGGTCATCGGCGTCAGCCGCGAATAGGCGTCCTGCGTCGCGATCCGCGGCAGCGCCAGCACGCTGACGAGGTGGACGACGAGGCCGAGCAGTACGCCGGCGAGAATCGTGAACGCGAGCCGGATCATGGGCAGTTCACCGTCGAAATCGTCGGCATTGGCGCATCGCGCTGGGTGCGCGTGGCGACCCCCACCGGCGTATCGTATAGCCGCAGCATCAGCGCGTAGCGTTCGATGCCGCCGGTCGGCAGCCAGTTGCCGGCGCGCGAGCGCGAGGCGATGCGGATCTCGAACGAGCCGTCCGACTGCCGCAGGATCTCCTGGCTGGTGAAGCCGTAGCGCTGCAGCGCATTGGCGACGAGGTGACCCTTGCGGTCATAGAGCGTCAGCGTCCAGAAGCGGGCAGGCGGCGTCACGCCGGAGACCACGACGTCGCAGCGGCCGTCGAGCGCCTTCTTCTTGTCGTCGGTGGTGGCGGTGAAAGCGACGCCGTCGCCAGTGCCGATCGGCAGCTCGCCATTGCGCACGATGGTGGCGCGCGAATAGGGATCGACGTCGGCGGTACCGGTGCGCGGACGGGCAGTCCAGGCGCCGATCGTGAGCGCACCGATGTCGGTGCCGCGCGTCGTCGTCATCCAGGTGGCGCCGACGCCGACGACGGTTGCCAGCACGAGCGCAGTCAATGTGATGAGGATCAGCCGCACGGGTTTCGATCAGTTCTTGCGCGGCGCGGTGGAGTTCGCATTGTCTTCTGCCGCGTAGTTTTGCGGGAAGGCCAGCGCGCTCGACGTGGGCGCCGGCTTGGCCGGCTTCGTTGTATCGTCAGACGTGGTTTTGGTCGCGGTCTTGGCGGCATCGTCGAGCAGCTTCTCGACGCGCACCAGAATGTCGGCGCCGCGCTTGGTCAGCACGGGCGGCGGGCCGGGTTTTGTCTCCAGCACCTTCGGTGCCGCAAAACCCGCCGCGTTGGCCACCGGCTGCGGCGGCAGCTTCGTGCCCATGCCGATGCCGGGAATTTCCCTGACCTCGACGCCCTGATGGGCGGCGACCATGATGTCGTGCCAGGTCTGCGCCGGCAGCGAGCCGCCGGTCATGCGGTTGGTCGGCGAGTAGTCGTCATTGCCGTACCAGACCGCGCAGGTGAAGTTGCCGGTGTAACCGACGAACCAGGCGTCGCGATAGGCGTTGGTGGTGCCGGTCTTGCCGGCGGTCGGGATGCCGTCGAGCGCGGCGCGGCGCGCGGTGCCTTCGCTGACCACGTGGCTCATCATGCCCGCCATGTCGGCGGCGATGTTGGCCGGGATGGCCTGCTTGGGCTTCGGACCGTCGCGGTCCCAGCGCCAGACCAGGTCGCCCGCGCCGGTGCGCACTTCCAGCACCGAGTGCGGGGTCACCGACCGGCCCCGGTTGGGGAAGGTCGCATACGCAATCGCGTGCTCGATCACGGTGACTTCGTCCGAGCCGATCGGCATCGACGGCGTGTCGGGCAGCGGCGCCTTGAGACCGAAGCGGCGCGCAACCTCGACGATCTTGGCGCGGCCGGCCTTCGGGCCGTCCTTGCCGCCGATCGCGATCGACAGCTTCACGGGCACGACGTTGATCGAGCGGGTGATCGCCTGCGTCAGCGTGACGGAACCGGAATAGGAATGGCCATAGTTCTGCGGGCACCAATTGCCGATACAGACCGGGCCGTCGACCACCTTCGAATTCGGCGTGAAGCCGTTGAGGAGCGCCGTGGTGTAGACATAGGGCTTGAAGGAGGAGCCGGGCTGGCGATAGGCGTCGGTCGCGCGGTTGAACTGGCTCGCGCCATAGTCGCGGCCGCCGACCATGGCGCGGACGCCGCCGTCGAGATCGCCGACGACGGTCGCGGCTTGCGTCGCGTGATAATCGCGGCCGAACTGGCGGAGCTGGTTCTCGATCGCGTCTTCCGCCGCCTTCTGCACGTTCATGTCGATGGCGGTGCGGACCACGAAGACGCGCTCGGTATAGGATTTCGGAAAGGTGTCGACCAGCTTGCGCATCTCGTCGAATGCGTAGTCGAGATAGTAGTTCGGCGAGGCCTCGTCGCGGCGGTCGACCGCGAAGGCGGGGTTGCGGCGGGCGCCGAACACCTGGCCCTCGGTCATGAAGCCGGCGTCGACCAGATTGTCGAGCACGACGTTGGCGCGGGCGCGCGCCGCGGGCAGGTTGATGTGGGGCGCGTATTTGGTCGGGGCCTTGAACAGGCCGGCCAGCATCGCGGCTTCCGATAGGGTCACGTCGCGGGCCGACTTGTTGAAGTAGAAATGCGCCGCACCGTCCACGCCAAAGGTGCCGCCGCCCATATAGGCGCGGTCCAGATACAGCTTCAGGATCTCGTTCTTGGTCAGCCGGGTTTCCAGCCAGACCGCCAGGAAGGCTTCGTTGACCTTGCGCTCGATGGTGCGCTCGTTGGAGAGAAACAGGTTCTTGGCGAGCTGCTGCGTGATCGAGGAGCCGCCCTGGCGGACGCCGCCGGCCTGGGCGTTGGTGACGAGCGCGCGGGCCGTGCCGGCGATGTCGATGCCAAAATGGTCGTAGAAGCGGCGGTCTTCGGTCGCCAGCGTCGCCTTGATCAGCACGTCCGGAAAATCTTCCAGCGGAATCGAGTCGTTGTGCTTGATGCCGCGGCTGCCGATCGGGTTGCCGTAGCGGTCGAGGAAGCTCACCGCGAGGTCGGATTTCTTCAGCCAGTCCTCGTCCGCCGTCTCGCGGAAGGCGGGGATGGCGAGCGCCAGCAGCAGCACCAGTCCGCCGAGACCGAGGGTAGCAGCCTCCGACAGCGGCTCGATGAACACCCAGCGCTTCCACCGCCCGACATAGAAGCGGTCCATGAAGGTCGAGTAGCGCTCATAGAGCTCGCGGATACCCTTGGCGGAGGAGAACAGGGAGGAGTCGATGCGCGCATCGAGATCCAGGAAGAAGTTCCTGAACCTGGCCTTCCAATGCGGTGGTATGATCTGGCGCACCTAGAACCCTTGAGGCTCGGTTCGAAAGCGTTCAAGCACCCGACCGGGGCGGCATCGAGACGTCTTGCTTGGATGTTGCGGCAAACCCAAGGCGCGCCTCCCGCGTCCGAGGGGACTCGGAGTTTGTTCTAACCGAGCGGAGGCCATAAACCAATGGCTGCACTCGGGATTTTGAACAACAGGCTGAACGGGACCCGCGCTTCTACGGGGCCGTCACGACACGGCTTGCGGCGCCGTTGTCCCGCGCCCTACATGGGTTAACCAAGACTCTTGCGAAACCAGTTGAAGATGTAATGACGGCAGCTCCCAAACGACCTTCAGACCAGGAGGGATTCTTCTGGAAAACCAAGACGTTGGAACAGATGTCGGAGGCTGAATGGGAGAGCCTTTGCGACGGCTGCGGGCGCTGCTGCCTGGAAAAGCTCGAAGACGAGGATACCGGCCAGATCTATTTCACCCATATCGGTTGCAAGCTGCTCGATGCCGGTTCCTGCGCGTGCAAGGACTATCCGAATCGGTCGCAAAAGGTCGCCGACTGCGTTCGCCTCTCCCCCGAGAATGTCCGCACATTGAATTGGCTGCCCCCGAGCTGCGGCTACAAGCTCGTTGCCGAGGGGCGCGACCTCTATTGGTGGCACCCCCTGATCTCGGGCGATCCCAACACCGTGCATGAGGCTGGCGTCTCCGTGCGCGGCCGAGTCGAGGGCAGTGAGGACGAGATCCCGGTCGAGGAGCTCGAAGACCATATCGTCCGGTGGCCGGCCCTGCTGCCGAAGCGGGCGCGGCTGAAGAAGCCTCCAAAGGCCTGAAGCGCGGGACCCGATCACGCCATTGCGATGGCCGCACGGCGGGATGCTCCCATGCACGGGGGTGCCTGCCAGAGAAGAGATTTGCTGCATAAGTTACGTCTCATAGAACGATTCCATCGCGGCGTTGGGCCGCGGCAAGATCTGCGTCCGAGATGAACAAATTCGACCGGCAGAGCAGTTCTGCCGACATCGGGCCTTTGCCCGACGACATTGCCGAAGAGCTGTCCCGCCTTCCGACCGAGGTCATCAGCGTCAGCGACGCCCCTTCGCTCGCGCCGCCGGCGCCGCTGTCGACGGACGAGGTCCGCACCATCGTGATCAGCCTGATGCTGACGATGTTCCTGGCGGCACTCGACCAGACCATCGTCGCGACCGCGCTGCCGACCATCGGCCGCCAGTTCCAGGACGTCTCGAACCTGTCCTGGGTGATCACGGCCTATCTGCTTGCCGGCACGGCGGTGGCACCGGTGTTCGGCACGCTCAGCGACATCTATGGCCGCCGCGCCATGCTCATCACCTCGCTCAGCCTGTTCGTCGCGGGCTCGGTCCTGTGCGCGGTCGCGCCGAATATGCCGATGCTGATTTTGGCGCGCGGCCTGCAGGGGCTCGGCGGCGGCGGTATCATGCCGGTCGTGCAAACCGTGATCTCCGACGTGGTCTCCCCGCGCGAGCGCGGCCAGTACCAGGCCTATTTCTCCAGCGTCTGGATGGTCGGCGGCATTTTGGGCCCCGTGATCGGCGGCGTCTTCGCCGAGCATCTGCACTGGTCGATGATCTTCTGGATCAATCTGCCGCTCGCGGCTGCGGCGCTTGCGCTGCTGCTGCCGAAGATGGGCAAGATCCCGGTGTTCCACCGCAAGCGCAAGGTCGACTGGCTCGGCGGCGTTTTGCTGATGGCCGCCGCCGTCGTCTTCATGCTGGTGCTGACCTGGGGCGGCACCCGCTATCCCTGGCTGTCGCCGACGATCCTGGCGATGGTCGGCGGCTCCATTGCGCTGGCGTTCGTCTTCATCTGGCACGCGCGGCGCGCCGCTGAGCCGTTTTTGCCGCTGCCGCTGCTCAGCGGCACGGTCGCGCCTTACGCGATGACCGCCGGCGGCTGTGCGCTCGGTGCGCTCACGGGCCTGACCGTCCAGCTCCCGCTCTATTACGAGTCAGTCTATCACCTCAGCGCCAGCGAAGCGGGACTTGCGCTGATTCCGCTCGCGGCGATCTCGACCTGCGGGGCTGCCATCGCCGGCCGCACCATGGTTCACGCCAAACACTACAAGCGCGTCGCGATCGTCGGCACCTCATTCGCGGCCGTGTGCGGCCTCGGCCTCGCGCTCACCACGCTGCCGCTGTGGGGTCTGCTGACGTTGATGGGCGTGTTCGCGCTCGGGCTCGGCACGACATTCCCGGTCTGCGTGGTCTCGCTGCAAAATTCGGTCACCCGCAGCCAGATCGGCACCATCACCGGCGCCATGAATTTTTTCCGTTCGCTGCTGTCCTCCTTCACTGTGGCCGCATTCGCTGCAATTTTGCTGATTGCGCTCGGCACCGACGTGCCGCTCGCCGGTGAGCATCATCATCACGGCGCAGTCAACGCGATTGCCTCTGCCGACATGATGACGGCGTTCCGCTACGTCTTCGGCGCGGCGGCCGCGATGATGGCCTGTGCCGCACTGTGCCTGATCGCGATGGAGGAGCGGCCGCTGGCCGGCCCCGCCGCCGCGCAACCGGTCGAGATGGCGGAGTAGGGGACCGCCCTCTATCCACCCCGGTCGTCATAGGGATTGTCATTCGCGCTGCCAGCGATCGCTCTTCGCGCCTCCGCCGCAAGATGTTCCCTCAGCCGCGCGAGCGCCTCGGGCGGCCAGTGGCTGACATCTGTGACCGCGACCCAGGCATCGACATAATGCTCCGGCGCGTAGACATGGCCGTAGCCCATGGGCGTGCCGGTCGCGACCGCCATGTCGAGCGCAAGCTGAAGCATGGTGACGACGGGATACCAGGTTAGGTCCGGCGACACGTCCGGCCCGCGCGGAGCGTCCAGCCAGGCCGGGCGCCGATACGCATCGTGGTAGTCGAAGAAGGTGATCGCGTCGCTGGCATATTGCAGATAGACGACGCGCATCGCTCCCCATGGGCTATCGGGGGCGACCGTCGGCCCATTCTGGTTCATGAAGCGCACGAAGCGGCTGTCGCGAAATTCGGGCAGCCATGCCGGAGAACCCGCGTTGCGATTTGCGGTGACCGAGCGCCAGATGCGGCTCTCGAACGGCGGTCCGCTCCAGAGCGCGCCGGCGATCGGATCGCCGATGGTCTCGAACAACTCGGCTGACTTTTCCGAGTTCATCGCGCCGAGGCTGAGCCCATGCAGGTACAGTTTTGGGCGCTTGTCTCTCGGCAGCGTCGTCCAATAGCCGTAGATTTCCGAAAACAGGGCGCGCGCGGCCTCGGCGCCATATTCGGGCTGAAACAGCAGCGAGAGCGGGCTGTTGAGGTAGGAATACTGCATCGCAACGCTCGCGACGTCGCCGTCGTGGAGATATTCGACCGCGTTCATGGCGGCGGGATCGATCCAGCCCGTGCCGGTCGGCGTGATGACGATGAGGGTGGAGCGCTCGAACCCGCCCTGGCGCTTCAATTCCTCAAGCGCGAGCTTTGCGCGTCCTCGCGCCGTGTCGGCGCCGCGCAAGCCCACATAGACACGGACCGGCTCTTGCGCCGGCCGCCCCGTGAGCGCGCCGATCGCGGCTGCCGTCGGTCCTGACGCCACGAACTCGCGGCCGGCACGACCGAGTTCATTCCACTTCACCAGGGATGCCGTGCTTCCCGTCTTTCCGGGCGCCGTCGGCCGCGGCCGTTCAGGTTCAAGAAGAGCGTCGAATTCGCGGAAGGAGGAATCGAGCGCCGTGAAGGCTGTGCGGATGAGGAGATTGTTGGCGATCGACCAGAACAGCAGGGTTGCCAGCAGAACACCGAGGACGTTCGCGATCTTTCTCGGAATGAAGCGCCGGATGCGCGTGGATACGAAGCCGGTCACGAGCTTGAACAGCCGCGCCAGCGCCAGAAGTGCGACGAATGTGACCAGTGCGATCGCGCAGACCTTGAAGGGATGGGCGCTCTCGACCGGCTCCATGTTCATGACGGCACGGATCGAGTTCTGCCATTCCGCCGCGCGCCACAGAAAAATAATGACGACGAGCAGGCAGGCTCCTGCGATCAACATGTTGGCGGTCGATCGTATCAGCTCGGAAGGCTCGGGCAGTTCGAGGTAGTGCCACAGCCAGCGCCAGAAGATGCCGGCCCCGTAGCCGATCGCAAAACAGGCTCCGGCGAGCGCGCCCTGGGTGAGATAGCTCCGTGGCACCAGCGTTGGCGTCAGGGCCGCAGCAAAGAACAAGCCTCCCAGCACGATCCCGACGCCGGATAGCGATTGCATCTGCCGCCGGACGATCCAAACCGGGTATTTCACGACGCCCATTGCGCGACTTCCCCAACGAGACGGCGATATGCCGGTCTCCGGTCGTCGAACAACTATTGCACAACCCGTCCTGTTCACAACTGACGCGGTGCTCACCAGATCGCGATTTGACATTTTTTCAGATTGTGTAAAAAACGACAAATGGGACCGAAAACGCGCATTCTCGACGCAACCATGCTCGTGTTCCGCCGTCATGGCTTCCGCCGCTCCTCGATCGAGCAGGTTGCGGAGGCCGCCGGCCTGACGCGGCAGGCGCTCTATCATCATTTCGAATCCAAGGAAGCGCTGTTCCGCGCCGTGATCGCGCGCGTGCACGAGACCGCCATTGCTGCCGAGGAGGCTGCGATCGGCGAGGTGGAGAAGGCCGGCCGCAGCTTCGCTGACATTCTCGTCGCCGGCATGACGGCGCGGATGCAGGCCATGATCGGCTCGTTCGACGGATCGCCGCATATCGAGGAGCTGTATTCCGAACACCTCGTGCATGGGCGCGACCTCTACCAGAAATACTCGGCAGTCTACGCGGAGCGGCTGGTCGCGACGATTGCGCGGATCGCGCGCAAGCAGAAGCTTGCGCTGCCGCAAGGCCTGTCGCCGACCGAATTCGCGCGGCTTGTCGAAATGGCGGTGCACGGATCGAAGTCGCAGCATCCGGCGATGCAGCCGGCCGATGCGTTCCTGAAGGACATGGCGCTGATGGTGCGAACGCTCTGTGCGGGCGCCGCGCCGAAATCGCAGGAGCGGCCCGCCAACAAGGCGGAGGCAAGAGCAAGATCGTCACGCAGCAAAGCTGGAGCACGTTCATGAGCACGATGACCATCAATGGCCGCGTCGAAACCCTGCCCGACGATCCCGACGCGCTGCTCATCGACGTCGTGCGCGACCAACTCGGTCTCACCGGCACCAAGCTCGTCTGCGGTGGTGGCGTCTGCGGCGCCTGTACGGTGCTCGTCGACGGCGCGCCGGTCACGAGCTGCCTGATGCCGGCGCACGCGGCGGCCGGCAAGTTCGTGACGACGGTGGAGGGCATTGGGGCAAAGGACCTGCACGCCGTGCAGAAGGCGTTCATGGCGCATGACGCTCTGCAATGCGGCTTTTGCACGCCGGGCTTCGTCGTGGAGGCGGCCGCGTTCTGCGATCGCTGGCGCGCGGCGAATGGGACGGCGCTGCCCTCGCGCGAGGAGATCGGCGCCGCGCTGTCCGGTCATCTCTGCCGCTGCGGCGCCTATGACGCGATCTTCCGCGCCGTCGCCGATGCCTGTGCCGGCCGCTTCGACGGCGATAATTTCGCAAGTCCGCGCATCGAGGCGTGCGACAAGGTGACGGGCTCGGCCAGGTACACCGTCGACGTCAGGCATGACGGCCAGCTCGAAGGCGTGATCCTGCGGTCGCAGCATGCGCATGCGCGCATTACGGCGCTCGATCTGGCGCCTGCGCAAGCGCTGCCCGGCGTCACCGCGGTGTCGCTGCTGTCCGAGGACCGCATCGTGCGCTATGTCGGCGAGGCGATCGCGGCGGTCGCGGCGAAGGACCACAGAAGCGCGCTCGCTGCGCTTGCTGCGATCAAGGTCACCAGCGAAAAGCTGCCCGCGGTGATCGGGCTCGATGCCGCGCGGAAGGACGATGCGCCCGTCGTGTTCGACCGATCGAGCCGCAAGAAGGCGGGCAACGTCTCGGAAGCGGCCGGCGGGCCGGCGCCGTGGAAGGGAAACCTGCGCGGCCCGACCTCGGTGTTTGCAAGGCGCGCCAAGAAGGCGCGCAACTGGGTGAACGAGGCGCGCCAGGCGAACAACGCGCTGCTCGTCGAAGCGACGTTCCGCACCGGCACGCAGCAGCACACCTGTCTCGAACCCCATGCTGCGGTGGCGCGCTTCGACGGCGGCCGGCTGACGGTGCATGCCTCGTCGCAGTGGGTGGTGCATCTGAAGGATCAGATCGCAAAACGCTTCAAGCTCGAGCCATCAAACATCCGCGTGATCGCCGACCATGTCGGCGGCGGGTTTGGCTCGAAGGCGAGCCTCGGCACGGAAGCGATCGCGGCGGTCGAGCTCGCGCGCGCGGCGAAGGCGCCGGTGCGGGTCGTCTACGATCGCCACGAGGAATTGTCGGTTGCCGGTTATCGGCCGGCGGCCGAGGTGAAGGTCGCGCTGCTTCCCGCCGCGGACGGCGGATTGAAGGCGATGTCCGTCATCGCCCATGCCGACACCGGCGCCGCGATCAACTCGACGATCGCGGGCCTGGCGAGGCTGATGTACCCGGCCGAGGCCAAGGAGCTGTCGGATTTCGACGTCATCAGCAATTTGCCGCCGGGTGCGGCGTTCCGCGGGCCCGGCGGACCGCCGATGGCGTTCGCGGTGGAGCAGGCCGTCGACGAGGCCGCCGTTCGGCTCAAGACCGATCCGATTACCTTACGCAAGCGCTGGGACCCGGATCCCAACCGCCAGCGGCTCTATGACTGGGCGCTGGGCCTCGATACCTGGCGTGACTCTCGGCGCAACCGCGCGACGGCGCAAACCGGCCGCTATCGCCGCGGTGTCGGCGTCGCGACCGGCTACTGGTTCTATCTCTGGCAGCCCAAGGTGAAGGTCGAGGTTGCGGTCAAGGGCGGCCGCGTCGTGCTCTCGACCGCGACGCAGGATATCGGCACCGGCACCCGCAGCGTGCTGGCCGATACGTTGGCGCGCGAATTCGATCTCGAGCCTGGGGAGGTCGAGGTGCGCATCGGCGACTCCTCGCTGCCGGAAGGTCCCGGCTCCGGCGGCAGCCGCGTCACCGCCTCGGTGCTGCCGCCGACGCTGACCGCGATCCAGAAGCTGAAGGACGCGATCCTGGCGCAGGCCACGCGCAAGCCCGCGCCCGGCTCCAACGCGCCGTGGCGCGAACTGATTGCGCGCGCGCCTGATATCGCCATTTCGGAAACGCGCGGCGAGGACGGCCGCAACACGGCGCCCGGCATCCGCTCGCCGCTGAAAGACCTCGGGCTTCTGGGACTGGTGTTCGGCTGGATGATGCGCCGCAACTCCAACCTCGTGATCGGCGCCGGCGTGCCGAGCTCGGTGCAAGTCATCGAGGTCGAGGTCGACACCTGGCTCGGTCACGTGCGCGTGCTCAAGGTGCACACGGGGATCGCGGTCGGGAAGATCGCGGCACCCCAGCTCGCGCACAGCCAGGCCTGTGGCGCTGTCATCCAGGGGCTCGGCTACGCGCTCTACGAGGCGCGCGAGGTCGATCCGCACAGCGGCGACGTGCTCACATCAGGCATGGAGGATTATCGCATCCCGGGCATTGCCGACACGCCCGAGATCGACGTGCATTTCGACCAGGCCGGCTTCGATCACGTGCTCGGCAGCAGCGTCGGCATCGGAGAGGTGGCGACGGTGCCGACCTCGCCCGCGGTCGCCAACGCCATCTTCGACGCGATCGGCATTCGTCTCACTGAAATTCCGATCGGGCCCGACCGCATCGTCGCTGCCCTGAAGGGGAGGACCGCGGCATGAGCGCCATGGCAGCCAGAATAGAAAATGCCGCGCCTGAATTCCGGGCCGCCGGCACTGATCTCTCGGAGCGCAGGCGCAGCGGGGTGTCCCGCGGGCCCATCGTCGATCTCGCGGTGACATCAGGCACGATCGGGATCGACTGGGCTCAAGATGGCTCGGCCCGCATCGGCGCCTTCACCACGATCGCGGCAATCGCAGCCGATGCACGCATCCGCGATGCCTATCCCGGCATTGCGGATGCCGCGCAAGGCCTCGCCACGCCGCAGATCCGGAATCTGGCAACGCTCGGCGGCAACCTCGCCCAGCGATCGCGCTGCTGGTACTTTCGCAATCCACAGATCGACTGTCTCAAGAAGGGCGGCTCCGATTGCCCGGCGCGATCGGGCAATCATCTCTATCACGCGGCCTTCGATCTCGGTCCTTGCGTGGCACCGCATCCCTCGACCATGGCGATGGCGCTTCTCGCTTATGACGCCACTGTCGCGACGGACCGGCGCAGCCGATTGTCGATCCCCGATCTGCTCGGCGATGGCAGCAACGGTGCGGCCGATCATTTGCTGGCGCCGGGCGAAAGGATCGAGACTATCGCGCTTCCCGCGCCGGTGGCGGTTGAGCGCGCCGATTACAAACGCGCGATCGGCCGCACCTACGCGGAATGGCCGCTGGTCGAAGTCTGCGCGCGCGCCGTGCTGTCCGGCGGCACCTTCCAGCGCATTCACATCGCCGCCGGCGGCATCGCGCCGGTGCCGCTGCGGCTGACGGCCTGCGAGGTGGCCCTGGAGGGACGGCCGGCAACCGCGGAAGCTATCGCGCAAGCCGCGCAGCTCGCGAGGGCAGGTGCGAAGCCGCTGCCGATGACGGCCTACAAGCTCGCGCTGCTGACAGGCCTGGTGCGCGACGTGGTGGAGCGGATTGCGAAGTAGGGTGGTCGACCCCTTTCGTGAGGCCCACCACTATTCGGACCTATCCCGCCTGCGCCAGCCTCGCGTCGATCTCTTCGCGCAGCAACGCGAAGTCGATCGGCTTGGTCAGAAGCCCGGTCGCGCCGTTTTCCAATGCCTTGCGTTTGGTGTCCGCATCGCCATAGGCGGTGATCATGATCACGGGCACTTCGGGCCGGATCTGCTTGACCTTGGGCAGCATCTCGAGCCCGGTCATGCCGGGCATGTTGATGTCGGAGAGGATCAGGATCAGCGACTGCCCGATATTGTTGGCGACACGGGTCAGGGCGTCCGCAGCCGAGCTGGCAAAATCCATCACAAAGCGCTGGGCGCGCAGATCGCGGCGAAATTGCTGGCGGAACAGGGCCTCGACGTCGGGCTCGTCATCCACCACGAGAACCATCACAGTCACGGCTAACCTCTGCTCTTGTCTGATAAATTACTTTTGCGCGGCAATTGGATCGTGAGCTCGGTAAACTCGCCCGGAAGAGTATCGACGTCTATTGTGCCACCATGCTGTTTCACGATGATGTCGTGGCTCATGGACAGGCCCAGACCTGTTCCTTCGCCGGCCGGCTTGGTCGTGAAGAAGGGGTTGAACATCTTCTCCTTCACGTCAGGCGGAATGCCGATGCCATTGTCGCGAATGCGGATTTCGACGCGGTCGCCGCGCGCCTGCGTGCTGGCGCGGAGCACAGGCTCGAATCCGCCGGCGGTCTCGCTGCGGCGCTTTGAGACCGCGTAAAAGCCGTTCGAGATCAGGTTCAGCAGCACCCGGGTGATCTCCTGCGGGAACACATCGATCGTACCGGCCGCGGGATCGAGGTCACGCTCGATCGTGATGTTGAACTGCGGCTTTTCGGCGCGCGCACCGTGATAGGCGAGGTTGAGGCTCTCCTCGACCAGCGCGTTGATATCGGTCGGCCGGTGCTCGCCTGAGCCCTCGCGCGAATGCAGCAGCATGTTCTTGACGATGGAATCGGCGCGCTTGCCGTGTTGGACTACCTTTTGCAGGTTGCCCTTCAAAAGTCTCGTCAGTTCATCGACTTCCGCCCGGATCTTGTCGGTGAGTGTTGCCGAGTTCAGAATGCCATTGAGCTCGTCCGTCAGCTCTGCGGAAAGCGCGGCAAAATTGTTGACGAAGTTGAGCGGGTTCTTGATCTCATGCGCGATCCCGGCGGTGAGCTGGCCGAGAGATGCGAGCTTCTCGGTCTGGATCAGGCGATCCTGCGCCGCGCGCAGTTCGTCCAACGATTTGGCAAGCTCCTTGGTGCGCGCCTGCACTTCGTTAAACAGCCGCGTGTTCTCGATCGCGATGAGGGCCTGGTCACGGAAGGATTCAGCGAGCGCGAGTTCGCTCTCGGCAAAATTGCCAAGACGGCTGCCGGCCAGTGCCAGTAGGCCGATGCATTCCTCGCCCCGCAAGAGCGGCAGAAATAGGGATGAATTGACGCCGAACATATCGCGAATATTGCGCTCATGCTCCGGCAGGTCGATTTTCGACCAGTCCGGCAGATGGAGTATCTTCTTGCTCAGGATGGCTCGCGAGGGGAAGTTGGCGGCGGGATCGATCGGCAGGTTGGCCGGGCCGAGCTCGGCCAGCGGTCCGTCGCGATTGGCGGCTGCGACGGGCGAATAAGTGTTGCCGTCGCAGCGCAGCACGAAACCGAGATCGCAACCGAGCAGGCGGACCGCAGTGAGGTTGATGGCGTCGAACACCGGCTGCACGTCAGTCGGCGACTGGCTGATAACCCGAAGAATTTCGGAGGTTGCGGTCTGCCGCTCCAGCGCCTCCTTGGTTTCGTTGAACAGGCGCGAGTCCTCGATGGCGATGACGGCCTGGTTGGCGAACGTTGAGACAAGGTCGATCTCGCGTTGCGTAAAGCCGCCCTTGGGTGTCCGCGTCAACAGAATGACACCAACTCCGCGTCCGTCACGGAGAAGGGGCACGGCCAGGAACGATTGGAACCCGATCAGTTGCTGGAATTTCGTCAGGTTTGTCGGCGTGTTCTCGAAGTCGGCAACGTTGACGATGCGCCGTTCCAGGACGGCCTTTCCCATGTTGGTCCCGGCGTCCAGCGGCACCGGCGTATTCCGCATGATATTGGCCGTCGATTCGTCGACCGCCGAAAGACCGCGGCCATGGAATACCTCATTCTCGAGCAGGAAGATGGCGCAAGCATCGCTCGAGCACAATTCGCGCGCCGATCCGGCCAGGGTGTTCATCACGACATCCAGGTCGAACGCCGATTGGCTGATGACCTTGAGCACGTCGGCGGTCGCCGTCTGCCGGGCCCAGGCTTCGTCGCGCTCCGCGGTCCGCTCCGCGAGCTGCCGGCGCAGGTCCGCGATGGCTTGGTCCGGATTGTCCTCGGGAGGGGGCATGTCGGTCATGGCGCGCGTTTGCTCAGCTTGCCGGATCCGTCTTGCCGGACGAGATGCCAGCGCGCGGCAGGACGATCACGAATTCGGTGAACATGCCGGGTTCGGTTTCCACGTCGATGCTGCCTCCGTGCTGTTTGACCACGATATCGTGGCTCATGGAAAGGCCGAGCCCGGTTCCTTCGCCCGCCGGCTTGGTCGTGAAGAAGGGATTGAACATCTTCTCCTTTACGTCAGGCGGAATACCGATGCCATTGTCGCGAATGCGGATTTCGACGCGGTCGCCGTGCGCCCGCGTGCTGGCGCGGAGCACAGGCTCGAATCTGCCTGCGGTTTCCCTGCCGCGCTTGGCGACCGCGTAAAATCCGTTTGAGATCAGGTTCAAAAGGACCCGCGTGATCTCCTGCGGGAATGCCTCGATCGTTCCGGCCTCGGGGTCGAGCTCGCGAGTGATTGTCACATTGAACTGCGGCTTTTCGGCGCGCGCGCCGTGATAGGCGAGGTTGAGGCTCTCCTCGACCAGCGCGTTCACGTCGGTCGGCCGGTGCTCGCCTGAGCCCTCGCGGGAATGCAGCAGCATGTTCTTGACGATGGAATCGGCGCGCTTGCCGTGCTGGACCACCTTCTCGAGGTTGTCCTTCAGAAGCCCTGTCAGTTCGTCGACCTCGCCACGGATGTCGTCAGTGAGCTTTGACGTGGCGAGCAGATCGTTCAGCTCCCCTGTCAGCTCGGCCGACAGCGCAGCAAAGTTGTTAACGAAGTTGAGCGGGTTCTTGATCTCATGCGCGATCCCGGCAGTGAGCTGGCCGAGCGAAGCGAGCTTTTCGGTCTGGACCAGGCGGTCCTGCGCGGTGCGTAATTCGTCGAGAGATTTCGCAAGTTCCTGGGTTCGTGCCTGAACCTCTTCGAACAGGCGAACATTCTCGATCGCGATCACGGCCTGGTCGGCGAACGTCGAAACAAGCGCGATTTGCTGCTCGGTAAAAGAGCGCACCTCGGTCCGACGAACCACGAGCGACCCGATGACCTCCTGCTCTCGCATGAGAGGTACGGCGAAAATTGTCCGGTGGCCCATGCGTCGCGCCATCTCGCATCCGATGGGAAACTCAACCTCCTCGGCTTGCAGGTCGTCGATGTGGATCGGCTTGCGATCGGCCACGGAACGTCCGGTAACCCAGGCCCTCGATATCGGAGATTGGGTGAAATCAATCGGGATTGGGCCATAGTGAGCGGCGACGCGGAGGATCTCGCCTGCTCGCAGGAAGAGTGCGGTGTCATAGGCTTCGCACAGGCGACACGCTGACTCCGTCAGCGTGTCAAACACTCTCTGCAAGTCGAAGGTTGAACGGCTGATCACCTTGAGCACTTCCGCGGTTGCGGTTTGCTGCTGCAAAGCCTCCGTGAGATCGCGCGTCTTGGCTTGCACCTCCTCGAACAGGCGAACGTTGCCGATGGCGATCACCGCCTGGTCTGCGAAGGTCTGCAGCAGCGCGACCTGTTTCTCCGTGAACGGATGCGCTTCGCGACGCCGAAGCGTGATCGCGCCGATGCTTTCGCCCTCGCGCAAGAGGGGTACGCTCAGGATGGAACGATGACCTTGCTCGCGCGCCCGTTTCTGCGCCTCTGGAAAGTCGTCGCCCTCGCTGGACAAGAGATCGGTGACATGCACCGGCCTCTGGTCGATCACCGCGCGGCCGGCTGTCCAGCCGCGGCTGATCCGCCAGTTGTTTGGAAACGCTGCGATGGGACCGTGATGAGCGCTATAGGCCAGTTCGTCGCCCGTCCTGAGGCGCAACGTGGCGTCATAGGCATCGCAGAGCTCGCAGGCGCTTTCGACGATGGCCTTGAGAACGGGGCCAACATCGGTCGGTGACGAGGCGATCACCTTGAGAATGTTGGCGCTGGCGGTCTGCGAGGTGAGGGCCTCTTCCACGTCGCGAGTGCGCTGCTGAACCTCGTTGAACAGGCGGACATTCTCGATCGCGATCACGGCCTGGTCAGCGAAGGTCGCGACCAACTCGATTTGCTTTGGCGTGAACGGTTCGACGCGCTGGCGTGCCAGCACGATCACTCCGATCGGTTCGTTCTCGCGCAACAACGGCACGCCGAGCGTCGTACGCTGGCCGGCCAGCGTCGTTGTTTCGCGCAGCGTGTATTCCGGATCTGCCATGACATCGAGAATCTGGATAGGGCGTTTTTCCAGCACCGCGCGACCTGTGACCGTGCCGCGATTGACCTTCAGCGGATGGGCCTTGAGGAACTCGATATAGGACTCGGTGTAGCCGACGGCAGCGCCAGCCAGGTACTCATCGCCCTGGTGGCGCATGATGAAGGCCATATCGGCGTCACAGAGCCTTGCTGCAGTGGCTACCAGCGTATCGAGCACCGGTTGGAGATCGAAGGTCGAGCGACTGATGGTCTTGAGCACGTCGCCGACCGCCGTCTGCTGCTGCAGCGACTCGCCGAGGTCGATGGTGCGCTGCCTGACCTCGTTGAACAGCCGCGCATTCTCGATCGCGATGGCGGCCTGGTCGGCGAAGGTCTCGACGAGCGCAATTTGCCTGTCCGTGAATGGACGGACCTCCAGATGATAGATCATCATGACGCCGAGCAATTCGTCGCCCTTGAGTATGGGCACGCCGAGCACGGTTCTGATCGCCTCGGCGTCCTTTGCGCCATAGGTATATTCGGAATCGGCGCGCACATCGGAAATATGGATCGTTCGCCGCTCGAGCGCGGCGCGCGCCGATGCGCTATGACGGCCGGGCCGGATCGGGTGCTGTGCAACCCACTCCTTGAAATCCGGAGACGCGTTGTAGGCCGCAACCATCCGCAGCAACTCTCCATCGAAGCGGAAGATGAACGCCCGATCGGCTCCGCACAGCCTTACGGATCGTTCAGCGATGGCGTCGAAAACCGGCACAAGGTCAAACGCGGAGCGACTGATGACCTGCAGGAGTTCGGAAGTCGCGGTTTGCTGCTGCAGCGACTGGCTCAGATCCTCGGTGCGTTGTCGGGTCTCGCTGAACAGCCGTGCGTTCTCGATGGCGATGGCGGCCTGATCGGCAAAAATCTGCTGCAGCGCCATTTCCTCGTCGGTGAATGGCTGGAGCCGGTCGCGGTAGACGATGAGTGCGCCGATCGCCTTACCTTCGCGGCGCAGCGGCGATCCCGACATCGAGCGCGTGCCGCCAGCGCGCGCGAAGGGCAGGCCGGGCCAGTCGGCGATCGCGGGGTCGACATTGTCGAGGTCGGGAACGTGAACCTGGCGGTTTTCGGCGACGATGACGCCGGGCATGTTGCGGCCGCCGATCTTGAGCTGGGCCTCCGGAACGCCCGCGCCGATGCGCTTCGAGCTTTCGCCGACGCGAATGATCTCGGACCAGCCGTCGCCTTGCGCGACATGGATGGCCGCGCTCGGCGCATCGAACAGGCGGGCCGAGGTCTCGGCGATCTGGTGGAGGATGCGGCGGGCGTCGCCCGGGGCGTTGGCCATCGCACCGAGAATCTCCGCGCTGGCATTGCGGCGATCGCGCCAGATGTCGAGGGTGCCGCGGAGCCGCGCAGCTTCGTTCTCTGCCGCGATCTGGCGGGTTAGCGCCTGCTCGCGCTGTGCGGCGCTCGCCTGCAACTTCTGCTCGAGCTCGGCAATCCTGGCTTTGAGCTCGGCCACCACGTCCTGCGGAAGGGCGGTCATTCCCGAAAATCCAAGTGGCCCGGCGCCTGGAGGGGCCGGGCCCAATCGCTGAAAGCCCGATTATTCCATCCTCAAACCCGTCCGGCCAGCGCTAACCTCACAAATATCGGGGTGTCCTAAGGGGCAATTCAGGTGCCGGGGCGGGACACCTCGGTCTCCTTGCTGGTAATGAATTCCAGCAGCACCGGCACGCCGTCCTTCGTCTTCTGGATGCCGCGCCTGATCGCCGGAATGATGTCTTCGGGTTTCGTGACGCGCTCGCCATAGCCGCCGAAGGCGCGCGCCATGGCGGCATAGTCGCCCGAAATATCCGTGGAGCGGTACTTTTCGGTCGAGATCGGCATCACCTTCAGTTCGATCGCCATCGAGAAATTGTTGAGCAGGATCGACATGATCGGGATGCGCTCGCGCACCGCGGTCTCAAAATCCATGCCGGTGAAGCCAATCGCCGCATCGCCCCAGACGTTGATGCAGAGCTTTTCGGGCTTTGCGAGCTTTGCGCCCATCGCAAGCCCGAGGCCGTAGCCGAGCTGCGTGGTCTTGCCCCAGCCGAGATAGGAGAGCGGCTCGACCGCCTTCCAGAACGGCGAGAGCTGATCGCGCGGGCTGCCGGCATCATGGGTGATGATGGTGCTGTGGATGTCGACGGTGTGCTGGAGATCCCAGAGCACGCGGTAGGGATTGAGCGGGGCGTCTTTGCTGGTGAGCTTCGGCATCCACTTTGCGAGCCACTCCTCGTGCGAGGCGGCGATCTCGGCTGCGACCGCGGATGCGTCACGGTCGGCGGTGACGGTCTTGCCGATCTCCTCCAGCAGCGCGTCGAGCACGAGGCCGGCATCGCCGACGAGGCCGATCTTCGCTTCGACGTCCTTGTTGAGATGGTTCGGATCGAGCGTGGAATGGATGATGGTCTTGCCCTTCGGCATCGCCACGCCAAAGCTGGTCTCGGTGAAGGAGCAGCCGATGCCGAAGATGACGTCGGCTTCGGCCAAGAATTTTGGCACCGCTCGCGGCACCGCGAGCCCGCCGGAGCCAAGCGAGAGCGGATGCGTCTCGGGGAAGGACGACTTTCCGCCGAGGCTGGTGGTGACGGGGATCGCGAGCCGTTCGGCGAGCCGCTTCAATTGCGCCCACGCCTGCGCGTAATGCACGCCCTGGCCGGCATAGATCACGGGACGTTTTGCGCCGACCAGAAGCGCGGCAGCTTCCTTTACATGGACGGGGTCGGCGCCGTAGCGCGTGCACAGTACCGGCGTGTAGTTGAGCGGCTCCGGAACTTCCTCGTTCCACATGTCGGCGGGGATTTCGACGATGACCGGCCCGCCGCGGCCGTTCTTCAGTTTTGTGAAGGCGCGGCGAAAGATATTGGCGACCTCGGCGGCCAGAATGATCGGCTCTGACGATTTCGAGAACGGCTTCATCGCCTCGCTGGAATTGAAGTTCGGCTCGATATGCGCAAGGCGCCGCTGATAGCCCATCGGCAGCACCAGCACCGGCACGGATTCGCCAAAACATTGCGCGACGCCGCCCATCGCGTTCTCGGCGCCGGGCCCGTGCTGCATGCAGAAGGCGCCGATCGAGCGGCCGGAGGTGACGCGGGAGATCGCATCCGCCATGTGCACGCCGACGCGCTCCTGCCGCACCATCACGGGGCGGATCTCGGCCTTGGCCGCGTGCTCGATCAGGTGGTTGACGGGATAGCCGCAGAGGATCTCGATCCCCTCGCGCCGCATGATTTCCGCTATCGCAGTGCCGAGCTTCATGACGTCTCTCTCCCAGGGCAGCAGGCCGGTTGGTCCGGCCGATTGATCGAGAGAGGATCAGGAATTTGCGGGAGCGTAAAGCGCGCGCGGCCGCGCGTCGCGGTAGGTCAGCTATGCAGCGCGATGCGCCATGGCGTGCCTTATTCGATGACGCGGTCAGCGCGCGCCAGGACGGTGTCTGGAATAGTGACGCCAAGGGCCGCCGCCGTCTTGAGGTTCACGACGAGCTCAAAAATCACGGGCTGCTCGACCGGATACTCAGCGGGATTGGCGCCTTTCAGAATCTTGTCGACGTATTGAGCCACCTTGATGTAGATCGCCTCGATCTTGGGGTGGTAGCTCGCCAGCGCGCCCAGTGCCACGAAAGGGCCCGATTGATAGACGGCGGGCAGTCCCGCTTTGGCGGCGAGAGTCGGAATTGAGGGGCGCGTCACATCGCCCAGCACGAACAGGGCGTCGCAGTGCTGCTGCTTCATCGTTTCAAATGCACCCTCGAGATCGCTGGGCGCGGGCGCCGGCACGCGGATAGCCTCAAGTCCCAGCGTCTTCATGGCGGTATCGGCCAGTTCGAATTGCTGCGGATGGGTGGAATTGCTGGACATCAGCACGGCAATGCGCCTTGCGGACGGCACGATCGTGTGGAGAAGCTCAACACCCTTGCCGACCGCATCGCCCATCATGTTGGCCATGCCCGTGATGTTTCCGCCGGGCCGGGTGAAGCTCTTGACGAAACCTGAGCCGACCGGATCGGTCGCGGGCGCCATGATGACGGGAATGGTCGACGTCGCGCGCTGAGCGGCTGCGATGGCGGGTGTCGCGATGGCGACGATGACGTCCGGATGCAGCGCGATCAACTCGGTCAGGAACGCAGGCAGGCGTTCAAATTTGCCCTCGGCGCTTCGGTCGTCGATGATGAGGTTCTTGCCTTCGACGTAACCCAGGGCCTTCATCTCGGCGCGAAAGACGTCGAACACCGCATGGTCGGCGGGATCGGCGAGCGAGCCGGGATAGAGATAGGCGACGCGCCAGACCTTCTGGCCTGCCTGCTGCGCCCTGGCGAGCGAAGGCCATGCAAGCGCGCTCCCGCCGATCATCGCGATGAAATTGCGTCGCAACATTGCTCAAACTCAAAATCAAAAAGCCGCGCCATTCTGAGCAGGACGCGGGAAAGTTTTCAACCTCCGCAAGGGGCAAATCGGACTGCGGATTATCGCGCGCCCGGCACGAGACCGGACAGGAGGTAGAGCGCGACCAACAGCGTCCCCACTGACAAGACCGTCGTCATCGACACCGTGGCCGCGACCAGAGGCTCCTCGACCTTGTGCTCGTGGGCCAGCACGTACACGGTCTTCGCCGTCGGCACGGCGGCGCAGATGACGGCGGCGACCGTGTAGAGGGGATTGAGGCCCGAGAGAACGCAAAGTGCGTAGACGATCAGCGGCATGATCACGAGCTTGACGGTCGAAAGCGCAATCGATGTCGCAAGGTGCGCCCGCAGGCCCTCGACCGACAGGCCGAGCCCGATGGCAAACAGCGCGCAGGGCGTGAGCGCGCCCGCGATGATGTTCAGATAGGCCGCGACCGGCGCCGGTATCGGCAAGCCTGCGGTCGCCCACGCCAAACCGATGAGCGTCGACAGTACCATCGGATTGAGCAGGATCTGCATCGCCAGCCCGCCGGCGGGTGCAGACGGCTCGCGCGCGCCCTGCCTTTCCAAGAGGATGACCGTGATCGGAAACATCACGGCCGCGACGAACACCGTGGCCACCGCCGCAGGCAAGACGGCAGGTTGGCCGTAGATGGCGTGCAGGATCGGCAGCGCGACGAAGCCGGTATTGGTCATCGCGGCCGTCATTCCATAGATCGTGCTGCTGGCAAGGTCATGCTTTCCCGTGGTGCGAACCGCCAGGAAGACGAGGGCGAAGCAGAGCAGCGAGCCGCCGCCGAATGCGAACAGAAAGCGCCATTCCAGGAGATTGCGCGCCGGCTCCTGCGCGATGGTGACGATCAACAGGGCCGGCATCGCCACGTTGTAGGCAAAATGGATCAGCCCGGTCGCGAGCGAGCGGGAGAGATAGCCGAGCGACCCGGCCAGCCAGCCGGTGACGATGATCGCGAATACGGGAAGGACCAGGCCAACGACTTCCATCCCCGCATCCCCCCCTTATTCCCCAAGCGTCGACGATACGCGCGCTGCATGTTACTCTGCCGATGTATCGTCGTCACCGTTCAACCTGCCCGCGCCGCCATGATCTGCGAATGGTCCAGGGGCGCGACTGCCGACCGACGGAGAGGTGCTCTCATGCGTTTTCCACTCGGCGAGGCGATCGTGGACATCATCGTCGATGACGACGATTTTTCCATTCCCATGTCCGAGTTCTTTCCCGACCGCGATCCGGAGTTGATCGAGAGGCACCGCGGCGTCCTGGAGCCTGATTTCTTCGATCTCGCCGGCGGCATGGCCAAATTCGCGATTCAGAGCTTTGTGCTGCGAACCGCGACGACGACGCTGCTAATCGACAGCTGCATCGGCGAGGGTAAGGATCGCCCCGAAATCCCCGTTTGGCATGAGCGGCGCGGCAGCGGCTTTCTCGATCGGTTGCGGCGGGCCGGCGTCGATCCCGCTGCCATCGATCTCGTGTTCTGCACCCATCTGCATGTCGATCATGTCGGCTGGAATACGCAGCGGGCGAACGGCCGTTGGGAGCCGAGCTTTCCCAATGCGCGCTATCTCTTCGGCCGCAACGAGCTCAACGCGTGGATGGATCAGCTGAGGGACGGCAGCGCTCTGCCCCTCCATGCGCGCGGGCTCGAGGACAGCGTCATTCCGATCGTCGAGGCGGGCCGCGCAGATCTCGTCGACGACGGCTATGAACTATGTGCGGGTCTTCGGCTCCTGCCGCTGCCGGGCCACACCAATGGCCAGATGGGGGTCGCGGTGGATTTTGCGCGAGATCGTGCGCTGTTTTGCGGAGATGCCGTGCACAATCCGCTGCAGATCTTTCAGCCGGGCCTGTCGACGTCGACATGTGTCGATCCCAGAACGGGAAGCGAAACGCGGCAGATGATCTTTGCAGAGGCTGCCGACAGCAGCCGGCTGCTCGTCCCCGCGCACTTTCGTGGCCAGCGCTGCGCGCATATCCACTCGGCTGGTGGCGGCTACGAACCGGTCTTTGATGTTCGACCTGGGTGAATTGCGCGAGTTGCCTGACAGGTAGCAGTATGCGCGATCTAGGCCGACGGCGGCAGAGTGCGGCGCTTCAGCGCCGCCGCGAGACGTCCGACCAGATCGCTCACGACGCGCGGCTGCGAACGCGCCGCGGTATCGGCGGCACGTTCTTCCTCGGTCGTGTCGCTCACGATGCCGATGTAGTTTCTTCTCGCGTCTTGCTGCTGCACGGGACCTGGCTCCAACGCGGCCACCTTGCTGCGCGGACAGGCAATCGAGGGTTAATTTAGTCTTCCGTAGGATTACTGTGGCGCATCGCGGGTGCGCCGCCAAGGTCGTTCACAGGACCAATGCACTTAACGAAGCGTTGACGCTTTTCGTCAACATCGCGGCAATCCCTTCACAATAGATTGCGCCTCTCGCACAACGGCGGAGAACCGCCAAATCCGTTTCGACAGGAGTCCTGAATGCGGCGGCTGATGATGAAGTTTCTCGCCAACCAATCCGGCGCGACCGCGATCGAGTACGCCCTGATCGCGGCCGGCATCAGCATCGTGATCGTGACGGCCGTCCAGGGGATCGGCACCGTGATGAACGACAAGTACGCGTCGGTCAGCACGTCGCTCAAATAGACGGAGCGTTTTCGAGCGAAGTGGATACCGGTTCGCGTCAAGAAAACGCGTCAGGACAGGAATCACGCGTCAGCGGCGTTCTTCGTTCAAGGCCCGCAACATGCCGATGCGGGCAAACATCAGCCATCCGCCACCCGTTTCCGCAGCGTTGATCAAGTTCTCGATCGCGACCTGCCAGCGTGGCTCGTGCTGCTCGGCTTCGCTCAACTGCATGATGTAGTCGGCCGCCTGCTGGAGCGTGCGCAGCTTGCGTCCGCCGGGCAGGGGGATCGGGTCGTCGAACGGCGTCGACCAGGGCATGTCAGGCCGGGCGATACGCGGGAAGGGACATCACGACAGCGTCGCCCGGAGGTGGTGCCGCTATCCGGCCTTCCTGCCGCGTGCCGGCGCACGCACGGGCTTGTCGGCCTTCTTCGGCGGCGCTTCCTTGTGCGTTTCCTTGGCGGCGGCGATCTTGCCGCCCTTGCCGGCGATCGGCAGCAGCATCTCGCGCTGACCCTCGACGCGCTTCTTCGGCTTCTTGGCCTTGCCGTTCGTCGTTTCCCTCGCCTTGGCAGCCGGCGCGGCTTCCTTCTCGGTCGCGAGGCTCTTCTTGAGCGCGTCCATCAGGTTGATGACGTTGCCGGCGGTCTTCGGTGCGGCCTTGGCCACGGGAAGGCCGTTGCGCTTCTTGTTGATGAGGTCGATCAGCGCGGTCTCGTAGTGATCCTCGAACATTTCAGGCTCGAACGCGCCGGACTTCTTCTCGACGATGTGCTTGGCGAGGTCGAGCATGTCCTTGGTGAGCTTCACGTCCTGAATGTCGTCGAAATAGTCCTTCTCGCCGCGCACTTCGTAAGGATAGCGCAACAGCGTGCCCATCAGGCCGTTCTCCAGCGGCTCGAGCGCGATGATGTGCTCGCGGTTGGTGAGCACGACGCGGCCGATCGCCACCTTGTCCATGGTGCGGATGGTTTCGCGGATCACCGCAAAGGCGTCGTGGCCGACCTTGCCGTCCGGCACGAGATAATAGGGACGGATCAGATAGCGGCTGTCGATGTCGGCCTTCGGAACGAACTCGTCGATCTCGATCGTGTGGGTCGAGTCCAGCGCGATGTCGTCGAGCTCGTCTTTGGTGACCTCGATATAGGTGTCGGTGTCGACCTTGTAGCCCTTGACGATGTCGTCGGACGTCACCTCGTCACCGGTCTCGGCATCGACCTTGAGGTATTTGATCCTGTGACCGGTCTTCTTGTTGATCTGGTTGAAGGACACCTTCTCGGTATCCGAAGTGGCCGGGTAGAGCGCGACCGGACAGGTCACGAGCGAGAGGCGCAAAAAACCCTTCCAATTGGCTCTGGGGGCCATGGGTTACTCCAAAAACCGGTTACTCCAAACGCAACTGGGACAGTCGGTGAGGATAACACCGGGGAACCCCGAATCATAGCGAGGGGCAGCTCTCAATCTTGCAACGACGTTAACCGTCCTCGTCATGCACCGCACAGGTCGAAACGGCTTGGCTGGGCTCGATCCCGGAACCCCGTTCGCGATGGGGCGTTGGCTCTGCGGACGACATGAGGCCGCGAGGAGGTCGCGGCATTTGGACGCTACAAGTCAGTAGTGAGGTCACCATGGCAACCCGACCGCAACATCAGATCGTCGAGACCCCGACCGAAGCACGCCAGGGTGAGCTGGGACCGTCAGTAGCCGCTCTGCTCACCGTCTCGACCGGACTTGCGATCCTGATCCTCGGCGTCATCTGGTTCGTGTTCTTCCGGACCTGATCATTCGCGCTTCCGACTCACCGCGTTCGGCGGCAGATTGCGCCCGTCGGGGCGGCGGCTTGCCGTCGCCCTGGCGGGCGCGGGCGTATGTCGGTACATGACCAAAAAGTAACTTTCGCAGGTTCCCCGCGTTCATATTCAGTTCACGCCGGGAGAGGTCATCTGGGGACGGATCTCGTGCAGCTCATTTTTTGGAGAGACGCGTGCGCCTGCTCGTTGTCGAGGACGACCCCGATCTCAATCGTCAGCTCACAAAAGCCCTGACCGACGCCGGTTACGTGGTCGACCGGGCCTTCGACGGCGAGGAGGGGCATTATCTCGGCGACAACGAGCCCTATGACGCCGTGGTGCTCGACATCGGCCTGCCGAAGAAGGACGGCATCTCGGTGCTGGAGGCCTGGCGGCGCAACGGCCGCACCATGCCGGTCCTGATCCTCACCGCGCGCGACCGCTGGAGCGACAAGGTTCAAGGCTTTGACGCCGGCGCCGACGACTATGTCGCAAAACCCTTCCATCTGGAGGAGGTGCTGGCGCGGATCCGCGCGCTGTTGCGCCGTGCAACGGGCCACGCCCAGAGCGAGCTTTCCTGCGGGCCGGTGACGCTCGACACCAGGACCGGCCGGGTCAGCGTGTCGGGCAATCCCGTGAAGATGACCTCCCACGAATACCGGCTGCTGGCCTATCTGATGCACCATTCGGGGCGCGTCGTCTCGCGCACCGAGCTGGTCGAGCATCTTTACGACCAGGATTTCGACCGCGACTCCAACACCATCGAGGTCTTTGTCGGCCGCATCCGCAAGAAGCTTGACGTCGACATCATCCAGACGGTGCGCGGGCTGGGCTACCTCCTGACTCCGCCGGCAGCGCCCGGGGCCTGAAGGAGAGCGTTTTCGAGCGAAGTGGATACCGATTCGCGTCAAGAAAACGCGTCAAAGCAAGAATCCTGGGGCTTGACCGTGCGGCCGGACGGGGCTCTTGGTCGGCTATGATCGTTTCCGACGCCCCGCCGTCCTGCGCCGGCCTCCGCGCCACCTTGGGCCCTTCCGATGCGCGCTAGCTCGCTTGCGAACCGCCTGTTCCTGTCGGCGACCGCCTGGCTCGTGGTCATTCTCGCCATCACCGGCGTCGTGCTGTCGTCGGTTTACAAGAACGCCACCGAACGCGCCTTCGACCGCCGTCTCAATCTCTATCTGCGCACCCTGATCGCCGAGGTGGCCACCCCCGACGAGCCGCCGGACCGTCAGTTTCAGTCGCTGGGCGAACCGCTGTTCGAGCTGCCGCTGTCCGGCTGGTACTGGCAGATCACCCGCACAGATACCGAAAAACCGGAAGCGCGTTCGTCGCGCTCGCTGTGGGACAAGAAGCTGCCCAAGCTGGAAGAGCAGGGTACCGAGCTTACGGCGGCCGGCATCCGGCTCGCTTATGTCGACGGCCCCGAAGGCCAGACGCTGCGCATGGTCGAGCGTCCCGTCGATCTCGGCGCCGACGGCAAATATCTCGTCAGCGTCGCGGGCGATGCCACCGAAATTTTCGACGAGACGCGCAGCTTCGACTATTACCTCGGCGGCACCTTTACCGCGCTCGGCGTCGTGCTGCTGCTGACCACGGTGTTCCAGGTCCGCTTCGGTCTTGCGCCCTTGAAGCGCATTTCGGAATCGATTGCCGACATCCGCTCAGGCCGCGCGGAACGGCTCGAAGGCGAATTCCCGGTTGAAATCGCGCCGCTGGCGCGCGAGACCAATGCGCTCATCGAGGCCAATCGCGAGATCGTCGAGCGCGCGCGCACCCATGTCGGCAATCTCGCGCATGCGATCAAGACGCCGCTGTCTGTCATCGTCAACGAGGCGGGCGCACACGCGGCCGACCCGTTCGCTTCGAAGGTGATGGAGCAGGCCGACGTGATGCGCGACCAGCTCGCCCATCATCTGGAGCGCGCGCGCATTGCCGCCCGTGTCTCGATCGTCTCGACCGTGACCGAGGTGGCGCCGACCATCGAGGCGCTGCGGCGCACGATGGAAAAGATCCATCGCGATCGCGCCATCGTCGTCGAGGCCAAGGCCGATCCGGCCGCAAAATTTCGCGGCGAGCGGCAGGACCTCGAGGAGATGGTCGGCAACCTCGTGGACAATGCCTGCAAATGGGCTGATACCCGCGTCTTCATTGAGGTCGCGGTGGAAGGCCGGAACAAGCCGGAGGCGGGGCACCGGATGCGGATCATCGTCGATGATGACGGACGGGGCCTGTCCGAGGCGGAGCGGGCCCAGGTCTCGCGGCGCGGCCAGCGGCTCGACGAGTCCAAGCCCGGGTCGGGGCTCGGCCTGTCCATCGTCACCGACCTTGCCTCGCTCTATGGCGGCAGCCTGACGCTCGGTCACGCGCCGATCGGCGGCCTGCGGGCGGAACTGGTGCTGCCCGGCGTTTAGTCGTTGTTCCGGCGAGGCTTTTCCTGACGAGTTCCAGAGCTTTTCGGGACAAAAGGCGTCGCTCCAGTCCAACTTCCTAAAGGGCTTCTTAACGCGCACGCCCCTATGATCGCGCACGGACGCACCCTGCCGTCCGCCAGACCACCGTGCATACCGGGCTCATGAGCCAGACATCGATCGAGCGGCTGAGAGACTATCTCGCGCAGCTCCCGCCGCAGGCGCAGGCGCTGCTGATGCGGGAGTTCGAGCGCGCGCTCGAACGCGGCCAGGACACGGCGGTGGCGACCCTCGTGCTCGACCAATTGCGCAGGATCGTGCGTGCCGCCGAGCCCGACGACGATGCGCCGGCGCGCAGTGGGGACCCGGCGCGCGTCCTGTTTCAGCCCCTCGAACCCTTCCTGGTCGATGCCGGCATTCCGATCCGCGTCGGCCAGATCCGCCGCTCCTCGCTGCAGCCGATCTGGCAGTGGCTGGGGCGTGACGGCGCTCCGGACCAGATGCGCGAGTTCGAAACCGCGCTCGGCCGCCTGTCCGACGAGGCCCAGGTGGAGTCGCTGGCCCGCAAGATGCAGGGCATAGCTGCGGATGCGATCTTTCAACTGACCGGCCCCGGCGGCGGCGACAAATCGCGCGCGCTCGCCCGCGTCGGACCGCCCAACGTGATCGAGGATCTCTATTCGATCGGCGCGGTGCTCCAGCTTCGCGAAGCGGTCGATGCGCTGAGCGGCCGCCTGCCGCGGTCCCTGCGCGCCTTCGGCGATTCCCAGATCGCTTCGGTGACGGCGGCGCTCAACGTTCCCGCCTTGCAGACGCCGCAGATGCTGCCGTTCGCGCTGACCATGGTGATCCAGCGCATGACGGCGCCCTGGCAGATCATCCGCCTCGCCATCAAGATGGCAGCCTCCGACGATGAGATCCGCGTCGCGGCGACGCCGTTCGGCGTGGCCGTCACCATCGCGCTGCACGATCTGTCCTGTCTGGCCGCGATGCTGCGCATGGACATCAAGCGCGGCCGCTTCGACAATATCGGCGAGAACCTGAAGGCGCTGCACGACGGCGTGCGCGGCCTTCGCACCGAGCTCGACCTGCGCAACGATTCCGCCTGGGGCAAGCAGCTCACCTCGATCCGCGCCGACATTTCCAACGCCCTGCAATCCGAGATCGACAGCGTTCCCGGCCGCGTTCGCCGCATCCTGCGCCAGCGCGCCGAGAAGGACATCCCGCCGGGCGCGCGGATCGACACCACCGAGGTGGAAGAGACCGTGGCGTTGATCGATTTCGTCGCGACCTGCCGCAACTATGCGAGCGAGCTCGCGATCAACGAGGTGACGCTGCGCACCTATTCCGACCTCCAGCAATATGTCGAGCGGTCCACGGAATCGCTGGTGCAATCGCTGCGTGCCGCCGACCTCAAGGTCCGCACCTACCGGCAGCAGCAGATGTCCGCCGCCATCCGCTTCTGCGAGGTGCTGTTCGGCGACGACTACGCCTCGCTGATGAGCCGGGCGGCCGAGAATGCGCTGACCGGCGAGCGCAAATCGTCGCGCGCCGGCTGACATCACGCGAAAAATTTCCGCCTACAAGTTATAGTTGACGTTGTTCATAGCGCAACGTACGGTCCGCGCGCAGTTCGGGACAAACTCGCGCATGAAACCCATCATCAGCTTCGTGGAAATTGAGAACCGCGTCATCTCGGCGACCTATCGCAGCTTGATGATCAGGGCCAAGGTCGTGCTGGTTGAGAAGGCGAGCGGCCGACAACTCGTCGAGCCCGTCACGACCATTGCGTCCCCCGTTCCCGTCGGCGCGCTGCGCATCCGGCTGCCCGATACGATCAGGCCGGGAACCTATTTTCTGAAAGCCCTCAACGGCCATGGCGAGGACGCCGCGCGAAGCATCGAGTTTGAGGTCGGCTAAGCCGTTGTATCAGAACCATTTCGGCCCCGGATTGCCGTCGCGCCCAATTGACAATTGTCAATTGGCGCCCCGCCTAGGCGTGGTGTAAAGCGACGGTAACGGCGCGGGTCACGCGCCTGCCGGAAACCTGCCTGATGACGCTTTGGTTCGTGTTCGCGCTGATGACGGTCGCGGCGATCTTCGCCGTGCTCTGGCCGCTCGGCCGTGGCGGTCGCGCGGCCAGCCAAGACCTTGAAGGTCAAGGCAGCGAGACTGCGGTCTACAAGGACCAACTCGCCGAGATCGAGCGGGATCTCGCCTCCGGCCTGATCGCCGCACCTGAGGCCGAAGCCGCGCGGGTCGAGATCGGCCGCCGGCTGCTGGCGGCCGCAGGTGCGGAACAGGCGTCCGCCGGCCGGTCCAACGTGACATGGCGACGTGCCGCGGCGGTGCTGGCGCTGGTCGGATTGCCGCTCGTCGCCATCGGTGTCTATGCGCCCCTGGGCTCGCCCCGGCTTCACGACGCTCCGCTCGCCGAGCGCAGCCGCGCGCCCAACATGGCGCAGTCGCTCGAAAACCTCGTGACGCAGGTCGAGCAGCATCTGGAGAAGAACCCGACCGACGGCCGCGGCTGGAACGTTCTCGCGCCGGTTCTCGAACGGCTCGGCCGCTACGACGACGCGGTGCGCGCCTATCGCAACGTGCTGACCTATAGCGGCGAGAACGCCGAGCGTCACTCCGATCTCGGCGAGGCGCTGTCGGCGGCCGCGGGCGGCGTGGTGACGGCGGAAGCCAAGGGCGAGTTCGAGCGCGCGCTCGCGCTCAACGCCGAGGAGCCGAAGGCGAACTATTTTCTCGGCCTTGCGGCCGAGCAGGACGGCCGCAAGGACGATGCGGCAAAGATCTGGCGCACGCTGCTGGCGAAGGCGCCGGCCGACGCGCCGTGGCGTCCACTGGTAGCGTCGTCGCTGGTGCGGGTCGGCGGCAGCGCTGTGCCTGCGCTCTCGGACGAGACGCTCGCGGCGGCCAAGGATTTGAGCGAGGGCGACCGCGGAGCGATGGTGCGCGGCATGGTCGAGCGGCTTGCGACGCGGCTCAAGCAGAATGGCGACGACGTCGACGGCTGGCTGCGCCTGGTGCGCGCCTATCTCGTGATGGGCGAGCGCGACAAGGCGAAGGCGGCGCTCTCAGATGCGCGCCAGGCGGTTGCCAACGATTCGGACCGGTTGCGCCAGCTCAACGAGGGCCTGAAGAATATGGGGCTCGATGGATGACGATCGCGGGACGATTTAGCTCGGGAAGAGATCTGCCATGACGCGCAAGCAGCGACGTATGACAATCATCGGCGGATCGCTCGCGGTGCTCGCGCTCGCGGCCGCGCTGGTGCTGAACGCGCTTCGCGACTCCATCGTGTTCTTCTCGACCCCGACCATGGTGGCCGAGAAGCACGTCGAGCCCGGCAAGCGGTTCCGCCTCGGCGGCCTGGTGCAGCCCGGCTCGCTCCAGCGCGGCGACAATCTCGCGGTGAGCTTCGAGGTCGCTGACGGCAATGCAAAACTGCCGGTTGCCTACAAGGGCATTTTGCCCGACCTGTTCCGCGAAGGGCAGGGCGTCGTCGCCGAAGGTGCGCTCGATGCCAACGGCGTCTTCAAGGCCGACACGGTGCTGGCCAAGCACGACGAGACCTACATGCCCAAGGAAGTCGCCGACGCCCTGAAGAAGCAGGGGCACTGGAAGGACGATTACGGCGCAAAACCAGGGGTGACCGCGCAGGGCGATCCGAAGGGAGCCGTGCGGTGATCGCGGAATCGGGACATTACGCGCTGGTGCTCGCGCTTGCGCTGGCGCTGATCCAATCGATCGTTCCCCTGATCGGCGCGCGCCTGCAGGACGCTGCGCTGATGAATGTCGCGCGCTCGACCGCGCTGGCGCAGCTCCTGTTCGTCGGCGCGTCCTTTGTCGCGCTCGTGACGCTGCACGTCGCCTCGGACTTCTCCGTCGCCAACGTCTATGAGAACTCCCACTCCATGAAGCCGCTGATCTACAAGATTACCGGCGTGTGGGGAAACCATGAAGGCTCGATGCTGCTGTGGGTGTCGATCCTGGCGCTGTTCGGCGGCCTCGTCGCGGCCTTCGGCAACAATCTGCCGCTGTCGCTGCGCGCGCATGTGCTTGCCGTGCAGGCCTGGGTCGCCAGCGCCTTCTATCTCTTCATCCTGATGACATCGAACCCGTTCCTGCGCATCGCCAATCCGCCGATCGAGGGGCGCGATCTCAATCCGGTGCTGCAGGACATTGGCCTGGCCGTGCATCCGCCGATGCTCTATCTCGGCTATGTCGGCTTCTCGATCTCGTTCTCCTTTGCGATCGCGGCGCTACTGGAGGGCCGGATCGACGCGGCCTGGGCGCGCTGGGTGCGGCCGTGGACGCTGATGGCGTGGATCTTCCTCACGCTCGGCATCGCCATGGGCTCGTACTGGGCCTATTACGAGCTCGGCTGGGGCGGCTGGTGGTTCTGGGATCCGGTCGAGAACGCCTCGCTGATGCCCTGGCTTGCCGGCACGGCGCTGTTGCATTCGGCGCTGGTGATGGAGAAGCGCAACGCGCTAAAAGTCTGGACCATCTTGCTGTCGATCCTGACCTTCTCGCTGTCGCTGCTCGGCACCTTCCTGGTGCGCTCGGGCGTGCTCACCTCGGTGCACGCCTTTGCCAGTGATCCCACCCGCGGCGTGTTCATCCTGCTCATTCTCTGCGTCTTCATCGGCGGCAGCCTCAGCCTCTATGCCGCGCGCGCCTCGTCGTTGAAGCAGGGCGGGCTGTTCGCGCCGATTTCGCGCGAGGGCGCGCTGGTGCTGAACAACCTCTTCCTCACCACGGCCTGTGCAACCGTGCTGGTCGGAACGCTCTATCCGCTCGGGCTCGAGGTGTTGACCCACGAGAAGATTTCGGTCGGCGCGCCGTTCTTCAACCTGACCTTTGGCCCGCTGTTCGTGCCGCTCCTGATTGCGGTGCCGTTCGGACCGATGCTGGCCTGGAAGCGCGGCGATCTGCTTGGCGCGGCGCAGCGGCTGATTGCGGCCGGCATCGGCGCGCTATTCGTGCTCGCTCTGGTGTGGGCCTGGGCGCGCGGCGGCAGCGCGCTGGCGGCGCCCGCGATCGCACTCGCCGTCTTCGTCATCCTGGGCGCGCTCACCGACCTCGTCGAGCGCACGGGCCTCTTCCGCGTGCCCGTCGCGACGGCGCTGCGCCGCGCGCGCGGATTGCCGCGCTCGGTCTGGGGCACGGCGTTCGCGCATGCCGGCCTCGGCATAGCCCTGATCGGGATCGTCTGCGAGACCACCTGGAACAGCGAATATATCGGCACCATGAAGCCCGACGACGTCGCCAAGGTCGCCGGCTACGAGTTGAAGCTCGACGGCCTGTTTCAGCGCCAAGGTCCGAACTACCGCGAGATGATCGCCGAGTTCAACATCAGTCGCGATGGTGAGACGCTCAGCAAATTGGCGCCGTCGAAGCGCAGCTTCACCACGCGCGGTTCGTCAACCACGGAAGCAGCACTGCTGACCCGCGGCGCGAGCCAGCTCTACGTTTCGCTCGGCGATGTCACGGCCGAGGGCGCCATCGCGGTGCGCATCTATCACAAGCCGCTGGTGCTGCTGATCTGGTGGGGGCCGGTGCTGATGGCCTTTGGCGGCATGCTGTCGCTCTCGGATCGGCGGCTGCGGGTCGGCGCGCCAAAGCCGGCGCGGGCGCAGCAGCGCCTCCAGCCGGCGGAGTGATTTTGATGCGTCGGATGATGGCGGCGATCTTCGCGCTCGTGCTGCTCGGGCTTCCGGCCGTGCACGCCGTGCAGCCCGACGAGATCATGGCCGATCCCGCCAAGGAAGCCCGCGCACGCGAATTGTCGCGCGAACTGCGCTGCATGGTCTGCCAGAACCAGTCGATCGACGATTCCGAGGCGCCGCTGGCGCGCGATCTGCGGCTGTTGGTGCGCGAGCGCATCTCCGCCGGTGACAGCAATTCGCAGGTGATCGATTTCCTCGTTGCACGCTACGGCGAGTTCGTGCTGCTGAAGCCGCGCTTCGAACGCCAGACCATGCTGCTGTGGCTGCTGACGCCGCTGGCGCTGATTGCGGGCGGTCTGGCACTGTGGCTACAAATCCGGCGCCGCGCAGGAGGCGACGGCGAGGTATCGCTGCCGCTGACGCCCGAGGAAGAGGCGAGGCTGGCTGCGTTGATGTCCGATACGCCAACTGCCGTTGCAAAAGATGCATCCGTGCGACCGGACTCCATCTGTGGGGCCGGACCAGGCGCGTCCGCACGTTAGTGGACGAGTTCGGACGCGGCCAGCAAGAGAGCGCCAGATCCGTAGAGCTGGGTGTCCGTGATCTGAACGGCGTCCGGCCTGTCGCCGATCGGCTGCACGCGGCCGAGCCTGCCGTTGGTCGTCGCCGATGCCAGAGCCTGCCAGCCTCGTTTGACCACTGGACTAAACCGCTTTGCGTCGAGAAGTCCCATCCGCATCCCTGCGGCAAGGCCGTAGGTCAGGAGACCGGTGCAACTGGATTCTGGAGTGCCTGTGTCGTGCGGAGCGAGTAGCGACGTGGACCAGAAGCCATCCGGGCGCTGGAGGCTCGCTACGCGATCGGCGATCTCGACGAACAGTTTGACGTATTTCTCGCGCAGCGGGTCGCCGGAGCGAAGCTCGCGCAGGATGTTGGCAAGCCCGGCGAGCACCCAGCCGTTACCGCGGCCCCACAGTATCTTTTCGCCATGCTCACCAGTTTTCCCGATAAAGCGGCTGTCGCGGTAGAACAGGTGCTCCTGGCTATCGAACAGGACGTCTTTCGTGGCCCAGAATTCCCTGTCGGCATAGTCACGGAAGCGCCGGTCCTTCTGGATGCGGGCAATGCCGAACCATGTGGCTGGCCCCATGAAGATGGCGTCGGACCAGCACCATCGCCGCATGCACTCCGCGTTGTCGAACTCGAGCGAGACCTGTGGCGGGTGCTGGAGGATATATTCCAGCCGCTGCACGGTCGCCTCGATCATGCGTCGGTCGCCGAAACGATCGTAGGCCGCGATGTAGACCTGCCCGATGGCATGATCGTCCGCTGAGTAGATCGGGAGTGTCCCGTCGCTGTTGGCGATCTGCCAGCCGGTGCGTTCTCCAAGCTCTCGGATCGCGTCGAAGTATTTCCTCTGACCTGGTGTCGCGGCCCATCTTGCGAGACCGATATAGAAGGCGGCGCGTGTCCAATCCGTTTCAGGCGCATGGGGCGCTTCATGGAGATATGACACCTGCCAGCTCGCAACTTGCTGGGCCGTATTGCGCACGGTTGCCGGTGCGAGCGGAGCGGTGAGCAGGATGGCCGTCAGTGCAACTGCCTTCATGCTTCTGTTCCAGACTGCTGATTATCGGCGGGTAGAACCACGAGATTATCACCCGCTTTCGCGGTGTGGCGGGAGAGAACGGCGCACGTTTCCGCCACGTTCGGGAACCCAATTAAGCCCCTGTGGAACCACGACCTTTAGCCTGCGCTAAACTGCCGCATCCGCCGCAGCCCTTTATTACAAAACTTTAACCCCGCCGCCAGCGCACGGTAAGGCGCAAGTCCCCATCTTCACGTCCGTAAGGTGCTGGCAATCCGCACCAAAGAATTCGCACCAAAGAATTCATGGCCTTGGAGACCTCTGCATGACCGATCGTCCCGATCTTTCGAACCTCCCGTCCTACCGGCAGTCCCGCCGGTCGTTGGTCTCTGCCCGCAAGTTTGCGCTGATGGCTTCGGTTGCGGCCGGCCTGGGCGTCGCCGTGTACGGCTTCAGTCCGTCAACGTCGCCGTCGGACCTGTTCTCGAGCCCGGCGCATGCGCAGGTCAACACCGAGGTTCGCAAGGTCGAGCGTCCCATCGGCTTTGCCGATGTGGTCGAGCGCGTAAAGCCCTCGGTGATGTCGGTGAAGGTCAACATCAAGGAAAAGACTGCCAGCAACGACGACAATGAGGACTCGCCGTTCCAGCCGGGTTCCCCGATGGAACGCTTCTTCCGCAGATTCGGCGGACCGGACGGCGTTCCCGGCCTGCGCGGTGGCCCGCGCGGCGGCGGACGTGCCGTCACCGGCCAGGGCTCGGGATTCTTCATTTCCGCTGACGGCTTTGCCGTGACCAACAACCACGTCGTCGACGGCGCCGACAAGGTCGAAGTCACGACCGACGACGGCAAGACCTACACCGCGAAGGTGATCGGCACCGACCAGCGCACCGACCTCGCGCTGATCAAGGTCGAGGGCAGCTCGAACTTCCCGTTTGCAAAGCTTGCCGACGGCAAGCCGCGCATCGGCGACTGGGTGCTCGCGGTCGGCAATCCCTTCGGCCTGGGCGGCACCGTGACCGCCGGCATCGTCTCGGCCGTCGGCCGCGACATCGGCAACGGTCCGTATGACGATTTCATCCAGATCGACGCGCCCGTGAACAAGGGCAATTCCGGCGGTCCGGCCTTCAACATCGACGGCGACGTGATGGGCGTGAACACCGCGATCTATTCGCCGTCCGGCGGCAGCGTCGGCATCGCGTTCTCGATTCCCTCTTCCACGGTGAAGACGGTCGTTGCCCAGCTCAAGGACAAGGGCTCGGTCAGCCGCGGCTGGATCGGTGTGCAGATCCAGCCCGTCACGTCAGACATCGCCGACAGCCTCGGCATGAAGAAGGCCGAAGGCGCGCTGGTCGCTGAGCCGCAGGCCAACGGTCCGGCTGCCAAGGCCGGCATCCAGTCCGGTGACGTCATCACCTCGGTGAATGGCGAGCCGGTGAAGGATGCGCGCGAGCTCGCCCGTACCATCGGCGGCATGGCGCCGGGCGCGAGCGTGAAGCTCAACGTGCTGAGCAAGGGCCAGGACAAGGTCGTGAACCTGACGCTCGGCCAGTTGCCGAACACGGTCGAGGCCAAGGCCAATACCGAGGACAGCGACAAGGGTGCTGAACAGCGCGGCACCGACGTGCCGAAGCTCGGCATGACGGTCGCTCCCGCCAACAGCGTGGCCGGCGCCGGCAAGGACGGCGTCGTGGTCACCCAGGTCGATCCGAAGAGCGCCGCGGCCGAACGCGGCTTCAAGGAAGGCGACGTGATTCTCGAAGTCGCCGGCAAGAGCGTGGCGACCGCCGGTGACGTGCGCGAAGCGATCAACACGGCGCGCACCGACAACAAGAACAGCGTTCTGATGCGCGTGAAGAGCGGCGGACAGTCGCGCTTCGTCGCCATCCCCCTCGCCAAAGGTTAACGGCGAGGCGCTTACGAGATGAAGGGAGCCGCCGGCATCAGTCGCCCCCGCCGCCGGCCCCCTTCCGGGGAGCGAGCAACGCCCGCTTCCCCAGCCTACCTTCCGGTGGAATACGCCCCCCTCCGTCGGAAGGGCCTAAGGGCGGTGAGGTCCCCCAGCTTCACCGCCCGCTCTTTTTCCCCGGCCGAGTCTCTCCGGCTCGGCTTGCAAGCGTGAGTTGCCCGCGCCATGTTGCCAGAAGGGTTGACCTCCTTGACCGCCGCCGAACGCACGATGCGCCTCCTCATCATCGAAGACGACCGCGAATCCGCCGATTACCTCGTGAAGGCGTTTCGCGAAGTCGGACACATTGCCGACCACGCCGCCGACGGCGAGGAAGGCCTCGTCATGGCCGAGAGCGGCGATTACGACGTGCTGGTGGTGGACCGCATGCTGCCCAAGCGCGACGGCCTGTCGCTGATCGGAGCGCTGCGCGACAAGAGCGATGCGACGCCGGTCCTGATTCTCTCCGCACTCGGGCAGGTCGACGACCGCATCAAGGGCCTGCGGGCTGGAGGCGACGACTATCTGCCAAAACCGTATTCGTTCGCCGAGCTTCTGGCGCGCGTGGAGGTGCTGTCGCGCCGCCGCGGCGCGCCGGCCGAGGACACCGTCTACAAGGTCGGCGATCTCGAGCTCGACCGTCTGTCCCACCGCGTCGCCCGCGGCAAGGACGAGCTGACGCTGCAGCCGCGCGAATTCCGCCTGCTCGAATATCTCATGAAGCATGCCGGACAGGTGGTGACGCGCACGATGCTCTTGGAGAACGTCTGGGACTATCATTTCGATCCGCAGACCAACGTGATCGACGTGCACATTTCGCGGCTGCGCTCCAAGATCGACAAGGGTTTTGAGCGGCCGCTGCTGCACACGATCCGCGGCGCCGGGTACATGATCCGTGACGGCATTCGGTAAACTCGTCCGCACCACGGCGTTCCGGCTGACGCTGGTCTATCTGTTCTTGTTTGCGATGTTCGCGGCCTCGCTGCTCGCCTATTTCGCCTGGAACACGCGCCGGCTGATCACCGAAGAGATCACGCAGACGGTCAACGTCGAAACCGCGGAGATCAACGACATCTACATCGGCCGTGGCCTGTACGGCCTTGCGCGCGCGATCGAATACCGGTCGCTGCGGCCGAACGCCAACCTCTATCTCGTGACCAACCCGTCCGGACAGGCCATTGCCGGCAATGTCGGCTCGCTCGCGCCCGGCGTGATGGCGACGCGCGGCTGGATCGAAACGGCCTACCGGCGGATGGAGGAGGCCGACAGCCGCGATCATCGCGCGCTGGTTTACGTCAGCGAGCTGCCGAATGGTTTTCGCCTGCTGATCGGCAGGGATCTCGACGAACGGCGCCGCCTGGTCGGTATCGTGGCCAAGGCCGCGCAATGGTCGATCCTCATCGTCGTGGTGCTCGGCCTCGGCGGCGGCGTGTTCGTCGCGCGCAGGGTGCTGCGCCGGATCGATGCGATGACCGGTACCGCCCAGCGCATCATGACCGGCGATCTCAGCGAGCGTCTGCCGGTCGGGCGCAGCGGCGACGAGCTGGATCGTCTCGCCGAAAACCTCAACGCCATGCTCGAGCGTATCGAGGCGCTGATGGCCGGGCTGAAGGAAGTCTCTGACAACATCGCCCACGACCTCAAGACACCGCTGACGCGGCTGCGTAACCGCGCCGAGGAGGCGTTGGCGAAATCGGGCAGCGAGGGCGAATATCGCGCGGCGCTGGAACGCACCATCGAAGAGTCAGACGGACTGATCCGCACCTTCAACGCGCTGCTGATGATCGCGCGCGCCGAGTCCGGACAGGCGCGCGGCAACATGGACGATTTTGACGCCGCCGATGTCGCCAATGGCATTCACGAGCTCTACGAGCCGCTCGCCGAAGACGACGGCATGACGCTCAAGGTGAAGACGGAGTCCACGCCCGTTCACGCCAATCGCGAGCTGATCAGTCAGGCTCTCGCCAATCTTGTCGAAAATGCCATCAAATATGGCAAGCCCGTTGCGCAGACCGCTGGAACCGTGGTCAGCATGGACAGCCGCCAGATCCTGATCGAGTCGCGGCGTGAAGGCGATTCCGTGCTGCTCAGCGTCACCGATCGCGGGCCCGGCATTCCCGAAGGCGATCGCAAGCACGCGGTCGAGCGATTCGTGCGGCTGGAGGCGAGCCGGACACTCCCCGGCTCCGGTCTGGGGTTGAGCCTCGCTTCGGCCGTCGCCACCTTGCACGCCGGTGAATTGAAACTCGGCGACGCCCATCCCGGCCTCGTCGCCACGCTGGTGCTGCCCGCGCGCGCGGGCGCCAGCGACAGGGTTGCTCCCCCAGCGCAGGATGTGCCACAGAAGGTGGCATGACCACCTCCGCGCCGGGAAACGCGGACAAGCATGGTGTCGCTCTCGCCGCACGGTTTGCGGAAGCGCCTCATGTTGCCGCTTCCACCACCGCCGAACAACGCCTTCGCGACTGGCTGACCGAGCTCGATCCGCAAGCCGCGGCTGCGATCGAGGCGCAATTGCTGCATCCCTTCGCCCGGGACATCCTGACCGGGATCGCGGAGTTTTCGCCATATCTGTTCGAGCTGGTTCGTGCCGATGCGGCGCGCTTCATCCGGCTGCTCCAGCGCGATCCCGACACGCATCTCGCATCGCTGATCGAGCACACCAGACACGCCGTCTTCGCCGCGTCAGACGAAGCCGAGGTGATCCGGCTGCTTCGCCGCATGAAATCGGAAGCCGCGCTCCTGACCGCGCTGTGCGACATCGGCGGCGTCTGGCCGGTGATGCGGGTGACGGCGGCGCTGACCGATCTCGCCGTGTCGTCGGTGCAGACGGCTCTCCAATATCTGCTGCGACAGGAAGCCGCACGTGGCCGCATTTCGCCACCAAATCCCGATGCGCCGGAGGAAGGCTCCGGCCTGATCGTGCTCGCGATGGGCAAGATGGGCGCGGGCGAACTGAACTACTCCAGCGACATCGACCTGATCGTGTTCTTCGATCCGGACATGACGACGCTGGCAGACGATATCGAGCCGCAGCCGTTCTTCGTCCGGGTCACGCAGGGAATGTCGCGCCTGCTGCAGCAACGGACCTATGACGGCTATGTGTTCCGCGTAGACCTGCGGCTGCGGCCCGATCCGTCCTCGACGCAAGTTGCGATCTCGCGCGACGCGGCGCTGCATTACTACGAGCGGGAGGGGCGCACCTGGGAGCGCGCCGCCATGATCAAGGCGTGCGCCTGCGCCGGCGACATCAAAGCCGGCGAGGCGCTGCTTTCCGAAATCTCGCCCTTCGTCTGGCGCAAGCATCTGGATTTTGCGGCGCTTGCCGACGTCCACGACATGAAGCGGCAGATGCAGACCTATCGCGGCCAGACCGACGTCTCCGTCGAAGGCCATAATGTCAAGGTCGGCCGCGGCGGTATCCGCGAGATCGAGTTCTTCGCCCAGACTCAGCAATTGATCGCCGGCGGGCGGCATCCGGCTCTGCGGGTGCGGCCGACGCTGGTTGCGCTCGACGTGCTCGCCACCAGCAACTGGATCACCTATCAGGCCCGCGACGAGCTCACGGCGGCCTATGAATTTTTGCGCCGGGTCGAGCACCGCCTGCAGATGATTGCCGACGAGCAGACCCACACGCTGCCCGACGACAAGGAGGCGGTCGAGCGCTTAGCGTGGTTCTTCGGCTATGCGAGCCGCGAAGCTTTTGCGCGCGACCTCCTGCGCCAGCTCGAAATCGTCCAGGGCCATTACGAAAAGCTGTTTGAGGGCGACCCGACCGGCACCGAGAAGCTGCCCGCGGTCGACTATGGCGCCGGCCCCGACGACCAGCGGCTGTTGCAGCATCTCACGACGCTCGGCTTCAAGAAACCCGCCGCACTGGCCCAGACGGTGCGTGACTGGATGACCGGCCACTACCGCGTATTCCGCAACAAGGCGACGCGGAACGCCTTCGTCGAGTTCGTGCCGGCGCTGATCGACGGCCTCGCGCATGCCGAGGATCCGGACCGCGCCGTCGTCGCCTTCGACCAGTTTTTGCAGGCGCTGCAGCGCGGTGGCCGCCTGATCACGCTGCTCAGCCAGAACCGCGATCTCGTCGAACTGGTGGCGCTGGTGCTCGGCGCAGCCCCACGGCTCGGCGAGATGCTGGCGCGGCAGCCGCAGCTCATGGACGGCCTGATCGACCCGCGCTTCTTCGGCGCGATGCCGGACCGGCAGGAACTGTCGGCGCGCCTGGCGACCACCGTGCGCGACGCAGATTCATACGAAGAATTTCTCGACCGGCTCCGCCTGTTCGGGCAGGAGAGCCTGTTCCTGATCGGCACGCGCATTCTCTCCGGCACCGTCTCGGCGCAGCAGGCGGGCACGGCGTTTGCCGATGTCGCCGAGGGCATCGTCCACACCGTGCATGGGCTGGTGGCCGATCGCTTTGCCGCCCAGCACGGGCGGATCAAGGGGCAGGAGACGGCGATCATCGCCATGGGCCGGCTCGGCAGCCGCGAGATGACGGCGTCCTCCGATCTCGACCTGATCCTGCTCTATGATTTCGACGCTGACGATCCGGACTCCGACGGCGAAAAATCCCTGCAAGGCGCGCATTATTTCGCGCGTTTCACGCAGCGTCTGATCAGCGCGTTCACGACGCGGACCAATTACGGCGTGCTCTACGAGATCGACATGCGGCTGCGGCCGTCGGGCCGCGCAGGTCCCGTGGCCTCCCACATCCAGTCCTTCGCCGACTACCAGGAGCATGAAGCCTGGACCTGGGAGCACATGGCGCTGACGCGCGCGCGCGTCGTCTCTGCCTCGCCTGCGTTCCGCGACAAGATCGAAGGCGTCATTCGCCAGGTGCTGACGCGGCGGCGCGACCGCGCGATCATCGCCAACGACGTCGCCGAGATGCGACGGGCGATCGCGCTGGAGAAGGGCGAGGACGACGTTTGGGACCTCAAGCTTGCGGCCGGCGGCCTCGTCGATATCGACTTCATCGCGCAATATCTCCAGCTCGTCCACGCCGCCGACAAGCCGGAGATCCTCAGCGTCTCGACGCTCCAGGTGCTGGAGAATGCCGCAAAACTCGGCGTTCTCGACACCTCGGAAGCGGAGATCTTGCGATCCGCCGCGCGGCTCTATCACGACCTGACGCAGATCCTGCGGCTCTGCGTGATCGGAAAATTCCATCCGGAGACCGCGGGCATCGACCTTCAGCGGGTGATGGCACGGGCAGGGGATACACCGGACTTTTCCGCGCTCGAAGCGCGTGTGCGCGAAACGCAGGCCGAGGTCCGGCGCGTGTTTAGGGCGATCGTCGGGTGAAGCCAAATCCCGCGATGATGGGAATATACCCCCGATTTGCCCGACGCGTCAAGCGAAATTCGTAAAATCAGCAAATCGCCGGTCGGCGCGTCCGGCTACTGTGCATGGGGTTGTTTCGATACTTTTGCTAAGCGGCGGCCTTAGTCCGGCAAGAACGCCGCCGCGCCGGTCGCAGCATCCGTCATCTGCCTGACGCTGGCGCCGTAGAGCGCCGACAGTCTTTCGAGTGTCAGCACGTCCGCGACCGGCCCTTCGTCGACCCGCGTACCGTTGCGCAAGAGATAGGCGCGGCTGGCGGCCGCCATCGCGTGGTTGGGATCGTGCGTCGTGAACAGCACGCCATGACCGGAGGCGCTTAAGCTACGCAGCTCGCGGATCACGCGCCCCTGATTGCCGAAATCGAGGCTCGAGGTCGGCTCGTCCAGCACGACGAATTGCGGCTCCTGCGCCAGCGCGCGGGCCAGCAGGGTCAACTGGCGCTCGCCGCCCGACAGCATGGTGTAGGGACGTTCCGCAAGGTGCGCGATGCCGAAGCGATCGAGCATGCGCGCCGCAATCGCGCGATCGGCCGAGGTCGGCCGGCTGAACAGGCCGCCGTGCGCGGTCCGTCCCATCAGCACGACGGTCTCGACCGTGAAGGCGAAGGTGGCCGCATGCGACTGCGGCACATAGGCGATCAGTTTTGCACGCTCGCGGCTGGTGAGGCCCGCGAGCTTGCGCTCGCCGAGCCTGACGTCTCCGGCCTTGGGCGGCAGCAGGCCGATCAGCGTCTTCAGCAGCGTGGTCTTGCCGCCGCCATTGGGGCCGAGCAGCGCCAGCACTTCGCCGGTCGCGAGCTGAACGTCGAGGTGGCTTCCGACCACGCGGTCGCGATAGCCGATGGAGAGAGCGTGCCCCGACAGGATCACGGCGCGGACCAGGTCTTGGAGACGCTGGCGAGCAGCCAGATGAAGAACGGCGTGCCGACGAAAGCGGTGAGGATGCCGAGCGGAATTTCGACCTGTGCCGCGGTGCGCGCCAGCGTATCGATCAGGAGCAGGAAGCCGCCCCCCATCAGCGCCGCCGCCGGGATCAATCGCCCGAAATCCGGGCCGACCAGCGTACGCGCGATATGCGGCACCACAAGGCCGACCCAGCCGATGATGCCGGCGGTCGCAACGCTCGCGGATGTCACGAGCGTCGCTGCCGCGACGATCGCGATGCGCAGCGGCCCGGTGGAGACGCCGAGCGCGCGTGCCTCCTCGTCGGGCAGCGACATCACGTTCATGCGCCAGCGCAGCGCCAGCAGGATCAGCGTGCCGATCATCACGGGACCGAGCAGCGGGATGAGATCGGATGGGTTCGTGGATGCAAGACTGCCGAGCAGCCAGAACGTCATCGCCGGCAACTGGTTGTAGGGATCGGCGAGATATTTGATCAGGCCGACGCCGGCGCCGAGCAGCGCACCGATCACGACGCCCGCGAGCACCAGCACCAAAACAGGATCGCGCGCGGCAACCGCGGAGCCGACCGCATAGACCATCGCCACCGCGGCCAGACCGCCCGCGAAGGCCAGCGCCTGGATCGCGAATACGCCGAGCGAAAAATAGATACCAAGCACGGCGCCGAGCGCAGCGCCCGAGGACGCCCCGAGGATGTCTGGCGACACCAGCGGATTGCGGAACAGCCCCTGGAATGCGGTGCCGGCGACCGCGAGCGCCGCGCCGACGAGGCTCGCCGCGATCACGCGCGGGCCCCGCACCTGCCAGATTACGGTCTCGACGGCGGCCGGCGTGCTCGACGCATGGCCGGACAGCTTTGCCGCGAGCACGGCGAAGAGGTCGCCGAGTCCAACCGGATAGCGCCCGACCGTGAACGCAAGCAGCAGTCCCGCGAGCAGGACGGCGAACGAGATCAAAAGACCGGGGAGGGGCGAGCGGGACATCGGGCGGAGACTATCAGTCCCGCCCGGCGTGCACACGGTCGATATCGGCGTCCGACGGTTTGACGTGGTAGAATCGCCAATAGAAGTCCCGCGTCAGCTCGCGCATGTCCTCGGAGAAGTGCTGGGGATAGAGGATCTTTGCTAGCCACCACAGTCCGATCAGCCGATTGACGGAGGGCGGGAAGTCGACCCAGCCGAATGGCAGTTTTGGCGACAAATGCACGCGACCGTCGCGTACCGCGGTGACACCGGCCCATTGCGGATCGCTGCGGACGTTGGCAGCGAAGTCGCGATCGATGGTGACGATGACAGCGGGATTCCACGCCAGCACCTGCTCGACCGAGACGGTGGCAAGGCCGCCCTTCTGCTCGGCCGCGACGTTGCGTGCACCCAGAAATTCCAGCGTTTCGACATTGATCGAGCCGCCGAGCCCGGTCTCCAGCCCGCGCGGCCCGCGCGCGTAATAGACGCGTGGCCGCTCATTCTCGGGGACACGGTTGACGCGCCCCTGGATGGTTGTGAGCGTCGCTTCGGCGTAGGTCGCGAGCGGTTCGGCATCGCGCCGCGTGAGCGCGCCCAGCAGGCGGTAGGTCGCAGCCGTCGCGTCAAAGCGACCGTCGAGCAGGGCATAGGGGATGCCGGTCTGCTCCTGCACGCGTGCGGCGAGCGAGGCAAAGGTCGGCGCGGTCGAGCCGACGTCGAGGATCAGGTCAGGCTTCAGTGCGATGACCGATTCCAGGTTCGCGGTGTTGCCGCGGCCGGTGAGCCGGCCGACCTCGGGACGCGCGCAGATGTCCGGCAGCAGGAACGCGCATTCCTCGGCGCGGTTGGCGCGCGGCCAGCCGAGCAGCAGCTCCGGCGCAAGCGTGTAGAGCAGGATCGCCGCGGGGGGCCCCGCCGGAAACACGCGGGCAACGGTTGCGGGGATTTCAAGCGCGCGGCCGGTGGCATCGGTGACGGCAGCCGCGCGTACGCGGGCGGTTCCGAGCAGGAGGCTAGGTGCGGCTAGCAGCGTCCGGCGCGTCAGGCCCATCGTCATCCCCATCAGATCATTGCCCGACCTGTATAAGGCCGCCTGACGAGGCTGCAATGACCGTCTGCGGGTAGGCATGGCATGCGCGCCATGCTCCGGATGCGTTGGGGAGGTGAGCTAGGCCGCCTTCTTCAGCGTTTCGAGGGCCTCACGGACGTTGGAGTCGAGCCCCGCCCCGCCGGTATCGATGTGGGCGAAGATCGCGCGCTTCATGCGCGGATCCCAGAATTTTTTGATGTGCTCGGCGATCCCCGGCACCGCCTTGTCATGGCCCTGACTGCGGAAGAACGTCCCGATCTGGTTGGCCATGTAGATCAATCGGTCAGGCGACATTGGCAACCTCTGTGGTGACGCAGGCCGCCACGCGGCCGCCATGCGTAAAAACTTCAAATCCGTCGCTGCGGGCGATTGCAACCAGCGTAATGCCGGCGGCCTCCGCGGTGCGAACGGCGAGTGCGGTCGGGGCGGAGACGGCAACCATCACCGGCGCGCCGATCGCAGCCGTCTTCTGTACCAACTCGACGGAGACGCGGCTCGTCAGCAGCACCATGCCGTTGCGCGCATCAGTCCGGCTGCGCGCAAGCGCGCCCGCGAGCTTGTCGAGCGCGTTATGGCGGCCGACGTCCTCGCGCAGCGCAACGATGCCGCGGGCAGGGGACCAGAACGCGGCAGCGTGCACCGCGCGGGTCTGCAGATTGATTGATTGCAGCGGCGCGATGGCCTGCATCGCCGCCATGACCTGATCGGGCGAAAAAGTCTGTCCTTGCGGCACGATCGCAGCGGGCCGGATCGCCTCCGCAATCGACTCGACGCCGCAGATCCCGCAACCCGTCGGGCCCGCGATGTGTCGCCGCCGCTCGCTGATCAGACCCGCGGTCTCGGCCGCGAGCCACATCCGAAGCTCGATGCCGTCGTCGAGGCGTACCACCTCGAGCGACTGGATCTCATCCACAGATGTGACGATGCCCTCGCTGAGGCTGAATCCAACAGCAAAATCCTCGAGGTTTTGCGGCGTCCCCATCATGACGGCATAGGTGCCGCCATTATAGGTCAGCGCGATCGGCGTCTCCTCGGGGATCAGCCGTGCGCCCTCGGAGGCCGCGCCGTCGCGCCAGATCTCGCGGTCGATGGCTTGCACCGGGACGTGCATGGGTTCACTCCGCGGCTTCAGCGGGCGCGATGCGGCGGGAGTGCCGCGCCTGCGCGTCATAGGCCTTCTGCCAGTCCGACGGCCCGTTCGACGGCGAGATCTGCACCGCCGTGACCTTGTATTCGGGGCAGTTGGTCGCCCAGTCCGAATACTCGGTCGTGATCACGTTGGCCTGCGTGTCCGGGTGGTGGAAGGTGGTGTAGACCACGCCCGGCGCGACGCGATCGGTGATCTCCGCGCGCAGCGTGGTTTCGCCGGCCCGGCTCTTCAGCCGCACCCAATCGCCGTCGCGCACGCCGCGCTGCTCGGCGTCGTGCGGATGGATTTCGAGCCGATCCTCACTGTGCCAGACGACGTTGTCGGTGCGACGGGTCTGCGCGCCGACATTGTACTGGCTGAGGATGCGGCCCGTGGTGAGCAGCAGCGGATAGCGCGGGCCGGTGCGTTCGTCGGTCGCGACATATTCGGTGACCACGAACTTACCCTTGCCGCGGACAAAACCGTCGATGTGCATCACCGGCGTGCCCTCGGGCGCCTTCTCGTTGCAGGGCCACTGCACCGAGCCGAGCTCGTCGAGCCGTGCGTAGGAGACGCCGGCAAAGGTCGGCGTCAGCGCAGCGATCTCGTCCATGATCTCGGACGGATGGCTGTAGTTCATCTCCAAGCCCATGGCCTTGGCGAGGCCGATGGTGACCTCCCAGTCCGCCATGCCGTTCTTCGGCGTCATCACCTTGCGCACGCGCTGGATGCGGCGCTCGGCGTTGGTGAAGGTGCCGTCCTTCTCCAGGAAGCTCGATCCCGGCAGGAAGACGTGGGCGTAGTTCGCGGTCTCGTTCAGGAACAGATCGTGGACGATGACGCATTCCATCGCCGACAGCGCCGCCACCACATGCGACGTGTTGGGATCGGATTGCAGGATGTCCTCGCCCTGCACATAGATACCCATGAACGTGCCTTCGATCGCGGCATCGAACATGTTGGGAATGCGCAGGCCCGGCTCAGGATTGAGCTTGACGCTCCATAGCGCCTCGAACTGGTCGCGCACCGCATCGCCCGAGATATGGCGATAGCCCGGCAGTTCGTGCGGGAACGAGCCCATGTCACAGGAGCCCTGCACGTTGTTCTGGCCGCGCAGCGGGTTCACGCCGACGCCGGGCCGCCCGATATTGCCGGTTGCCATCGCGAGGTTGGCGATCGCGATCACGGTCGTGGAACCCTGGCTGTGCTCGGTGACGCCGAGGCCGTAATAGATCGCGCCGTTGCCGCCGGTCGCATAGGTCCGCGCCGCCTCGCGCAGCACTTTTGGATCGACGCCGGTGAGAATCGCAGTGGATTCCGGGCTGTGCTTGGACTGGGCGACGAACGCCGCCCATTCCTCGAACTCGGCCCAGTCGCAGCGCTCGCGAACGAAGGCTTCGTTGACGAGGCCTTCGGTGACGATGACATGGGCGAGCGCCGTGACTACAGCGACGTTGGTGCCGGGCATCAGCGGCAGGTGCAACGCCCTGACATGCGGTGCCTCAACCATCTCGGTGCGGCGCGGATCGATCACGATCAGCTTTGCACCCTGGCGCAGCCGCTTCTTCAGGCGCGAGGCGAACACGGGGTGCGCTGAGGCCGGATTGGCGCCGATCACGACCGCAACGTCGGTGTGCTCCACCGAGTCGAAATCTTGCGTGCCGGCCGAGGTGCCAAAGGTCTGCGACAGCCCATAGCCGGTCGGGGAATGACAGACGCGGGCGCAGGTATCGACATTGTTGTTGCCGAAACCGGCGCGGATCAGTTTTTGCACCAGATAGGTTTCTTCATTGGTGCAGCGAGACGAGGTGATGCCGCCGATCGCGTCGCGGCCGTACTTCTTCTGGATGCCGCGCATCTTCGTGGCGGCAAACGAGAATGCCTCGTCCCAGGAGACTTCGCGCCAGGGATCCTCGATCCGTTCGCGGATCATCGGCTTGAGGATACGCTCCTTGTGGTTGGTGTAGCCCCAGGCAAAGCGGCCCTTGACGCAGGAATGGCCGCGATTGGCCTTGCCGTCCTTGTACGGCACCATACGCACCACTTCCTCGCCGCGCATCTCGGCCTTGAAGGCACAGCCGACGCCGCAATAGGCGCAGGTGGTCACCACGGAATGCTCGGGCTGACCGATCTCGATGACCGATTTTTCCGTCAGCGTCGCGGTCGGGCATGCCTGCACGCAGGCGCCGCAGGAGACGCATTCGGAGCCGAGGAAACTCTCGCTCATGCCGGGCGAGACGCGGCTGTCAAAGCCGCGGCCCGAGATCGTCAGCGCAAAGGTGCCTTGCACCTCCTCGCAGGCGCGGACGCAGCGCGAGCAGACGATGCATTTTGAGGGATCGTAGGTGAAGTACGGGTTCGACTCGTCCTTCGGCATCCAATGGTCGTTGTCGCAGCCGTGCGACTTGGCGAAGACGTGGTTCTCGCCCTCATAGCCGTAGCGGACGTCGCGCAAGCCCACGGCACCCGCCATGTCCTGCAATTCGCAATCGCCGTTGGCGCCGCAAGTCAGGCAGTCGAGCGGATGGTCGGAGATGTAGAGCTCCATCACGCCCTTGCGCAGCTTCTTCAGCCGATCGGTCTGGGTGTGGACGACGAGGCCGGGCATCACGGGAGTGGTGCAGGAGGCCGGCGTGCCGGCGCGTCCCTCGATCTCGACGAGGCAGAGGCGGCAGGAGCCGAAGGCGTCGACCATGTCGGTCGCGCAAAGTTTCGGGATCTGGTGGCCGGCGTCCATCGCGGCGCGCATGATCGAGGTGCCCTCTGGCACCGAGATCTCCTTGCCGTCAATGGTCAGCGTGACCATCGTTGCCGATTTCGAGGCCGGTGTGCCGAAGTCGATTTCTTCGATCAGAGACATCGTTGTTCTCCTATTCCGCGGCCTGAAGCATCGGGGCCGGGACAAAATCCTCCCGGAAATGCTTCAATGCACTGAGCACCGGGTAGGGCGTGAAGCCGCCGAGTGCGCAGAGCGAGCCGAATTTCATGGTGTTGCAGAGGTCCTCGACCAGTGCGAGGTTTTCCGCCACGCGCTCGCCGTTGATGATCTTTTCGATGGTCTCGACGCCGCGGGTCGAGCCGATCCGGCACGGCGTGCACTTGCCGCAGGACTCGATGGCGCAGAACTCCATCGCGAAGCGAGCCTGCCGGCGCATGTCGACGCTGTCGTCGAACACGACGATGCCGCCATGGCCGATCAGGCCGTCGCGCGCCGCAAAGGCCTCGTAGTCGAACGGCGTGTCGAACAGCGCGCGCGGGAAATAGGCGCCCAAGGGGCCGCCGACCTGCACGGCGCGAACCGGGCGTCCCGTAAACGTGCCGCCGCCGATGTCGTCGACGAGCTCGCCGAGCGTGACGCCGAAGGCGGTCTCGAACAGCCCGCCATGGCGGATGTTGCCGGCGAGCTGGATCGGCATGGTGCCGCGCGAACGGCCCATGCCGAAATCGGCATAGGCTTTCGCGCCTTCAGCCATGACGAACGGCGCCGCCGCGAAGGACAGCACGTTGTTGATGACGGTCGGCTTGCCGAACAGGCCGTGATGCGCCGGCAGGGGCGGCTTTGCGCGCACGATGCCGCGGCGGCCTTCGAGGCTCTCCAGCAGAGAGGTCTCCTCGCCGCAGACATAGGCGCCGGCGCCGACGCGCACTTCCAAATCGAAGCTGTGCGTGGAGCCGCCGATATTGCTGCCGAGATAACCGCCGCGCTTGGCGGCAACGATGGCTGCATTCATCACCTCGACCGCGTGCGGATATTCACTGCGGATGTAGATGTAGCCCTTGGTCGCGCCGACCGTGATCGCAGCGATCGTCATGCCTTCGATGACGAGGAAGGGATCGCCTTCCATGATCATGCGGTCGGCAAAGGTGCCGCTGTCGCCTTCGTCGGCGTTGCAGACGATGAATTTGCGATCGGCCTTGGCTTGCGCAACCGTCTTCCACTTGATCCCGGTCGGGAAGCCCGCGCCGCCGCGGCCGCGTAGGCCGGAGGCGGTGACCTCGTTGAGGATGCCCTCGGGGCCGAGCGACAAGGCGCGCTCAAAACCCCTGTAGCCGCCATGAGCGCGGTAGTCGTCAAGCGAACGTGGATCGATCACGCCGCAGCGCGCGAAGGTGAGCCGGGTCTGCCGCTTCAGCCAGGGGATCTCGTCGGTCGCACCGAGTGCGAGCGGGTGTGTCGTTCCAGCAGCGACGGCATCCAGCAGGGACGGCACATCGGCAGGCGTGACCGGTCCGAAAGCGATCCGGCCCGCGGGCGTCGCCGCTTCGACCATCGGCTCCAGCCAATAGAGGCCGCGGGAACCGGTGCGGATGATTTCGACCGCGAGGCCGCGCTTGGCGGCCGCCTGTTCCAGCGCGAGCGCGACGTCATCGGCACCGACGGCCACCGCGCCGGCATCGCGTGGGACGAAGAAACGCATCGTCATCGCTGCGCCTCCGCGACCAGCGCATCGAGGCGCGTTTCATCGAGCCGGCCGACGAGGCGGCCATCGAGCATCGCGGACGGGGCGGTGGCGCACAGCCCGAGGCAGTAGATCGGCTCCAGCGTGACGCGCTCATCGGCGGTGGTGTGGCCCAGCGACACGCCGAGTTTTGCTTCAGCGCGCGCCGCAAGCCGGTCGCCGCCAGCGGCCTGGCAGGCTTCCGCGCGGCACAGCTTGAGCACATGGCGGCCGGCCGGCTTGTGCCGGAAATCATGGTAGAAGGTAAACACGCCATGAACCTCGGCGCGCGACAGGCTGAGCGCCTGCGCTACCATCGGGATCGCCGGCTCCGGCACGTATCCGAAGGCCTCCTGCAGGGCGTGGAGGATGACCAGCGTCGCGCCCTCCTGTCCCGCATGTTCGGCGATGATTTCAGCGCCGCGCGCTTCGCTCCAAGGTTCACTGACCGCTGTCATTCTCGTTCTCAACCAGAGGGTGACCGATCTCCCTATGAGAGTTGGAATCATTCGAAAATCAATAAAGCTGTCTCATGCTGCGATAGCGAATCCGGATCGATATGGATCTGCAATCGGACAATAGGAAAGTCCGATAATCGTTGTGTTTTCGCGTGTTGGAGGGGGCGGAGCGTGATAGCTTGCACGGCGTGAGACTACGCAAGGGGACCGACGCTTGATCGACAAGCTTGAACTGTTGCTGGCGCTGGCCAAGGAGCGGCATTTTGGACGGGCGGCGGAGGCCTGCGGCGTCACCCAGCCGACGATGTCGACGGGGTTGAAGCAGCTCGAGGAGATCCTCGGCGTGATGCTGGTTCAGCGCGGTTCCCGTTTCCAGGGCTTTACGCCGGAAGGCGAGCGAGCGCTCGACTGGGCGCGTCGCATCGTCGGCGACACTCGCGCCATGCGCGATGAGATCAACGGGTTGAGGCACAAGCTCTCTGGCGAGATCAGGATCGCGGCGATCCCGACCGTGCTCGGCATGGTGGCCTCATTGACGACGCCGTTCCGCGCAAAACATCCCGACGTGCGCTTCCGCATCCAGTCCACGACCTCATCGGAGGTGCTGGGACTGCTCGAAAATCTCGAGGTCGATGCGGGGCTGACCTATATCGAGAACGAGCCGATCGGCAAGGTACGCACCATTCCGCTCTACAACGAGAGCTATCGCCTCCTGACCGCGCCGGACGCGATGTTTGGCGATCGTGAGACGGTGACGTGGAAGGAAGTGGGGCAGGTGCCGCTGTGCCTGCTGACCCCAGACATGCAGAACCGCCGCATCATCGACCGCGCACTGCGCTCGGTCGGTGCGGAGGCGACGCCGACGCTGACCTCGAACTCGCTGCTGGTGCTCTTTACCCACGTCAAGACGGGGCGCTGGGCGAGCGTGATGCCGGCGAAGCTTGCGGAGACGCTGGGCCTTTCGGACACCGTGCGTTCGATCCCGATCGTCGACCCGCACGTCAACTACAGCATCGGCCTGGTGATCCCACAGCGCGATCCGATGACGCCGCTGATTGCCGCGCTGGTCAACACCGCGCGCGAGGTCGCACCGACACTGCAGTCCTGAGGGGAGCTTTATTTGAGCACGATCTCTTCGGAAAACCGCTGCACACTTTTTCGGATCGTGCTCTAGGCCGCCGCGGAAATCCTGGGCATCGTCTTGTTGGAATCGCGCGGCAGCGTCACGCGCACGACAGTGCCGACGTCGATCTTCGAGCGCAACCGCATCGAACCGCCGTGGAGCTGCGCCAGCGAGCGGGCGATCGCAAGTCCCAGTCCCGAGCCGTGATAGGTCTTGGTGAGTTGGCTCTCGACCTGCTCGAACGGGCGGCCGAGCCGCGCCAGCGAATGCGGCGCGATGCCGATGCCGGTGTCGGCGATCATCAGCACGATCCTGTCCTCGAGCTGTCGGCCGCGCACCACGATGCGGCCGCCGTCGGGTGTGAACTTCACGGCGTTGGAGAGCAGGTTGACGATGATCTGCTTGGTGGCGCGGCGGTCGGCGACGACGGAGATGGTGTTGTCGATCTCGGCGTCGAGCGTGAGATGCTTGTCCTCGGCGCGGCCGGAGACGACGCGCAAGGATTCCGCGAGCGTCCGTGACAGGTCGAGCGACTCCATGTCGAGCTTCATGCGGCCGGCCTCGATCTTGGACATATCGAGGATGTCGTTGATGACTTCGAGCAGATAGTGGCCGCTGGTGAGGATGTCCTGGCAGTATTCCTGGTACTTCTCGCTTCCGAGCTCGCCGAACATGCCGGAGCCCATGATCTCGGAGAAGCCGATGATGGCGTTGAGCGGCGTGCGCAGCTCATGGCTCATATTGGCGAGGAATTTCGATTTGGTCTGGTTGGCTTCCTCGGCGCGGGTCTTCTCGCGCTGATACTTTTCGGCGAGGTCGGCAAGCTCGTTGGTCTGGCGCTCCAGCGCGGCCTGTGAGCGCTTGAGGTCGATTACGGTCGCGCGCAGGCGCAGGTCGTTGTCGACGAGCTTCTGCTCGTGCTCCTTGATACGGGTGATGTCGGTGCCGACCGAGACGTAGCCGCCGTCTTTGGTGCGGCGCTCGCTGATGTGCAGCCAGCTTCCGTCGTCGAGCTGCGCCTCGAAGGTGCGGGCGCCCGGCGACGGATTGGCGGTTTCGTTGTGGCGGGTGCGCACCTCCGGCATGCGGCCGACCTCGAGCACGGTCTCGTAGGACGTACCGGGGATGACGGCGGTGTCCGGCAGCCTATGCAGGCGCTGGAAGTGCGAATTGCAGAGCACCAGGCGGTCGCTGGCGTCCCACAGCACGAACGCCTCGGGGATGGTCTCGATGGCGTCGCGCAGCCGCAGATCGGCTTCGACAGTCTTTTCAGCGAGGCTCTTCTGCTCGGTGATGTCGACGGCGATGCCGATCAGGTGCTTGCCGGAATCGGCAGCAGCGGTGAGCTCGCAGCGCACGCGCAGCCAGATCCAATGGCCGTCGACATGCTGCATGCGGAAAGTCTGGTCGATGTGGTCGATCTCCTCGGAGATGAGCTGGTCGGCGATCGCGAACAGGTCGATGTCGTCGGATTTCACCAGCGCGTTGACCTCGCCGAAGGTAAGCAGCTCGTTGCGGCCGTCCAGCCCGAGCATCGAGAACATCGACTGCGACCAGAAGATGCGGCCGCGCGAAAGGTCCCAGTCCCACAGGCCGCAGCGGCCGCGATTGAGTGCGGTGTCGATGCGCCCGCGCACGGCGTCGTTGATCAGGTCGCCCTCGCGAGCACGGGTCGATTGCCAGTGGAAGGCGAAGCCGAGGATCAGGACGACGAAGCCGGTCGTCGCCGACAGCGTCACCGAGAGCGCGGCGTCCGAGCCCCAGATCGGCTCGATCCTCTCCTGGATGACGGTGACCTGGCCGGGCAGCGACTTGATGCTGCGCGACGTCACCATCGCGCTGTTGCCGTTCGGCAGCGTCAGCTCGGAGACGCTGCCCTGCTGCGGCGGGGCAGTGAGCAATTGCGCGGTCGTGATGGCGTCGAGCAGGCGATCGTTGCCGCCGATGTCGGTGTCGACGGGAACACGCGCGAGGATGCGGCGCTCGGCGCCGGCCGAGGTGACGATCACGTGGCGGCCGTTCGCCGTGCCCCAGGACGGGAACAGGTCCGGCAGCAGGGTAGGCAAATGCTCGATGTTCTTCAGACGCTCGATGCGCATCGAGGTGAGGCGGTCGATGCGCTCGGCGAGCAAGTCGGCGAGCGCGGAGATGTCACGCTGCATCACGCCGCGCTTCTGCCGCGTCTGATCGACGACTTGCACGAGCGCACCGAGGCAGATCGTGATGAGGAAGGCGATGATGAGCGTGGGCACAGCGCGCCTCAGCGCCGGCTCTGCAACCAGGAGCCGGTGGTAGGCAGGTTTCGCGATCGACTGCGCCAATCCTTTGATCGAATCGGATTGGACGCACGCGTTCGCGGCGTCTGCGCGCGCCATGCCTTCGGCCCCCTAAAAAGACTCAGAAAAAACTTCGCTCTACCCGGTTCGGAAGAGCCCCAGCTCGCTTCCGAATCACAGCGATTTGAATCCAGTTTTCCCGGCCTGTCGAGAGTCAACGATTCGTTAATACGAAATAAATCTTGTCCAATGGAGTCTGTGCCTTACGGCGTTCCGAAAAATGACGCGAAGCGTGAGTCCGAAACGAGAACGTATGACGAGTCCGGCTCCCTTTGCTCACGCGCGCGGCGGCTCGGCATGACTGATGACGCGCTTCACGCTGGGGAACGCGCGGCGCAGCGCGCGCTCGATCTCGTCGACACGCTCGTGCACGCGGATCACGCTCATCGACGGCGCGGCGCGGCAATGGAAGTTGACGATCTCGCCGGCCTCGGTGTTGCGGACGCGCACATTGTGGACGTCGTGGATGTCGGAGCCGTCGGCAAAACCCCGGAGCGCCGCGGCAATGGCCTCGACCCGCTCGGCGGGCGCATCGATGCCGTGCGGCAGTTCCGGTTCGAGCGGTTCGATATGGACGTCGACCTCCACATCCTCGCCGAATTCGTCGGTGACGTTGCGCTCCAGCGCGTTTGCGACGTCATGGGCGGCGGTCAGCGCCATGTCGCCGGCGACTTCGAGGTCGAGGCTGACGATCAGCTTGTCGCCGAGGTCGTGCACCGTGACGTGATGCACGGCGAGGCCGGAATTGCGCGCGATCACCATGATGCGGTCGCGCACGGTCTCGTTGTTGCGCGCGACCGGCACGGCCGCGAAGGTGAGGTCGGCATCGCCGAGCGCCTTGCTCACGGCCTCCTGTGACTGTTGCTTGATGCCGTCGATCCGGTCGATCGGGTAAGTGCGGGGCACCTGCACGATGGCGTCGATGAAATAGGTCGCACCGACCATGCGCGCACGCAGCCGTTCGACGTCGACCACGCCCGGCACGCTGCGGATCGCGGCGGTGGCGCGCTCGGCGACCCCGTCCGGGGCCCGGTCGACCAGCGTCTCCACGGTCGAGCCCGCCATCCTAAGCCCGAGCAGGGCGATCATCACGGCAACGGCTGCGGCCGCGGCGGCGTCGCCCCACCAGAAGCCGAGCGCGGCGAGGATGAGGCCGGCGATGACGGCGAACGAGCCCATGACGTCGGAGGCGAAGTGGAGCGCATCGGCGGCGAGCGCCTGGCTCTTGGTCGCCCGCGCGGCGCGATGCAGCGCACGGGCGCGCCAGAGATTGACGACGATGTCGATGACCAGCACGACGAACGGCACGGCCGAGATGATCGGCGGCGGCGTGCCCTCGCGGATCCGGCTATAGGCCTCGACCAGGATGCCGCCCGCGAGCACGTAGAGCAGCGCGGTAACGCCGAGCGCGGAGATGCTTTCGAGCTTGCCGTGCCCATAATGGTGCTCCTCGTCCGCCGGCTTGTCGGAGACCCGGACCACCGCCCAGGTGATGATGGTCGCGACCAGGTCGATCGAGGAGTGCAGCGCCTCCGAGATCAGCGCCAGCGAGCCGATGGCGACGCCGACGACGAATTTGGCAATCGCCATGCCGCCGCTGGCGAAGATCGAGATCGCCGCGACCGAGGTTTTTGAGGTTTCGGTGGTCATGGCCGGGGATTTAGCAGGCCCGGTCTGAACATCAAGCGACCATCCACAGCCGTAGACGCGACTGATTTGCAGGAGCAGGTCCTCAATTTCCGTCATGCCCGGGCTTGTCCCGGGCATCCACGATCTTCGTGCCGGGCGCTAAGGCGTGGATGGCCGGGTCAAGCCCGGCCATGACGAGCGATGAGGGTAGTGCCTCAGGAGACACTACTCCGCGGCGGTCAAAGGCCTCACATCGTCACGACGATCTTGCCGAGGTGCTTGTTGGCCTCCATGTGCTCGAACGCCTGGTCGATATCGGCAAAGGCAAACACCCTGTCGATCGGCAGTTGCAGCTTGCGCTGCTCGACCGCGCCCCAGATGTCCTTCCTGACCCCGTCGAAGATCTCGCGGACCTCCTCGATGGTGCGGGTGCGGAAGGTGACGCCGATATAGTTGATGCGGCGGGCCGCATGCAGGTCGAAGTTGAAGTCGGCGTGGGTGCCGCCGAGCCGGCCGACGTTGACGATGCGGCCCTTGACCTTGGTGGCCGCCAGGTTCTGGTTGGCGACCTTGCCCGAGACCTGGTCGACGATGAGGTCGACGCCTTCGCCGCCCGTCGCCTTCAGCACCTCCTCGACCCAGCCGGGATCGGAGGAATCGACGGCGAGGTCGGCGCCAAACTCCTTGAGCCGGCCGCGGCGGGTGGCGTCGGTCGAGGATCCCACCACGAGCTTTGCACCCTTGAGCTTGGCGATCTGCATCGCCATCAGGCCGACGCCGGAACTGGCGCCCTGGATCAGGACGGTCTGGCCGGGTTGCAGGGCGCCCGCGGTGACGACCGCGTTGTGCATGGTCGCGAGCGCCACGGGCAGGGTGGCCGCTTCCTCAAAATTCATGTTGGAGGGCGCGCGGAACAGCCGGCCATGATCGGCCAGCGTGTACTCGGCGAAGGCCGCGGCGCCCGAGCCCATGATGCGGTCGCCGACCTTGACGCCTTTTGCATCGGGGCCGAGTGCGGCAACTTCGCCGGCCCATTCCATGCCGAGCACGGTGCCGGCGCCGCCCGCTGAGCCATGGGCGTGGCCTTTTCGCATGCCGGTGTCGGCGCGGTTCAGTCCGCAGGCACGCACACGTACGAGCACCTGCGCGCCCTTAGGTGTTGGTTGAGCGACATCGGAAATCGCTGCTCCGTTAGGGCCATAGACGTAGGCCTTCATGTTTCACCTCTGCAACTTGATGCGCATGATTTAGTCGCTCTTGCACTTACTCCGCTGCTTGCGCTTTGGGTTGAGCGATCATGCCCTCGAGCCGGCTGCGGATGATGGCCTCCGCCTCGCGCACGATGCGCGAGACCAGTTCGGCGCAGGTCGGGATGTCCTGGATCAGGCCCTGGACCTGGCCGGCCGACCAGATGCCCTCGTCGGAATCCCCAGTCGCATAGACCATCTTGCCGCGCGCGCCGGCGACGAGCTCGCGGATGTCCTCGAACTTTGCGCCTTCCTTCTCCATGGCGACGACCTTGGTCGAGATCGCATTTTTGGCGACGCGGGAGGTGTTGCGCATGGTGCGGAAGATCAGCTCGGTCTCGCGCTCGTCATTGGCGACGATCTTCTCCTTGATGGACTGGTGGATCGGGCTCTCCTTGGTGGCCATGAAGCGCGTGCCCATGTTGATGCCTTCGGCCCCTAGCGCCAGGGCGGCCACGAGACCACGGGCATCGGCAAAGCCGCCCGAGGCGATCATCGGGATCTTGACCTTGTTGGCGGCGGCCGGGATCAGGATCAGGCCGGGCGTATCGTCCTCGCCGGGGTGGCCGGCGCACTCAAAACCGTCGATCGAGATGGCGTCGGCGCCCATCCGCTCGGCCGAGAGCGCGTGGCGGACACTGGTGCATTTGTGCACGACCTTGACGCCGTGCTTTCTGAACTCGTCGACATGCTCCTGCGGCTTGTTGCCGGCGGTCTCGACCACCTTGATGCCGCTTTCGATGATGGCGGCGCGGTACTCGGCATAGGGCGGCGGCTTGATCGCGGGCAAAATGGTCAGGTTGACGCCAAACGGCTTGTCGGTGAGGTCGCGGCAGCGCGCGATCTCCTTCTTGAGGTCCTCCGGTGTCGGCTGGGTCAGCGCCGTGATGAAGCCGAGCGCGCCGGCGTTCGCAACGGCCGCGACCAGTTCCGCACGCCCGACCCACTGCATGCCGCCCTGGACGATCGGGTGTTCGACGCCGACAAGCTCGGTGAAACGTGTCTTCAACATGGTCGCCCTCTGTTTCCTCTGGCTCGCGGTCTTCGCGCGGCTGTTTTGGCTGCATTCGCCGGGAGGATGCCGCCCGGTCAGGCAAAAGTCTATCGAGGCGGGGTGCTGCCAGGGCAGGGCGCTCATGCCGGGGACGAGGGGGGTGATTCCGTGTGGCGGATAATTTCGTTAGATGGCGGCTGAGCGCCCCCAATGACGGAGAGGAGGAGCCTCCACACCCAATGCTGATCTCAATCGCAAACACACCATCGCATTCAATCGGCCGTGCGCCTTCAGCGGTCCGCCCTCAAGCGGTAGTTCAGCTCGATGCTGCCGGCGGGCGCGCCGCTCGGAAGGCGCCAGCCTGAAAAGCCCGGTGTCGGATCGGGATCGGATGTGAGATCGAGGCGCCAGGTCTGCTTGGGGATGTCGGGCACCACCAGAGTAACGATGCGATTGCTTGTCTTGTACATGAGCGAGGCGGTTGCGAGGATCGCCTGCCGCTCGCCGTCATGGCCGCGCCAGCGGTCGGTGAGATCGACGATCGCGTGTCCCTGTCCTTCGCTGACCTCGATCTGCACTTCTTCCTTCTTCGGCGGCAATGTCATGCCGGCTGGTAGCCGAAACTGGAGCTCGAGCGTCATGAAGCCGTGGGTGAGGTAGGGCGAGCGGATGAACTCGTACCAGGTCCACCATGCGATGCCGCCGACCAGAAGCAACAGGACGACAGCATAGGGACGCGAGATGCGCGTGCGTGGCGCCGTTGCGGCATCAGGCGACGCCGTGCTGTCGCGGACCACGCCAGTCCTGACAAACAGCCACACACCGGCGGCAAAGCCGACGAGACCGCCGATCGGCCCGATGTCGAAGAACGCGCCCATGGCGATGCCGCCATCGCGGTCCGGGCCCGCGATGCTCGCGGCCAGGAGGGCAAGCCCGAGCCAGCCGGCAAGCGCGCCGACGAGACCCGAGAGAAGGCTGAGGATGACGCGCATGAAGGCGAGGAGCGTAGCCGGTTGCGAGACGACGCGTGTCGCGTCACCCCGCCTCATGCAAGGCTAGCAGGCGCATGCCAAGAGAGCCAGCGCGCGTCCGGCACTCACTTCCCCAGGAAATTCGAGCGCATCTTGTCGGCGAACCAGACCACGAAGATCGCAGCAAACGAGAGAGCAAAGTACAGGCCCGTCCACAAAAGAGCATTGCCGGCATTCGTCATGGCGTCCTCCCTTGCACCCAGAAATGAACTTTCTTGCTGCGAGAGGATAACGGTGACCGCGACGGCGGATTTGCGCTGGATCAATTTTGCTGCGCTGCGAGGGTCAAATAAGCCCCTCTGGCATGGACGTCGGCATTGCTGCATTTGAATTGGCCGGACCGCTCGTCCGAGTGTTCTTCTGGTGTTGCGGAGTAGTTCATTGCGCAACTGGGGCAGGCGAATTCGTCGACCGTCCAGATACTGGTGGCCATGCGGGAATTTACACGCTCAGGTAGTGCCAGCCCGTAAGTCGCGCTCGCCGCTTTCGCCGGCGCAAATCGGCTGGCGCAACGCTGGTTAACGGCCGTTAGCCACATGCCCGCAAGGCTGCTGCCAGCGCGCGTCATGGTGTCACAACGTGGTTTGCCGTAGGCCGGAAATTGGAACTCGGCATCGCCCGCAGCCATACGGTGTTACCCATTCGCATTTTGCAGTTGCACCTGAAAACGCATTTGCATCTAAGTATCTCAGCGCGGCGAGAAGAAAACGCCGCTGCCATCAAGTGTGTGGGGTGCGTTGTTGCGGGCGAAATCCAATGACTTCAATTTCAATGCAGTTCGAAAGAACCGATTTGAACCTATGTTAGGATCGCTGCTCCGCGACGGCCCGAGTAGAGATCGCGGCGCATGCCCTGCCGCAGGGGCGCGCCAGTGACGCCTCCCGGCCGGTTCGGAAATTACCTCCTTGCAGCACTGCCGGCACCGGACCTCGACCTGCTGCTGCCCGACCTGGAGACGGTCACGCTCGATCAGGACGCCGTGATTTCGCGTGCGGGCGACCGGATCGAACATGTCTTGTTCCCCGATAGCGGCGCCGTTTCGCTGATGGTCGATATGGCGGACGGACACACGGTTGCCACCGCGGTCGTCGGGCGCGACGGGGCCGTGGGCATTCTTTCAGTGCTTGGGCCGGCACCTTCATCCATCACCGCGGTCGTTCGTGCGGCAGGCACCGGCTCGCGGGTCCCGGCGTCGCGCTTCCACGCCGCGTTCAACCGGAGTCCAGCGATCAGGCACGCTGTCCAGAACCATGTCAGGGCGATGCTGACGCAGCTCCAGCGCGGCTCGGCCTGCAACGCGCTGCACCCGGTCGAAGCGCGCATGGCCCGCTGGTTGCTCCAGCTGCGGGACCGCACCGACCATGACATGCTTCCGCTCACCCAGCAGGCCTTGTCGGAAATACTCGGTGTGCGGCGCACGACGGTGACGCTCCTGATGCGCAATCTGCGCATGCGCGGAGCGATCAGGTCCGATCAGCGAGGTCGGATCGAAATCGACAGGTCCCGGCTCGAGGCGGTGGCGTGCGAGTGTCACGACACCATGCGTCTCGAAGTCGAAGAGATCTACCCGGCGCATACGGACCAGCGCCGCACGGCGGCGGGCTGCCTCAGGAATTGAATCGGGGGAAGCTATCCGGGGCGGTGCCGGACTCTGATTCCGCGTCGAGCCTCGCAAGCTCGCGCAGTACTTTAGCTGTCTCGCGCAGTTCGTTACGCGCGGCGCCCGGCTTCAGCCGTCGTGCATCGTTGAGAAATTCCCTTGCCTGCATCAGCCAGGTGGACGGTTCGGTTGAAGTCTGCACTTGCGCCATGGTGTCCCTCCATCGCGATCACAGAACTGCGTCGAAAAAAACCGGCCGGTTGGAATTTGAGCGTCGTGTCGGTGCGGTTGACTTGGGGGGGCATGCACCTTCAAGCCGTGTTCGAGCGCCTGGGGGGGCCGCTCGGGGCTAGCTCTTCTTTCCAACCGGCCGGATCCCTCCTTGTACGAATCCCCTAACGTGACGTGAGCACCGCGACGCTGGCCATTTAATATGACTTTTGCTTTTGCTTTCACTCGCGGTTTGATCTCGCGTCTCAAGCGAAAGCGTTGCTGCCACGCTCGCTAATGTCACGAGAGCTCTTGCTCGATGTGCGATCTGCTTTTTGATGAGTTTCAATCCCTGCCTGACAGGACTATGTCCGACACAAGCCGAATTGTTGGTTCGGTTTGCGACTCTCGCGAAGAATATTTTTAGATTGTCAATATACACGATCGTATGTTTACTGCGTCTGTGAATAACGGGCAGATCGCGAAGTGAGAACAACCGATCTGGCGCGACGACGAGGCCGGCGTTTCCCGCCTGAGAACGTCAAGCCACATGATCCTGCTCGACAAAAACAAGAAACAAATAAACGGAACCAACGGGAGGTTGGGGAATGGACACAGTACGCCGCTTGCGTGCGATGGCGTCGCTCTGCCGACAGACGGCCGCTTATCGTCCCGACAGAAGCTGGAAGCTGCTCGCCGAGGCGGAGTTCTGGGAGCACCTGGCCGATGCGGCACTCCTTGAGCACTTCAAGGAGTGCACCGCCAGCTCGCTTGACGCGATGCCGTCACGACCAATTGCCAACGCAAACGACAGCGGGTTGACCGCGATTGCTGTCGCGTGACGTGTGCATGATGGATTGAGGTCTCGCGACATCCATCGCGCGGCTGCCGAAAGCGGCACGAGCGGCTAAGGTGGTCGGCGACGAATGGTCGTCTCTGCGCAGGCGATGTCGAGTACCCAGAATCGGCGGAGCGAAGCGGCGAGTTCGGAATCCAAAACCACAGGATCGTGTTTGGCGAAGGCGGGCAATTGACATCTCGCCCGACAACTGGACCCTGTCGGTACGGATTCTCAGATGCGCAATTGCGCATCATAGCTCGCGACTTTGTCGCGCCCCGGAATGACCGGAGAGGCGTGGAAGCGCTACAGCCGAAACTCGTTGGTGAGCTCGCCGATGCCGTGGATCGCGACGGTGACGGTGTTGACCGGCTCTTTCATCACGCCGACGCCGACCGAGGTGCCGACGGCGATGAGATCGCCAGGCAGCAGTGTCATGTCGTGCGAGATCTTGCTGACCAGCTCCTCGGCGCTGAAGATCATGTCGGAGATCGGATAGTTCTGCCGCTCCGCGCCGTTGAGGATGGTGCGCACCACGAGTTTTGCAGGATCGAGGCCTGTCGCGATCACCGGGCCGAACGGGCCGTAATCATCAATGCCCTTGGCGCGAGCCCATTGCGGGAAGGTCGGATCGCGGGTGAGGATGTCGTTGGCGGTGATGTCGTTGACGCAGGTGTACCCGAAGATGAATCGGCCGGCCTCCGACGGCGCGACGCGGCTGCAGGTCTTGCCGATGACGATGCCAAGCTCGCCTTCATAGGTGGTCTTGCCGTCATAGGAGGAGGGGCGGCGGATCACCGCGCCGGGCGCGGCGACGCTGGTCGTGGCTTTCAGCAGATAAAGCGGCTCCGCCGGCTCGGGCTGGTTGAGTTTGGCGGCGAGCGCGTGAAAATTATTCCAGAGCGCGACGATCTTGCTCGGCGCGCTGGGCGCGAGCAGCTCGACCTCCGACAGCGCCAACACCTTGCCGTTCGGCGCTGATGTGCCGAACATCTCGCCGTCATGCACGGCGATGCGGGAAGCCTCCAGCGTTCCGAAGCCGGTTTTGCCGCCGTGCCGGAAACGCAGCCATTTAATGACTTCACCGGCCGCCATCACGCCACCGCCCGCGTGAGGCCGGCGGAGACCGTCGCGCCATCGTAGAGGCCGGCGATACGGGCACGCTGCGCCACCAGCGCCAGCACGGAGTCGAGCGCGGGCGTGGCAATGCCGGTCAGACGGCCCATCTCCTGCACCACGGTGACGAGCGGGTCGATCTCCATGGGCCGGCCGCGCTCGAGATCCTGGAGCATCGAGGTCTTGTGCGCGCCGACCTTGCGGGCGCCCTCGATGCGGCGCTCGACGTCGACGCGGAATTTTACGCCAAAGCTTTCGGCAATGCTTTGCGTCTCCAGCATGATCGCCCGCGACAGCGCGCGCGTGGCCGGATCGGTGCAGATCACGTCCAGCGTCGCATGCGACAGCGCGCTGATCGGGTTGAAGCAGACATTGCCCCAGAGCTTGAGCCAGATCTCGTCGCGGATGCGGTCGAGCACCGGTGCCTTCATGCCGGCATGGACGAAGAGATCGGCGAGGCGCTGCACGTCGCCGGTGATCTCGCCGGAGGGCTCGCCGAGCGGGAAATTGTTGCCGTAGACATGGCGGATCACGCCGGGCGCCTCGATCTCGGTGGCGGGATAGACGATGCAACCGATGGCGCGCTCGGCGCCCAGCTCGCGCCACTGCCGGCCGCCGGGGTCGATGCTCTCCAGCGTCGAGTTCTCGTAGGCACCGCCGTGCTTGTAGAAATACCAATAGGGGATGCCGTTGACGGCGGTGATGATGCGGGTGCGGGGCCCGAGCAGCGGCTGCATCTTTTCGATCACGCCAGTAATGGAATGCGCCTTTAGCGTGATGATGACGTAGTCCTGCACGCCGAGCTCGGCGGCATCGTCCGTGCAGCGCGGATGCACGGTGTGCTCCTCATCGCCCATCAGCAGCGTCAGGCCGCGCTCGCGCATGGCGGCGAGATGGGCGCCGCGGGCGACCAGGCTGATATCAGCACCGGCGCGCGCCAACTGCACACCGAGATATCCGCCGATCGCGCCGGCGCCGTAGATGCAGATCTTCATGGAAATTCCTCGCGGCCAGAAGCCAGATTTTGGGACGAAAGATCCGGTCCGGCTCGGACGCATCCGAGCCGGGGCCGGCAGTCGCAGGGGAAGTGGCTTTAAGTCTTATTTCTTGAGCATGATCTTTCCGGAAAACCGCTGCACACTTTTCCGGATCATGCGCTAGGCCGCGTGCGGTGTGCTCGCGGTGATCTCGTCGAAGGCGGCCGAGACGTCGCGCATGCTGACGACGCCGACCAGGCTGTAATTGTCGATGATCGGCAGATGCCGGATGTGATGCCGCTTCATCAGGTGGCGGACATGCTCGAGGGTATCAGTGGTCGAGCAGGAGACGAGCTGCTGCACCGAGACGAGCTGCGAGATCTTGACGTTGACGCCGTTCGCGCCGTGCTCGGCGATCGCGCGCACCACGTCGCGCTCGGTGAACATGCCGACCGCGGTATTGCCCTCGGAGCGGACGACGTCCTTCACCACCAGCGCGCTGATGTTGTTGGCGCGCATCAGCTTGGCGGCGATTTCGACCGTCTCGTTCATCCGCACCGTTACAACGCGCGACGTCTTCTTGCTCAGAATGTCTCCGACCAGCATTGCAACCTCCCTGGATCAATCGTGCAGGATAAGTCTGGTATACATTATGCCAATTGTCAAACCCAAGATGCGGTTTGGCCGAAAATTTAAACGGCAGGGTTGCTGACGTTCCCGATCCGGAAATGAAAAGGGGCGCCGTTAAGCGCCCCTCTCAGGTATTGCGGATTTTGCGGCGCTCAAGCCGTCTTGGGCTTGCTCGTCGCCTTGCCAGTCGCGGTGTCCGTCTCGATCGCCTCGTGGCCGAGGATGAAGGAACGCCGTAGCGGCTTGATGACGAACAGCGCCATCAGCGCTGCCGTCGCGTTCAGCGCCACCGCCACGACGAACACGGCCTTCCAGCCATAGGTGGTCGAGATCACGCTTGCGAGCGGGACCAGCAGGGAAGCGGTGCCCTTTGCGGTATAGAGCATGCCGTTGTTGGTGGTCGCGAACTTGGAACCGAAAGTGTCGCCGCAGGTCGCGGGGAACAGCGAGTAGATCTCGCCGAACACACCGAAATAGATCGCGGTCGCCAGCACGAAGACGATAGGCACATGCCCGTAAGCCGACAGGGTCAGCAGCATGAGCGCTGCCGTTCCGAACGCGATGAACATGGTGTGCTCGCGGCCGATCGTGTCGGAGACCCAGCCGAAGAACGGACGCCCAAAGCCGTCGAAGATGCGATCGAGCGAGATCGCGAAGGTCAGCGCCGCCATCTGGAAGCCGGCCAGCGTGACGGGCGTGTCGGCGATCTTGAAGTCGTGCGCGATCGGGGCGATCTGCGCCGCCGTCATCAGGCCGCCGGAGGCGACCATCACGAAAACCAGGTACATCACCCAGAAAATAGGGCTGCGCAGCACCTGCGGCGGGGTGAAGTCGATCTTGGTCTGCGGCAGATTGAGCTTCTTCTTCCGCGGCGGGATCGAGACCTGCGGCGGGCTGATGAAGAAGGCGAGCGCGAAGACTATCAGGCCCTGGCCGATGCCGAATTTGAGGAACGCGCTCTCATAGCCGCTGGAGGCGATCATGCTCGCGATCGGCACGATGGTGAGCGCTGCGCCGGCGCCGAAGCCGGCCGCGGTCGCGCCGGCGGCGAGGCCGCGGCGGTCCGGAAACCACTTCAGCGCGTTGCCGACGCAGGTGCCGTACACGGCGCCCGCGCCCATGCCGCCGACGATCGCAGCCGCATAGAGCAGGGTGAGCGAGTCGGCGTAGGAGTTGAGAATCCAGGAGAGCGCGATCATCACGCCGCCGAACATGATGACGATGCGCGGGCCGTATTTGTCGACGAACCAGGCCTCGACCGGCACGAGCCAGGTCTCGGTGACGACGAAGATGGTGAAGGCGAGCTGGATCGCGGCACGGCCCCAGTGATGGGCGGCATCGATCGGATCGACGAACAGCGTCCAGCCATATTGCAGGTTGGCGATCATCGCCATGCAGACGATGCCCATCGCGAGCTGGAGCCAACGGTAACCACTTCGCAGGGGCGCGGCCGTAACGGCGCCGTCCGTATCGGTCATCATCAATGTCCTCCCAACGCGCTCGCCGGTTGTGACCTAGTGTCGCAAGGTTGTGGCGTATTGTCGCAAGCGCATCGGGCAATCTGGTATACCATATTCCAGAATGCAAGCCCAATCTTGAGGGAACCTCCATCAAATCCGCTACTCTGTTTCGTGAAAGCAGAATCGCCAACGAAAAGCGCCCGGCCCCGAGGGGCCGAGCGCGATTTTCGTCAGTAATTTGGGTCGCGTCAGAGCGTGGATTTGGCGACCACGACCTTGCGCCAGGGCTTGAGCACCGCGATCGCCAGCGCCGAGGCCAGGATGTTGGCGCCGGCCGCGATGATGAACACGCTGTCCCAGGTGCCCGACGACTGCTGCATGTAGTTGGCGATGGGGACCAGCAGCGCGGCCGTGCCCTTTGCGGTGTAGAGCAGGCCCGCATTTGTGGTCGCGAACTTGGCGCCGAACGTGTCGGTGCAGGTCGAGGGGAACAGCGAGTAGATCTCACCCCAGGCGAAGAACACGAAGCCCGAGAGCAGCACGAACCACACCGGATCGTGGCCCCAAAGGTAGAGCATCCAGATGCCGAAGCCTTCCATGCCGAAGGCGATGAACATCGTGTTCTCGCGGCCGATCATGTCGGAGATCCAGCCGAAGAACGGACGCGTCAGGCCGTTGAGCACGCGGTCGATCGTGGCTGCGAAGGTCACCGCGGTCATCGTCACCGCCATCAGCGTGACCGGCACGTTGTCGACCTTCCAGTCGGCCGCGATCGGCTTCAGGTTCGCCGTCACCATCAGTCCGCCGGCGCCGACGATCACGAACATGAAGTACATCAGCCAGAAGATCGGCTGACGCAGAACTTCGGTCGGCTGGTAGTTGCGGCGGCTCTGCACCAGCGCGGCATTCGCCACCACGTTCGGCACCTGGCCGGCCTTCGGCGCGAGCAGGAAGAAGGCGAGGATGCAGATGATGATGCCCTGACCGAGACCGAAATAGAGGAAGGTGGTCTGGAAGCCGGAGTCCTTGATCATTGCCTGGATCGGCGCAACCGTGAGCGCAGAGCCCGCGCCGAAACCGGCGGCCGTGATGCCGGCGGCCAGACCGCGCTTGTCGGGGAACCATTTCAGCGCATTGCCGACGCAGGTGCCGTAGACGCCGCCGGCGCCGATACCCGCGATGATCATGCCGAGATAGTAGCCGTTGAGCGAGGTGGCCTGGGCGTTGATCGCCCAGCCGATGGCGCAGAGCACGCCGCCGACGAGCACGACGATGCGCGGGCCGTATTTGTCGACGAACCATCCTTCGACCGGCACGAGCCAGGTCTCGAACAGCACGAAGAGCGTGAACGCCCACTGGATCGACGCGCGATCCCAGCCGAACTTTTTCTGGATGTCGGGGACGAAGAACGTCCATCCGTATTGGTAATTGGCGATCATCACCATCGCCAGAACGCCCACCGCCAATTGCGTCCAGCGATAGGCATCGCTCACGCGCGCGGCAGTGGGGGCCGCTGTTGCCTGCACCATATCCGTCATGAATCCTCCGACGCGCCTTGCTTATCTCTTATCATTCCCGAATGCGCGGCGGGCATCTTGGTATTCATTATGCCAAGATTCAAGCGACGGGCGGGGCTGAGAGGTGCGGCGAAATATCGCGGGAGATGCTCACATCATCCCATGACGGCGGAATTGTAAAGCCCGTCCATGCGCGGCCCGAAACCGCCACCGCTCCGCACTTAATGCTTTGATTTCGTAAGAAATATTCCTCGCTGCACTCAGTCCGCCTGCTGCGGGAAGCTCACGCATCCACGGCTTTTTCAGCTTCCGCTGGGGCGGGCAGGGCAGCGCGCGTCGAGGTGCGACGGCCGGGCGATCGCGCAAGGCGTGGAATTCTTTATTCCAGAAGCGAGGCGCGAGGGCGTATCGCGGCGCGCTGGCGTGCGCGCGATTCACGCGGCCGCGGTGCGCAGCCGGCTATAGCCTTCCTGGATCGCGGACCAGAACAACGCGACCAGGCCAAGCACCATGATCGTGCTGACGAGGCCGTTGGAGAAGAACACACCGAGCGAGCCCTGCGATCCCAGCAGCGATTGGCGGAAGGCTTCCTCCGCCTTGTCGCCGAGCACGATGGCGAGCACCAGCGGCGCGAGCGGGTAGTTGCACTTCTTCAGGAGATAGCCGAGCACGCCGAACACCAGCATCAGCATCACGTCGAAGGTGCTGTTGTGCACCGAGTAGGCGCCGATCGCACAGAGCACGAGGATGAGCGGCGCGATGATGCCGAAGGGCACGCGCAGGATCGCAGCGAAGATCGGGACGCAGGTGAGCACGACGATGAGGCCCGCGAGGTTGCCGAGATACATCGACGCGATCAGGCCCCAGACGAACTCCTTCTGCTCGACGAACAACATGGGGCCGGGCTGCAGGCCCCATATCAACAGTCCGCCAAGCAGAACCGCGGCTGTCGGGGAGCCGGGCACGCCGAGCGACAGCATCGGCAGCAGCGCCGAGGTGCCCGCAGCATGCGCGGCCGTCTCCGGCGCGATCACGCCTTCGATCTCGCCCTTGCCAAAGTTGTTGCCGCGCCGCGCCAGCCGCTTGGCGATGCCGTAGCTCATGAAGGAGGCCGGCGTTGCGCCGGCGGGGGTCACGCCCATCCAGCACCCGATCAGGCAGGAGCGCAGCGACGTCATCCAGTAGCTCGGCAGTTCGCACCATGTTTGCAGCACGACCCGAAGGTTGATCGTCGCGTTGCCGCCGCGGAAGGCCAGCCCTTCCTCCATGGTCAGCAGGATCTCGCCGATCCCGAACAGGCCAATCACGGCGATCAGGAAATCGAACCCGTTGAGCAACTCCGTGACGCCGAAGGTCAGCCGCAACTGCCCCGTGATCGAATCCAGGCCGACCGCCGCGAGCGCGAAACCCATCATCATCGCCGCGATGGTCTTGAACGGCGGCTCCTTGCTCAGGCCAACGAAGCTGCAGAAGGCGAGGAAGTAGACGGCGAACTTTTCCGCCGGACCAAATCGCAGCGCGAAGCCTGCGACCAGGGGGGCGACGAGCGTGATCATGATGACCGCAAACAGCGCGCCTACGAAGGAGGAGGTGAAGGCGGCCGTCAGCGCTTCGCCGGGTTTGCCCTGTTGCGCCATCGGGTAGCCGTCGAACGTGGTCGCCACCGACCAGGGCTCTCCGGGTATGTTGAACAGGATCGAGGTGATGGCGCCGCCGAACAATGCGCCCCAATAGATGCAGGACAGCATGATGATCGCCGATGTCGGCGGCATGCTGAAGGTGAGGGGCAGGAGGATCGCCACGCCGTTGGCACCGCCGAGCCCCGGAAGCACGCCGATGATCACCCCGAGCGTGATGCCGATGATCATCAGCATGATGTTGTAGGGCTGCAGGGCGACCGCGAAGCCGTGAAACAGGTTGGCTAACTCTTCCATATCGATGCGTCCTGCAACAACAACTGAATTGACGGCACAGCCCTTGCAGGCCAAGCCTTCTACAGACCAAGCCATTCCTCGAGCGGACCCTTGGGAAGCGGGACCAGGAACCAGCGTTCGAAAACAAGGTAGGTCAGGACCGGCATGCCGACGGCCACGGCGATGGTGGTCAGCCAGCGATAGCCGCCGAGCCAGCGCATGAACCAGGCGATAAAGAGCATCGAGGAGACATAGAGGCCGATGAACGGCATCGAGCCGACATAGATCGCGGTGGGTACGACGACGCTCATGACCTGGCGAAGCTGTCCCCATGCTGCGAACAGCCGGCGGTCGGTGTTGCGTTGAGCGCTCCAAAGGTTGATGGCGCTCGCGGCGACGATGGCGGTGCCGATATAGAAGGGGAAGAAGCCGGCACGCGGGCCTTCCGCACCCCAGTTGATACCGGCCTTCAGGCTGCCGAAGATCACGACCAGGCCGAAGGCGCCGATCAACAGCGCCATGCCGATTTCCAGCGTCTTGTGTGCCGGGCCAGATTCGGATCCGGGTAGTTCAGTCATGGGGCCTCCAGATAAAGTCGCGCTGTTTCGCGGTCGCGGCCGACGGGAGGACGACCTGCGTCCTCAGCCGTCACCGATGTCAGGGGTCAATTCCCCGGCGCGAGGAAGCCGGCGTCCTTCATCAAGCCCTCGTGGCGCTTCTCCTCCGCTTCGATCCACTTGGCGTAGTCGGCCCCGGTCAGGAAGGTCGTGTTGAAGGCGCCGCTCTTCATGAAGTCCTGCCACTCCGGCGTGGCGCGGACTTTCTTGAACAGCTCGACGTAATACTCGACCTGGTCCTTCGTGGCTTTGGGCGACATGAAGATGCCGCGCAGCATGAGATATTCCATTGCGAGGCCCTGCGACTTGCAGGTTGGAATATCCTTCCAGGCCTTGCCGTCGGCGATCGGTTCGTCATAGGCCATCGGCTGCGCGTCGAAGACGCAGAGCGGACGGAGCTTGCCGCCGCGCCATTGCGCGACCGCTTCGATCGGATTGTTGACGGTCGAATCGACGTGATTGCCGACGAGCTGGACGGCGACTTCGCCGCCGCCCTTGTAGGGGATGTAGGTGAACCTCGCATCGATCGCCTTCTCGATGCCGACGGTAATGATCTGATCCTCCTGCTTCGAGCCGGTGCCGCCCATCTTGAAGGTGCCGCCCGGTGCCGCCTTTGCGGCTTCGACGTAGTCCTTGACGCTGTTGTACGGCTTCTCGGCATTCACCCAGAGCACGAATTCATCGAGAGCCAGCATTGCAACCGGGGTCAGGTCCTTCCAGTTGAAGGGAATCCCCGTTGCCAGCGGCGTCGTGAACAGGTTCGACAGCGTGATAATGATCTTGTGAGGGTTGTTCGACGCCGTCTTCACATCGAGGAAGCCTTCACCGCCGGCGCCGCCGGCCTTGTTGATGACGACCAGCGGCTGCTTCATCAGACTGTGTTTGGTGACGATGCCCTGGATGGTGCGCGCCATCTGATCGGCACCGCCGCCGGTGCCCGCGGGCACGATGAACTCGACCGGACGAACCGGCTCCCAGGCCGCAGAGCTTGCGGTGCTGCAGACGCACGACATCGCGATTGCCGCCAAAGCGACATTCAGAACGAATGGCTTCATTTGTTTCTCTCCCTGTCGAACCTTGAACACGGCCGCTCTTTGGCAGCTCGCATCAGCCCATCCCGATTCAATGCCTGGGGGTCACCGTTTACGGCTGATCTCCCAGCAGCCTCACCAACCAGAAGTTTATGAGCGGGGACAAGGCGCGGCATCCGCTCCTTTGGGCTAAGGTTCCGCCAAGGACCACGGTGCGTGGCTCGCCCTTGGCCGTTCCCGTCCTGCGTTATGCATCCCCGTCTTGCACTTTTGGTTGTGCAAATCCTTCTCGATTGGCCAATGGTATGCGAGATGCCAATGGACAAACAATTGGACCAGCGGGCCACATCGGCGGACCAATCGTCGCAGTTCCAACCGGGGATGCTGCGAGGGCAAAAAGAAAATGGCCCCGCCGTGCGGGGCCATTCAACAATCATAGTGCTTCAGGGTTCCAAAACCGGCGCGCCGTTTCGGCAGCGCGGGGAAGGCCTTCTTACAGGCCGAACCGGGGCAGGTCGCCGTTGCGGATCGAGATCTGGGCGCTCGCCATCAACAGGCCGTCGACCGCGGCGATCAGGCGGGCGAGCAGGGAGCTGGAGGGCGCAAGCGCGACGGAGGCAGTTTTGGACATCGGTCTTTCCTTTCTTGCGGGGACGGGCCGGTCGCCGTCCCCGTCTTCGAAAGTCAATCTATGTATACCAGATGCCAAGGACTACAGTTTTGTTTGCATAGCAGCATTTGATATCTTGCATTGCAACATAATGTTCCCTTAACGCGGCCGTTTCGGGCATAAAGATACAAAACGGGCGCCAAAACGTTCGTTCCCGGCGGAATTCCGTTGCCGACGCAACGGACCGGGCCTTGGCAGGGCAACTCAAAGCCGTTAGAGGTCTGCCCCCTTTTTCCAATCATCTGTCAGAGTGGTTCATGTCGAGCGCCTCGTCCGCCGTCTCGATCGGCATCGATTTTGGAACCAGCAACACGGTCGTCGCGCTCGCGGCGGACGACCGCCGGGTCGAGGCCATCCGCTTCGATCATGGTGGGCACAGGCACAGCGTCTACGTGTCGGCCCTGTGCTTCTGGGAGGATCGGCCGGGCGCCGGAGCCCAGGCGGAGGGCGGCCCGTGGGCGATCGAGCAGTTCCTCGAAGGGCGCCACATCTACCGCTTCCTGCAATCGTTCAAGACCTTTGCTGCGAGCAGCAGCTTCAACACCACCCAGGTGTTCCGGCAGCGCTACAAGTTCGAGGATATTTTGGCGGCGTTCCTGCGGACACTCGCGCGTCACGGCGGCGACAAGTTCGGCTTCGATGCGGCGAACATCGTGGTCGGCCGCCCCGTGCGCTTCGCCGGCGGCAATCCCGACGAGGCGCTGGCAATGCAACGCTATCGCGCCGCGTTCGAGCGCCTGGGCGCCGGCCACGCGCGCTATGTCTACGAGCCCGTGGGCGCTGCGTTCTCCTTCGCCCGCCGGCTGGAGCGCGATGCCACGGTGCTGGTGGCGGATTTCGGCGGCGGCACAAGCGACTTCTCCGTGATGCGGTTTTCGCGTGCCGGCGGCACGCTGCGTGCGGAGCCGCTCGGGCATGCCGGCATCGGCATCGCCGGCGACACGTTCGACTACCGCATCGTCGATCACGTCGTTTCCCCGCGGCTGGGCAAAGGCACCAGCTTCCGCTCGTTCGACAAGGTGCTGCCGGTCCCCAACAGCCACTACACCAACCTCGCGCGCTGGCATCAGCTCGCGATGATGAAGAGCAACGGCGATCTGCGCGAGCTCCGCGAGCTTTCACGCACCGCGCTGAAGCCGGCTCTGCTTGGGGATTTCATCACCATCGTCGATCTCGACCTCGGCTTCTCGCTGTATCGCGCGGTGTCGGACGCCAAGGTCGCGCTGTCGGCCAATGATCAGGTGGACTTCCGCTTTAAGGGCGGCGGCGTCGAGATTGGCTCGACCATCACCCGGAAGAATTTTGAAGCCTGGATTGCCGACGATATCGCCCGGTTAGGTGCCACCGTCGACAAGGTGCTGGGCGAGGCCCGCATCACAGCGCGCGAGGTGGAGAAGGTGTTCTTGACCGGCGGGACCTCGTTCGTGCCCGCCGTCCGAAAACTGTTCGCCGAGCGGTTTGGCAACGACCGGCTGATGTCGGGCGACCAGTTCGAGTCGATCGCTTACGGCCTCGCCTTGATCGGACACAGTCCCGACCCGGACCGCTGGACTGCCGACGGAGGACTCAGGTCGAAGGCGGGTGCGTAGCCCAAGGTCACGAGCCCGCCTTCAGTATCCGCGCGCTATTTACGCACGCTATTGATTGATCTCGGGTTCGACGAGCCTTGCCAGATTCCGCAGCGACTCCTGCCAGCCGAGATAACAGGCTTCCGGCGGAATGACGTCCGGGATGCCGGCCTGCGTGATGTCCACTTCGGTGCCCACGGATACTTTCTTCAAGATCACGGTCACCTGGATCTCGCCCGGCAGATTGGGATCGTCGAATTTGTCGGTGTAGCGGAGACGTTCGCCGGGGACGAGCTCGACATATTCGCCGCCGAAGGCGTGGCTGTTGCCGGTCGTGAAGTTCCGGAACGACATTTTGAACGTGCCGCCGACCTTTGGCTCCAAATGATGAACGGTACAGGCAAAGCCGTTGGGCGGCAGCCATTTCGCCAGCGCGTCCGCCTCGAGGAAGGCGCGATAGACTTTCTCCGGGCTGGTCGTCAGAACGCGGTGCAGGCGCACAGTGCTGGGCATGATCGTCATCCTCATGAATTGATGGGCCTGACATCGAGGTCTATTGCCCATTCATGGCCTAAGGACGAACGAGACCTGGCTGGTCCGACATCGCGTCTCGGATTTTTTGCCAACCCGTGTCGGGAACATCAGGCGCGGATGGTGTGGCCGAAGCTTCTAAACTGCCGCAGGCATGCGCCCGCGTGTTGGTGAGGGGCCGATTGACTTCTCGTGCTGCGATCTTCCTTCGGGTCACGAGCGGGGGCACTGTGTATCGTGCCGCCGCACTTTCGCGGAAACGTTGAGGGGCTCATTGTCTTTCCAGACGGGTTCCTAGCGTCGCTCAATCGGTCAATGGCAGTGCGTGTTCGATCCTGTCATCGTGATAAGCGTAGGCCAACATCACAGGATGCATCCGCTGCGAGCCGATTGGGCATAGGCCAACAGCCGGGGGTCGGCCTTGGAGTGCGCCTCGCAAAAGCGGTCTATGATCCGGATGACTTTCTCGCTGTAGTCTCGCTGCCAGTGTCCCAGCCCATGCAAAGCGCTCTCCTGGCAAGCAAGCGAGTTGAGGTGCAGGATGCGCTCCATGGTACGCAGCGCGCAATCGTGGAGAGTTGGAAGGTCTGGGTCGCCAGAAAGCGCCAAGCTCGGAAACACGTCCCACCACATGTAGCAAACACAGTTTAGTGTTCCGGCGTCGGCTTCGCTCAGGTGAGACAAACTGGAAACGCAGCGAGGCTCAAACAATTTCGTAAATAGATTAGCGACAGAAGTAACGCAGCGGATCCGGTCTTCGACCGGCACATCAGTTGAACAAAGCCATCTGTTATCGCCGCAAGCGCTCGTATTGACGAGGTAGGTCAAGCCTTGTGCTATTTGGCTGTCAGCAAATCCCTGTAACGCTGGCTCCGGGTCGTCAAACAGTCGAGTGAGATAAGATACGGCTTCCATCGGCGGCGGATCCCACCAATCATGGTCCGGGTCGAAGTACCAAGGTGTCTGCTGAAAGCGAACTTCGCGTCCAAACGAGTGTTCGAGCCAACGATCAAAAGCGAGGCTCTGCAAACGCATCACAAAGGCCCGAGCCAGCGACAGTCGCGGTCATGATGAGGCCCATCGCTATGAACGTCCGCGGAGCTATCCCGTCCATATCGGCCTAGTAGAGGCATTGCCGGACCCAGTAGCCACCGCTCACTCGTATCCATTGGCATCGACTGGGGGGAGGCTCCTTGATGATCGGCCATCCGTGAATGTCGATATTTGTTGGCGCGGTTATGCCGCGCCAAAAGACCGCATTCGCTTCAGAGGAATGGAAAAGCAGAGGTCCCGCAAGGCAGGTAGCGGCCACGCAAATCAACAGGAAGCGGCTCATTTGTCTTATCCCGCTGAGACATCAATGTCTGCCGATCCTATGCCAGGTATAGGGTGAAGCCAAGGCGCAGAAATCTTGGGCGAATGTGCTGTGTCCAGACGCAAGGTGTGCGTGAAAGTTCGGCGCTGGATTCAAAGCCCTGCGGCCACAATCGCGCGTAACAGTCTCGCGTAGCTATAACCAATATCTTCCCGCGTCGTCCCCATGCGCAAGATCACCAGTTTGCGCGAGGGGACGACCGCTATCACCTGGCGGAGGTGCCCTTGCAACAAGAACGTGTCGGCGGGGAGATCGAGCCCTTGGCCTCGGGCCAACCAAACCTGTCCGCGACCATAGACGGGACCGCGGCCCTACGATCTTGAGGCGAGCTGCAATTCATCGTGACGGGCGATGAGGATCCAACCGCTTAGCCCAATATCGCCAAGGCCAGAATGCCGACGACGAAACCGAAAAGCCTAAGCGCCCAATGCATGAATTTTTCCCCGGCCGGGAAGTCCTTTTACTACGTCATCCCGATGGTCCCAATCTCAGATTGTATTGGTGCTTTTTGAGCCAATCGCAGAGGCCTCGACGCTTTGACTCAAATCAACGGTGGTAGCCGTGATCCGACTTCATTTCCTCGGCAATGTCGTCACAGGAGGTCAGCATGTGGCGGTTCTCGGTTCTGGCAGGAGTTGCGCTTGGCTTGGTGCCCGTTTCAGCTCGAGCTGCCGATTGCCGGGTCGTCGGCGAGCCCTCCGGCTTCGGCGTCGACATGACGGCTTTCTTTGCCGTCAGGTCTGGTGAAACCTGCAAATTCCCGATCCGAATTCCAGGCATGATGGCGGCTTCCGGCATTTCGCAGAAGCCCGCGCGCGGAACGCTAAGGCAGGTCAACATAACGACCTTCACCTACACGGCTCCACGTGGCTACAGGGGCAGCGATACGTTTGCCATCTACGGTTCAGGACAAGGTCCGTACGGTTCGGGCAGGTCAGTCATCACGGTGAATGCAACGATCCAGTAAAAGCCACGGGGCGCCAGGCCGCTTGCTGATGTCAGGCGCGCCCGACGGTTCAGTTGCATTGCGTGAAGGTGCTCCTCAAATCGCCGCCGTCGTTCGCATGGGCCGCTCGGTCTGAAATAAGGAAGGCTACGAGATGCGCATGCTTTATTGGATGATCCTGGCGGGGGCGACGATTCTCGTGGTCGTCCCAGCCACGGCTCAACGCTACGACCCGCGTTACCCGGTCTGCCTGCAGTCGTGGCACAAGCGGGGCCTCATCATCGTCGACTGCAGCTATACGTCGATGGATCAGTGCCGGATGACGGCTTCGGGACTCTCGGCCATGTGCCTGGAGAACCCATATTGGCGGGGATCGCCGGGCCACAATTCCCGACGACGCCAGGGCGGTGTCTACTAGAAGAACTGATGACAAGCCGATGTACGGCGGCAAGCACGCGAGAAGTGGTCATGCTCACTCTCGGGTCTTGCCGCTCGTACAGCTTCAGTGTGGACCGAATGATCAGGTCGGCGTCAGCGATGACTGGTTAGCGACAGACCCACACTCCGTTCACCAGCACACGGGCGCACGTTGGTGCCGCCACAGCGGCTCCTACGGTCGCTGCACCTACGGCGGCTCCACCCACGACTGCGCGGCGGGTTGTCCGGCGCGCGACGCCCGCAACGCTCGCGGGAGTCGCCGGTCGCCCAACCCTTGCCTGTGCGCTGTCGACCGAGACTGACAGCCCATGCTCCGGCGACCACTGCACGGAGCCGATCGCGGAGCAGGCAATGATCGCTGCCCCAAGCCACCATTTCATACAGGTATTTTTCATAGCGACCTCCTTTGCTTACACAGATGAATTGCCAAATAGAACGCGCCGCGTTCTCGAAACGAGAGGCGGATCACTGCGAATTTCGAGTCTTGCTTGCTCCCCTCAACCGCGTCGCGCTTGACGGCGACTTCACCCACTCCGCCATCTGGATGCAGGTGAGAAGATCAACATAGCTCTGGCTTCCGCCGCTCGTGGCTTCCCCTTCGCAGCTGTCGCGAAGGGAATTGGGAGCCGCGCCCCAAACCGTGTTGAGCTGTTGCTGTGCAGCCGTCTCGTCGCGCATGCAGTCGGCAAAGCTCTGTGGCAGGGCGAGTCCATTTGCCTTGTCGTCAGCCGTGGTCGCCTTGCACGTCGCCTCGACCTTCAATTCGGGGACCCGCTCGGAAACGGGGATCACAAACAATTGGCTTCCGAGGAGTGCTGCAAATAATGCTGCCATCTTCATCTTGAGCTCCTTCAAGCCCTGTCAAACTAACCACCTTGAGCTGCCACTAAGCGTCAGAACTGGCCTGGCTGAGTTGGAGGGCCAGGCCAATCGGATCGCAGGTCGTTTCTGGTGTTGTGACCAAATAGGTCTTGCGTGCAGGCAGACTGCTCGCGCAACAGTCTGCGAGAGGAAGCTCGAGCGCGTGGCTCACATCACCGATCACCGGGGGCTCTCCGACCGCGAACCTTGCGAAATAGGCTCTCAACAAGCGGTCGAAAGTCGACTTTGCCTGACTAACGTCAAGGCAGAAGTCTGCGGCAATCCCACCCAGTGCTTGTTGCACCATGGCCTGCCTCCTCGAAGCAGTACACTACCCGGATGCCTCTTGTCCTCGTCGTCAGTAAGAGACGAGCCGCGATCGATCGGTTTGATCCATCTCAAATGACTCGCGCTTTTTTTGAATGGGAGAAGGATCGATCGCCCATGGGTATCAGTCGTGATCAAGGGCGCAACAGAGCCGCCGCTGGCCTCCGGAGAGATCGCTCATCCGCTTCGGCGGCGCGATCGGCATCGGCGGCGCCGGCGAAGCCGACCTGCGGGCCCGCTGCCGCAACCTGCGAGCGGAAGCAGCCGACTTGGCAGCAGGATGTGGTGGGAGGGGCACGATGCAGCGCTATCGTATCGCCTTTTCGGATACAGGGAGCCGGGAGTTTCCGGCAAGACCGCTCCGATCGTGGTGCCATGCGGGGATGTCGTGACCACGCGTGCGGAAAACATTTCCGCTTTTGATCCGTCATCGGGTCATTTTGATCTATATCAAGTTCTTTTTCCGTCGCTGGCAAATGATCTCTCTTCATTTGAAGGGAGGCCTTGCAATGAGCACTTCCCGATCCTTCACAGTTTCCGCATTTGCACTAACACTCATCCTTTCAGCGCCGGCATTCGCACAGCAGACGCAACAAGCTGCACCGCCACCCGGTTCACCCGCTGCAACCATCACCATCCCCGGCGACCAGCTTCCGCCCCCGCCGCAAAAATTCGGCGGCAAGATCGAACGCGACGCGAAAGAGTCAAAGCCATATTGGCCGGCGCGCGTGGTTCCGCCGAAGGGCGCGCCGAACGTTCTGCTGATCATTACGGATGACGCAGGCTACGGCGTGCCGAGCACGTTCGGCGGCGTTATCCCGACGCCCGCGCTGGATCGCATCGCGCAGAACGGCTTGCGCTACACGAATTTCCACTCGACTGCGCTGTGCTCGCCGACGCGCGCAGCACTCATCACCGGGCGCAACCATCACTCGGTCGGCTACGGCGTGATCGCCGAGCAGGCCACCGGCTTCCCCGGCTATGACAGCATCATCACCAAGGACAAGGCCACCATCGGCCGGATTCTGTCGGACAACGGCTATCGCACCGCGTGGTTTGGCAAGAACCACAATACGCCGGAATACCAAGCGAGCCAGGCAGGTCCGTTTGACCAATGGCCGACCGGCATGGGCTTCGAATATTTCTATGGCTTCATGGGTGGCGATACCAACCAATGGGAGCCCGGCAATCTCGTCCGCAACACCACGCCGATCTATCCCTACGTCGGGAAGCCCGGCTGGAATCTGGTGACGGCGATGGCCGACGAGGCCATCGACTACGTCAATCGCATGAACGCGCTGTCGCCGGATACGCCGTTCTTCGTCAAATTCGCGCCTGGCGCAACGCATGCCCCACATCACCCGACGCCGGAGTGGGTCAAGAAGATCGGCGACATGCATCTGTTCGACCAGGGCTGGAACAAGCTGCGCGACACCATCTTCGAGAACCAGAAGCGGCTCGGCGTCATTCCGCAGAATGCGAAGATGACCCCATGGCCGAAAGACCTGATCAAGGAGTGGGATCAGCTCTCGGCCGATGAGAAGAAGCTGTTCATCCGCCAGGCGGATGTCTTCGCCGCCTATGTCGCATACGCGGACAATGAAATCGGCCGCGTGATCCAGTCCATCCAGGACATGGGGAAGCTCGACAATACCCTCATCATCTATATCGAGGGCGACAACGGGACGAGCGCGGAGGGGCAACCCAACGGCACGCCGAACGAAGTGGCGATGTTCAACCAGATCACCCCGTCGGTCGAGGACCAGCTCAAATATTTCTACGACGTCTGGGGCACCGACAAGACCTACAATCACATGTCGATCGGCTGGGCCTGGGCGTTCGACACGCCGTTCTCCTGGACCAAGCAGATCGTCTCCCACTTCGGCGGCACGCGCCAGGGTATGGCGATCTCCTGGCCGGAAGTGATCAAGGACAAGGGCGGCGTCCGCAATCAGTTCCACCACGTCATCGACGTCGTGCCGACCATACTCGAGGCTGCGCAGATCAAGCAGCCGGAAGTCGTCGACGGCATCAAGCAGAGCCCGATCGAGGGTGTCAGCATGATGTACACGTTCGATGCCAAGAACGCGAACGCGTCCTCAACGCGCACGACGCAGTATTTCGAGATGTTTGCCGATCGCGCCATCTATAACGACGGCTGGATCGCCAGCACCAAGGTTTTGCGGCCGCCGTGGGTGACTGTCGCGAAACTGCCGAGCCCGGGCGACTACCCCTGGGAGCTTTACGACCTGCGAAACGACTGGACGCAGGCCGAGGATGTTGCCGCTGGGAATCCCGACAAGCTGAAGGAATTGCAGGCGCTGTTCTGGAAGGAGGCGGAAAAGTATCAAGTGTTGCCGCTCGATTCGACGGTGGCTTCGCGCATGATCACTCCGCGTCCGAGTCTCAGCGCGGGGCGCACCAATTTCGCCTGGACACGCCCGATGACCGGCACGCCGAATGGTGACGCGCCGAGCCTTCTCAACGCGTCCTACACTTTCAAGGCCGACGTAGACATTCCGCAAGGAGGTGCCGAGGGCGTACTTGTGACCCAGGGCGGCCGGTTTGGCGGCTATGGCCTCTATGTCCTGAAGAACAAGCCCGTGTTCACGTGGAACCTCGTCGACCTCAAGCGCGTGCGTTGGGAGGGGCCGGAACTCACGCCGGGCAAGCACCTGATCGAGTTTGACTTCAAGTACGATGGTCTTGGTGCGGGCACCATGGTGTTCGGCAACTATACCGGCATCGGACAAGGCGGCACCGGAACGCTCAAGGTCGACGGCAAGGTGGCGGCGACCGAGAAGATGGAGCACACGCTTCCGTTCATCCTGCAATGGGACGAGGCGTTCGACATCGGGTCCGACACCGGCACGCCGGTCGACGATAACGACTATCAGGCACCGTTCGCCTTCACCGGCAAGATCAACAGGCTCACGCTCGACATCGACCGGCCCAAGCTGAGCCCGGACGACATCAAGCGCCTACAGGAGACCGCGCGTGCGGCGGGCGATGGACCATCGGCCGACGACGGAAAGACCGCTTCGGCCGGACCACAAGTCGGGACCGTCGGCCTGAGCCTTGTCGACAAGATCCAGCTCCGAATCGACAAGCGAGAAGGTTGCCGCAAGCAGGCCGAGGCCCAGGGTCTGAGCATGGTCGACCGCGTCAAGTTCGTCCAGCAATGCGTCCAGCAGTGATGCTGGGCGCGCGAATAGTTCAAGCGACGAACAGAGGAGGGGCGCTCAAGCCGACATCAAGATCGGCACAACTCAGCGCCCCTCGGCTGCCTCACTCAGTATCGCGGAAAGGTGCCCTAAACGGGAGTGCTGCAAAATGTTGACGAAACGCGAACTTCTTGGCTCGGCCGCGCTGGCTGCGATCACTGCTGCGGCAACGAAATCGATTCCGGTGTTCGCCCAGACGAACACCGACCGCCCCCGTTTCTTCGCGGCTAAAGACATTGCCGAGGCGGGTTTCATCTACGGCTTGCCAATCGTGATGAACTACGCCGTGATGTACGAATACGCCGTCGACCGTAACTCGGGTCAGTTCAAGGCTCCCTTCAATCAGATCAAGAACGAACCCAACGTCTACACCTACAAGGACACCGCGGTCATCACGCCGAACAGCGACACGCCCTATTCGCTTCTGTGGATGGACCTGCGGGCCGAGCCGATCGTCCTTTCTGTGCCCGAGGTGGACCCGAAGCGCTACTATTCGGTCATGCTCTGCGACGGCAATACCTACAACTACGGCTATATCGGCAGCCGCGCCACCGGCAGCGAGCCGGGCGACTACATGGTTGTCGGGCCGGATTGGAAGGGAGCGATCCCGCCCGGGATCAAGAAGGTATTCAGATCGAGCACCCAACTTTCGGCTGCAGCGTATCGTACCCAGCTTTTCAATCCCGATGACGTCGAGAACGTCCGGAAGGTGCAGGCCGGGTACAAGGTCCAGACGCTTTCCGCCTATCTGAATCAGCCGGCGACGACTGCCGCCGCGGCCATTGACTTTCCCAAGATCGACAAGGAGCTCGTGAAAACAAACTTTTTCGAATATCTCGACTTCGCGCTGCAGTTCGCACCGGCGCAGGAGAACGAGAAGGAGATACGCGCCCAGCTTGCGCGCATCGGCATCGGGCCGGGCAAGACCGTCAACTTCAAGGACCTCTCGCTTGAGGACAAGCTGGAGATCGGCCTGGGCATGAAGGAAGGTGAGCGCAAGATCGACGAAGCTGTCGCCAGTGCCGGCAAGGAGATCAATGGGTGGCGGATCAGCTCGATGTTCGGTGACAGTGCCTTCTTCAATGGCGACTGGCTGAAGCGCGCGGCCGGCGCGAAGGCTGGAATATACGGCAACGATGCGGAGGAGGCGACCTATCCCATGACGCGCCTCGATAGCGACGGCCAGGCGCTGGACGGTAGCAAGCACAACTACACCCTCACGTTCCCGTCAGGTCAGTTGCCGCCCGTGAAAGCGTTCTGGTCAGTGACGATGTATGACGGCAAAACGCAGTTGCTGATCAAGAATCCCATCGATCGCTATCTGATCAATGCGCCGATGCTCCCGAACCTGAAGAAGAACGCGGACGGGTCACTGACGATTTACATCCAAAACAAATCGCCTGGCGCCGAGAGGGAGTCCAACTGGCTGCCTGCGCCAGACGGTCCGATCTATCTCGCGATGCGGCTCTATTGGCCGAGAACCGAGCCACCATCGATCCTGCCCGTCGGACAGGAGACATGGCAGCCTCCTGGGGTGAAGCGGATGTCATAGGGAGGTCCTGGACAGTGGGACCGCCGGAGACGGCCCACAAGAAAATAGCAACTGGCTGCGTTTACGGAGGACTTCGTCATCTAGGAGGATTCTGCAATGAATACGAGCAAACCTTTGCTCGACGGAGCTATGAGATTCCTCCAATCAAGCGGGTGGCATGAATTCGCTGTCGGCGGCAGAGACCTGCATGTGGAAAGGCATGGAGATCGCAATGGACCGTTCTCGCCGCGGCCGCCGAGGCCGGGGCGACCGGTCTTGTCCTTTTCGTTAGGCCGTCATGGTTCGCGTGGGGCCCGATCTTGCGGGCGGTAGCCCAAGGCAGCTCCGTCGCGTTGAGAGGAAATGACATGTACAAGACGCTTGGTTTACTTGTGCTGGCAGGCACAATGGGCGGACTGACGGTCGGCCGCGCCCAAACCGCGCAGGAAACGCCCCAGAGCATGCTCGCGGCACAGATACGCATGCAGGGTTTTGCCTGCGACAAACCACTCGGCGCCGTCAGGGATCGGCAACGATCAAGGCCCGATCACGCGGTGTGGGTGCTGAAATGCAGCAACGCGAGCTATCGAGTAAGCCGTGCGCCCGACATGGCCGCCAAGGTCGAGACGCTTCGGTGACGAGCGTAACCGATCTAATGCCGGTCACACCTTCGATCGACCAGCTCGGCCAGATCATCGCCAACGTCGCCGCGCCTGCGTTCCTGCTCGGCGCCGTCGCCGCCTTCATCTCCGTACTGATCTCCAGGATCAACCGGGTGATTGACCGCGCGCAATTCATTCACGGCATTGGCGCAAACGACTCCGCAAGGGCGTTCGTGAAAGCCGATCTGCCGCGGCTCCAAGAGAGGGCGAGGCTTCTGAACCGATCGCAGGGCTAGTGCCGGTGATCCTCAGCTACTTGCAAGGGGTTGTTTTTCAAGTTTGTCGGGCGGGGCGCGAGCGCGGAAGGATTTTGCGGTCCGCTCGTCTTTCTGGCGCCGCGGCCGGCGTTCGGATATGATCCTGTCCGCGCTGAGGACATCAAAATGGCAGGGATCCGATCCGGGCTCGTCATCATGATAGCTTTGTTGCTGTCAGATTCCGTCGTGGTGGCGCAGCAGACGGGACCACCTTGCACCGGTGACATCAAGACGCTGTGTGCGGGCATTCGACCCGGCGAGGGCCGGATCAAGGCCTGCATCAAGTCTCACTTGAAAGACGTGTCGGAGGCCTGCCAGGACCGCCTGCTCACGGTGGCGGTGACCGGAAAGACCTGCAAGGCGGATGTCGCCAATCTGTGTGCCGGTATCAGGCCTGGTACCGGCGGCATCAGGGCATGCATCAAATCGCACATCGCAGAGCTGAGCGAGCCTTGCAGGGATGCGATGTCCCGGGCCGCGGCGGGCAGGAAGCTGCTCGGCGGGGATCTCTAGCGAGGCACGCCACTTCCCATGAAAACTCGCCATGAAAAAAGGCCGCCGCATGTTGGGAGTGCCGGCGGGAAGATCGTCTGGCCGGAACCTCTAAACTCCCGCCAAATTCAGCTGATGAAATATCAGAACGGACACCGGTTGTAGGTGAACGTCGTCTGCTTTCGGTCGACGGTGATCGTCCGGACGAGCTTGCCCTTGCTGACCCCGAGCGTGACCCGTTCCTTCGAAGTCTGGCCCTCACTGGCGCAGTTCATGGAGATTTCGTAGCGGTCGCCCACTGCGCGGACGTTCGTAAACTTGCAGGCCATTTCGATGGCGAGGAACTCCCGCGACGTGTAGGTCAACAGACCCTCGGCGGCCCCGTCGGGATTGCCGCAGATCTTCTTGTCGTCCAGGTACCAGCGCCCGATGAATTTCGGTCTGGTCTCGAACGCCGTCATCGCTTGCGCGTACGCCGAAGGGCAGAGTGCCTTGAATTGCTCGAGGTCGACCGGATAACCGGACCCCGAGCTGCCGTCCAGGTAGGCCCGCTCGCCCTTCTTGAAGATCCTGTACTCGGGACTGTACTGAACGGCGTCGTGATCAAGGTTCGCTCCCGCAAAAATCCGCTGTTCGCCGCGAAGGTTGGTGAACTGCGCGGTGCGGCAGTTGCCGATCAGCACATCGTTGATGCGGACGTCTTTCAGGGTTCTCTCGACGCAGGCCTCGCTCTGTTCCAGGGAGTACTCGACGCAGAATTCCTTGGCGTTCTGCCGCGTGTGCTCGACCTTGATCGAGGCCTTTTCGGTATCGATGCCGTCCATCGCCTTGATGGTCACCAACATCCCGGCGCGCGTGCCGTACGGAATCTGGCCGGCGGCTTCGGATGCGTCAGGGACGGCGGTGCTGAGCAGGATTGCGATAGCCAGGGAACGAGTGGCGGCCGCGTACAAGGGATGTCTCCATGGCAGGTCATGCATTGCGAAGCTCTACCGAACCACGGGAGCGCACATGTGGATCGTCGTTGGGGTGGTTAATCGATTCGGAACAGCGCCGCGACCGCTTTGGAGCGCGGCCCGGCGGTGGCCTGCGGTAGTTGCACGTGTCAGCGACGCTAACGAGGAGAAAACCGACTGTCGGGTGAATTGTTCGCGACGACGGCCCGCTCGTGACGCAACTCGCATCAACGCGATCTCCACGCTTGCGTGAAGCGTCGCCGACCGGAGGCCCAACTGTGGAATGATCTGCTTATAGCACTGATTTGCCCGACGCGTCAAGCGAATTTCGTAAAATCCGTAGCGTCGTGCGGGTGGCCACCGGCTACTGTGCATGGGGTTGTTTTCAGGTTTTGGTGGCGGGCCCGCAAGCGCCCGCCTCGTCGCGCAAGAAAAAAGCCGCCGAAACCGGCGGCCTTTCGTCGTTTTGATGCGGATCCTTACTCCGCGGCCTGCTTGCGCGGCGGATCGAGCGCGCCGGAGTCGTGGATGTCGGCGACCTGATGGTCGGAGAAGCCGAGCACCTGGCGCAAAATCTCGTCGGTGTGCTCGCCGAGTAGCGGGGAGCGGGTCACGTCGCTGGCCGAGTCCGACAGCTTGATCGGGTTGCCGACCGAGATGTACTTGCCGCGAGTCGGGTGATCGACCTCGACCACGGTGCCGGTGGCGCGCAGCGACTGGTCTTCCGCGATCTCCTTCATCGACAGGATCGGGCCGCAGGGGATGTCGTCCTTGTTGAGGATCTCCATCGCTTCGAACTTCGTCTTCGTCATCGTCCACTTCTCGATGCGGGCGAAGATTTCGTTCAAGCGCGGCAGGCGGGCCGGGGGCTTGGCGTAGTTCGGATCGGTCTTCCAGGTCGGCTCGCCGATCACGTCGCAGATCTTCTCCCAGACCGGGGCCTGGGTGATGAAGTAGATGTAGGCGTTGGGATCGGTCTCCCAGCCCTTGCACTTCAGGATGCGGCCGGGCTGGCCGCCGCCGGAATCGTTGCCGGCGCGCGGCACGGCATCGCCGAACGGGATGCCTTCGCCGAACTGGCTGTATTCCTTGAGCGGACCGTGGGCGAGGCGCTGCTGGTCGCGCAGCTTGACGCGGGCGAGATTGAGCACGCCGTCCTGCATCGCGGCGGTGACCTTCTGACCCTTGCCGGAATGCGTGCGCTGGTAGAGCGCGGTGACGATGCCGAGCGCGAGATGCAGGCCGGTGCCGGAATCGCCGATCTGCGCGCCGGTGACGAGCGGCAGGCCGTCGCGGAAGCCGGTGGTGGAAGCGGCGCCGCCGGTGCACTGGGCGACGTTCTCATAGACCTTGCAGTCTTCGTACGGTCCGGGGCCAAAGCCCTTGATCGAGGCGACGATCATCTTCGGGTTGATGGCGTGGATCTTCTCCCAGGGGAAGCCCATGCGGTCGAGCACGCCGGGGCCGAAGTTTTCGACCAGCACGTCGCACTTCTTGATCAGCTCGGTGAGAACTTCCTTGCCCTTGGGGTTCTTGGTGTCGAGCGTGATCGAGCGCTTGTTGTGGTTGAGCATGGTGAAATACAGGCTGTCCACGTTCGGGATGTCCTGCAACTGGCCGCGGGTGATGTCGCCGACACCCGGACGCTCCACCTTGATCACGTCGGCGCCGAACCACGCCAGCAACTGCGTGCAGGTCGGGCCCGACTGGACGTGGGTGAAGTCGAGAATGCGAACGCCCGTAAGCGCCTTTGTCATCGTATTTGCTCCGTACTCTATCTGGTCTGTCTGCCCCCGCTCACCGCAGGGAATAATGGGTGGAAGGGGGTGCTTACTTCTTCTTCTGCAAAACGCTCTGCGGATTGAGATTGCCGATACGGCCGCTCTCCGAGCCCGCCGCCGGATCGATCACCGCGTTGATCAGCGTGGGCCTGCGTGAATCCATCGCTTCGTTGACGGCGCGCTTGAGCTCGTCCGGCGAGGTCGCGTTCACGCCGACACCGCCAAAAGCTTCCATCATCTTGTCGTAGCGCGCGCCCTTGACGAACACGGTGGTCGCGGGATCCGCGTTGGCATTGTTGACGTCGGTGCCGCGATAGATGCCGTCATTGTTGAAGATGACGACGCAGACCGGAAGGTTGTAACGGCAGATGGTCTCGACCTCCATGCCGGAGAAGCCGAACGCGCTGTCGCCTTCGACCGCGAGCACGGGATTGCCGGTCTCGAGCGCGGCTGCGATCGCCTGGCCCATGCCGATGCCCATCACGCCCCAGGTGCCGACGTCGAGACGCTTGCGCGGCTTGTACATGTCGATGACGCCGCGGGCGAGGTCGAGCGTGTTGGCGCCCTCGTTGACAAGGATCGCGTCGGGACGATCCTTGATGACGTTCTTCAGGACGCCGAGCGCGCCGTGATAGTCCATCGGCGACTTGTTGTTCATCAGCTTCGGCGCCATCTTGGCGACGTTCTCTTCGCGCTTGGTCGCAACGGCCTTGGTCCAGTCGGACGGCGGCGCGGTCCAGCCTGCGCCCATCGCCGAGACGAAAGCGGAAACGACGGAGCCGATGTCGCCGACCACGGGGGCGACGATCTCGATGTTGGAGTCCATTTCCTTCGGCTCGATATCGACCTGGATGAACTTCTTGGGCGCATCGCCCCAGCTCTTGCCCTTGCCGTGCGAGAGCAGCCAATTCAGCCGCGCGCCGATCAGCATCACGACGTCGGAGTCCTTCAGCACCGTGGAGCGGGCCGCACCGGCGCATTGCGGATGGTTGTCGGGCAACAGGCCCTTGGCCATGCTCATCGGGAGGAACGGCACGCCGCTCTTCTCGACGAAGGTCTTGATCTCTTCGTCGGCCTGCGCGTAGGCCGCGCCCTTGCCGAGGATGATGAGGGGACGCTTTGCGCCCTTGAGCACGTCGAGCGCGCGCCTGACCGAAGCGGGCGAGGGGATCTGCGCGGGCGCAGCGTCGATCACCTTGACGAGCGACTTCTGGCCGGCGTCGGCGTTCATCACCTGGCCGAACAGTTTTGCCGGCAGGTCGAGATAGACGCCGCCGGGACGGCCCGAGACCGCGGCGCGGATCGCACGGGCGAGACCAATGCCGATGTCCTGGGCGTGCAGCACGCGATAGGCCGCCTTGCACAGCGGTTTTGCAATCGCGAGCTGATCCATCTCTTCATAGTCGCCCTGCTGGAGGTCGACGATCTCGCGCTCCGACGAGCCCGAGATCAGGATCATCGGGTAGCAATTGGTGGTGGCGTGGGCGAGCGCGGTGAGGCCGTTGAGGAAGCCGGGCGCCGACACGGTGAGGCAGATGCCCGGCTTCTTGGTGAGGTAGCCGGCAATCGCTGCTGCGTAGCCGGCGTTCTGCTCGTGGCGGAAGGAGATCACGCGAATACCGGCGGCCTGCGCCATGCGGCCCAAATCCGTGATCGGGATGCCCGGCACATTATAGATGGTGTTGATGCCGTTCAGCTTGAGCGCGTCGATGACGAGATGAAAACCATCCGTCAGTTCCTGCTCGGAGCCCGGTGCTTCGGACTTGGTCGCGGTATTCAGCATGGGCCTTGTCTCCCTGATCTCAAGGTCGTTGGGACGAGTGCTCGTCCTTCTGGTGAACGTTGCTAAGTAAAAAGTTCCTGGCCGTGGGCCTCGACGTAGGCCGCAAGGCCCAGCGTGTGGTCACGCGCGCGCTTCTCGGCGAGTTCGGTGTCGCGCGCTTCCAGCGCTTCGATGATGCCGAGATGCTCGGGCAGCGAGGTCGCGGTGCGATCCTTGCGTCCGATGGTCAGTTGCCGGTAGCCGCGCACATGCAGCAGCAGATCGTTGGTCAGGTCGACCAGGATCGGCGATTCCGACAGCGAGATCAGCGCCTGGTGGAACGCGATATTCGCCTTGGAATATTCCTCGACGTGATCTTCGGGCAGGCGGTCCTTGCCAAAATCCTTGAAGAAGTCGCGCAGCGCCGAGATGTCCTTCTTGCGCGCGGTCGTGGTGATCAGGCGCGCGGCCATGCTCTCCAGCGCCGCCCAGGCGCGGATCATGTCGACGATCTCGCTTTTGGTCCGGCGCACCACCATGATGCCCCGGCGCGGCACGGTCTTCACAAAGCCGTCCTGCTCGAGCATGGCGATCGCTTCGCGGATCGGCGTGCGGCTGACACCAAGTCGTTCGGAGAGGGCGCGCTCGTCGAGCATTACCGGCTCGGGCGTCGAATAGATGTCCATCCTGAGGATCGCTTCCTTCAAGGCGTCATACGCCTTGTTCTTGAAGCTGCTCTCCGGGGCAATGCGGACGATTGCGATGTCTGCCTCGGCCATGTTGGACGGCGCCTTGGTCTGTTTCCGTAGGGACACGACGATTCTCCTCCTATGAAGGAGTCGTCTTTTACAGGAATATTTACCGAAATGTTTTTGGCATACCACATGCCAGAATGTCAAGCTGCCTATTTTTTGCGGCGTTACCCCCGATGCGGCCGCTTGACAAGTTGGCTTCTGGCATACCAAATGCCATCGCCAGCCATTTTTGATCCAGGCCGGCGGAAGAGAGTTAGGCAAATGCCACTCCGTTCCGTCCGAGGGAACAGGGCGCGGCGAATGGCAGGCGTCACGGGCAGCCCAATGCGCGCCCTGCAAAGCAAGAATTTGAGGTCAAGGAGGAAGCCACATGTCCAATTCCAAAGATGTCGTCCGCAAGGTTCTTGACCAGGTCAAGGCGGACAATCGCACCAGCCTGACGGCGCCCGAAGGCAAGGTCGTCTGCGACGCCTATGGCATTCCGGTGCCGAAGGAGGGGGTTGCGAAGTCGGCAGGCGAGGCCGGCAAGATGGCGTCCTCGATGGGTTTCCCGGTCGTGATGAAGATCGTCTCGCCGGACATTCTCCACAAGACCGAAGCTGGCGGCGTCATCGTCGGCGTCAAAACGGCGCAGGATGCCGAGAAGGCCTACGAGACCATTCTCTCCAACGCCAAGAAATACAAGGCCGACGCCAAGATCGAGGGCATCCAGGTGCAGCAGATGCTGGCCGGCGGCACCGAGGTCATCGTCGGCTCCATCACCGACGCCTCGTTCGGCAAGCTCGTCGCCTTCGGCCTCGGTGGCGTGCTGGTCGAAGTCCTGAAGGACATCACCTTCCGTCTCGCGCCCGCGACCAAGGAAGACGCGCTCTCGATGCTCGACGGCATCCAGGCGCATGAGATTTTGAAGGGTGTTCGTGGCAGCGAGCCGGTGAACCGCACTGCGCTCTCCGACGTCATCGTCAAGGTGTCGCAGCTCGTCACCGACTTCCCGGAGATCGTCGAGCTCGACCTCAACCCGGTCTTCGCGACTCCGAAGGACGCGATCGCCGCCGACGTGCGCATCGTCGTCGACTTCGCCTACAAGCCGAAGCCCAAGCCGCGCCCGACCGAAGAGATCGTCGCGGCCATGAAGCGCATCATGCAGCCGAAGGCGGTTGCCGTGGTCGGTGCCTCGGCCGAAGACGGCAAGATCGGCAACTCCGTGATGAAGAACCTCATCAACGGCGGCTACAAGGGCGAGATCTACCCGATCCATCCGAAGGCCGCCGAGATCCTCGGCTACAAGGCCTATAAGAGCGTCAAGGACGTGCCGGGCGTGATCGATACGGCTGTGTTCGCGATCCCCGCAAAGTTCGTGGCGGCGGCGCTCACTGAATGCGGTGAGAAGAAGATCCCCGGTGCGGTGTTGATCCCGTCGGGTTTTGCGGAAGCCGGCGCGCCCGAGCTCCAGGCCGAGATCGTCGAGGTCGGCAAGAAGTACGACATCCGCCTGATGGGGCCGAACATCTACGGCTTCTACTATACGTGGGCGAACCTCTGCGCGACCTTCTGCACCGCCTACGACGTCAAAGGCCACGCGGCGCTGTCGTCGCAGTCGGGCGGCATCGGCATGGCCATCATCGGCTTCTCGCGCTCCGCCAAGATGGGCGTGTCGGCGATCGTCGGTCTCGGCAACAAGTCCGACATCGACGAGGACGATCTGCTCGCCTTCTTCGAGCAGGATCCCAACACCAATTTGATCGCGCAGCACTGCGAAGACCTCAAGGACGGCCGTGCTTTTGCGGAGGCTGCAAAACGCGTCTCCAAGAAGAAGCCGGTGGTCGTGCTCAAGGCCGGCCGCACCTCGGCCGGCGCGAAGGCGGCATCCTCGCACACCGGCGCGCTCGCCGGTAACGACCGGATCTATGAGGACGTGTTCAAGCAGTCCGGCGTGATCCGTGCGCGGTCTTTGCGTCAACTGCTCGAATTCGCCCGCGGCGTGCCGGTGCTGCCGACGCCGAAGGGCGAGAATGTGCTGATCATCACCGGTGCGGGCGGCTCGGGCGTGCTGCTGTCGGACTCCTGCGTCGACAACGGCCTGTCGCTGATGTCGATGCCGCCGGATCTGGATGCGGCCTTCCGCAAGTTCATCCCACCGTTCGGTGCGGCGGGAAATCCTGTGGATATCACCGGCGGTGAGCCGCCGATCACCTACGTCAACACGGTGAAGCTCGGGCTCTCCGACGAACGCATCCACGCGCTGATCCTCGGCTATTGGCACACGATCGTCACTCCGCCGATGGTGTTCGCCCGCAACATGGTCGAGGTGAAGAAGGAGATGGAGGCCAAGGGCTTTGTGAAGCCGATGGTCGCCTCGCTCGCCGGCGACGTCGAGGTCGAGGAGGCCGCCGAATATCTCTACCAGCACGGCATCCCGGCCTACGCCTATTCGACCGAGCTGCCGGTCGAGGTGCTCGGCGCCAAGTACAAGTGGGCCCGCGGCGCGGGCCTGCTCTGAGCGTTATCTCTCCTGTCATCCCGGGGCGATGCGAAGCATCGAACCCGGGATCTCGAGATTCCGGATATGGTCCTTCGGACCATTCCGGAATGACGTAGTCGGAACGGTCAGGTCGCGATGAAAAAAGACGTGATCCGGCGCAAACCTCTCGAGCCCAAATCTGGGGAGGCCGATCACGATTCGCGCGATGGCGGCGTACAGTCCGTCGACCGCGCGCTGTCGATCATCGAGACATTGGCCGAAGACGACGAGGGCTATCGCCTCAGCGATCTAGCTGTCCGCACCGGCCTGTCGGCCTCGACCGTGCACCGCCTGCTGGCGACGCTGGAAAGCCGTCGCTTCGTACAGTTCGACCGCGCCGAATCCAAATGGCATGTCGGCGTACGCAGCTTTACCGTAGGCGCGAGTTTTGCGCGGCGGCGCAACTTCAGTGCGCAGGCGATTCCCTATCTGCGCAAGCTGCGCGATCTCACTCGCGAGACCGCCAACCTCGCCGTGGTCGACGACGAATTCATCATCGTGCTGACCCGGATGGAGAGCCGCGAGATCATGCGCTCGCTGACCCAGGTCGGCGGCCGCGTCGCCATGGTGACGTCGGGTGTCGGCAAGGCGGTGCTCGCGACCTATTCCGATGAGGACGTCGGCGCGGTCATTCGCCATCACGGCATGCCCAGGCTGACTGAGAAGTCGATCGTGCGCCCGAGCGACCTGTTCAAGGAGCTCGAAAAAATCCGCAAGCAGGGTTACGCGCTCGACGATGAAGAGGCCTGTATGGGCCTGCGCTGTATTGCCGCAGTGGTCTATAACGACTGCGCCGAGCCGCTCGCGGCGATTTCCGTCTCGGGCATGACCAGCCGCATGACCGACGACAGATTACCGGAAATCGGCCAAATCGTGCGCGAAGTCGCCGGTGAGCTGACGGTCGCGCTCGGCGGGGTGATGCCGGCGTCCCGCTAACAGGAAACCAGGCGCTGTCGCTGGACAGCATCAGCCGTTTTGGCTGATATGCGACCAAACGACACAATGCGGCAAATGATCAGCAACGTCCGCATGAGCCTGGAGAATGCCCTCATGTTTCAATTTTCTGCGCGCCTTGTCGGCGCAGCCGTCGCGCTGACCCTTGCGGCAGCCACCCCGGCCTTTGCCCAGCAGCTCGAGCTCAAGCTGATGGCGCCGGCGGCACCAGGCGGGGGCTGGGACCAGACCGCGCGCTCGATGCAGCAGGCGCTGGTCGCCGCGGGCGTCGCGCGCAGCGTGCAGGTCACCAACGTTCCCGGCGCAGGCGGCAGCGTCGGCATTGCGCAGTTTGTCAACGGCGCAAAGGGCGATGGCAACCAGCTGATGGTCAACGGCTTCGTCATGGTGGGCGCACTCGCGATGAACAAGTCGCCGGTGACGCTCGATCAGGTGACACCGATCGCGCGCCTCACCGAGGAAATCCAGGTGATCGTGGTGCCGGCGAATTCGCCGATCAAGACCGCGCAGGATCTGGCCGCCGCGGTGAAGGCCGATATCGCCAAGGTGACCTTCGCCGGCGGGTCGGCCGGCGGCGTCGACCATGTGATGGCGGCGTTGTTCGCTGGCGCCGTCGGCGCCGACGCGAAGAAAATCAACTACATCCCGTTCTCCGGCGGTGGCGAGTCACTGGCGGCGATCCTCGGCGGCAAGGTCACCGCGGGCATTTCGGGGCTGAGCGAATATGAAGGGCAGATCAAGTCCGGCAAGCTGCGCGCGATCGGCGTGACCTCGGAGAAGCGCATCGCAGGCAGCGACATCCCGACCTTCAAGGAGCAGGGCATAGACCTCGTGATCGCCAACTGGCGCTCGGTGGTCGCGCCTCCCGGCATCACGCCGGAGCAGCGCAAGACGCTGAGCGATGCGGTCGAGAAGATGGTGAAGTCGGACGCGTGGAAGGAAATCCTCAAGCAGAAGGGCTGGGAGGACGCCTATCTCGGCGGCGACGCTTTCGCCGACTTCCTGAAGAAGGAAACCGTGCGCGTCACTGATGTGCTCAGGTCGGTTGGCTTGGTCAAGTCATGAGCTCAGGTGATCCTGCGCAGCCGCCGCGGCGCGTCGATCGCGCCGGCATCGTCATCGCTGCACTGCTCGCGGCGCTCGCCGCGGTGCTGGTCTGGGACGCGCGCGGCCTGCAGTCCACCGCAATGTACGGGATGGGGCCGGAGGCCATGCCGGTCTTGGTCGCCACCGGCCTCGCGCTGCTCGCAATCGGCAATTTCATCGACGCGCTGCGCGGTAATCTTCCGGAGCGAGAAAGCGCCGATCCCGTGCCGGTGATTCTGATCCTCATTGGCCTTGCGCTGCTGATCGCCATCATTGGCCTTGGCGGAGGTTTCATCCTGGCGACGTCGGCGCTGTTCGTCACGACGTCGGCCGCCTTCGGGCGCCGTGCCATCCTTGTCGACAGCATTATCGCCATCGTGATGTCGACCCTCATTTATCTCGCGTTCGACCGCCTGTTGACGCTGAGCCTTCCGACCGGCCCGCTGGAGCGACTGCTGTGATGGACACTTTTGCCGCGCTGGCGCATGGCATGGCGGTTGCCATCCAGCCGATGAATTTGCTGTACGCGTTGATCGGCGTGTTCCTCGGCACGGCCGTGGGCGTGCTGCCCGGCATCGGTCCGGCGTTGACGGTCGCGCTGCTGCTGCCGGTGACGTACAAGCTCGACCCCGGCGGTTCGCTGATCATGTTCGCCGGCATCTATTATGGCGGCATGTATGGCGGATCGACCACCGCTATCCTCATTAACACGCCCGGCGAGAGCGCCTCGATGGCGACCGCGCTCGAAGGCAACAAGATGGCCAAGGCGGGCCGCGGCGGGCCGGCGCTTGCGACATCGGCGATCGGCTCCTTCGTCGCCGGCACCATCGCCACCATTGGTCTCGCGTTCCTCGCACCGTGGCTGGTCGATTTCGCCGTGCGCTTTGGCCCTGAGGATTATTTCGCGCTGATGTGCGTCGCCTTCGTCACGGTGTCGGCGACCTTCGGAGATTCCCCGATCCGCGGCCTGACCAGCCTGTTCATCGGGCTGACGCTGGGCCTCATCGGCATCGACAAGCTGACCGGTCAGGCGCGGCTTGCGTTCGGCGTCCCGGAGTTGCTCGACGGCGTCGAGGTCACTACGCTGGCCGTCGGCCTGTTCGCGGTGGGCGAGGCGCTCTACGTCGCATCGCGTCGCCACCACACCGAGGAAAAGCTCGAGCCTGTGCGCGGGTCGTTGTGGATGACAAAAGAAGACTGGAAGCGGTCGTGGAAGCCGTGGTTGCGCGGCACCATGTTCGGCTTCCCGATCGGCGCGCTGCCCGCAGGCGGCGCAGAGATCCCGACCTTCCTGTCTTATTCGACAGAGAAGCGTCTCACAAAACATCCGGAAGAGTTCGGCAGGGGCGCGATTGAAGGCGTCGCGGGACCGGAAGCCGCCAACAACGCCTCCGCCGCCGGCACGCTGGTGCCGCTCTTGACGCTGGGATTGCCGACATCGGCAACGGCCGCGATGATGCTGGCGGGCTTCCAGCAATACGGCCTCAACCCGGGGCCGCTGCTGTTCGCCGAGCGGCCGGACCTGGTGTGGGGCCTGATCGCCAGTCTCTTCATCGCCAATTGCATGCTGCTCGTGCTCAATCTGCCGCTGGTTGGATTGTGGGTACGGCTGCTCGCGATCCCGCAGCCGTGGCTCTACGCCGGCATCCTCGTCTTCGCGACCATGGGCACCATTGCCGCAAAGCCGTCGGTAGTCGAATTGTCGATGCTGGCTGGTTTTGGCGTGCTCGGCTTCCTGATGCGGCGGTTCGATTTTCCGATCGCGCCCGTCGTGGTCGGCCTGATCCTCGGCCCGATCGCCGAGAGCCAGTTGCGCCGCGCGCTCGCGATCAGTCTCGGCGATCCCATGACACTGGTGCAGAGCCCGATCTCGGCGACGCTGCTTGCGGTGGCGCTGATCGCGCTGCTGGCACCCTTCGTGTTGAAGGGCCTCGGGCGATTCAAGGCGAACGAGGATTAGTTCACCGGCTTCGATTTGATTCCGCTATCGGCCATTCCGGAAATTTGCATCTTCGCGTGATCCGCTTTCACGCATCTCTCGATCTAACCGATTGAGACCGCCGCGATTTTTCTGCGGCTGCCGCATGGTGGAAAATAAAATCGATCTCGTTGAGATCGCCGCCCACGCCCCCGATGATCACGCTCGAGAACACCGCAACCGAGCGAGGTCCGATATGGCGAAGATGCGAGCCGTCGATGCAGCCGTCCGCATTCTGGAGAAGGAGGGCATCACCACCGCCTTCGGCGTTCCCGGTGCTGCGATCAATCCGCTCTATTCAGCGCTGAAGAAGCGCGGCTCGATCCACCATATTTTGGCGCGCCACGTCGAAGGTGCTTCGCACATGGCGGAGGGGTATACGCGGGCGAAGGCCGGCAATATCGGCGTTTGCATCGGGACATCGGGGCCTGCTGGCACCGACATGATCACCGGGCTCTATTCGGCGATCGCCGATTCCATCCCGATCCTCTGCATCACCGGCCAGGCGCCGCGGGCGCGGCTCTACAAGGAAGACTTCCAGGCCGTCGACATCGAGTCGATCGCAAAGCCCGTGACGAAATGGGCGGTGACGGTGCGCGAGCCGGCGCTGGTACCCCGCGTATTCAGCCAGGCCTTCCACATCATGCGTTCGGGCCGGCCGGGCCCGGTGCTGATCGACATGCCGCTCGACGTGCAGCTCGCCGAGATCGAGTTCGATGACGAGACCTATGAGCCGCTGCCGGTCTACCGGCCGACCGCGTCGCGAAAGCAGGTCGAGAAGGCGCTGGAGATGCTCAACGCCGCCGAGCGGCCGCTGATCGTCGCGGGTGGCGGCATCATCAATGCCGACGCCTCCGATCTGCTCGTCGAATTCGCCGAGACCGTGAACGTGCCTGTCGTGCCGACGCTGATGGGATGGGGCGCCATTCCGGACGATCACGTGCTGATGGCCGGCATGGTCGGCCTGCAGACCAGCCACCGCTACGGCAACGCCACGATGCTGGACTCCGATTTCGTGCTCGGCATCGGCAACCGCTGGGCCAACCGCCATACCGGCTCGATCGAGACCTACACCAAGGGCCGCAAATTCGTTCACGTCGATATCGAGCCGACGCAGATCGGCCGCGTGTTCAATCCCGATCTCGGGATCGTCTCGGATGCCAAGGCTGCGCTTGAACTCTTCGTCACCGTCGCCAGGGAGTGGCGCCGGTCCGGCAGGCTGCGCGAGCGCCAGGCGTGGCCCGCCGCCTGCCTCGATCGCAAACGTTCGATGCTGCGCAAGAGCCATTATGACAACGTGCCGATCAAGCCGCAGCGCGTCTATGAGGAGATGACCAAGGCCTTTGGCCGCGACACCTGCTACGTCACCGTGATCGGCCTCTCGCAGATCGCCGGCGCGCAGTTCCTCGGCGTCTACAAGCCCCGCAACTGGATCAATGCGGGGCAGGCGGGTCCGCTCGGCTGGACATTGCCCGCAGCCCTTGGCGTGCGCGCGGCATGTCCGGAACGCGACATCGTCGCGCTCTCGGGCGACTACGACTTCCAGTTTCTGATCGAGGAACTCGCGGTCGGGGCGCAGTTCAATCTGCCCTACATTCACGTCGTCGTGAACAATTCCTATCTCGGCTTGATCCGTCAGGCCCAGCGCGGCTTTGACATGGACTATCACGTCCAGCTCTCCTTCGAGAACATCAACGCCCCCGAACTCGGCGTCTACGGCGTCGACCATGTCGCGGTCGCCGAAGGGCTCGGCTGCAAGGCGATCCGCGTCAGGGATCCGAAGGACGCGCAGGCGGCATTTGCAGCCGCGCGCGAATTGATGGCCAAGCACCGCGTGCCCGTGGTGGTCGAGTTCATCCTGGAACGCGTCACCAACATCGCGATGGGCACGGAGATCGACAACATCGTCGAGTTCGAGGAGGTGCTGGACCTGCCGCTCGACGAGGTCGAAAGCGCGCGGCCCGGCGTGCTGCAGCCGGCGGAATAGGGAGGACAGCACGATGCCGAAATTTGCCGCCAACCTCACCATGCTCTTCAACGAGATGCCGTTTCCCGAGCGGTTTGCGGCCGCCAAGGCCGCAGGCTTCAACGGGGTCGAGTATCTCTTTCCCTATGATTTCGACAAGGCGCTGCTGCGCGAGCAGCTCGACAGCCACGGGCTCACGCAGGTGTTGCACAATCTGCCGGCGGGCAACTGGGCGGCGGGCGAGCGCGGCATCGCCATCCTGCCGGACCGCGTCGCCGAATTCCGCGACGGCGTGTTCCGCGCCATCGATTATGCCAAGGCGCTCGACTGCGATCAGCTCAATTGCCTCGTCGGCATCGCGCCCGCTGGCGCCGATCCGGGCGAGCTGAACGAGACGCTGGTCGGGAATTTGCGCTTTGCCGCCGCGACGCTGGCGCGGGAGAACATCAAGCTCTTGGTCGAGCCGATCAACACGCTCGACATTCCCGGCTTCTTCCTCAACGGGACCGAACAGGCGGTGCAGCTCATCTCCGAGGTGCGCTCGAGCAATCTGTTCATCCAGTACGACATCTATCACATGCAGATCATGGAGGGCGATCTCGCCCGCACGATTGAGAAGCATCTCGATCGCATCGCCCATGTTCAGCTCGCCGACAATCCCGGCCGCCACGAGCCCGGCACCGGCGAGATCAACTATCCCTTCCTGTTTCGCCACCTCGACGCGATCGGCTATCGCGGCTGGATCGGCTGCGAATACAAGCCGCGCACCACGACGCTGGAAGGCCTGTCCTGGCACGCCGCGCAAACGTTCGAGACCTGAGGATTTATGGACATGATCGATATCGGTTTCATTGGACTGGGCACCATGGGACGGCCGATGGCCGGCCATCTCCTGGCTGCGGGCCATCGCCTGTTCCTGCATGACGTCGGCGGAGTCGCGCCGGATCTGATTGCGGCCGGCGGCGTCGACTGCAAGTCGGCGAAGGAGGTCGCGCAGGAGGCGGACGCCGTCATCATCATGGTGCCGGATACGCCGCATGTTGAGGCCGTGCTGTTTGGCAAGGACGGCGTTGCGGACGGCATCTCCAAGGGCAAGATCGTGGTCGACATGAGCTCGATCTCGCCGCTTGCGACCAAGGAGTTCGCCAGGAAGATCGAGGCGCTGGGTGCGGACTATCTCGACGCGCCGGTGTCGGGCGGCGAGGTCGGCGCGAAGGCTGCGAGCCTCACCATCATGATCGGCGGGCCCGAGCGCGCCTTCAACACCATGAAGGGCGTGTTCGACAAGATGGGCAAGAACGTCACCCGGGTCGGCGCCAATGGCGACGGACAGACCACCAAGGTCGCGAACCAGATCATTGTCGCACTGACGATCGAGGCGGTGAGCGAGGCGCTGCTGTTCGCCTCCAAGGCGGGCGCCGATCCGGCGCTGGTGCGGCAGGCGCTGATGGGCGGCTTCGCCTCGTCGCGGATTCTGGAGGTGCATGGCGAACGCATGGTGAAGCGCAATTTCGATCCCGGCTTCCGGATCGAGCTGCACCAGAAGGATCTCAACCTCGCGCTCGAAGGCGCGCGTTCGCTCGGCCTGTCGCTGCCGAGCACGGCGGTCGCCCAGCAATTGTTCTCGGCCTGCACCGCGCATGGCGGCAAGGCTTGGGATCATTCGGCGATGGTGCGCGCGCTCGAATTGATGGCGGGGCACGAGATCGCCGCCGCCTGAACTGTTACGCAGTAACGTTCTCCAGTTTTTGTGCCGCGCTTCGGCCACGATGGAACCGGAACTATCGCCGTTTCCATCGGTTGTGAGCGCATAACAAACACTGGAGAGTTGACATGAAGAGTCTTGCGATCTCGTTGGCTGCGGCGTCGCTGCTGGCGTCAAGCGCAGCCTTTGCTCAGTCGACCACCGCCCAGGGCGCCCACGAGGGCGCGCGTGCGGGCGGTGAGGTCGGCGGCCCGATCGGCGCGATGGTCGGCGGCACGGTCGGAGCGGCCGTCGGCGCGGGCCTCGAAATTCCGAACGCGGTGCTGGGCGGAATTCCGCGTGATCACTCGGTCGTGGTGCAGGAGCGCGTCGTCGTCGGCGAGCCGCTGCCGCCAACCGTGGTGCTGCGCCCCGTTCCGAACTACACCGAGTACCGCTACGCGGTCGTCAATGATCGCCGCGTGATCGTCGAGCCGCGCACGCGCAAAATCGTCAAGATCATCGACTGATCGCACCCACCACGAACGTCAACGGGCCCTGCGGAGATCTACTCCGCGGGGCCTTCGCTCGTGAGGGTGTTGCTGCGAAAGCGTGTGACCGCCCACTCGACGGCCGCGGACAGCACGAAGCCGACGCAAGCGGTGAGGGCATCCACGACAAAATCTTCAAGCCGCGCATGGCGGCCTGGCGCAATGAATTGCAACAATTCGAGGACGCCGATCAGGCCGACCGCGATCATCGCAGCCGACCAGCGTCGCGTCGAATAGGCAAGCCCGAAGGCAAGGCCAACCAGCACGAAGGCGAGCGCGTGCTCGCCATCCTGGCCGAGTTGGGCATGCGGGCGGAGGTCGGGCGGACCAAGCGTCGCGAAGGCGACGGCGGCGGCGAGCAGCCAGGCAAATAGCTTCAAAAGAATGGTCATTCCAGTTCGCTTAGCACGATTTTGCAGCGCAATAAAAGTCGTCAGGCGTCAGATCGCCGGGTAGTTAATTACAGATCGTTAAAGTGGCTGCCGCACGCCGAGGCCGTGCATGAACCGTTCACGAATCTGAACGGGATCGCGGCGGGTCGTGCCGACGCCCGGCTGGTCGTCGATGCGTAGCGCAATCAGCGTTGGCTCAGACGCGCCCAGCGATTCATCGACCAGACGCTCAAAATCCTCCTCGTCTGCGGCCCAGACGCTGTTGGTCAGTCCCGAACCGACGCTGATAGCCACGATATCGGCAACTGAAGCGGCCGGCGTCGGTTGCGAGCCCGTAATCTGGTAGATGCCGTTGTCGAATACAATCATGGTGAGGTTTTTGGGCTTCAACGACGCGATGGTCGACAGCGCGCCGAGCTGCATCAGCAGCGAGCCGTCACCCTCCAGCGCGATGACGCGGCGATCGGGCTGCGCCAGTGCCACGCCGAGCGCAATCGGGAAGGCCAGCCCCATGCTGCCAAGCATGTAGAAGTTCTGCGGCCGGTGGCCCGCGGCCCACAGGTCGAAATTGGTGTTACCGATGCCGCCGATCACGGCCTCCTCGTTCTGGAGCTTGCCGATCAGGCGCGAGGTGACGTCGTAGCGGTTCATCACCTTGGTGTTGCGATTGGCGGTGTCCTTGCTCATGGCTGATCTCACTTGTCGAAAGTCTTGCCGCCGGTTAGCAGCGGATTGAGGATCAGCGCCACGGGCGCCTGCGTGGTGACGGCCTGCTTGATCGAGCGGTCGACGGTGAATTCAAGCTCGTCGAGCCGGGTGATGGTGTGATGCTCCAGCGCGAGCGAATCCAACACCGGACGCATGGTGCGGCAGACCAGCGCCTGGCCGTAGTTGAACTCGCCGAGCGTCCCGCGCTCGGACACGAACATGATCAGCGGGATCTGATAGGGCACCGCGAGCGAGGCCAGCACATTGGCCAGCGTGGCGAAGCCCGAGGTCTGCATCAGCAGCGCGCCGCGGCGGCCGCCCATCCAGGCGCCGGCAAGGATGCCGACGGCTTCCTCCTCGCGCGCGGTCGCAAACGTCGTGAAGAAGGGATCGGCGTGCAGGTTCCTGATCAGCGGCGTCAGCACCCGATCGGGCACGTAGGGGATGAGGCCGACGTCGTTCCGCTTCAGGGTCTGCAGCACGATGCCGTGCCAGGTTCTTTCAGCCGTGTCGTGAGACGTCAGGGGCGGGGTGTGCTGCTCCACGATCGCCATCTCGTCCTCCCTTCCGCGACCATCCTTCTTGCTCTTGAGCGCAAATCGCGGCTGCCCAGTTCAGGTGCTTCGGGGTCCGAACTTGACGCCACCGGCGGGATTGTCAACATGTCCACGCCGGCATGGCGATCTGCGCCGCAAGGCCTGCCTCGGCCGGCACCGCCGTGTCATAAGCAACCACAATCAGAAGAACGGGAGGAAAGCCTGGAGGGGCGCATGCCGCGCCGCTCCTGCATGGCCTCCGCCGGGAGCCGGAAGCAGGTCGATGTCGGTCAACAACAAGCGCGTCTTTTACGTCAAATATCTCGCCAATCCCATCTACATCGACATCCTGAAGGCGCGTGCCGACGTCCGGCTCGACCGGCTTGAGAACGATAGTCCAGTGGCCGATTTCGCGCCGGTCCTGGAGGCCGCGCATGTCTATCAGGTTGGGGCCGCGCGCGACGAACTGGCGCCGCATTTCCACGTCCATGCCGATCTCCTCAAGCGGACGCCCAACCTGCTGCTCGTGTCCTCCAACGGCGCGGGTTTCGATCCCGTCGATGTCGAGGCCTGCACCGCGGCGGGCGTCCTCGTCGTCAACCAGTCCGGCGGCAATGCGCATTCGGTCGCCGAGCATGCGCTCGCCATGATGCTCACGCTGTCGAAGCGGATCATCCAGTCCGACCGTCGCCTGCGCCGCGAGCGCAACGTCAACCGCAACGATCTCGTCGGCAACGAGGTCGAGCACAAGACCGTCGGCATCGTCGGGCTCGGCAATGTCGGCCGTCGCATCGCCGCGCTGTGCAGCACGCTGCTCGGCATGAAGGTGCTGGCCTACGACCCGTATCTTTCGGCCGAAGAGATGGCCGCGCGCGGCGGCGAAAAGGTCGAGCTCGACGAGCTTTTGCGCCGCGCCGACTTCGTGTCGATCTCCTGTCCGCTCGACAAGGGCAGCCGCGGCATGATCGGGGTGCGCGAGTTCGCGCTGATGCAGCCGCACGCCTATTTCGTCACCACGGCGCGCGGCTTCATCCACGACGAGGACGCGTTGCTTGGGGCGTTGCGCGACAAGCGCATTGCCGGTGCCGGCCTCGACGTCTGGTCCAAGGAGCCGCCGCCGCCGGACCACCCGCTGCTGCAGTTCGACAACGTGCTGGCCAGCCCGCATACCGCTGGCGTCACCACTGAAGCCCGCCAGAATATGGGTCGCATCGCCGCCGAGCAGGTCTTGGCCGCGCTCGACGGCAAGCGCCCGCCGCGCGTCATTAATCCCGCCGTCTGGCCGCACTACGCGGAGCGCTTCCACAAGGCTTTTGGCTTCACGCCGGGGTAAGGACAACTGTCATTCCGGGGCACGACGAAGTCGCGAGTCCAGAATCCATTTCTCCCTTCACCAGCGGCCAATTTGGATTCCGGGTTCATCCTTCGGGCGCCCCGGAACGACAAGTAGTGGAACCGCCGGCGGTTTTTTGATCCGCGTCAAAATCGCTCTCCCGCGATGCGGTTAAATGGGACTAGAGTGCCGCCGGGGCAGCAGGAGGTGCCATGTCACGCTATGTCGTCAGGTTCATGAAGGACGTGCTCGGCGAGTACGGCCGGCAGAGCGAAGTCTGCCAGGGTACCCTGGAGATCGAGGCTTCGGACGAAGGCGAAGCCACCGAGCAGGCCAAGCGAAAATTCTGCAAGGATCAGGCGTTACATCATTGGTCCCTGCATGCAGACCGCATTCATGTGAAAGCGGCTGATTTCCCGTCGTGACGCCGGGTTGTCGCCTTGTCTAACGGCCTGGGGAAGATGCGGGCGGCGGCGCCGTTGAACCGGCACCGAGCGAGCGTTGCACCATGACCGTGTCGGACCAGCGGCCGTAGCGATAGGCAACTCCGCACAGCAATCCGGCCCGCGTGAATCCGAACTTTTCGTGCAGCGCGAGCGAGGCGGTGTTGTCGGCGTCGATATAGCCGATCATCTGACGGAAGCCGGCGGCCGCGCAGGCGTCGATCAAGTCCTGAAGCAGCAGCCGTCCGATGCCGTGCCCGACATGGTCGTGGTGGACGTAGATTGAGTGCTTGGCCGTGAAGCGATAGGCCGGGCGCTTACGGAATAGCACCGCATAGGCGTATCCGACGACGTCGCCGCGCCATGTGGCGACCAGATGCGGCAGGCGGTTCTGCCGCAAATTCTTGCGCCGATCCCGCAGATCGTCAGGTTCCGGCGCACCGTGGCCTTCGACATCCTTTGGAACGCCGTGCCTGACGTGATGGCGGTAGATCGCCAGCATCGCCTCGACGTCACTGTCGCGCGAGGGACGGACCAGAACCGGCTCGTCGTCCGCGCGCATCATGCTCATTCCGTCCATCGGCGACTACTCGGCCACCACATAGGTATAGAGTCCGATGCGGCCGGCCGCGTCGACCTCCTTGTAGACGCCCTGGATCTCGACATCGAAGCCCGGGAACGTATTGAAGCAGGTTTCGAACATCTTCAGGTAGTCGATCATCGGCTTGGCGCGCTCGGTCAGCCGTTCGCCCGGGACGATCGTGGCGATGCCGGGCGGGTAGACCACGAATGGCGTGGTGGCGATACGGCCGGCAATCGCCTCGATCGGCAGATAGTCGACGTCGTTGCGGATCAGGCACCGGGCCGCATCGCGCGGCGACAGCGCGATCTCGGGCTGGTGCTCGCGCTGGAATTGCCGTGCCTGGAGCGTGCTGACCTCGGCCTCGCGGAAGAAGCGGTGCATATCAGCGCAAAGATCGCGGAGCCGTACTTCCGCATAGCGCGCCCGACGCCGCTGATAGAATTCCGGGATCACGTCGGCCAGCAGTGCATTGTCGTCGTGCAGCTTCTTGAAGGCGACCAGGCCCGAAATCAGCGTGCCGGCCTTGCTCGCCTCGACCCCGGGTGTGAGCAGGAAGAGCAGGGAGTTGAGGTCGTTCTTCTCGGCCACGATGCGGTTCTCGCGCAGATATTGCGCGACGACCGGGGCCGGGATGCCATGCTCGGCATAGGCGCCGGTGGTGCGGTCGAAGCCGGGCGTCAGCAGCGTCAGCTTGTTCGGATCGGTCATGGCAAAACCTTCCGTCAAGCCGGGAAAACCGTGCCAGGTGCTGTCGGGAGAAAGCTGCCAGAGCGCGGGATTGGTCGCGAGCTCGTCGGTCGAAAGGGTCTCCCAGGCAACGTTATGGACCGCGCCGGGCCGGCTGACGTCGGGAATGGCGACACGATCGGGAACGAACGGCTCGAAAAACCAGCGTCGCTCGGGGGTCTGCTCCTTCTCCTCGAACTCCCGGCGCATCGCGCGCATCTTCTTGCGCAGTTCGATGCCAAGCCGGATCGTATCGTCCCACAGCACCTCGCCGGACCGGCCCTTCATCATTTGCGCCCCGACATCGAGCGAGGCGAACAGGGGATAGAACGGTGACGTCGAGGCGTGCTGCATGAAGCTTTCGTTGAAGCGGCGGTGCTCGACGCGTCGCTTCTGGCCGCGAATGTGGCGGTCCCTGACGTGGATTTGCGAGGCCTGCGAGAAGCTCGCGAGCTGCTTGTGGGTCGACTGCGTCGCGATGATGCCCGGCGCATCCGGTGTCAGGCCCGAAAGGCCCATGGCGAAGCGGCCGGCATAGAGCGGGTGGAACTTCATGAAGCCGGCCCAGGCCTCGTCGAACAGGATGTAATCGCAGAGATGGCCGATGCGCTTCAAAATCATCTCGGCGCTGTGGATCGTGCCGTCATAGGTGCACTGTTCGACGACCGCGACACGGAACGGCCGCTCCTTGCGCCAGGCGTCCCTGTCCTGCACCAGCGGGTTGTTGCGGATCTCCTCGCGCAGCGCCTTCTCGTCGAGCGCCTCCCAGCGCATCGGGCCGATCAGGCCCCAGGCATTGCGGATGGTCGGCACGTAGACCGGGATGCCGCCATTGATCATTAGCGCGCCGTGATGGGCGGCCTTGTGGTTGTTGCGGTCGAATAGCACGAGGTCGCCATCGGTGACGAGCGCGCCGAGCGCGACCTTATTCGAGGTCGAGGTGCCGTTGAGCACGAAATAGGTCTTTTCCGCGCCAAAAATCTGGGCGGCTTCCTTCTGTGCCTTCAGCGCCCGGCCCTCATGGGTGAGGAGGTCCCCGAGGTCGAGCACGGAATTGTCGAGATCGTCGCGGAATACGGACTCGCCAAGATGTTCCACGAAGACGCGTCCGATCGGGCTGCGGTTGTAGAACACGCCGCCATTGTGGCCCGGGCAAGTCCAGAGCTGGTTGCCTTCCTCGGCGTAGTCGACCAGCGCGCCGAAGAAAGGTGTCTTCAGCGTCTCGGCATATTGTTTCAGCCGGCTGATCAGGTTCTTGGCGATGAAGGGCGGCGTTTCCTCAGACAGGAAGACGTAACCGTCGATGAAATCGAGCACCTCGACGGGCAGGTCCTCGAACCGCTTGCGTCGGATCAGGAGGATGATCGGGAAGTCGAGGCCGCGACGGCGCATCAGGTTGATCAGCGCCGAAGTCTTGCCTTCTAGGCCCTTCTTGCCCCAGTCGACGACCATGCAGCCGATGGCGGCATCGGTCTGCACCGCGATTTCGGCATCCTCGAGCCTGCGGGCCCGCACCACCTCGAAGCCGGAGCGCTGGATCTCCTCGATGATCTGGTTGAAACGGATGCCTTCGAGATCGTCGGTGTCGAACACCGGTGCGGCGAACAGGAAGTTGAAGCGCTTGAAATAGTCCATGTGCGGTCCCGAATATGCGAAGCTCACAGCTCTCGGCATATTCGATGACAGTGGGATGACAGCCCGGCCGTTTCGGCCAGCGCTAGCGTTGCGTCTCCCGAAACACCACCGGCGGCACGGCGCGGTTGACCACCTCGCGGAGCGCGAAACTCGATTGCACGCGCGCGACGCGCGGCAGCCGCGACAACTCGGTGCGGTGGATGCGCTCGAAATCCTGGATGTCGCGCGCCAGCACGATCAGGATGTAGTCGTCGGTGCCCGACATCAGGAAGCAGCGGACGACCGAGGGGCATTTCACCACCTCCGCCTCGAACGCCTTCAGCGCGTCGTCGCTCTGGCTCTCCAGCGCGATCCGGACCAGCACCGTCGTGGTGAGGCCGAACTGCGCGAGATCGAGTGCGGCCTGGTAGGCCTGAATGTAGCCGTCATCCTCCAGCGCCTTCTGCCGCCGCGCCAGTGCCGTGCTCGAGAGCCCGACCTTGGTTGCGAGCTCAGTGTGGCTCGCGCGCGCGTTGGTGGTGAGTTCCGCGAGGATGGTCAGGTCTTTTCGGTCAAGGCCCACGGTTTCGATTCCAGCGTGAAAGAGAGGAATGGCGCCGGAAACCGGCGTTGGCATGGTGAAACTACGCGATATTTGCACGAAACCAAACTGGCGCTGCCGCTAACATCAGGAGGCGATTCAAGGCTTTAAGGCAAGACTCTCAGGAAGGAGCGCGAGATGCGCGTCGGTGTCCCCAAGGAAATCAAGATGCAGGAATATCGCGTTGGGCTTACCCCCGGTGCCGTCCGCGAATATGTCGCGGCCGGGCACAAGGTCACGGTGGAGACCGGCGCCGGCGACGGTATCGGTGCCTCGGACGAGGTCTACCGGCGGGCAGGGGCCACAATCGCGGAGAACGCGCGCGACATCTTCGCCAAGGCGGACATTATCGTGAAGGTGAAGGAGCCGCAGAAGAGCGAGTGGTCCCAGCTCCGCGAGAACCAGATCCTCTTCACCTATCTTCACCTCGCGCCGGACCCGGAGCAGACTAGGGGTCTGCTCGCCTCCGGCTGCACCGCGATCGCCTATGAAACCGTCACTGACGCGAGCGGTCACCTCCCTCTGCTCGCGCCGATGAGCGAAGTCGCCGGCCGCCTTGCGATCGAAGCTGCCGGCGCAGCGCTCAGGCGGTCGGCCGGCGGTCGCGGCGTGCTGCTCGGCGGCGTGCCGGGCGTGCAGCCCGCCCGCGTCGTGGTGCTCGGCGGTGGCGTGGTCGGAACCCAGGCCGCCCGCATGGCCGCAGGGCTCGGTGCCGAGGTCACCGTCATCGATCGCTCGATCCCCCGCCTGCGCGAACTGGATGATCTCTTTATCGGGCGCGTGCGCACGCGCTTCTCGACGATCGAGTCGGTCGAAGAGGAAGTCTTCGCCGCCGACGTCGTCATCGGCGCGGTGCTGGTGCCCGGCGCCAGCGCGCCTAAGCTCGTCACGCGTAAGATGCTGGGCTCGATGCGGCCAGGATCGGTGCTGGTCGACGTCGCGATCGACCAGGGCGGCTGTTTCGAGACATCGCGGCCGACGACCCATGCCGACCCCACCTATGAGGTGGACGGCATCGTGCATTATTGCGTTGCCAACATGCCCGGCGCGGTGCCGGTGACGTCGAGCCAGGCGCTCAACAACGCGACGCTGCCGTTCGGCCTGCAGCTTGCGAAGAACGGCTTTGCCGCCGTGCTCGAGAACCAGCATTTGCGCAACGGCCTCAACGTCTATCGCGGCCGCATCACCAACAAGGCGGTGGCGGAGAGTCTTGGTCTGCCGTTCTCGCCGACGGAGGGACTTGCAGCGTAGAGGCGCCCAAGTTACGCGGGCTTTTTGTGGCGACTTCTTCCTTCTCCCCTTGTGGGAGAAGGTGGCATAGGCGGCCTCTGGCCGCCGTTCACTTAGAACGCCGATGCTTCGCATCGGTTATAGCGCCGGATGAGGGGTTATCTCCGCAAGTTCGGTAAGAGTTGGTCTCGCGGAAGCAACCCCTCACCCGGCTTCGCTTCGCGAAGCCACCCTCTCCCACAAGGGGAGAGGGTGCACCGTCTATGCGGCTTTCTATGCCTTCGTCAGCCGGTACTGTCCAAAATCCGGATCGTGCGTCATGCGCCAGTAGTCCACGAAGCGCCAGGGCATTGCCGAGAACACACGGCCGCTCTTGTTGCGGTAGTAGGTCGTCATGCCCGGATGGGTCCAGATCATCGCTTCGTGCTCGGCATCGACCTTGCGCACGTAGTCGTCGAGCACGTCCTGACGGACGTCGATCGCGGCGACGCTCTGCTCGATCATGTCGACGAGACAGGCCGAGATATAGCGGCTCTGGCATTCCGACTGGAAGATCACGCTGCCACCATGCGCCGGGCCGGCGTTCGGGCCGAGCATGCAGAAGAAATTTGGGAAGTCGGGCACGGTGAGGCCGAGGAAGGCCGTCGGATTGTCGTTGGCCCAGGCCTCTCGCAGGTTCTTGCCATCGCGGCCGGTGATGTTGAGGCGTGCGGCCATCTCGGTCACCTTGAAGCCGGTCGCGATCACGATGATGTCGGCGGGACGCTGCTCACCGTCTGCGGTGACGATGCCCTCGCGATCGAAGTGGTCGATCTCATCGGTGACGAGCTCGACATTGTCTCTCGTCAGTGTCTTGAACCAGTTGTTGTCGAGCAGGATGCGCTTGCCATAGGGCGGGTAGGTAGGCACGCATTTTGCGATCAGATCCGGGCGGTCCTTCAGTTCCGACAGGATGAAGTCGGTGAGCTCCTGCCGGTGCCGGTCATTGCCCTTGTTGACGGCGCGCTCGGGGTGCGGCCAGGCCGGGTCCTTTCGCAGGAACGGCAATAGCCCGTCGCCATAGCGCCAGAACATGTTGAAGCGGTACCACTTCACATAGAATGGCAAATGCGCGAGCAGCCATTGCGCGCCCTCTGTGATCGGGTCCGAGTAGCCTTTCACCGGCCGCGCCCATTGCGCGGTGCGCTGATAGACGGTGACGGAGGCGACGCGCTCGGCGATCGCAGGCACGAGCTGCATCGAGGTTGCGCCGGTCCCGATCACCGCGACATGCTTGCCGTCGAACTTGATGTCACCGGACCACAGCGCCGAATGCAGGATCTGGCCGCCAAAATCCTCCTCGCCCTTGAAGCGGGCGCGCGAGGGATCGTTGAGCTGCCCGATGGCGCTCACTAAGGCCGTCGATTCGAATGTCTCTTGGCCATCCTTTGTCTTCAACGTCGAGATCCATCGCCGCTTGCCTTCGTCCCAGTGCGAGGAGGTCAGCTCGGTGTTGACGCGCAAATGTTTGCGGATGCCATACTCGTCCGCGACCTTCTGCAAATAGGCGAGCAACTCCTCGCGCTGGCAGAAATAGCGTGTCCAGGGATTGAGCGAGCCGAAAGAGTAGGAATAGGAGTGGTTCGGCGTGTCGACGCCGCAGCCGGGATAGCGGTTGATCCACCAGGTGCCGCCGAGCTCGGCGTTCTTCTCGACGATGGTGTAGGGGATGCCGAGATGGCCGAGTGTGACGCCGAGCGCAATGGCGCAGACCCCGGCGCCGACGATGAGGACCTGTTGCTGCGCCAGCGTCTCGTCCGACGGGCGCTCGCGCCAGCCCGCCTCGCGCGGCACAAAGCCCATCTCCTCGCGCATCAGCGGCGCGTATTCCCGTGCGACGTTCTCGCCAAGGCAGGCACGCATCATCTTCAAGAGAAGTTCTTCGCCGGGATCGGTGATGACGGGTTTTGGTGTGCCGTCGGCAAACAGCTTGATTACGGCGGCGCGGATTTCGTCCTGAACCTCCCTGGGCACACCGGCGTCGGGATCGGGAATGAGGCGGATGTCGCGCTTGGGCAGATAGGGCTGCTCGAGCCAGCGCGTATCACCGGTCATATGCACCAGCACCATCAGGAGGCAGCGGATGTCGCCTTCCGCGATCGCCGAGGCGAGATCGAGTTGCTTGCGCGGGAGCTCGATGTTCATGGCGTCGTCTTCTCCCCGGAGGCATTGAACAGGCCGCGCGTCATCAGCTTGCGATAGGCGGAAATGACGTGGTCGGGCACGGCAGTGACGCCATCGGCCGAATAGGAATAGCGACGGCTGAGATAGCCGCGCGCGCCCATCAGCATGTGGACGATGGCCTCGAATTCCTCGTCGCTGAAGTCCTCGATCGCGCCTGCGAGCCGGGCGCGGCGCAGGATGCGCACATAGGCGGTGGAGATGTTGTCGAGGTGCTTCTGGTAGCCGGAGGGCGCAAAGAACTCGGCCTCATTGAGGATGCGCAAGAATTCCGGCACCTCGCGGATGAAGTCGAAGAAGGCGGAGAAGCGCTCGATCTCCTGGCGCGCGGCGTGCGCCGTGCCGGTGCGGGCGCGGATGAAGTGCACCATGTCGATGCCGATTTTTGGCAGGAGCTGGTCCAAAAGCTCCTGGCGGTTCTCGAAATGATTGTAGAAGGTGCCCTGCGCCACGCCGGCCTGCTCGGTGATGCGGGCAACGGAGGCTTCCGCATAGCCGTATTTGCCGACGACTTTGGTCGCGGCCTCAAATATCTTCTGCTTGGTCCAGGCGTTGCGCTCAACGCGATTGAGCTTGGTCACCTTGGCCGTGGCTCGCGCTTCCGTCATTCAACGCTCTCCAGTTCGGCGCGCAGCACGCGCTTGAGAATCTTGCCCGAGGGGTTGCGTGGCAGGCTGTCGCGGACGACGAGCTGCTTTGGCACCTTGAAGCTCGCAAGGCGGGCGCGGCAGTGCTCGGTGAGAGCCGGGAGCTCCAGCGCGGCACCATCCGCCAGCACCACGACGGCCACCGGCCGCTCGCCCCAGCGCGCGTCGCGCAATCCGATCACCGCGACCTCGCGTACGCCTGATAGCTCATAGATCACACGCTCGACCTCGGAGGAGGCGATGTTCTCGCCGCCGGAGATGATCATGTCCTTCTTGCGGTCGGTGAGGAAAAGAAAGCCGTCGTCGTCGAGGTAACCAACGTCGCCGCTGCGGAACCAGTCGCCGAAGAAAACGGACGCCGTCTTCTGCGGATCCTTCCAGTAGCCCTTGGTGATTTTGGGCCCGCGCAGGCAGATCTCGCCGTTGACGTTCGCGGCCAGGCGATTGCCGACCTCATCACGGATCTCGATCTCGACATGGGCGATGGCATGCCCGGTGGAGCCGATCTTCTCGATCTCGCGGCCGGCGTCCATAAACGTGTCGCCGCCACAGGTTTCGGTCAGCCCGTAAGCGTCGATATAGCGCGCGTTGCGAAAATAGTCGGAGAAGGCGCGGATGCGCACCTCCGGCGTCTTCTCGCCGCCGCCAATCGCCCATTTGAGGCTCGACACGTCGTAGCGCTCGCGGGCAGGGCAGGTGAGCATCGCCGTCGTCATGACCGGCGCGAACCAGGCCGCGTTGAGGTTGTCCTCCGCAATTGCGGCGAGCGCCGTCTCCGGTTCGAAATCGCGCTGGATCGAGATGAAGCCGCCGTGCCAAAGCACGGCAATGCCGGGTAGGTCGAGCGCACCGACGTGGTAGAGCGGGCCGACCACGAGGAGCCGCGTATCGGCGCTCAAGGCCAGCGCGATCGTCTGGTCCGCGGACTTCCAATAGAAATTCTCGTAAGTCAGCATCACGCCCTTGGGACGATCTGTCGTGCCCGAGGTGTACATCAGCCGCATCAGGTCCGACGGCGCACAGACATGCATCGGCACCGGCCTCGCATCGCCGGCAAGGTGCGTGACGCTCTGTTGTGCTGACGCGTCGAGCGCCACGACCGTCGTCCCCGCAGCATTCGGCGCGAGTTCTTCGTCGACGATCAGGATGCGCGCGCCGGCATTGCCGGCGATGTAGCCGACCTCGTCGCGGGAGAGGCGGAAGTTAATCGGCAAAAACACCGCGCCGAGATGACTAGTGGCGAAGACAAGTTCGAGGAACGCCGCGCTGTTCTTCATCAGCACCGCGACCACGTCGCCCGCGCCTATCCCGCACGTGGCCAACCAGCCAGCCACCTTGCGCACGCGGGCGTCGAATGCCGCATAAGAGATCTCCTCGCCGCGATATTTCAGCGCGGGCCGATCCGGAGTCCGGCGGGCGTGGAAGGTGATGAAGCTCGACAGGTTGATCATGGCTCGGACATTGAACCGCTTTTGGAACCGCTTTTGCCGGTCCGTTTCTCTCTCGATGAATTCTGACTCGTAATTCATCTTTGGCTTGACGTCACCCCCTTACCTCTGAAATTCTCACAGCCACGGAGACGAAAACGATCTCCGAGGGAATGGGAACGCGAACCCCGAACAGGGAGGGGACGATGACGAGAACCCGCACACCGGGCATCAGCCGCCGTTCGACTCTGGCGCTGATGGGCGCCGGTGCAATGTCCTTTGCCGCGCCGTGGGTGGCGCGCGCACAAGCCAAGACCATCAAGATCGGCATGCCGACGATTCTGTCGGGCCGTGTCGCGCAGCTCGGCACGTCGTCACGCAACGCCGTCATGCTCGAAGTCGACAAGATCAACGCCGCCGGCGGGCTTGCGGGCCGGACCATCGAGATGGTGATCCGCGATTCCAAGGGCCAGCCGCAGGAAGCCGCGCGCGTGGCGCGCGAGCTCGTCAACACCGACGGCTGCGAGCTGCTGATCGATGCCGAGGCCTCATCTGGCGCATTCGCCGTGCACGAAGTGGCGCGCGACCTCGGCGTGTTCTGCATCCACACCAATTCGGAAACCTCGGCGCTAACGGCCGATCCGAAGCAGCAGATTCCGAACGCCTTCCGCACCGCGCGGCAGGGCGTGCACGACTCCATCGTCGGCGGCAGCTACGCGGCGGCGATTGCCAAGGCCAAGGGTTTGAAGAAATGGGCGACGTGCTCGCCTGATTACGCCTATGGCCGCGACACCACGGCCGAGTACACCCTCTACCTGAAGCGCTTCGCGCCCGACGTCGAGATCATCAGCGAGTCCTGGCCAAAACTGTTCCAGCCCGACTACACCGAGGTAGTGACGAAGATCCTGCAAGCGAAACCGCAGGCGCTCTATTCCTGCCTGTGGGGCGGCGATCTCACCTCCTATATCGACCAGGCGAACATCTACGCGATGTTCGGCCAGATGGAGGTGTTTGCCGTCAACATGGCCGACTACACCGCGCTCACCGTGGTGAAGAACTTGCCGAAGGGCATTCACTCCGGCAACCGCTACATCAAGACTTTCCCCGGCACCGCCGAGAATGCCGCATGGGGCGATGCCTACAAGGCGAAGTACAACGAGTACCCGACCAACTGGTCCTGGGAGAACGCCACCGCCATGATGCTGATCGCGGAAGCCGCGAAGAAGGCCAATTCCGCCGACGGCAAGAAGCTTGCCGAGGCGATGCGGGGGCTGACCATCAAGTCCCCCTTCGGCGCCGATGGCACGGTGACCATGCGTGGCGAGGACCAGACCCTGATCGGCTACGCGATCGGGTGGGGGACGACGATCCCGCAGGAGCCTTACGTGCCGGAGGTGAAGGCCGGCGACTGGAAGACCATTCTCGAGCTCGAAGCCGAGTGGAAGAAGAGCAAGGGCTACGCCTGAGGCTTGGTCCAGCAGTTCGACGGAGGTGGCCTAGGCTGCCTCCGCTCTTCACGATGGGGCTTCACGCACATCGATCATCCCGGTGTGCCGCAATGGAAATGCTGCCGTGGATCTCGACGCGCTCACCGGGTGTCTTTCAAGTCCGGCCTGTCTGGTGACGCAAACCACCAGCGGGCTCATCATCGGCATGCTCTTGTTCCTGGTCGCGGTCGGGCTGACCCTGATCTTCGGCGTGCTCAAGGTCGTCAATTTCAGCCACGGCGCCTTCTATATGTTCGGCGCCTATTTTGCGATGGCGGCCTATCAGCTCACCGGCAGCTTTGCGCTGGCGATGCTGTGCGGCGCCGCCGGCACAGCGATCCTCGGGCTGATCTTTGAACGCGTCTTCATGAGCCGGGTCTACGGCGCCGATGTCCTGATGCAGCTCCTCGTCTGCTACGCCTTCGTGCTGATCTTCGATGACGTGGTGCGGATCATCTGGGGGCCTGAATTCAAGTCGATGGGGATGCCGAGCGCATTCCAGGTGGTGCCGCTGTTCATTGCCGGCGGCGTGGTGCCGCCTTACTATCTGTTGCTGATTGGCGTGGCGCTCGCCGCTGCAATCGTGCTCGGCATCGGGCTGTCGCGCAGCCGGATCGGCAAGGTGATCCGCGCGGCCGCGCAAAATCCCGGCATGGTTTCGGCGCTCGGCATCAACACCGGCCTGATCTATGGCGGCGTGTTCGCGCTCGGGGGCGGGCTCGCGGGACTTGCAGGTGCGCTCGCAGCGCCCGTGCGCTCGCTGACCCCGGGCATGGGATTTTCCGTGCTCATCGAATCCTTCATCGTCACCGTGATCGGCGGCATGGGCTCGATCCTGGGCGCGCTGATCGGCGCGCTGCTGCTCGGCCTGATCCGCTCCTTCGGCTCGCTCGGCTTTCCCCTGTTCACCGAAGGACTGATGTATCTGTTCATGGTCATCGTGCTGGTCTCGCGGCCCACCGGCCTGTTCGGCAAGGAGGTCGCATGACCGAGCTCGAGGCCGGACGCGCGGGGGCGCTCGCAACGCCGCGCGACGCTGCGTCCGCGTGGCGGTCGCGCTATCTCGACCTGGCTGTCGCGCTGATCGCGTTTGTGGCACTGGCAAGCCTGCCGCTGTTCACGGGCAGCAAGGCGCTGCTCGATTTCGTGATTCGCTGTTCGGCCTACGGGCTGTTTGCGACCTCGCTCAATCTGCTGGTCGGCTATACCGGGCTGACCTCGTTCGGGCATGGCATGTTCTTTGGCCTCGGTGCCTACGGTTTTGGACTGATCATGCAGCGGCTTTCCGTGCCGATCCCGGTGGCGTTCGTGGCGTCTCTCGCGATCACTGCCATTGCTGCGACGATCATCGGCGCGATTTGCGTGCGGCTGAAGGAGATCTATTTCGCCTTCGTCACGCTCGCCTTCCAGATGCTGATCCACTCGACGATCCTGTCCTGGCCGTCCTTCACCGGCGGCGACCAGGGGCTGCGCGGCGGCATTCCGCGGCCGGCATTTCTCGGCATCGATCTCTCCAACCACGTCCATCTCTATGTCATGAGCTGCGCGCTCCTGATCCTCGGCCTGCTCGCGATGCGGCAGATCGTGCAATCGCCGTTCGGCTTCACGCTGCGCATGATCCGCGACAATGCCGCGCGTGCGAGTTTCCTTGGCATCGATGTCTACCGGGCCAAGCTGACGATCTTCGTGCTGGCGGCACTGTTCGCCTCGATGGGCGGCATGGTGATGGCGCTGTTCGTCTCCGGCGCCTATCCGGAATTCGCCTATTGGACGATCTCGGGCGAGGGCATTTTCATCAACATGTTAGGGGGCGTCTCGACTTTCTTGGGGCCAATGGTCGGCACGGTGCTGCTCCTGCTGCTCAACGACACCGTCACGCGGTTCACCGAGTACCACGGCATCGTGCTCGGAATCGTCATCCTGTTCTTTGCGCTTGGCTTGCGCAAAGGCCTGCTCGACTTCGTGGCCGAGTGGGTTGCGCATCGGCGCGATGCGGGAGAGGGGCGGGACTGACCATGCTGGAGATCCGCAATCTGCAAAAGTCATTCGGTGGCGTGAAGGCGACCAACGACGTCACGCTGGATTTCGCCGACGGCTCGCTCACCGCTGTGATCGGCCCGAACGGCGCGGGCAAGAGCACTTTCTTCAACCTGATCACCGGCGCCTTGAAGCCGGACGCGGGCCAGATCCGGCTCGACGGCGTCGAGCTCGCCGGGCTCTCGCCGCCGGAGATCGTGCGTCACGGCATCGGCCGCGCCTTCCAGGTTGCGAGTATCTTTCCTTCGCTCACGGTGCAGGAGACGATGCTCGCCGCCGTCAGCGCCGACCAGCGGACGTCGTCGGTGCTGCACCGGCGCTTTCCGCTTCCCGAGACGCGCGACCGCGCCGAACACGTGATGGAGCTGCTCGGCCTCACGGCCAAGCGCCACCGCACCGCCGCGACCTTGTCGCATGGCGACCAAAAGCTGCTCGACATCGCACTGGCGCTGGTGCTCGAACCAAAAGTGCTGCTGCTCGACGAGCCGACTGCGGGGATGGGGCCGGAGGAGCGCTGGCGCATGATCGACAAGGTGCGCGAGCTCTGGGAGACGCAGAAGATCACCGTCGTCTTCATCGAGCACGACATGGACATCGTGTTCAAGATCGCGCCAAAAATCGTCGTGCTCTGCTACGGCCGCATCCTCGCAACCGGCGCGCCAGACGAAATCCGCAACAACGCAGCCGTGATCGAGGCCTATCTCGGCACCGAACATGCGGGAGCCGCCGCATGAGCGCAGCCGTGATCGAAGTCGCCGATCTCGACGTCTACTACGGCACGAGCCAGATCCTGTTCGGTGTTGGCCTGTCGGTGCGGCAGGGCGAGACCATGGCGCTGCTCGGGCGCAACGGCGCCGGCAAGTCGACCACCATGAAGGCGATCATGGGGCTTGCGCCGCCCCGGCGCGGCACGGTCAGCCTGCGCGGCGAGGTTATCTCGGGATGGAAGCCGCACCACATCGCGCGAGCAGGCCTCGGCTTCGTGCCGGAGGATCGCCAAATCTTTCCCGAGCATACGGTCGAGGACAATCTCATCATCGGCCGGAAGAAGGGACCGGACGGCCAGGATGAATGGCCGATCAGACGCATTTCCGATGTCTTCCCGCTGCTCGAGCCGCTCAAGGCTCGCATCGCGGGCCGGCTTTCCGGCGGCGAGCAGCAAATGCTGGCGATCGCGCGCACGCTGATGGGCAATCCGGCACTCTTGCTGCTGGATGAGCCGAGCGAGGGGCTTGCCCCGATCATCGTGCAGCGGATCGGAGAATTGTTGCGGCAACTCCGCAGCATCGGCTCGACCGTACTGATCGCCGAGCAGAACATGCACTTCTGCTTGGGTCTGGCGAGCCACGCCACCGTCATCGACAAGGGCCAGATCGTCTATGCCGCCGGCATTGACGAGCTAAAGGCCGACGATGCGATCCGTCGCCGCTATCTGGCTCTGTGAGTTGCGGCGCGGTCGCCGGCGGTGACCGCGAGGGGACGCTCAGCGCAATCTGCCGAGGCGCTGTCCATCGATCTGGAAATGCCGCGTCGGATCGTTGTTGAGGAATAGCTTACCGGTCGTCTTGCGCAGCCAGATCTGCGCCGGATCGTTCGCAACTTTCTGATGCCAGTACTGCTTGATGGGAATGCGCGGAATGGCAAATGGCGGCCAGAGCGCACGCAGGCCCGGCAGGTTCTCGAACGCAACCGCTATGACCTTCGGAACGGTGGCGACAAGGTCGCTGTCGCGGACGATGAAGGGGATATTCATGAAGTGTTGCGAGCGAAAGGCGATGTTCCGGCCGATGCCGGCCTTCTTGATCATAGTCTCGAATTTCTTCTGACTGTGCCCTTCGCCCACCAGCCCGATATGCCTGGCTTCGGCATATTGCCTGAGGGTCAGTTTCTTGCCGATGGTCGGATGATCGTCCCTGACCAGACAGACGAAGGGATGATCGAAGAAGCTCTGGACGCGAATTGCACCTCCGGTCAATTCGGGAAGGTAGCCGATGGCAAGGTCGACCTTGCCGTCGTTCATGGCCTCGTTCAATTCGAGCGGCTCGAGACAGACGCACTTCACCGACGCATGCGGTGCGAATTCGCGCAACAGTCGCAGGATCGACGGAAGGAAGACCATCTCGCCGATGTCGGTCGTGTTGATCACGAAAACGCGCCGGCTGCTCGCCGGGTCGAACGCGGGCTGGTTCAGCAACTCGTTGCGCAGGATATCGATGACGCGGCCGAGCGGCGCCCGCAGCGCGTGCGCCTTGGCGGTCGGTTGCATGCGCCCGCCCGTGCGCACGAACAGCTCGTCGTCGAAGATGTCGCGCAGCTTGCGCAAGGAATAGCTGGCCGTCGGCTGGCTGATCGAAAGCTTGCGCGCCACGCTCGACAGGTTGTTGTCCCTGAGCAGGCCGTCCAGGACGAGCAGGACATTGAGATCGAGATTGCGGAGGTCGACGGCCGTCATCGAAATCATCAATAATGACTATTATATCTTATTTATATCATCGATCATCTGCAGCGCCTAGCATCGGCGCGTCAATAAACAAGCAAAGTGACTGGGAGAACGCCATGACCAGCGAGGCATCTGCCTTGCCGGCCGGCGCGAGCGCGCGCACGCCGGTGAAGGGCTACAAATGGATCAGCCGTGAGATCGAGGATCTGGATCCCGAGCAGGATTTCGCGCGGATATGGGCCTTGACGATTATCTACTATGCCGATGAAACGCTGGTGAACCTGCTTTATGCGACGGGCATGCCGCGCTTCACGCAGTCTCCGTTCGGCAGTGAGCTTTTGATGCGGCGCAGCCGCAAGGCGAAGGACCTCAAGCATGAGCGGGCCAACGACACGCTCTCGCATTTCTGGCGCTGGTTCGAATATGGACCTGCGCATGTCGAGACGTGGCGGTCGCTGGAGCAGGTCAATCGCATCCACGACGCCATGTCGAAGCTGGTGGTGGAGGCCTTCACCCGGGATGACTTCATCTACACGACGGCTTGGCTCGGCACGTTCCTGCACCGGTTTCGCCTGTTTCTGGGGCTCCCCGGCTTCAGCGAGAAGCAGAAGATCGCGGCTCATCATTTCTGGCGCGACATCATGGCGATGATGCGCGGACCGGACGGCTATGTGCAAGGCTATCCCGCGGACTTCGCTGCGATGGAGGCGTTCGTCGACGAGTTCGAGAAGCGTCCATGGCCAAAGACGGAGACGGGCAGGGAGCTCGCTGCCTACGTCGTCGACCAGTTCAACGAGGCGCAGCTTCCAAAGCCGTTGTGGGGGCTCGGGCGCCAGGTGGTTCTGACGGTTCAGTCGAAGCGTATTCGCGATCTCCACCAGATGGGCGATCCGAACCCGATCGCCGCCTGGCTGATCAAGCGAGCCCTCTTCGCCAAGGTCTGGGTGGGTGAGAATTTGCTGCCGGATCCCGAAATGAACGCGCCGGAGCTCGCGCGGTCGAAGGGTGAGACGGCGAATCAGCATCGCGAGCCAAGAATGGTTGCGGCAAGCGCATGTCCCTTCCATTCGCTGGGGCAGCGGCCCCCTGCGGGGCGCAAAGCCTCGGTCGAATCCGGCTCAGGCGCTCACGAAGATCGCCCCTGAGAAGAAAACCATCGTCCGCGCTGTGTCGTGCGGAAGGAGTTTCCCTTCGCGACGCCAAAAAAGCCAATCGCTTCCATTGCCGTTTGAGCCGGAAACGACGACATTTCCTCCACAAATCGATGGATTGGCTGCGATGGAACGCGTGAATTTCGAGCCGTTTGGCGAGCGCTTGGCCCCCGAGGGGGATGCCCGGCCGCAGTCGCGCGCGTCCAAATACCTGCTGTGGGCCGGCACCGGCGTGTTCTGGTCGCTGGTCGGAGCCATCGTTCTGGCCCGCGCGGCCTTCTTCGAGCCCGGCGTTTTCGACGGTTTTAGCCGCGTTGCCGCGCTCGCCAAAAGCCTCATCTTCTAGGCGTCGGATCTCCCAAAATTAGATCTTGCGTGGTGCGACGCCTGTCAGCAGGTGTGGAAGATTCGCGCCCCAAGGACATTACTTGCTTTCATAGCTCCCGCTTAGAAATATATTACCCACTCGCGCCTCCAGGCGTATAAAATCTTCTCCTTCGGGAGATTTGAGTGGCCGATAACAAAGTATCCTCCGCAGCCGGCGCAAGACCGGCGACCCCCGCGAGCCGCATCGGAGCGCTGATTCCCGGCATCCTCCTATGCATCGGGATCGCCGGCATTTCCGCAAGTCTCGAAGGCGTCGAGCGGCACATGTTCGCGCACCCCTATGTCGAGGCGCTTGTCATGGCGATCCTGCTCGGCATGGCCGTGCGCAGTTTCTGGAAACCGTCCGAGCGCTGGCAGACCGGCATAGCCTTCAGCGCCAAGCAGCTCCTCGAAGTTGCGGTGATGCTGCTCGGGGCTTCCATCAGCTTTGCGGCGATCGCAGCCTCCGGCATCGCCTTGCTCGCCGCCATCGCCGCCGTCGTTGTGATCGCGCTGGCGGTCAGCTTTGGCCTCAGCCGCATGCTCGGATTGGGGACGCGGCTGTCGATCCTGATCGCCTGCGGCAACTCGATCTGCGGCAATTCCGCGATTGCCGCGGTGGCGCCGATCATCGGCGCCGACAGCGACGAGATCGCGTCGTCGATCTCGTTCACGGCGATCCTCGGCGTGATGATGGTACTGGGCCTGCCGCTGCTCATTCCGCTCCTGCAATTGTCGGCGACCCAATACGGCATTCTCGCAGGCCTCACCGTCTATGCGGTGCCGCAGGTGCTGGCCGCAACGCTTCCGGCGGGATTGGTCAGCACGCAGATCGGCACGCTGGTCAAACTGATGCGCGTCCTGATGCTCGGGCCGGTGGTGATCGTGCTTTCGCTGTTCGCTTCGCGCTGGCAGGGGAGCGCACAGAAGAAGTCCAGCGTAGGCTTCTTCCGCCTGGTGCCCTGGTTCATCCTCGGCTTCCTTGCGCTCGCGACACTTCGCTCGCTCGAAGTGGTGCCCGCCAGCGTGGTGAGCCCGCTGACGACGATCACCGGCTTTCTCACCGTGGTGTCGATGGCCGCGCTTGGCCTCGGTGTCGACGTGCGCGTGCTCGCCAATGTCGGGGGGCGCGTGACCGCCGCGGTGACGCTGTCGCTGATGCTGCTGCTCGCGATCAGCATCGGGCTGGTGCACTGGTTCAAATGAGTGAGCGCAATGGCGGTGCACCCACCCCGCAAGCGGGGCGAGGTGAAGGAGAGTTCTCTACAGCACGTCCGCCAGCGAGTGACCGTGCAGTTCGATGTTCAGCCCCTGCATGCCGAGATCGTTGATCTCGCCGCCCATGGCCTTCAGGCTTTCCTCGCGGATCAGAGACATCAGTCCGCGGCGCAGCGCCAAAAACTCCGACGACATCATCATCGACTGCTGCCGCGGGCGGTCCAGCGGGATCGGAATCTCGGCTTTGATCGAGCCGGGCCGCGCGGTCATGCAGTAGACGCGGTCGGAGAGGAAGATCGCTTCGTCGATGTCGTGGGTGACGAACAACACCGAGATTTTCAGTCGCTGCCACATGTTGGTGAGGATCTGCTGCATGATGACGCGGGTTTGTGCATCGAGCGCGCCGAAGGGCTCGTCGAGCAGCAGCACCTTCGGTCCCGTGGCAAGCGCCCGTACGATGCCGACACGCTGCTTCATCCCACCGGACAGCCGCTCCGGGTAGTGCTTTTCAAAAGCCTCGAGCCCTGCAAGGCCAAGCAGGGTGCGCGCGGCGCGTTCGCGCTGCGAGCGCGGCATGCCGCGCATCTTCAGGCCGAACTCGACATTCTCCCGCACCGTCTTCCAGGGAAACAGCGAATATTGCTGGAACACCATGCCGCGCTCGGCGCTCGGCCCGTTGACCGCCTCGCCGTCGACGGTGACGGCGCCCGTGGTCGGCTTGAGGAAGCCCGCGACCGCATTGAGCAGCGTCGACTTCCCGCAGCCCGATGGGCCGACGATGGAAACGAACTCGCCCGGCTTCACATGGATCTGCGTATCGGTGACGGCCTGTACCGGCCCTTCGATGCTGTCATAGCTCAGTGAGAAATTCTTGACCTCGATATGGCCCTTCGGGGCGACCATCTGGATCTCGCTCATTTCTCCCTCCACGGCATCACAACTTGTCCTGCACCGCGGATCAGGAGGCTCGATCCCAATCCGAGCACGCCGATCGCGATCATGCCGAGCGCGATGTCGGCGTATTGCACCAGTGAGTAGGCCTCCCAGGTGAAGTAGCCGATGCCGTATTGGCCCGAGATCATCTCGGCGGCGATCAGCGACACCCAGGCCACGCCCATGCCGACGGTGAGGCCGGTGAAGATGTGCGGCAGCGAGGCCGGAAAGTACACCTCGCGGAAGATCGAGCGCTCGCGTGCGCCGAGACACTGCGCCGCGCGGACGAGCACGGGATCGACCAGCGACATGCCGTGCAGCGTGTTGACCAGGATCGGGAAGAACGAACCAAGGAAGGTGATGTAGACGATGCTTTGCTCGTTGGTCGGCCACAGCATGATGGCCATCGGCACCCAGGCGATCGCGGGAATCGGCCGCAGCACTTCGGCGACCGGGAAGACGATCTCGTGGATCAGCTTGAAGCGGCCCATGATCAGCCCGAGCGGCACGCCAATTACTGCAGCCAGCGTGAATCCCATCAGGATGCGCCGGCAGCTCAATAGGATGTGCATCAGGAATTTCGGATCGTGGATCGCCTTGATGAAGCTCGCATAGACGGCGAGCGGCGAGGGCACGTTGGTGAAGCGCACGAAGAACACGACGCGGTAGGTCGTGAGCAGGTGCCAGACGAGAAGGAAGGCGATCAGCGAGGCGATGCCGATTGCCGTCGCCCGCAAGCTGCCCTGGTTGAGCCGGAACCAGCGCAACGCGAGCGTGCCGAACGACGGCGGAGTGCTCTGCGGCGTGGCGGCGGGTGCCGTTGACGCATCGGCGACCGCTGATGGCATCGCGTCCTCGGGATGCCGCAGAATGGCGGGGCTGCTCACGTCTTGCCTCCGGTGACCGCCGACTTCACCGCGTCCTCAAAGCCGAGCACCTTGCCGCTGATTTTCGCCGCATAGGTCTCGGCGTCCTTCTTCAGGAGGAACGGTGCGATCTCGTCGCCGCCGACCGCGAAGAAGGCCTGGTCGGCAAACAGCTTGATGCCACGGGAGGTGTCGAAGACGTAAGTCACGTTGATCTTCTTGCCCTTGGCTTTGAAGTCAGCATAGGCGCCGAGCGTGCAGGTGGCACTTGCGAAGGGCAGGATGCCGGCCTCGTCGACCCAGACTTCGCCCGCCTTGCGTGGATCGCCGATCGGCTTCTTGCAGAAGCCATCCTCGCCCGCGATCTCGTAGTTCTTCGTGCTCGCAAGCTGTGCGTCATAGTCGAGCTTCATCTCGGCATAGGCCTTGCGGATGTAGCTGTCGTCGACCCACTTCTTGGGATCGAACTCCTTCATGCGTCCGAGATTCTGCAGCACCTTGACGTCGGTGGTGGCCGCATCGATCAGCGCCGGCTTGATCGATGGATCGGTGGTCATGTTGCCGCTGGGGCCCAGGAAGATGTAGACGACCTCCTTGCTGATGCCGGTCCATTCCTGGATCTTTTCGGCCGCAAGCTTTGGATTGTCGCGCAGCCACTGGTTGGCGGCGATGATCGCCTTCATGTAGGCGACGACGACTTCAGGGTATTTTTCGGCAAAGTCGGTGCGCACGACGATGCCGTGGAAGGTCGGCAGATTGGTCTCGACGCCGTCAAAGATCTTTCGCGCAAACCCACGGAACGGCAACAGCTCGGCGAAGGGGACGAAGTCGGCATGCGCGTCGATCTTCTTCTCCTGGAGATTGGTCGAGCCGACCTCGGGGCTCTGGCTCACGAGCTGGAAGAAATCGGCGGGATAGCCGCGGTCCTGCAACGCCTTCAGCACCATGCCGTGCGCGGCGGAGCCGAAGGGCACGCTGACGAGCTTGCCCTTGAGATCGGCAAGATCGTAGTAGGACGAGTCCTTGTGCACGACCATGCCGTTGCCGGAACCGGACAGGCTATAAGCGGCAATGCCGATCAGGCGGCTCTTGCTTTCCGGATTGCTCTCGAAGGTGAAGCCGTTCACGATCAGCGGATAGTCGCCCATCATGCCGATCTGAAGCTTGTTAGCCATCATCGCATTGGTGACGGGCGGGCCGGAGGTGAAGTTCTGCCACTCCATCTCGAACTTGATGTTGGCGTATTTGCCTGATGTCGGCAGGTATTTTTCGAGGAGCTTGAGTTGCCGGATGACGACGCCGGCGGTCACCGTGTTGGTGGTCGTGTCCTGCGTGCCGATGCCGATCGTGACCGTTTCCGCCGTCGCCGGCTGCGCGAGGAGAAGCGCGAGCGACGTCACCGACATCGCGATCGAGAGCGTTGGAAGATGGCGGACCATTCTCATCCTCATTCGGTTGGATGTGCTGTGGCTGCCATGATTGGGTGAGGGCGCCGGCGGGGCAAACCCGGATTTACCGCCGCAGTCGATTAGTTGCCGGGAAAAGGTGATTGCATACTCCTTGGGCAATCCTGCACTTGAAAGCCACTTGCATGTGCATGGACATTAGTCGCCGGCTTGGCCACGCATCTCCTCCAGGACGTCGGGCCGGCAGACCACGATCTGGGACCGTTTGGTGAGCACGATTCCCTTTTCCTGCATCCGCTTCAGGCTGATGGTCACCCACTGCCTGGTGGCGCCGACCATGTGGGCGATGTCGGCATGGGTGAAGGCTGCCGCGATCACGGTGCCGTCGGCGTCCTCGACGCCATAGAGCTCGACGAGGTGGAGCAGCAGATGCGCCAGGCGCTGGGTGATCGAGCGCGTTCCCAGCATCTGCGCCAGCGCCGAATAGCATTTGCCCTTGAAGGTCAGGCCTTCGATCAGGCCGATGGCAAGATTGGGGATTTCGGCCGCGAGCGTGCGCAGCTCCTTTCCGGGCAGGTGAACGACGCTGCAATTGCTGGATGCAACGCCGGACCACTGATGCAGGGTGCCCTCGAACACTTCGGGCCCGCCGACGAAATTGCCGACATGCCAATAGGCAAGCGTGATCTCGCGCCCGAGCGGAGAGGTGTAGAACACACGAATCCGGCCGCTCTCGATCAGCCAGATGCCGTCGTGGCGGCCGCCCTGGCTGAACAGGGTCTGGCCGCGGTTGAGCACCTTGCGTCGGCCCTGTTTCAGCACCAGCTCGCGCTCGCGCAGCGTCAGCTTGTCCATCAATGGTGGCGGCCCGCCGATGGACTGCTGGTTTTCGGTCAGGAGCAGCGACGAGCTGCCTGCGGGTCGGCCCGTTGCGGGAACAGCCCCGCGCACCGCATTTGCCGCCTGCATCAGCATTGTCCGCCTCCGGAACGTTCAAATCGTTCTAAAGAGCAGCAATGTTCGTGCCAGATGCGCAGGGGCCACAACTGCTCCCTGGGGTAATGGGGTCCTGGCTTTCGCCGGGACGACTGCTTGGGTGGGATCAGCGTTCCGCCAGACTCAGCAGATACGGCTTCGGATAAATCCCCCGGTTGTGCCCGTCCGAGAACGAGATGTTCAGCCCGTAGCCGAGGTCACCGATGTCGGTGATCGCAATGCCCGGAAAGCGCGCGGGGAAGCGGCCGTCAAAGCGCGCGCGGGTGCAGTGGGCGCATTTGCAGGCCAGGCGAAGCTGCTCGGCACCAAGTTCGAGTTGATCGTCATGTGTGGTGCGCACGACGAGCGCGGCGAGATCGGCGCTGGCCTCGTAGCCAGCGACGGTCGGTGCCACCAATGCGGTCACGGTCATGACGGTTCTCCGACGTCCTCCTAAGCACCAAGGTGGCGCCGCGGATAGCAACTAATTGCCTGACGGCGCTTGGCGAACTGATCGCAGCGATATTTCGCAACTAATCGACCGAGAGAAGCAATTCGGCGTTGCGAGAAGACCGTCTCTCCGAAACCTTTCGCCGCATCGAGAAAGCCATGGCGAAGGAGAGACGGACGATGAGCGCCTTTCAGAAGGAAACGGTTCTGTCGGTGAAGCACTGGACAGAATCCCTGTTCTCCTTCACGGCGACGCGCGATCCCGGCTTCCGCTTCCAGAACGGCCAATTCGCCATGATCGGCCTCGAGGTCGAAGGCAAGCCGCTGATGCGGGCCTACAGCATGGCCAGCGCCAACCACGAAGAGGCGCTCGAATTCTTCTCGATCAAGGTGCCGGACGGCCCCCTGACCTCGCGGCTCCAGAAGATCAGGGAAGGCGACATCATCCTGGTCGGCCGCAAGGCCACGGGCACGCTGGTCACCGGCAATCTGCTCCCGGGCAAACGGCTGCTTCTTCTCTCGACCGGGACCGGCCTTGCGCCGTTTGCGAGCCTGATCAAGGACCCCGATGTCTACGAGAATTTTGAGGCCATCGTGCTCGCGCATGGCTGCCGGCAGGTCTCGGAACTCGCCTATGGGGAACACCTCGTCGAGAACCTTCTGAGCCACGAGTTCTTCGGTCCACTGATCAAGGACAAGCTCGTCTACTACCCGACCGTGACACGCGAACCCTTCAGGAATCGCGGGCGCATCACCGATCTGATCGAGCAGGGTCAGCTCTTTGCCGATATCGGGCAGCCTCCGCTCGACAGGGACACCGATCGCATCATGCTGTGCGGCAGCCCCGCGATGCTGGAAGAGCTACACGCGATGTTCACGGCGCGCGGTTTTGCAGAAGGCAATCACAGCCAGCCCGGCCACTTCGTGATCGAAAAGGCGTTTGTCGAGCGCTGAGCCATTTGCTCACGCCGCGGTCAATCGAGCGGCTGCGGTTTGGGCAAATGAACCAAAGAGCAGCAATTCTCTTCCGGCGACAACTAATTGCTATCGCCGGAAACTCCCCTCAACAAATCTGATGCAAAGGCGCCGGATCGCGCCGGCGAACCAGGAGCAAGCGATGGCACTAGATCAGATCGTCGACGGACTTTCCGAGGTTTCCTGCGACGTGCTGGTCATCGGCGGTGGCACGGCCGGCCCGATGGCGGCGTTGAAGGCAAAACTGAAGAACCCGAAGGCCAATGTCGTCCTGCTCGAAAAGGCCAACGTCAAGCGCTCCGGCGCGATCTCGATGGGCATGGACGGATTGAACAACGCCGTCATCCCCGGCTACGCGACGCCCGAGCAGTATACGAAAGAGATCACGATCGCCAATGACGGCATCGTCGATCAGAAGGCGGTCTATAAATACGCCCAGAACTGCTTTGAGATCATCGAGGAGCTCGACAGCTTCGGCATCCGCTTCCTGAAGAACGAGAACGGCGATTACGCCGTGAAGAAGGTTCACCACATCGGCACCTATGTTCTGCCGATGCCGAATGGCGAGACCGTGAAGAAGGCGCTGTATCGCCAGCTTCGCCGCGCCCGCATCCTGATCTCCAACCGCTACATGGCGACGCGGCTCTTGAAGTCCGGCGACGGGCGCATTGCCGGCGCGATCTCGGTCAATACCCGTACCGCCGAGATGCTCGTGATCAAGGCCAAGGCCGTGATCCTCTGCATGGGTGCCGCCGGCCGCTTGGGCTTGCCGACATCCGGCTACATGTTTGGCACCTATGAGAACGCCGCCAATTCCGGCGACGGCTATGCGATGGCCTATCACGCCGGTGCAGCGCTCGCGAACCTCGAGTGCTTCCAGATCAACCCGCTGATCAAGGACTATAACGGCCCGGCTTGCGCCTACGTTGCCGGTCCCTTTGGCGCCTATACCGCGAACAATGAGGGCTCGCGCTTCATCGAATGCGATTACTGGTCCGGCCAGATGATGCTGGAGTTCTACAACGAGTTGCTGTCCGGCAAGGGTCCGGTGTTCCTCCAGCTCAAGCATCTCCACCCCAACACGATCGAGGAGATCGAATCGACGCTGCACAAGGTGGAGCGGCCGACGCGCGGCCTGTTCCAGCAGGGGCGCGGGGTCGATTATCGCAGCGAGTCGATCGAGATGCACATCTCCGAGATCGGCTTCTGCTCCGGCCACAGCGCCTCGGGCGTGTTTGTCGACGACAATGCCCGCACAACCGTGCCGGGCCTCTATGCCGCCGGCGACATGGCGAGCGTGCCGCACAATTACATGCTCGGTGCCTTCACCAACGGCTCGGTCGCCGGTATCGACGCGATGGAGTTTGCCGACAGCCACGACTTTGCAGAGTTCGACGCGCAGGAGGTGGCAAGGGAGCGCGACCGTGTGATGGCGCCGACCACGCGTGAGGACGGCATTCCGCCGAACCAGATCGAGTACAAGGCCCGCCGCCTGGTCAACGACTATCTCCAGCCGCCGAAGGTGACGCGCAAATACGAGCTCGGCATGCGCCGTCTCGCCGAGGTGCGGGAGGACATGCAGGAGCGCATGATCGCGCGCAATGCACACGAGCTGCTTCGTGCGCTCGAGGTGCAGTCGATCATGGATTGCGCCGACATGGCCGCCCATGCCTCGCTCTACCGCGAGGAGAGCCGCTGGGGCCTCTATCACTGGCGCACGGATTTTCCGGAGAAGGACAACGAGAACTGGTTCTGCCATACGCTGCTGAGCAAGCAGGACGGCAAGATGACCAGCGAGAAGCGCGCGGTCGAACCATACGTCGTGCCGATCGCCGACGACGAGAAGGATCTCTACGACAAGCAGCGCATTCGCGCCACAGCCTGATCCACCGCCAACAGCAAGCAACAGGAGATCAACGATGCCTCTCGCTTCATATCAGACATCGGTTCCGGTGGTCGTGGACGATGAAAAGTGCATCGCGGACAAGGGCTGCACGGTGTGCGTCGACGTCTGTCCGCTCGACGTGCTCCGCATCAGCGACATGACCGGAAAAGCCTACATGGCTTATGACGAGTGCTGGTACTGCATGCCCTGCGAAGCGGACTGCCCGACCGGCGCCGTCACCGTCAACATTCCCTATCTGTTGAGGTAGTCATGTCGAGCCCGTTCGAGTCCTATGACGACCTCGAAGATGCCGACGAGCGTCTGCAGGCCGCCGATCCCGCCGAGCGCCGCGTCGCGATCATTGCGCTCGGCCATTCCGGCGATCCCGCCGCGGTCGGTCATCTCGCCAACATGGTGTCCGATCCCGATGCCGGCGTGCGTCAGCAGGTCGCAATGGCACTCGGCGAGTTCGACGGGCCGGAGGCCGCGGGCGCGCTGGTCAGGCTGCTGGTCGACCCCGAAAGGATCGTGGCAGGGGCTGCCGCCGACAGCATGGCCGAGTTCAAGGATCCTGCGTGCGCCGAAATCATCCTGCCACTGGTCAAGCACGGCCACGCCTTCGTCCGCATGGGAGCGCTGCGTGCGTTGAAGGAGCTGCGCCGCAAGGACACGCTGAAGCCGGCGCTGGAAGCGCTGCAGGACTCGGACGCGGCCGTGCGCGTGCAGGCGATCGGTGTCATCGGCTTCCTGAAGCTGGAAGAGTCGATTCCGGCGCTGACAGCGCTGATCCACGATCCCGATGCCCATGTGCGGCGCGCGGCGGTGAGTGCGCTCGCCTTTTCGCAGATGAAGCCGGCGGCAGAGACGATCACCCGCGCGCTGAAGGACAACGACTGGATGGTCCGCGAAATGGCGGCGGAAACGCTCGGGCTCAACGTCAATGGTGCGATCGCCGCCGATCAACTGATTGCCTGCCTTGCTGACGAGTTCTGGCAGGTGCGGCTGAAGGCGATCCGCAGCCTCGGCAGAATGAAGATCGAGCGCGCGGTGCGCCCGATCGGCAACTGCATGACCCATGAGCAGGCAAACTTGCGCAAGGAAGCCGCCGCGGCACTCGGTGAGATCGCCCATGCCGACGGCGAGGCATTCCTGGCGGTGATCGCCGACGATCCCGATCCCGACGTGCGCAAGAACGCACGCTGGGCGCTTCAGCAGATTGCTGCACGAAAAGCGAGGACGGGGGCGTAGGGATCAGAACCGCTTCGCCAGATCGGCGAGACGGTGATGGGCGCTGTCACGCGCGGTGCGGATCGGCTCGGTAGGCCCTGCGGTCGGGCCGATCGGCACAAAACTGACGCTGCTGACGCCGATGAAGCGCAGCGCTTCCCGCAAGTAAGGCGTTGCCATGTCGATGCGGCCGCGGTTCATGCCGGTAGAAAAATCGCCGCCGGAGGCGAGGATCACCAAGGTCGGGCGATCCTTCAGCAGCGGAAAGTAACCCTGTGCCGGATCGAACCGGAACGTGAGGCCGGGCTGGATGATCACGTCGAACCACTGCTTCAGCTTATAGGGGATGCCAAAATTCCACATCGGCGTCGAGATCAGCACGCGATCAGCCAGTGAGAACCGCAGCGCCATGCGCTCGGCCTCGGCAAAGCTGTCGCGTTGCGGATCGTTGAAGGCCTGGCCCTTCATGCGGGCATATTTGGCCTCGACGATGGGACCGACAAACTCCGGCATCCGTTCCCGCCAGAGATCCATGACGTCGATATCCCAGTCGGGATGCGCCTGGCGGAAGCCGTCAAGGAAGATTCGCGCGCCGGCGCTCGACTCGGAGTCGGCGCGCGGCGAGCAGGAGAGGTGCAAAAGCTTTGGCACCGGGCATCATCCCAGCGCTCTGATGACGGCATCCGCCCGTGTCACGACCGCGACGTTCTGCATGGCAAAGTTGATCGAGGCGTTGTGCCAGTCGGCGTTCATGGTCGAGCAGCAATCCTCCGGCACGATCATGAAATAGCCCTTGTCGGCGCCGGTGCGCGCGGTGTGCTCGACCGACATGTTGGTCCAAGCGCCAGTGTTGATGATCATGTCGCGGCCGGTGGCTTTCAGGATCGTTTCCAGCCGGGTGCCTTCCCAGGCACTCATCCGCATCTTCTCGACCACGAAATCGCCGGGTCGCGGCTCGAGGCCGGACACGGGCGCTGCGCCCCAGCTTCCGCGCACCATGGCCTTGCTGTCGACCAGCCCTTCGAACAGCGGCGCGTTCAAGGTGACGCCGGGGGCGCCGGGCTCGACGACGAACCAGACATGGATGATGGCGACGCCGCGGGCCCGTGCGGCTTCCGCCAGACGCCGGACGTTCTCGACGACATGTTGTTGCTTCGCATGACCGGGCGAACCGGAGTCGGCGAAGGCGCCGCCATCCATGATGACGTCGTTCTGGAGGTCCTGGATGATCATGGCGCAGCGCCGCGGATCGAGCTGCATCTCGTCATCGGCAAGGATGGGCGCTGCGGGCGCAGAACTGGTGCTCGTGCTGGCGCCGCCGCCACTGCGCCGGCCGCTCATATAGGGCTCGTGCCGCGGGCCGACTTTCGTCGGGATCGCGTAGACCGAATGCGTCGAGGTCAGATACAGCGTGCGGAAGTCTGGCCCGCCCCAAGCGAGGTTGGCGACGAGTTCGGGCACGCGCACCTTGCCGAGCAGTTCGGCCTTGGGCGAATAGACCCAGACGCCGCCGGGCGCGGTGACCCAGATGTTGCCGTGCTGGTCGCATTTCATGCCGTCGGGCAGGCCGGGTTCGAGCTCGGAGCGAACGCCGCTGGCAAACACGCGGCCGTTCGCCAACGAGCCGTCGGCATTGACGTCGAACACGCGGATCAATGCCTGCACGGTATCGTTGACATAGAGCAGCTTCTCGTCCGGCGAGAAGCAGAGGCCGTTCGGCTGGTCGAACAGGGTGCGCTCGACCAGAAGCTTCGGTTCGCCACCGGGCATGACGCGATACACGCCCTGGAAGCCGAGCTGGCGCGGCCGCTCGACGCCATAGACGGGCATGCGGCCGTACCAGGGATCCGAAAAATAGATCGTGCCGGACGAATGCATGCAGACGTCGTTCGGGCTGTTCAACTCCTGGCCGCAAAAATGCGAGGCCAGCACCTCGCGACGGCCGTCCGGCCGTTCGCGGATCAGCGAGGATGTCGCGTGCTCGCAGACGATCAAATTCAGCTCGGCGTCATAGGTCATGCCGTTGCATTTGTTCGAGGGGCGCTTGACCTCGACAACGCCGCGCCGTGCGTCCCAGCGCCGGCGCACGTCACCCGGCATGTCCGAGAACAGCAGATAGTGATCGACCGGATGCCAGATCGGTCCTTCCGTGAAGTCGAAGCCGGTGCCGACCTGCGCGACCGGCGCGTAGGGGTCGATCAGGTTTTCGAATTCGGAGCGCAAGGTGACGTGGGTCATCGGTCGGTCCTCAACACTTCACGCCGGGAACCAGTTGCGCGCGGGCAGGGACTGCACGATCGGTCCGGGGACCTGGTCGTGCAGGCGGCCGACGACCATGCCGCCGTCGATCTTGGCGGGCCGGTCATGCACGGGCAGAAGATAGCGCGAATTGCTCAGGAGCTTTTTGATCGACGCCTTCTCTGCGCGCTTGGTGGTGCCGTGGTTGCCGGTGGTGCGCGGCTCCCAATCATGGATTTCGTTGAAGGGCGTCACGATCTGGTCGTTGAAATCGTAGATCACGTCGCCGCAGATCGTGGCGATGCCATCGGCCGTCTCGACGATGATATTCATCGAGCCCTCGGTATGAGCATTGGCAGCGTCGCAGTAGACACCGGGCATCAGCTCGATCGGGCCGGTGATCTCCAGGTCGAGGAAGCGCAGCGCGCTCTTGGTGTGCAGGCGATCGATCAGGTGCTTGATGTCAGGTGCCGGATACTGCGGATGCATCAGGCCGGAGACGGAATATTCGAGCTCCCTGCGGTTGACGACGACGGTCGTGTTCATCGGGAACAGATCGTCCTTGCCGGCGTGATCGATGTGCAGATGGGTGTGGCAGACGAAGCGGATGTCGCCCATGCGCACACCATGCCGCGCAAGCTGGTTCTCGATCATGTTCTCATGGTATTGCAGGCCCCGCATGCCCAGCGTTTCCATGATCTGGTTGGAGCGGTAGCCGGTATCGACCACGACAGGATATTTGCCGCCGAGGATGAGGAAGCCCAGGGTCAGGACGCGGCGGGTCCGGCCGCAGTCGCGGCCGAGCACCAGAAAGCTCGATTCCAGTTCGATATCCCCGTAGTCCAGGATCTTGATCTCCAGCGCCATTTCTTTGCCCTCCCTATCCCTGTCCTATTGGTTGCGTCTACGGCCCGAGCCGGTAGACGCGTGTCGCGGTTGTCCTGAAAATAGCTTCGCGCTGCGCGTCGCTGAGCGAAGCCGCAGCGGCGCGGAAAGCGTCGACCAGCTCGCGGTAGCTGGTCCACAATTTCTCGATCGGAAAATTCGAGCCGAACAGGCAGCGTTCGGCGCCAAAAATCGCGACGGTGTCGGTGACGACTTCAGCGATATGCGCGGGATCGTTGCGGTGGATGAACGTTCCGAGCCCGGAGAGTTTTGAATAGATGCTCGGACATGAAGCCAACCGCGCCATCCCGGCGCGCCAGGCGGCGCGGCCAGCCGGCGAAAGGTCTTCCAGCATGCCCGCGTGCTGGAGAATGAACGTCACGTTGGGGCAGGATTCGGCAAGATGCGCGGCGTCGGGCATCTGCGGCGTGAACACCTGGAGATCAAAGCTCCAGCCGTAATCGGCGAGCCGCGCGACGTTGCGACGGATCACGGGATCGACGCAAAGATCGGGGCGACTCGCGAAGCGATAGAGCGGGTTCTCGTGCCAGTGCAATTGCATGCGCACGCCGCGCACCAGCGGATAGCGCGTGAGCCGGTCGAGCTGCGGGCGAACGTCCTCGACGGCGAAATTGGCATAGGCGACGATCGCATGGGGCCAGCCGTTTTCGTCGGCGGTCCTTTGCACCCACGCCGTCTCATCCTCAAAACGGTCATTGGCCCAGTTGGTCTGGACATAGACCGAGCGCGTGACGCCAGTGCCCCTGAGATCGGCGAGATATTCCTCGATCGGATAGTCGCGCCGGATCGGTTCATAGGGGCCAAAAATGCGTGGCTGCATCGGCCCGGTCAGCCAGGGCAAATCCGCCTGCCGCCAGATGTGATGATGGCCATCCACGATATCGGTCACGCCGCTCTCCTTCGCCCCAGCGCCAGCACATGCGCCACGATCGACGCGCTCGATCCGCCGTCCACGAGATCGTCGACAAAGCGCTCGATCGCAACGAGCGCCTCGGTCTGCGGGCGGAAGTCGGGACCCGTCGCGAGCGGCGTCAGCCAGCTCACCCGCCAGGCGCGCCGCGACAATTTTGCGACCGCGTCGCGCAACGCGTCCGGCTTGCCGCGCTCAAGACCGTCGGAGATCACGATCACGGCTGCGCCGCGTGCGTAGCCGCCGAACCGGGGGACGGCGAGAAACGCCTGGAGCGCGTCGCCGATCCGCGTGCCGCCGTCCCAGTCGCTGACCAGATGAGCCGCCGCATTCAGCGCCTGCACGCGGCGTTTCAACCGCAAGGGGCGGGTGACGCGGGTCAGCCTTGTGCCGAAGGTAAAAACCTCGACATTGGGCGCCGCTTGCACCAGCGCATGCGCGAGCTTCATATTGTCTTCGGTGCGGCTCTTCATCGAGCCGGAGACGTCGATCAGGACCAGAATCTTTCGTGGACGATGCCGCCGCTTCAAATGCCCGAGCCGCAAGATCTCACCGTCGCTGCGCACGGTCTCGCGCAGGGTACGGCGCAGATCAGCGAAGGGACCGCGGCGCGCCCGCATGCGGCGATGGCCGTGCCGGCGCGGCAGGCGCCGCGGCGCCTCGCGCGTCAGCTGGCGCAGCGCGTCAGTGGTGGAGAGTTGCGCAAAGCGGCGCTCGACGAGGGCTTCAGCGCGGGTGGCGGTGAGGCCGGACTCGTTGGCATCGTCCGAGAGCAGCGGCTCCTCGTCACCGCGGCCTTCCTCTTGCAGCCGGACGGTCTCGTCGTCCTCCCCCTCGTCGTCGCGCTCGATCGCCTCGCTGCCGCGGAAGTGCAGATCGAACAACCGGTCAAAGGTCGCCCGGCGCTCCGGCGGCGGGGCGAGCGTTGCCAGTGCGGCCTGCCTGATGTCATTGAGGTCGCGCGGGCCGAGCAGATCGATGGCGGACAGGAACGTGGTGGTCTGCTCAGGCGCAACGGCAAATCCGTTGGCGCGCAGGAGGGCGACGAAGTCGACGAACACGCGCGCGGCGCGCGGCAACCTTGGCTCGGTGCTCATGCGGTTGCCCCCGCGAGTACGGCGTCGAGCCGGGGTGAGATGAAATGAAGGTCCTCTTCATCCTTGAGCGCAACGCCTATCGAGCGCTTGAAGGCATCCGGCCAGCGTGCGCCGCCCTTGTGCAGGAGCGTCGCGGCTTCGGCCCAGTCGACGGCCTCCGCAATTCCCGGCGCCTTGCTGAGCGGCTCGCGCCGCAACTTTTCGACGGCGGCGACCACGGCGCGGGCTGTCGATTCCGCGACGCTCGACGCCCGCATCATGATGATGCGCGCCTCGCGCTCGGCGGTGGGATAGTCGATCCAATGATAGACGCAGCGCCGCCGCAGGGCTTCATGCAGGTCGCGCGTGCGGTTTGAGGTCAGCACCACGACCGGGCGCTCCGCGGCGCGGACCGTGCCGCGCTCGGGAATCGAGATCTGGAAGTCGGACAGGAATTCGAGCAGGAAAGCTTCGAACTCCTGGTCGGCACGGTCGATTTCGTCGATTAGCAACACGGTGGAGTCGGGCGCACGCAGCGCCGCCAGCATGGGACGCTCGATCAGAAACGTTTCGCCGTAGATGTCGATGCTCTCGTCGCCGGCCTGGCGGATCGCGAGCATCTGGCGCGGGTAGTTCCACTCGTAGAGCGCGGCGGACGCGTCGATGCCCTCGTAGCACTGCAGGCGGATCAGCCGACGGCCGAGCACGGCGGCGATGGCTTTTGCGGCCTCGGTCTTGCCCACACCCGGCGCGCCCTCGAGCAGCAGCGGCTTGCCGAGCGCGAGCCCGAGATAGGCCGCGGTCGCAAGTCCTTCGTCGGCGAGGTAATAGGCCGCGCGCAGCGCCTTCTCCAGCGCCTCGGGGCTGTCGATGCCGACGATGTTGCTGCGAACGGCCACGATGTCTCCCTTAGCGCCGGGCCTGCGGCCGCGCGCCGCCCTGGGCCTTGATCGCGCGCAAGACCTTCTCCGGCGTGATCGGCAGATCGTCGATGCGCACGCCGACAGCATTGAAGATCGCGTTGGCGACGGCGGGCAGCACCGGATTGGCGCACATCTCGCCGGGACCTTTGGCGCCGAACGGACCGTCAGGAGCAGGCCGCTCCAGCACCGCGATGTCGTGCGGGCAGATATCGCCGGGACCGGGCATCAGATATTCGACGAAGTCGCGAGGGCCGTGAACCGGATCGGGATAGTAGGGTTCCGGCGTCTCATAGAGCGCGTGACTGATCCCCATCCAGGCGCCGCCGACGAGTTGCTGCTCCACGAGGCGCGGGTTGAGCGCGCGGCCGAGCTCATAGGCAGAATCCATCCGCACCATGTCGACTTCGCCGGTCTCGTCGTCGACGTCGACCTCGGCGACGAGGCAGGCATGCGCATAACAGGTCGCCGGTGACATCTCGCCGGTTTCTGGATCGACATTGGAGAGCGGGACCAGGAAAATGCCGCGGCCCGAGATGGTCTTGCCCTGCTTGAACTGAGCGGCGATGGCGACATCCTTGGTCGAGATCGAGCGGTGCGGCGCGCCCTTGACGTGGATGTTGCCGCGGCCGTCGGTCTCGAGATCGGCGGCGTTGACCTCGAGTTCCTCGGCGGCCGCCTCCATCATCACGCCGCGCGCCTCGCGGGCGGCCGCCATAACGGCATTGCCGACGCGGTGGGTGCCGCGTGAGGCAAAGGAGCCCATGCAGTGCGGTCCGGTGTCGGAATCGGCGGTGTCGACATAGACATCCTCGACGGGCACGCCCAGCGTCTCGGCGCAGATCTGCCGCGTCACTGATTTCATGCCCTGGCCGAGGTCGATCGACGAGAGCGCCACGGTGAACTTGCCGCTGGGATTGGAATGCACCAGCGCTTGGCTCGGATCGCCGCCGAGATTCATGCCGATGGGATAATTGATCGACGCCATGCCGCGTCCGCGATGCCGGGCCATGTCAGCGTCTCCTTGTACCGAACACGGACGAGAAGCGCGTCGCGCCGTGCGACGGTGCCGACGGCCGCGGCGGGGGAGGCGGCGGTGCCGGCGGAGGCGGCTCGCGCGGTGGTTCTCGCGTCGCGCTCACTGGCGCGCGGTCATAGGTCGTGCGCTGCTGCGCAGGCGCGGCCGGACGCGCGCGCGCATCCGCAGGTGTCGGCGGAATGATCGCACGGCTGCCGCCACCGTCCTTGCGCGAGGAGGCACGCTTGAATTCGTCGCGGATCGGCCACTTGGCCTTTTCGGCAGCCACCTGCACGCATTCGATCAGCGCGGTGTTCTTGGCCTCGCGCCGGTGCGCCTTCATGTCGCCGTCGCGATAGGCGTTGAGAATGCGGAACTCCATCGGGTCCATGCCGACGAGGTTCGCGAGCTTGTCCATCTGGCATTCGATCGCAAAATCCATCGCGGTGACGCCGAAGCCGCGCATCGCGGTCGCGGGCGTGCGATTGGTGAAGACGCAATAGACGTCGCCATGGACGTTGGGGATGGTGTAGGGGCCCGGCAGATGCGCTGCGCATTTCACGGCGGCGTAACTGGAGAGCCGGGTGTAGGCGCCGCTGTCAAAGTAGGCGCGGATCTTGCGCGCGACGATGCGGCCGTCGCGCATCACGCCGTCCTTGATGTAGATGCGCTCGGCGCCGCGCGGCGGGCCGTATTGCATCTCCTCCTCGCGCCCGAACACATAGCGCACGGGACGCCCGGTCAGCATCGCCCCGAGGATCGCGAGCGGCTCGGTCAGCGTATCGACCTTGCCGCCAAAGCCGCCGCCGACGGTGCCGCCGATGAAATGGAAGGTGTTGGAGGGCACATCCAAGATCTTGGCGCAGGTGTCGACCGAGAAGAACAGCGCCTGTGTCGAGGTGTAGACGACATAGCGGCCGTTGGTGTCGGGTGCTGCGATCGCGCCGTTTGTCTCGGTCGGCGCATGCTCGATGGGCGACATCTGATAACGCTGTTCGAGCACGTGATCGGCTGTGGCCAGCGCCGCGTCGGCATCGCCAAAACGCAGCCGCTGGTGGTCGTAGACGTCGTGATAGATGAAGGCGTTCTTGGGGTATGTCTCATTGACGACGGGCGCGCCGGGCTTCAGGGCGTCCTCAACGTCGAATACGGTCGGTAGCGGCTCATAATCGATCCGCACCTTCGCGATCGCCTCAAAGGCCTCGCGCTCGCTGTCGGCGACGATTGCGACGATCGGCTCGCCCTTGTAGCGAACCTTGTCCACGGCGAGCGATGGTTCGTCATCCTTGCCGAAGTTGATGAGGCTGAGCAGCGTGTTGAGATTGACCGGCACGTCGGCACCGCGAATGATTTTGCGCACGCCGGCCGAGCGCTCAGCTTCCGTAGTGTCGATGCGCCGGAGCCGTGCATGCGCATGCGTCGAGCGCACCACCTTCAGATGCAGCATGCCCTGGAGTTTATGGTCGTTAAAGTAGCTCGACGTGCCCGTGATGTGGCCGAGCATGTCTTGCCGCTGCGTGCCTTTGCCGATCTCCTTGAGGTTATCGTCGCGCTCGTCGGCGAAAATGTCCTTGCGCAGTTCCAGCATGACGAGGTCCTCTAGGCGCTGGCCCGGCCGCCCGAGGCGGCGAGGATGGCGTTGATGATGGATTCGTAGCCCGTGCACCGGCAGATGTTGCCGGAGATGGCCTCGACGACGTCGGCCCGGCTCGGCGACGGATTGCGGTCGAGCAGGGCCTTTGCCGCCATCAGCATGCCCGGCGTGCAATAGCCGCACTGGGCGGCAAAGGCGTCGGCGAAGGCGCGTTGCAGCGGATGCAGGTTCGGTCCCTGCTTCATGCCGTCGAGTGTCTCGACGGAACGGCCGGCGACGGTTTCGGCCAGCGTCAGGCAGGAGAGGTGAAGTTCGCCGTCGATCAGCACGCTGCACGTGCCGCAGCCGCCCTGGCCGCAACCGAATTTGGGCGTCATGTCGCCGATCAGCTCGCGCAGGGCGACCAGCAGGTTGGTGCCGCCATCGACGAAGATCGCGACGTCGCGGCCGTTGTGACGAAATTGCAGGGGCGTTTTTGACATGACGATCTATTCCTGACCGGACAGAAGGCGACGCAGATGCACGCCCACGATCTCACGGCGATACCAGGCGCTGCCGAGCGCATTGTCGGAGGGCGCCGTTCCCTCGGTGACGGCGGATGCCGCGGCAGCAATGGTTGCTGCATCGAGGACGCGTCCCTCCAGCGCGCGCTCGGCGGCCTTGGCGCGGATCTGGGTCGGCGCCATCGAGCCGAGCGCAATGCGCGCGCCGGCGATGCGCCCGCCGCTGATCGGCAGATGCGCCGCGAGCGTGATGACCGAGCCGCCCTTCGGCTTGATGCGCGCGACCTTGCGGTAGCGGAAGGCATCCGCGCTTGCCGGCCGCGTGCAGGACACTGACAGCACCAGCGCACCGGATTGCCGCTCGCGGGATTGCAAAAACTCCTCGATCGCGATGTCGCGGGACCCAAAGCCGCCTTGCACGGCCACCGTGGCATCGAGCGCGAGCAGCGCCACGGCAAAGTCGCCGTAGGGGTTTGGAGCAAAGAGATTGCCGCCGACAGTGCCCATGTTGCGCACGGCCGGGCCACCGATCGAGCGGGCAGGGGCATGCAGGAAGGCGAGATCGCGCTCAGCGAGGACGCGCGCGAAGGTGACGCCGGCGCCCAGCGTGATCCGGGGGCCGGACGCGTCTATCCGGGTCAGCGCCTGGTCGCTGGCACGGACGACGGTCGAGATCGAGACGTCGCCCTCGTTGAGCGCTCGCATCACCAGCGTGCCGCCGCCGAGATAGCGCGCGGTGCGATCGGACGACAGCGCCGTCGCAGCCTCGTTCGAGCTGGCAAAGGTCTTGACCGTGACAGCCATGATTAAGCGGCCTCCTTCAAATGGCGGCGGATGGCCTCGAATCCGGCCTGGTAAATATCCTCGGAGACCATGTGGGTGATGCGGTCCCGGTCTTCCGGTTTTGTGGTGAAGCGCGACTCCCAGTGCCAGAAGGTGCGGTCGCCATCGGTCACCGGCAGCAGGCGGACATGGGCCACGTAGTTGAACATCGGCACTGGCGTATCGAGCAGGCAGTAGCTGAAGGACTGTTCGAGGTCGGACAGCGCCAACAATTGCTCGCGCAGCTCCGCGCCGTCCCTGAGCTTGAAGCGCCTGATGCAGCCGATCTTGTCCGATGACTGCGCCCGCTCGATCGTCGAGGTTGCGACCGCCGGATGCCAGCGATCATGGCCGTTGAAATCGCGCAGCACGTTCCACACTGCGTCCGTCGGTGCGTTAAGGATCGTGCTTTTGACGATATGCGGCACGGTTAGCCTCCGAACACACGCTTCAGGGCATCGAACCCACCCTGGAACACGCCGCCGCCGATATTGCCGACCAGTTCCGCTTCCCGTTCCGGCGCGCAGTCGAATTCGGCGGTCCATTCCATAAATGTCTGGTCGCCATCGGTGACGGGTGTGAGCCGAAGCGTCGCGACGTAGTTCTCGACGCCCATCGGGGATTCCAGGATCGAGTAGGTGCAGAACATGTCGTAGTCGGAGAGGCCAAGCAGCTTCTCTCGGATGCGATCACCGTTGCGCAGGCGAAAATCCCTGACGCAGCCGATCTTGTCCGAGGGCTCACCGCCCTCGATGCGGCTTTCCGCAATCGCGGGATGCCAGTTCGGCATGCCGTTGAAGTCGCGCACCCGCGCCCAGACGCGGTCGTTACGGGCATTGACGACGGTGGAGACGTAGACGCGGGCCATGAACCTAAATCCTCAGCTTTTCTTCCGTGGACCGCGCTCGGCCGGCGGCTCGCCTCCAGCGGAGGGAGCGGCCGGGCCGGCCGGCTTATCGCCACCGCCGCCACCGCCGCTCTTGCGGGCGGAATCCTTGATGCCCTGCATGTCGCGGGCCTCGCGGATCAGGCCCGGCATCTTTGCGAGGCTGCCGCCCTCGACGCCGATATCCGACAGGATCGAGTCGATCAGCGGCGCCTGCACGCGGTAGCGCAGCGCCGAGTCGATCACCTCATCGGTGGCGCTGCGGCCGCCGCCACCGCCATTGCCGCCACCGTTGAGGCCGTCGACCTGGAGGATGCGGATGCCCTCGATCTTCTCCATCGGTTTGACGCTCTCGCGGACGATGCCCTCGATGCGGTCGAGCAGCTTTCTGCGGAACAGCGAGTAGCGGGCCTGATCGGTAAGAACGTTCTCGGCCTCGTTCAATAGGCGCTGAGCCTCTGCTTCCACGGCGGCGCGAACACGCTCGGCTTCCGCGGCGATGCGCGTTTCCTCAGCCTGCTTCTCGGCGATCAGGATCTCCACTGTCTTGCGGCGCTTGGCGATCTCGCTTTCGCGTGCGGTGATGACGCGCTCGCTGGCCTCCGTCGCGCGCATCCGTGCTTCCTCGGCCGAGGCCTTGGCCGCGGATTCTTCCAGCGACTTCAGGTGGATCGCAATCGCCTTCTCCATCAGGACGGTTTCGACCTCCTTCTCGCGGTTGACTTCGAGCTTGCGCAGCTCGCGCTCGCGGCCGACACGGGCCTCGTCGAGGCCGCGATCAGACGCGATGCGGGCACGCTCGACTTCCTCGCGGGAGGCGATCTCGGCCTCCTGGAGCGACTGGACGCGGGCGACTTCGAGCTGCTCGATCGAACGGCGGCGCTCGATGCGAGCGGCTTCCAGCGCCTGCTCGCGCGAGACGTCGGTCGTCTCGACTTCCTTTCGCGCGACAATCTCGGCCTGCTTGACCCGGCTGTCGGCGTCGATTCGTTCAGAGCGCTTTGTGGAGAGCGCAATGACGCGGTCCTCGTCGGCGATCTCGATCGCCTTCTTCTGCTCGATATTGAGCACCTCGCGCTTCTTCGACGAGGTGATCCGCTCGGATTCGAGTGCGAGGTCGACGCCGATGCGCTGGCGTTCGATGACATCGCGCCGCTTGAGATCGGCGGCTTCGATCGCCGCGGTGCGCTCGATTTCGAGCGCCTTGGTATCCCGATCGGCCTGGATTCGTTCCGCAGCAACTGCCTTCTCCTGCGCAATGCGTGCGGCCTCGATCGCTTCGCGGGCGGCGATGTCGGCTTCCTCGACGGCGCGGTTGCGGGCGATCTCCAGCGAGCGGACGCGCTCCTCCTGCGCGATGCGGGAGGCTTCCGTGGCCTCGCGCGCGACGATGCCGGCGACGTCCAGCGACTGGTTGCGTTCGATCTCCAGTTGGCGCGTGTTCTGCTCGGCCGCGATGCGCTCGGCGGCGAGGGTCCGCTCGCGAGCGATACGCGCGGCCTCGACCGCGCGCTGCGCCTCGATCTCGGCCTCCTGGATGGTGCGCACCTGCTGGATCTCCAGCGCGCGGGTGCGCTCGTCCGAGGAGATGCGCTCGACATTGACGATCATGGTCTGGGCGATGCGGGCCTTTTCGGTCGCCTCGCGGGCGGCGATTTCGGCCTCGTCCACCGCGCGCGTCCGCTCGATCTCGCGGCGCCTTGTCTCCTCCTCGTTGGCGATGCGCGCGTCGGTGACGACGCGATCCTGCTGGATGCGCGCCTTTTCGATCGCCTCGCGTGCCGCGATCTCGGCTTCCTCGACCGTGCGCATCCGCTCGATCTCGCGTTGGCGCACTTCGCGCTCCGAAGCGATACGGGTCGTGTCGATCGAGCGCTGGTTCGCAATCCGGGTCTTTTCGACCTCCTCGCGCGCCAGCAGTTCCTTCTCTTCGATGGTACGGGTCCGCTCGATCTCCTTCTGGCGGGTCTCGCGCTCGGAGGCGATGCGAGCTTCTGCGATCGCCTGGTCGTTGGCGATGCGCGCCTTCTCGATGGCTTCGCGGGCGGAGATCTGGGCCTGCTCGGCCTCGGTCTCGCGCAGCGCGCGTTCGCGGGCGACCTCGGTGCGCTGCAGGGCGCGGCGCATCTCGATGTCGCGTTCCTGCTCGAGGCGGGCCGTCTCGCTCTCGCGCTCGATCTCCAGCGCCTGCCGTTCGGCCTCGAGATTGCGGGAGCGGATCTTGATCATCGAGTCCTGCTCGATGTCGTTGCGCAGCTTTCGCTTGGCCTCGATATCCTCCATCAGGCGGGTCAGACCTTCGGCGTCGAACCGGTTCGACGGGTTGAAAAACTCGAGGTCGGTCTGGTCGAGATCGGTGATGGCGACCGACTCCAACTCGAGGCCGTTCTGCGCAAGCGCCTCGGCCGCGTTGGCCTTGACGCGGGCGACGTATTCGCCGCGCTGCTCGTGCATCTGCTCCAGGGTCATCTCGGAGGCAACCGATCGGATCGCGGATATGAATTTGCCGGCCAGCAGCGCGTGGAGCTGCTCCGGCTCCATGGTGCGGCGGCCGAGCGTGGCGGCGGCGATGGAGACGGCTTCGCGGCTCGCCTGCACGCGGACGTAAAAGTCGGCTTCGATGTCGACACGCATGCGGTCGCGGGTGATCACGGCGTCCTGCCGGGACCGCACGATGCCCATCGGCAGCACGTTCATGTTGACCGGCGTATAGTCGTGGATGAACGGCAGCACGAAAGCGCCGCCATTGATCACCACGCGCTCGCCCAGGAAGCCGGTCCGGACGAAGGACACCTCCTTGGAGGAGCGGTGGTAGAGCCAGTTCACGATGTAGACGCCAACCACGATCACGACGATCGCGACGATCAGCCAGAGGATCAATTCACCGACCAATATCCCTGACATCTTTCCCTCCCTCAAACGTTCCGGCGTTATCGCGCGCCGATCGCCTTGAATTGACGCACCTGATCCGTCAGCGCCCGCTCCACGGGCAGTCGCTCCATCGAGGACGCGCCGTAGAAGCCGTGGCAGTGACTTGTGCTCTTCATGATGAAATCCGCGTCCGCCGGATCCGCGATCGGGCCGCCATGGGCCAGCACCAGGATGTCCGGATTGACGCTCAGTGCGGCGGAGGCCCAGGTGTCGATCTGCGCGGGACAATCCTGCAGCTTGAGCGCGGTTTGCGCGCCGATCGTGCCGCCGGTCGTCAGCCCCATGTGGCAGACGATGATGTCGGCCCCTGCGATCGCCATCGCGGCGGCTTCCTTCTCGCTGAACACGTAGGGCGTGGTCAGCATGTCCTTGTCATGCGCCTTTGCGATCATGTCGATCTCGAGCGCGTATGACATGCCGGTCTCTTCGAGATTGGCGCGGAAGGTGCCGTCGATCAGGCCGACGGTCGGGAAGTTCTGGACGCCTGCGAAGCCGATGGCCTTCAACTGGTCTAGGAATACGTCCATGTCGCGGAACGGATCGGTGCCGTTGACGCCTGCGAGCACCGGCGTCTTGGTCACGACGGGAAGAACTTCGCCGGCCATCTCCAGGACGATGGCGTTGGCGTCGCCATAAGGCATCAGTCCCGCGAGCGAGCCGCGCCCGGCCATGCGATAGCGGCCGGAATTGTAGATCACGATGAGATCGACGCCGCCGGCCTCCTCGCATTTGGCCGACAAGCCGGTACCGGCCCCGCCACCGACGATCGGCTCGCCGCGCCTGGCCATGTCGCGAAACTTCTTCAGGAGAGCAGCGCGTTCAAACCTCGCCATCGGTCACCTCGCTAGTCTTCTGCGCGCCCCGGTGCGGCCGAACAATGTTCGGAACGCACTGACAATGGTGGCGGCGAACTCGGGATCGTTGATGTTCTTCCTGACGCGGATGAGCTGACGATTTCTGGTCTGCCGCACCGTGCGCTCGATCGCACGGAACAGCGCCGCGTCGGCCTCGGGATCCCAGAACGATTGGCCTGCTGCATCGAGGGCAGACACGCCGCCCTCGGGCAGGAAGAAGCGCACGGGACCATCCATCTGGTTGAGTTTTTCGCCGATCCAGCGGCCCATCCGCTCATTCTCGTCCGCCGTGGTCCGCATCAGCGTGACCTGCGGATTGTGGACGTGGAATTTGCGCCCGCGATAGCGCTCCGGGACAGTGTCGGGCGCGCCGAAGTTGACCATGTCCAGCGCGCCGGCGGAGCCGACATAGGGGATGCGGCTGCGGATGACGGCGCCAAAACGGTCCTCGGTCGCGGGGAACACGCCGCCCATCAGGAGATCGCAGATCTCCGTCGTGGTGAGATCGATCACCCCGGCGAGCTGGCCAGAATCGACGAGCTTTTCCATGGAGCGGCCACCGACGCCGGTGGCGTGGAAGACGAGACATTCAAAGTCGTCGCGCAGGTCTGCCGCGATCTTCTGAACGGCCGGCGTCGTCACGCCGAACATGGTGATGCCGATCGAGGGCAGGGCGGCGCCTGCGACGCGCTCCTGGGCCTCGCGCTGGTCGAGACGTGCTTTCACCATGCCGACCAGCGCATTGGCTCCGTTCGCCAGCACCGCGCGCGAGATCGAGTTGAGGCCCTGCACGTCGGTGACCGAGTACATCATGGTGATGTCGGCGGCACCGACATAGGGACCGACATCGCCGGATGCGACCGACGAGATGATCAGTTTTGGAACACCGACTGGAAGCGTGCGCATGCCCGGTGCGGCCAGCGAGGCTGCACCCGAGCCGCCGGCCGAGATGGCGCCGGCGATGTTTCCCTGGCGTCGCATCCAGTTGGCAAAGGCATCCGCCATCGCGGTCACGGCCACGCCGCGGTCGGGGCCGAACACGGCCGAGCCGCCGCGGCCGCGGTTGAGCGCGATTTCCTGTGCCGAGACATCGCAGGTGGAGTGCTTGCCGCTGGTCGAGACGTCGACGAGCCGCGTCCGCAAGCCACTTCCCGCGATGATGTCGCGGATGAAGCGGAGTTCGGTGCCCTTGGTGTCGAGCGTGCCGACGACGAGGACGACCGGCGGTCCCGAGGTTTGTGCTGCGACCGGCTCGCGCTTGCGCCGCCCAGTCTCGTCGAGGCGGGCGACTTGCGTCGAAAGCGTACGCGCGGCGGCCTCGATGCGCGCGATCGGCACCGGCTGCGACCAGCGCGTCGGCGGCGTTGGGTTCGAGATGTAGATGCGGATTGGGCCGGCCGGGCGCGGGGCCTGCGGCGCGGTCTTTGCCTCGGCGCCTGCCGGCGCGGTATCGACGTCGGGTTCGAGCTCCGCATGCAAGCCGACGCCGAGCAGGCGTTGTTGCAAGTCCCGGTCGGCGGCGAGCCGCACGGAGTCGATGATGCGGTTGATGCGGCCGTTGACCATGATCGCGACGTTGCGCGAGACGGCGGTGGCGACGCCGATGTTCTGCTCGATGACGAGTACGGCCATGTCGCCGTCCTCGCCGAGCCGCAGCAGCATCTCCTCGACCTGGGCGACGATGACCGGCGCGAGGCCCTCGGTCGGCTCATCCATGATCAGGAGTTGCGGATTGGTCAGCAGCGCACGCGAAATCGCGAGCATCTGCTGCTCGCCGCCGGAGAGCTGGCCGCCGCCGTTATCCTTGCGCTCGGCAAGCCGGGGAAACGTGTCGTAGATGCGCTCGACGGTCCAGGCGCCGCGTCGGAGGCCGGCGGCGAGCTGTAGATGCTCGTCGACGCTGAGCGAGCGCCACAGGCGGCGTCCCTGCGGTACGTAGCCGACGCCGAGCCGCGCGATGTGGGCCGGCGGTCGCCGCGTGATGTCCTCGCCGCGGATGCGCACCGAGCCGCCGCTGACCGGGACCAGTCCCATGATGGCCTTGCAAAGCGTGGTTTTCCCCATGCCGTTGCGGCCGACCACGGAAAACACGCCGGCCTCCAGCGTCAGGTCGACGCCCTGCAGCGCATGCGAATGGCCGTAATAGACGTCGAGGCCTTTCACTTCGAGCGCAGGAGCTCCGCGGCGGACCTCATTCATGGCCGCCTCCGAGATAAAGCTCCTGGACCTCGGGGTCGGACTGAATCTCCTGTGGCAGGCCTTCCTTGAAGATGCGGCCGTTGTGCATCATCGTGACGCTCTCGACGACGCGTAAGGCCACGTCCATGTCGTGCTCGATGATGATGTAGCCGATGTGCGCGGGCAGCGACGTCAAAATCTCGATCAGCTCGAGCCGCTCGGCTGGCGAGAGGCCTGCAGCCGGCTCGTCGAACAGCACGAAGCGCGGCGCGCCGGCGAGCGCGAGCGCAATCTCGAGCTGGCGCTGCTGGCCATGCGCGAGCTCGGCAACGCGCTGATCCTTCACGGCTGAGAGATGTACGGCCTGGACGAGATTGTCGGCCGCATGCATCAGCGCGTCGTTCTGGCCGGGACGCAGGAACGAGAAGCGTCCACGCGAGACGCCGCGGCAGGCGAGATAGACATTGTCCTGCACGGTGAGGCCGGGGAACAGCGCGGAGATCTGATAGGTGCGGCGCAAGCCGCGCCGGATGCGCTCATAGGGCGGGAAGCGGGTGATGTCTTCGCCGAAGAAGCGGATCGTACCCGATGTGGGCGGGAAGTCGCCGGTGATGCAGTTGAACAGCGTGGTCTTGCCGGCACCGTTCGAGCCCAGCACCGCGCGCCGCTCGCCCGGGCGGACGGTGATGGTGACGTCGGTGAGCGCGGCGAGTGCACCGAACAGCCGCGTGACGCCGCGAAGCTCGAGCGCCGCGCCGGCGCCGATGGCGGAGAGGCGGTGCGCGACGCTATCCATGACCGTGCCCTCCGCGCTGGGGCGACGTGGTGGATCGCTTGCCCTGGCGCCAGCGCTGCCAAAGTCCGATGACGCCGTCCGACGACCAGAACACGATGGCGAGGAAGCCGAGTCCGATGATCAGCCGGAAGCGGTTGCCGTCGAGCCCGATCTTGACCAGGAAGTCGAGCGCGAAGGTGCGCAGCAGCACGAAGATCAGCGCGCCGATATAGGGGCCGATCGGGCGCGTGATGCCGCCGACAATGGCGATGATCAGGATATCGATGCAGGCGCCGACGCTGACCGAACCCGGTGAAATCTGCCGGTAATTCCAGACCTGGAGCACGCCGGCGAGTGCTGCGATGAAGGAGGCAACAGCGTAGGCCGCGACCCGATGCGCATTGACGTTGAAGCCGAGCGCGGCCATGCGGCGCGGATTGTCACGCACGCCTTGCAAGGCGAGCCCGAACGGCGCGCGGGAGATGTAGGTGACGGCGAAGTAGCACAGCGCAGCAGTGCCGAGCACGATATAATAGAAGGGAATATCGGAACGCCAGTTGACGCCCCAGAAATGCGGGGTCGCAACGGTGTTGATGCCGGTGTGGCCACCGAAGATCGCCCAGTTCTGGTTGGTGAAATAGTAGAAGGCCGCGCCGATCGCGAGCGTGATCATGATGGTGTAGATGCCCTCGGTGCGTACCGCGAGCGTGCCGCCAAGCGTGCCGAAGATGGTTGCGAGCATCAGCGCCATAGGCGTTGCGAGCCACCACGGCCAGCCGAGGCTGATATTGGTGTTGGCGCTGACGCCGAAGACCGCGACCATATAGGCGGCAAAGCCCGCGATGGTGAGCTGCATCAGGCTGACCATGCCGCCATAGCCGGCGAGGAACATGAGGCTGAGTGCGATAGTCCCTAGGATCATCGTCGTTGCAAAGATTTCGATCAGGAAGAAGCCGTTGGCGATCAGCGGCATGATCACGAGGATGACGGCGACGATCCAGGCGGCCGGATTGTTGATCTCCGGCCATATCCGTTCGCTAGGACGCTGCGCTGTGGCGGGGGAGCGAAGCTGAACGCGGGCATCGTGGGTGACGGACATGTCAGCGCCTCGCCAACAGGCCCTGCGGCCGCACCGCCAGCACCAGCACCATGATCAGGAAGGTGACGACGATGGCGTAGGTCGGGATGTAGACGGAACCGAGCTGCTCGGCCAATCCGATGATCAGTGCACCAAGCGCGGCACCAGGGATCGAGCCCATGCCGCCGACGATGACAACGACGAGGGAGGCGAGCAGGAACCTTATGTCTTCGCCGGGTGACAGCGACTGGAAGGTACCACCGACGACGCCGGCAATGCCGGCAAGTCCGGCGCCCAAGGCAAAGACCAGCACGAAGACGAGCTGGATGCGCACACCGGTCGCAGCGAGAATGTCGCGGTCGTCGACACCGGCGCGGATGATCATGCCGATGCGGGTGCGGTTGAGCGCAAGCCACATCGCGACACCGATCACGACGGACGCGATGAAGATCACGAGCCGCACCAGCGGATACCTGAGATAGACCGGTTCGCCGGACGACTTCACTGCCGTGATCAGCGGCAGATCGATCGGGCCGATCAGCCAGCTCGGCGTCTGGATCTGGTAGAAATCGCCGCCGCAGGCCCAGAGCATCAGATCGGCAAAGACGATCGAGAGGCCGATCGTGACCATCGTTTGCCGAAGATCCTGTCCCTCCATGCGGCGGAACACGATCACTTGCAGGAGCACGCCGACCAGCGCGGTCAGGATGAAGGCGATGATGAAGGAGAGGATCCAGGAGCCGGTCGAAGCGCTGATGGCGTAGCCGATATAGCCGCCGAACAGATAGAGCGAGCCGTGCGCGAGATTGACGTTGCGCATCAGACCGAAGATCAGCGTAAAGCCGCTCGCGACCAGGAAGTAGAGGCCACCCAGCGTGATGCCGTTGAAGACGGCGTTGAGGAAGACGCGCTTGCGGCCGATCGCCTCTTCGAGCCCGGGCGGCCACACCGCAAAGATCAGCCAGAGCAGGATCGCGATCGCGATGATGACGATCAGCGCCCATGCCGGATGGCGTTCGATAAAACGGGTCATGGCTTCTGCTCTCCCCGCAAGCAGGGCGAGGGAGCAATCAGGTCAGACAGCCTTGCGACGGCTGCAGGCCTTGCCATGGACGTGCGTCCTCCCTGGATTTGCGATCCTGGTTTCGGGATCGCGTTCCGCACATCCTATCGAGGCTCCAAGGCCGGTGTTTGATTGTCAGTATCTTTTCGCGCGCTGCGTCAGGCGCGCAAGACCTTGGCCGCGCGACGATAATCGGTCGGAGCCATGCCGACATTGGCGGCGAAGAAGCGGGTGAAACCACTCTGCGAGGAGAAGCCGAGATCGAAGCCGATGTCGGCGATCGGCGCTTCGCTGGCAACCAGCGCTTCCAGCGCCTGTTCCATGATCAGGGTGTTGAGATAGAGGTGTGGCGTGACGCCGGTCTGGGTGCGGAACAGCCGGTAGAAATGCGGCCGCGACAGGCCGGATTCACGCGCGATGGTGTCGAGCTCCATCTCCGCGCCCGGACTTTCCGACATCAGCTTGATGCATTTGCGCACGCGGAAGTCGGTGACGGCGCCGCCGGCGCGCGGATCGCGGGCGATCTCGGACTGCTGCCAGCTTTCGTCGTAGCAGATGTCGATCAGCCGCCGCAGCTCGGAATCCAGACTGGAGAGCGAGGGAGCACCGCACACCAGTGCGGCCGTCCGGCGGATATGCTTGTCGAGTGCGACGGTGCGCTTGAACTGGGTACGGCCGAAGCGGAGGCGATCGGCGCCGGGCGCGTCGGGAGCGAACCATTCCGAATTGACGTAGAGCACGAAGAAGATCGCGCCGCCTTCGAGATCGGAGGGCAGGAAGTTGTGCGGTTCCCACGGATTGACCGCGACCACGGAGCCTTCGTTCAGCTCATGTCGCCCGTCATTGACGTCAATGCAAGCGGGCACGCCGCCGACATGGAAGATCAGATGACCTTCGCGATGCGCGTGGATGTTGAAAGGGCGGTTCAACTGATAAACCGTCGCCCGACCGAACCGGCCATGGAAGACGGCGAGCGCCCGGCTCATGCCTTCCCTCCCAAAGTTCTGTTATTTTCCCGACAACGTCGAACAACCGGGGAGAGATTGCAAGGGCGGAAGTCTCCGCGCATGCAAATCGCTCCCCGGCTGTTCAGTTACGAACGTGATGCGTCAGTACTTCTTACATTCGGGTACTGTACGGCTTGGCAAGCCGATCTTGGCGAATACCGCCGGATCGTAGCCGAGCGTCTGGTTCACGTTCGGAATGACCTTGACGACCTTGCTGAACAGAGCCCCCTTGCCGTCGTCGACGACTTCGGTGACGAAGTTGGTGCCGATCGCCTGGCGGTTGGAGTCGAGCTTGATCTTGCCGTTCGGCGCGTCGATCTCGAGTTTTGCCAGCGCGTCCTTGAACTTCGACTGGTTGTTGCTGAGGTCGCCGTTGACCGCGCGCAAGCCGAGGATCAGCGCCATCGTCGAGCCGTAATAGTTGGTCGCGAGCAGCGACGGGCTCGGGAAGCGCTTGTTCGGCGGGAAGGCGTCCTGATAGGCCTTCACGAACTTCTGCCAACCCGGATCCTCCCAGGTGTCGGCCTGGCCGCTCGCCGCGATCGTGCCGATCAGCGCGTTCTTGGCGTTACCCTTGGATGACAGGATGGTCTGGTCGATCATGATCGAGCCGCCCATCAGGTGCGCCTTGCCGCCGGCCTGCTGATACTGATTCAGGAAGTTGACGGCGTCCGCGCCGCCAAGGCCGAGATAGATCGCGTCGACATCGTCGGGCAGCGCCGCGATGACCGAGGCAAAGTCCTTGGTGCCGAGCGGCACCCATTGCCGGTTCGTCACCTGTCCGCCGGCGCCGCAGAATTCGAGCACGAGGCCGAACACCTGGGTGTAGATGAAGGAATAGTCTTCGCCGACGGTCGCGATCTTGCGATACTTCTTTTCGTCGTAGGCGTATTTGCCGAGGCCCACCTGCCACTGGGCGCCGTCCATGTTGTAGCGGAAGAAATTCGGCGCAGGATCGACATAGGTCGTTTCCTGGGCGCCGGAGGCCGCGTTGATGAAGGTCAACTCGGGATGGGTTTTTGCAAAGTTCTTCACCGCGATGCCTTCGTCGCCGGATAGCGGCGACAGCAGGATCTGCACCTTGTCCTGCTCGATCAGCTTGCGCACGGCGCGGACGGCGGAGTCGGGCGTTGCGTCCGTGGACGCGATGACGAACTCGAGTTCCTTGTCGCCGATCTTCTTGCCGAGCACGTTGAGTGCAGTCTGGTGGCCGCGGATGCCGTCCTCGCCGAGCACGGTATAGGTGCCTTCGAGCGTCGCGGTGACGCCGACCTTGATCTTCTCCTGCGCGATAGCGGACCCTGCAAGAAACAGGCTGCTCAACGCGATAAGTCCTACACTGCCTTTCAACATTGCTCTCCTCCCTGTGTCGCACATTGTTCGCCGCGACCGCGCGGGCGCGGCCTTTTGGCGGCTCGCTCGCGAGGCACGGCTCTTGGAGAGGAGGCTAACCGAACTCGAATGCAGCGCACGCGTCGCAGGCCCGTGCGGCTTAACGGGCAGTCTCATTTTGAATGTTGCGTCGCAAATGGTTCCGCGGTGCAATAGGGTGTTGCGCGCGGCGTGGTCGAATTGCAGTTCTGCCAGTAGCGCTAGTCCTTCAAATGGTGTTCTTGGTGTCGCGGCGGCTAACGCCGCAATGATTGGCGATCACGAGACTGGAAAAAGGACCGATGCGATGAAGTCGGAAGCGGCACTGACGGCAAAAGAGCTTCTGCCCGAGGACGGGACGAAGGGGACATTGGCGGGGCGCGTCTGGTTGCCGCAGGCCAACGGTCCGGCCGTAGTCGCCGTGCGCGGCGACGGCGTGTTCGACGTCACCGCGCGGTTTCCGACCATCAGCGCGCTCTGCGAGGAGGACAATCCCGCAAAGGCGCTGGGCGAGACCAAGGGCGAGCGGATCGGCGATCTCGAGGCGATTGCGGCGAATACGCCGCCCGACCATCGCGACCGGCAAAAACCGTGGCTGCTCGCCCCGGTCGATCTTCAGACGCTGAAGGCGGCCGGCGTCACTTTTGCCGTCTCGATGCTGGAGCGGGTGATCGAGGAGAAGGCCAAGGGAAATCCGGCTTCAGCCGAGGCGATCCGGAAGGAAGTGACGCGGCTCATCGGCGACGATCTGTCAAAACTCAAGCCGGGCTCCGACCAGGCGATGCGACTGAAGCAGGTGCTGATCGAGCAGAACGCCTGGAGCCAGTATCTGGAGGTCGGCATCGGCCCCGACGCCGAGGTCTTCACCAAGGCGCCGACGATGTCCTCGGTCGGGACCGGCATGGACGCCGGGCTGCATCCGAAATCGACCTGGAACAATCCCGAGCCGGAGCTGGTGCTGTTCGTCTCCAGCCGCGGCAAAATCGTCGGCGGCGCGCTCGGCAATGATGTCAACCTGCGCGACTTCGAGGGACGCTCGGCGCTGCTGCTGTCGAAGGCCAAGGACAACAACGCCTCCTGCGCCATCGGCCCGCTGCTGCGCCTGTTCGACGACACGTTCACCCTCGACGACGCGCGCAAGCTCGACATCAGTCTCAACGTGAAGGGGCAGGACGGCTTCGTCCTCAACGGCAACTCCTCGATCAGCAAGATCAGCCGCGATCCGACCGACCTCGTCGCGCAGACCATTGGGACGGTGCATCAATATCCTGACGGCTTTGTCCTGTTCCTCGGCACCATGTTCGCGCCGGTCGAGGATCGCGACGCGCCGGGGCAGGGCTTCACCCACAAGCGCGATGACATCGTCACGATTTCGGCGCCTCAACTCGGCAAGCTGATCAACCGCATGCGCACCAGTGACGAATGCGAGCCATGGAGCTTCGGCATCGGTGCGCTGATGAAGAGCCTTGCGCAGCGGAAAGTCATCTAGCCGCGGGGCAAGCAAGGCGGCCGGCCGCATGGTCGGCCGGCCCGATCCCTGTCCTGCGAAACAACCCCATGCAAAGTAGAAAACGGCCCAAATGAGGGGAATCGCGAAATAGTCAGATAATATGACTAGTCGTCGCCGAAATTCCGTGAAATAGTGCGTCCGACTGCCCGAAGAGGCGGCTAGTAGGTGCCATGATACTGATTGGCGCCAAAGAAGATCCGGGAGACGCACCTCATGACCCAATATCCCTCGCGCCAGCCTACCGCCGCCTGACCCGTCCTGACAGCGATCAATTGCGCTTGCCGGAGGGGGAGAGCAGCACTATGGCCTCGCGTATCGTGGTCATTCCGACGCGGCGTGCGCATTCCAATCACGCCGAAGTCGCCCGATCAATCGGTATCGACATCATCGCCGGCCGCTATGCCGAAGGAACGCGGTTGCCGGGCGATACCGAATTGACCGCGATGTTCGGCGTCTCGCGGCCGGTGCTGCGCGAAAGCGTGAAGACGCTGGTCGCAAAGGGCCTGCTCTCGACCAAAGCCCGGGTCGGCACGGTGGTGCGCGAGCGCGTCGCCTGGAACATGTTCGACGCCGATGTGCTGGCCTGGCATCTCGATGCCGGCATCGACAAGCGCTTCCTTGACGACCTCGCCGAGATCCGGCTCGCGGTCGAGCCGCGCGCGGCCGCGCTCGCGGCCATGCAGCGCTCGGAGGAGGATATCGCGGAGCTCAGGCGCAGCATGGATCGGATGCGCAAGGAAGCCTCCGACTCCGCCGACTTCGCCGACGCCGACCTTGCGCTTCATGTTGGCGTGGCGCGCGCGTCAGGCAATCTTTTCATGCGCTCGATCGGCCACGTCATCGAGGCCGCCCTGCGGGCGTCGTTCCTGCTCAGCGCTCCCGTCGAGCCGGAAGACCGCGAGACCGTGCTGCTCTGGCATCAGAAGATCGTCGATGCCATCGCGGCCGGCGACACCGAAGCGGCGTTCCAAGCGATGGTGTTCGTCATTCACAACGGTATGAGCCGGCATGAGGGCACGATGATCGAAGCAGCCATGGCCGCAGACTCCGGAGATCCGTCGTGACCGAGCTTCGCATAGCCATCGTCGGTTTTGGCAAGATCGCGCGCGACCAGCATGTCGCGGCGATTGCTGCGACGCCGGGCGCCACGCTTGCGGCGATCGCGAGCCGCAACGCCTCGCTGCCGGACCTGCCGCATTTTGCGACCATCGAAGAACTCCTGAGCAAGGGCCCGCCGATCGACGCGGTTTCGCTGTGCACGCCGCCGCAGGTGCGCCGCGCGCAGGCAGCCAGCGCGCTCGCCGCCGGCAAGCATGTGATGCTGGAGAAGCCGCCCGGCGTCAGCGTCAGCGAGCTCGATCCGCTGATTGCGCAGGCCGAGCGTTCCAAGCGAACGCTGTTTGCGACCTGGCATTCGCGCTACGCGCCCGCGGTCGAGCCGGCGCGGGAGTGGCTTGCCGCGCGCCGCATTTCGTCCGTGCACATCAGCTGGAAAGAAGATGTCCGCGTCTGGCATCCCGGGCAAACCTGGATCTGGCAGCCGGGCGGGCTCGGCGTGTTCGACCCCGGCATCAACGCGCTCTCGATCCTGACCAGGATCATGCCGCGTCCGGTATTCGTCACGGCGGCGACGCTGTCATTTCCTTCCAATTGCGAGGCGCCGATCGCGGCGGACCTGACGCTGGCCGACGCGACCGGTTTGCCGATCACGGCCGAATTCGACTTCCGCCAGACCGGTCCGCAAAGCTGGGACGTCATTGTGGAGACCGACGGCGGCCGCATGACACTGTCCGGTGGCGGCAGGCGGATGGCGGTGGACGGCAAGGTCTTGTCCGAGGCACCGGACGCTGAGTATCGCGAGCTCTATCATCGTTTTGTCGAACTTGCGGCGACCGGTGCCGCCGACGTCGACCTTTCGCCGTTCCGTCTCGTCGCCGACGCCTTCATGCTCGGCAAGCGCACAATCGTCGAACCGTTCGTGGATTGATCATGGCCGAGCCGCGTATCGCAGGAGAGGTTTTCGGACGGCTGCCGGATGGCCGCGCCGTCCAGCGCGTGACCTTGCGCGGGCAGGGCGGCTTCGAGGCGCGCATCATCAATTTCGGCGCGGCTCTGCAGGCGCTGATCATGCCGGATGCGAAGGGCGGCTGCGAGGACGTCACGCTCGGCTATGACGAACTCGCCGGCTACGTCACGGAGCGAAAGTTCTTCGGCGCGACCGTCGGCCGCTACGCCAACCGCATCGCCAACGCGCAGTTCTCGCTGGACGGTGCAACGGTGCAGCTCGAGGCCAATAACGGACCGAATGCGCTGCATGGCGGACCGAACGGCTTTGATCGAAAGCTGTGGGACATTGCCGACATCGCCGATGGCGCAGAGCCCGCGGTCACGCTCAGCTATGTCAGCGCGCATGGCGAGGAGAACTATCCGGGCCGGCTGGAGGTGCGTCTCACCTACCGCGTCACCGGACCCGCCGAACTGTCGATGGAGTTCGTGGCGAGAGCCGACCGGTCGACGATCCTCAATTTGACCAATCACAGCTTCTTCAACCTGGAAGGTGCCACCTCCGGCCTCAACACGCTCGACCACCGGCTGACGCTGACATCAGATCATTTCCTGGCGATCGATCCCACCGCCATTCCGCTGCCGGGACCGCCGCACCCGGTTGCGGGTACGCCGTTCGATTTCCGGGTTGCGACGCCGGTCGGTGCGCGAATCCGCGACAGCCACGAGCAATTGCGCAACGGCAAGGGCTACGATCACAATTTCTGCTTCGCCCCCGACGGCGCCTTGAAGCTCGCGGCGCGGCTCGAGGCGCCGCGCTCGGGACGCGTGCTCGAGCTTCTGACCGATCAGCCGGGCTTGCAGGTCTATTCCGGCAACTATCTCGACGGCTCCGTGCTCGGCAAGGGCGGCAAGCTCTACCGCCAATCGGACGCGATCTGCCTCGAACCGCAGGTCTGGCCGAACTCACCGAACCGGCCGGACTTCCCGAGTCCGCTCCTCAAGCCCGACAGCGTCTATCGGCATCGCACGGTCTATCGCTTTGGAGTGCGGACATGATCGAGCAGGTGCCGACATCAGTCCTGTGCGACGAGCATTGCCATCTCGGCGAAGGGCCGACCTACGATCCGGCCACCGACACGGCGTGGTGGTTCGACATTCGCGAGGCAAAGCTGTTCGAGGCGCATCTCGGCAGCGGTGCGCTCCGGATCCACAATCTCGGCCGGATGGCGAGCGCGCTCGGCCGCATCGACGCCGAGCGCCAGTTGATCGTCGCGGAAGACGGCCTCTACATCCGCCGTATCGCCGATGGCGCGATGACGCTCTATCGTCCGCTCGAAGCCGACAATCCCCGCACGCGCTCCAACGATTCCCGCGTTCATCCCTCCGGCACGTTCTGGATCGGCACGATGGGAAAGAAGGCGGAGCCCCTGTCCGGTGCGATCTATGCGCTGCATCGTGGGGAGATCTCGACGCTGTATCCCGGCGTCACCATTCCGAATTCGATCTGCTTCTCGCCTGACGGTGCGACCGGCTACTTTGCCGACACCGGCCGCAACGAGCTCTTTAGCGTCGCGCTCGACCCTGCGACGGGATTGCCGCGCGGTGAGCCAAAACTGCTGGTACGCCACCGCGGCATCGGCGGCATCGACGGCTCCGTGGTCGATGCCGACGGCCTGATCTGGAATGCGCGCTGGGGCGGCGGCTGCGTCGACGTCTACAGCCCGCAAGGCGAGCTCCTGCGCTCGCTGCGCGTTCCCGCCTTGCAATCGAGCTGTCCGGCCTTTGTCGGGCCGGGTCTGTCGCATCTTCTCGTCACCTCGGCATGGCAGGATATGGACGAGGCGGCGCGCGCTGCCGATCCGCAAGCCGGCTGCACCTTTCTGTTGGAGGCTTCCGCGCACGGTCGCGCGGAACCCGACGTCAAGCTCGCATAGGAGACCTAAAGACAGAGCATCACACCGAGTTCTCACTGCAACGAAGCGTTCGTAAACCCTAAAGGGAGTGAAACATGACGAAACTAAAAGCGACTTTTCTCGCACTGGCATTCGCCGGCGCTGCCGCGCTCGCCTCATCCGGCGGCGCTTACGCGCAGGACAAGGGCACGGTCGGCATTTCCATGCCGACGAAGTCGTCCGCACGCTGGATCGACGACGGCAACAACATGGTCAAGGTGCTGAAGGAGCGCGGCTACGCCACCGACCTGCAATATGCCGAGGACGACATCCCGAACCAGCTCTCGCAGGTCGAGAACATGGTGACCAAGGGCGCCAAGGTGCTGGTGATCGCCGCGATCGACGGCACCACGCTGTCCGACGTGCTCAAGCAGGCCAAGGCCAAGGGCGTCACCGTGATCGCCTATGACCGCCTGATCCGCGGCACGCCGAACGTCGACTACTACGCGACCTTCGACAACTTCCAGGTCGGCGTGCTCCAGGCGGACTCGCTCGTGCAGGGGCTCGGCCTCAAGGATGGCAAGGGTCCGTTCAACATCGAGCTGTTCGGCGGCTCGCCCGACGACAACAACGCCTACTTCTTCTACAACGGCGCCATGAGCGTGCTGAAGCCCTACATCGACAGCGGCAAGCTCGTCGTCGCTTCGGGGCAGATGGGCATGGACAAGGTCGCGACGCTCCGCTGGGACGGCGCCACCGCGCAGGCCCGTATGGACAACCTGCTCAGCGCCTACTACGGCAACAAGAAGGTCAACGCCGTGCTGTCGCCCTATGACGGCCTCTCGATCGGCATCATCTCGTCGCTCAAGGGCGTCGGCTACGGCAGCGCCGGCCAGCCCATGCCCATCATCAGCGGCCAGGACGCGGAAGTGCCCTCGATCAAGGCGATGCTGCGCGGCGACCAGTACTCGACGATCTTCAAGGACACCCGCGACCTCGCCAAGGTGACCGCTGACATGGTCGACGCGGCACTGGCCGGCAAGCAGGTGACCGTCAACGACACCAAGACCTACGAGAACGGCGTCAAGACCGTGCCGTCCTTCCTGCTCAAGCCCGTTGTCGTCTACAAGGACAATTGGGAGAAGGTTTTGGTTGACAGCGGCTACTATAAGAAGGCGCAATTCCAGTAAGGCGCTGGTCTCCCTCTCCCCGTTCCTACGGGGAGAGGGCATCGGCGGCCTTCGGGCCGCCGTTCTAAAAGATCAGGGTGAGGGGAGTCCCCGCGGGGACGATGGGCATCACCCTCGCGGAGACTCCTCCTCACCCGATCGCTTCGCGATTACCTCTCCCCGCATCCGCCTCGCTGAAGCTTCAGCGGACAAGAGCGGGGCGAGGTGAGTTAACAGACGGGACAACCACGATGACCGCAATGCTGGAGATGCGCGGCGTCAGCAAGAGCTTTGCAGGTGTGCAGGCGTTGCGCGACGTCAATTTCTCCGTTCAGGCCGGCCAGATCCACGCCCTCGTAGGCGAGAACGGCGCCGGAAAATCCACCCTGATGAAGGTGTTGAGCGGGGTCTATCCGCACGGCAGCTACGAGGGAACGATCGTCTTTGAGGGCGAGGAGCGGCACTTCCGCGACATCAACGATTCCGAGGCGCTCGGCATCATCATCATCCACCAGGAGCTGGCGCTGATCCCGCTGATGTCGATCGCGGAGAATATTTTCCTCTCGCATCCGCCGTCGCAGCTCGGTGTCATCGACCGTGACGAGGTCTACCGGCGCACGCGGGAGCTTCTGGCCCAGGTGGGTCTGAGGGAGTCGCCGGACACGCTGATCACCGATCTCGGCGTCGGCAAGCAGCAACTGGTCGAGATTGCGAAGGCGCTGTCCAAGCGGGTGCGGATGCTGATCCTGGACGAGCCCACCGCCAGCCTGAACGAAGCCGACAGCGCAGCGCTGCTCGAGCGCCTGATGGCATTCCGGGAGCAGGGTATCGGCTCGATCCTGATATCCCACAAGTTGAACGAGGTCGCCCGCGTCGCCGATCACATCACCGTGCTGCGCGACGGCCGCACCGTTGACGGTATCGATTGCCGGTCCGAGCCCGTGCAGGAAGACCGCATCATCCGCAGCATGGTCAACCGCGATCTCGCCCATCGCTTTCCGGAGCGCAGTGCCAAGGTCAGCGAGCCGGTCCTCGCGGTCGAGAATTGGTCGGTCTTTCACCCGATCCACCCTGAGCGGCAGGTCATCAAGAATGTCAGCTTCAATGTGCGACGCGGCGAAGTGGTCGGCATTGCCGGGTTGATGGGCGCCGGCCGCACCGAATTCGCCATGAGCCTGTTCGGGCAGTCCTGGGGATACAACATCAGCGGTCGGATCAGGCTGGAAGGGCATGAGGTGCACCTGCCCAACGTCGCCGCGGCGATCGACGCGGGCCTCGCTTACGTGACCGAGGATCGCAAACAACTTGGGCTGATCCTAGCCGACGACGTCCGCAAGAACATCACGCTGTCGAGCCTCGACCAGGTCGCACCGCGCATGGTGATCGACGACATCGCCGAGCTGAAGGTGGCAAGCGATTACCGGAACCGGATGCGGATCCGCTGCTCCGACGTCTATCAGGAGACCGGCCAGCTCTCCGGCGGCAACCAGCAGAAGGTGGTGCTGTCGAAATGGCTGATGACCGATCCAAAGGTCCTGATCCTGGACGAGCCGACGCGGGGCATCGACGTCGGTGCGAAATACGAGATTTACTGTATCATCAACGAACTGGCCGAGGCCGGCCGGGGTGTCGTGGTGATCTCGTCGGAGATGCCGGAGCTGCTTGGCATCTGCGACCGCATCTGCGTGATGAACGACGGTGCCTTTGTCGGCGAGTTCAAGGGTAGCGAAGCGACGCAGGAGAAGATCATGCGCGCCATCATGCGCAACGACAGAAATTTTACGAACGGCGTGCCTGAGGCCGCGGAGATGGGAGGATCGCAGCCATGACCGACAAGACGGTTTCGCTGCCCGAGGAGCGCCGGCATACGGGCTTCATCAAGAACAATTTGCGCAATTACGGCATGCTGCTGTCGCTGATCGCGATCATGCTGTTCTTCCAGGTCGTCACCAACGGCACGCTGCTGCAGCCGCTCAATCTGACGAACCTGGTGCTGCAGAACAGCTATATCGTCATCATGGCGCTCGGCATGCTGCTGGTGATCGTTACCGGTCATATCGACCTGTCGGTCGGCTCGGTCGCCGGCTTTGTCGGCGCGGTCGCGGCGCTTCTGATGGTGACGTACAAGGTCGACTACACGGTCGCCTTCCTTGCCTGCCTCGTGCTTGGCGCCGCCATCGGCGCGGCACAGGGCTATTGGGTGGCCTATTTCGGCATCCCCTCGTTCATCGTGACGCTGGCCGGCATGCTCGTGTTCAAGGGACTTGCGCTGGCGGTGCTGCAGGGACAGTCGCTCGGGCCGTTTCCGGCGACCTTCCAAAAGCTGTCGTCGGGCTTCATTCCGGAGTTCCTGCCTGAGGCCGGCACGCTGCATCCGACCTCCATGGTGATTGGCGCGGTGCTGGCGCTAGGGATGGTCTATGCCAGCGCCAAGAGCCGCTCGCGCGAGCTGGCGCACGGCATCGAGGCCGAGCCCTACGCGTTCTTCTTGGGCAAGAGCGTGCTGCTCGCCTGCGCCGTGCTCTACTTCACCTATCTGATCGCCTCGCATCGCGGCCTGCCGAACGTGCTCGTCATCATGACCGCGCTGATCGCGCTCTATGGCTTCGTCACGCGGCGGACCGTCGTCGGACGGCAGATCTATGCGGTCGGCGGCAACGCCAAGGCGGCAAAGCTGTCCGGCATCAAGACGGAGCGGCTGACCTTCCTCACCTTCGTCAACATGGGCGTGCTGGCGGCGCTTGCCGGCCTCGTTTTCGCCGCGCGCCTCAACACAGCGACGCCGAAGGCGGGCCTCGGCTTCGAGCTCGACGTCATCGCGGCCTGCTTCATCGGCGGCGCCTCGGCCTATGGCGGTGTCGGGCGCGTCGGCGGCGCCGTGGTCGGCGCCATGATCATGGGTGTGATGAACAACGGCATGTCGATCCTTGGCATCGGCATAGACTACCAGCAGGTGATCAAGGGGCTGGTGCTGCTCGGTGCCGTCTGCATCGACGTGTATAACCAGAGAAGGTAGCCCCATCGACGGTGCCGTAGGGTGGATTAGCCCCGCGGTTGCGCGAAGCGCAATCCGCCCGGCGTAACCCACCTCTTCGGTTTCCGCATCGGCAGAAGTGGTGGGTTACGCCCAGCGAACTGCGCTTCGCGCAGTCGCAAGGCTAACCCACCCTACGATTCCGTCGTCATTCGCTAGTGCGTCGTGAACAGCACCATCGCAATCGCGACGGAGAGGCTGACTGCGGAAACGGTCGCCGTCGTCGACAGCACGCCCATCCTCCTGAGCGCCGCAGCGAACAGGATGATGATGGGGGTTGCGGTCATCAGGCCGATTTGCGCATCGCTCATGGTGTGGTTCGCCGGTCCAGGGAACTTCGATTGCCATGTGTAGCGCTGACGACCTCGGCCGACATTGCGCGGGCACAAACCTAAGTCATCGATTCGTCCGTGTTTGTCCGGCGACAAAGCCGGATCTCGGCAAGGGGGATAGCAGTCGGCCGACGTCTTGAAACGGAGACCAGATGGCGGCGACCGACTACGACCGGCAGGAGACCGGCTGGGGCATTTTGGAAGACCTGCCCGGTGATCCCATGATCTGGGTGCTCATCTTCAGTGAGCTCGCCGTGTTCGGTCTCTGCCTCGGCGCGTTCTCCATCGCCCGCGCGATTCATCCCGTGATGTTTGCGTCGGGGCAGGCCGCGCTCGATTCCCATCTTGCTGGGATCAACACCGTCGTCCTGGTGACCAGCGGCTGGCTTGCTGCCCGCGGCACGCGCGCTGCGCGTGCCGGCGAACGGCCGGTCTCGCGCCGCTGGCTCTGTGGCGCTATGGTGCTGGGCGCCGCGTTCGTGGCGATCAAGCTTTTCGAATATGCCGGAGAAATCGGCCAGGGGATCGGGCTGGAGACCAGCCCGTTCTTCACCCTGTACTTCCTTTTGACCGGCTTTCACCTTCTGCACGTCTGTCTCGGCATCATCATTCTGGCCGTGGTCATCAGGCGTGCCGAAGCGATTGGCGTCGAAACGGGAACCGCGTTCTGGCACATGGTCGATCTGGTCTGGATCGTCATGTTTCCGATTCTTTACCTGGTGCGGTGATGGCGCGTCTCGATGCGACATGGCTGCTGCTGATCGGCCTCGCGGTCGCAACCGTCGTGTTTCCCCCGCTTCTGCCGCGCGCGCTGCTTGCCAACGGAGTGCTGTTGGCCTTCGCCGCCGTCAAGGGCCGCAAAATCGTGCTCGACTACCTCGATTTGCGTGCCGCGCCCGCGCCCTGGCGCGGATTGGTGAGCGCGTGGGTCCTTGTCGTCGTGCTGGTCGCCTGGCTCGCCTCGGCTGCGATCGCCCTGATCTGATCGACGCCGGACCATCGTCGCGCTGATTGCGCGCGCACAAATAGCCGCCTGGCGAAGCGCGGTAAAAACAGCCTGACCGCACTTCGCGACCAGCATCACACGGAAAGGATTGGCAATGGCTGAACGCCTGACCAAGTCGGCGGCTCGAAACGTCTTCTACGGCGGGTCGGCCTTTTTCTTCGCCATCTTCATCGGGCTGACGGCGCACAGCCACTACTACATGACGACGAGTTCGACGGATACGACCACGCTGACGTCGTCCGTCGCGCGAGGCAAGCACGTCTGGGAAAAGCACTCCTGCATCAACTGCCACACACTGCTGGGCGAGGGCGCCTATTTCGCGCCTGAAGTCGGCAACGTCTGGGATCGCTGGGGCGGCAACGAGGATCCGGCGGGGGCCCGCGAGACGCTGAAAGCCTGGATGCAGGCGCAGCCATCCGGCGCGCCCGGCCGCCGGCAGATGCCGCAGTTCAACCTCAACGACCAGGAACTCAACGATCTCGCCGACTTCCTGCAATGGGTGAGCACCATCAAGCGCCAGGAATGGCCGCCGAACAAGGCGGGCTGACCGCGAGCACAATCCCTCAAGACAGAGAGCCTCTCGATGAAATATCAGACCCAGAAAGTCGCGATGCTGTATTTCTACGGCGCGCTGACGCTGTTCCTGGCCCAGGTCACGTTCGGCCTCGTTGCCGGGACCATCTACGTTCTTCCCAACACGCTGTCCGTCATTCTGCCGTTCAACATCGTCAGGATGATCCACACCAACGCGCTGATCGTGTGGTCGCTGATCGGCTTCATGGGCGCGACCTACTATCTTCTGCCGGAAGAGACCGAGACCGAGCTGTTCAGCCCGCTGCTCGCAAAAGTCCAGTTCTGGATGTTTTTTGGCGCGGCGGGTGCGGCCGTGGTGGGCTATCTCTTCCACTATCACGAGGGCCGCGAATTCCTCGAGCAGCCCTTCATCATCAAGGTCGGCATCGTCGTCGTCTGCCTGATGTTCCTGTTCAACGTGACGATGACCGCGCTGAAGGGCCGCAAGACCACGGTCACCAACATCCTTCTGTTCGGCCTGTGGGGCGTTGCGATCTTCTTCCTGTTCGCCTTCTACAACCCGGCCAACCTCGCGGTGGACAAGATGTACTGGTGGTACGTGGTGCATCTCTGGGTCGAGGGCGTCTGGGAGCTGATCATGGCCTCCGTGCTCGCCTTCCTGATGATCAAGCTCAACGGCATCGACCGCGAGGTGGTCGAGAAATGGCTCTACGTCATCATCGGCCTCGCGCTGTTCTCGGGGATTCTCGGCACCGGCCACCACTTCTACTGGATCGGCGCGCCCGGCTACTGGCAGTGGATCGGCTCGCTGTTCTCCACCCTCGAGGTCGCGCCCTTCTTCACCATGGTGATCTTCACGGTGCAGATGACCTGGAAGGCCGGACGCAAGCATCCGAACCGCGCAGCCCTGTTGTGGTCGGTCGGCTGCTCGGTGATGGCGTTCCTCGGCGCGGGCGTGTGGGGCTTCCTGCACACGCTGTCCTCGGTGAACTACTACACCCACGGCACGCAGGTCACCGCAGCACATGGCCATCTCGCCTTCTTCGGCGCCTATGTGATGTTGAACCTCGCGGTGATGGCTTATGCGGTGCCTGAGCTCAAGCAGCGCGCGCCCTACAACCAGTGGCTCAGCATGGCAAGCTTCTGGATCATGTGCACGGCCATGATGGTGATGACCTTTGCGCTGACCTTTGCCGGCGTGGTCCAGGTTCATCTCCAGCGTGTGCTCGGCCAGGGCTACATGGACGTGCAGGACCAGCTCGCCATGTTCTACTGGGTCCGGCTCGGCTCGGGCGTGTTCGTGGTGATCTCGGCCCTGATGTTCGCCTACGCGGTGCTGGTGCCCGGACGCGAGAGGCAGGCCGCCATTCCCGCCGCGCTTCAGCCTGCCGAATGAGAAGTGAAGCGGCGGCCGCAGCATCTGCGGCCGCCGCTCGCTGCAACGTCACGGAGAGATAGCAATGAAATCCGCGCTTCACGCCATCGCACCCGCCGCGCCGGAACTTCCGGCCTATGTCCCAAGCGGCAACGAATGTGCGCTGTTCGAGCACGCCTGGCGGCGGCGCCTGCCGGTCCTGCTCAAGGGGCCGACGGGCTGCGGCAAGACGCGCTTCGTCGCCCACATGGCGGCGCGGCTGGCACTGCCGCTGCACACCGTCGCCTGTCACGACGATCTCACCGCGGCCGATCTCACCGGCCGCTATTTGCTGAGGGGCGGCGACACGGTATGGGCCGACGGTCCGCTGACACGGGCGGTGCGGGAGGGCGGCATCTGCTATCTCGACGAGGTGGTGGAAGCGCGCAAGGACGTCACGGTGGTGCTGCATCCGCTCACCGACGATCGCCGCATCCTGCCGCTGGAACGCACCGGCGAGGAGCTCGCTGCGCCCGCGGGCTTCATGCTGGTGGTGTCGTATAATCCCGGCTACCAGACCCTGCTGAAGGCGTTGAAACCTTCGACGCGGCAGCGCTTCGTGGCCATCGAGTTCGGCTTCCTGCCGCCCGAGCAGGAAGTCGCCGTGGTTGCCGCCGAGAGTGGGCTTGCCCCCGATCGCGTGCGGCCGCTGGTGCAGCTCGGCGGCCGCCTGCGGAGTCTCAAGGGCCACGATCTGGAGGAGGGCGTCTCGACGCGGCTCCTGGTTTACTGTGCGACGCTGATCGCGGCCGGCGCCTCGATTGCCGACGCCGTTCTTGCGGCCATGATCGAGCCGCTGACCGATGATGCGGACGTCAAGGCGGCCCTGCTCGAAGTTGCGCGCGCCGTGATCGGGTGAGGGCTGTCATGCTCGACTTCCTCGAGCTGGAGGAGACCGTCGGACGCACCTGGCATCGGCTGGTCGGGGGCACCGCGAGCTATCCGGTTCATGCCGATCACGCGGTGACGCTCGCCGAGATCCGGGCCCGGATCGCCGTGATGTTCCGCGCCCTCGGCGGCGAGGCGGGCGTCCAGATCGCGAGCGTCAGCGCTCGCCGATCCGGGCATCGGCTCGGATGGCGACAGCGCATCGGGCTCGGCGACGAGCGCCTCGAGCAGCCAGGCCGGGACGCCGCAACCGTGTTTCTGCCTGATAGCATCGCGATCTTTCCCGACCGCGCGCTGAATGCGGCACTCTATCGCTGGCTCGCGGCGTGGTTCGCGAGCGCGCCGGTTGAGGCGATCGCGGAGACCGACCCGCTGCGGCGCGACCTTCTGATGTTGCGCCGGGCGAGCGAGACCGCGGTCTGGGTGCTCATGCAATTTCCGGGTCTCGCCAGGGACTATGCGCAGCTTGCCGCCGCAACCGCCGAAGCCCGGCCGCGCCGGCCGCTGCCGCGCGTCGAACAGGAGGTCGAGCAGGTCGTTCTCGCCTTGCTCGGCGCGGGGCGGGCGCCCAAGAGTCAGTTAGGCAGCCAGTTGTGGCCGGCGATGATGGGGACGGGGCCGCTGCCGGCAAAGGCGCCGCCGGGATATCGCTCCATCCTGCCGTGTCCGCTGTGGGGCGATTGCTGGATACGCGATCTCTCCCGGACGCATGCAAACGACGACGAGGCGGCGCAGGATGCCGGGTCGGCGGCCTCGGACGAGCGCAAGCGTTTTGCGGTCCGCGAGCGCAGCGATGACGCCAGCCGCAGAGATCCCTTCGTGCTCAACCGCTTCGAAAAGATCTTGGCCATGGCCGAGATGGTCAACGTCGATCGTCCCTCCGACGATACCGAGGATGAGGACGCGCGGAAGGCGGCCGACGATCTCGAAGAGATTGCGATCGGCCAGCGGAAAGGCAGGCCTGCGACAAAACTCAAATTCGATCTCGACCTGCCGCCGGAGGCGATCGAGGCGTCACGGCTCGACGCCGGCCTCACCTATCCCGAGTGGGACTATCGCAGCGGCTGCTATCTGCCCGATCATTGTCGCGTGCTGGCGAGCGAAGCGTCCGAGACCGGCGAGAGCTGGACGCCGGACGAGGCCACGCGGCGCCACATCCGCCAGGTGCGGCGGCACTTCGAGGTGCTGCGGCCGCGGCACGAATTGATGCGCGCGCAGGCCGACGGCCACGATCTCGATCTCGACGCGCTGGTGCGTGCGCGCTGCGATCTGCGCGCTGGCGGTTATGGTTCGGATCGCGTCCATGTGGCGATGCGGCCTCAAGGCCACGACCTCGCCGTCACGCTCCTGGTCGACGTCTCGCTCTCGACCGACGCCTGGGTCGACGGCTACCGCGTGCTCGACGTCGAGAAGGAGGCGCTGCTGGTGCTGGCCAATGGGCTCGCAGCCTGCGGCGATCACCACAGTATCGTGACCTTCACCTCGCGCCGCCGCTCCTGGGTGCGGCTCGAGACGGTCAAGGCGTTCGGCGAGGCGATGAGCGCGACGGTCGAACGCCGCATCGGCGCGCTGAGGCCCGGCTATTACACCCGCATCGGCGCGGCGGTGCGCCACGCCGCCGCCGAGCTCGCCCGCCAGCCGCAGCGCAAGAAGCTGCTGCTCGTTCTCACCGACGGCAAGCCGAATGACGTCGATCATTACGAAGGACGTTTTGCGGTCGAAGACACAAGCAAATCTGTGCAGGAGGCGCGGCGGCTCGGCATCGCCGTGTTCGGCGTCACCGTCGATGCGACGGCGCAATCCTATTTCCCGACCCTGTTCGGGCGCGGCGGCTACGCCATCGTCGGCAACATCCGCCGGTTGCCCGCGGCGCTCCCGGCGATCTACCGGCAAGTGGCGCATTGACGCACGCGCTCGGCGAATGGGTTCCGGTCGTGAGCTATTGCCCATCGGATGGGTATATGATCGAATGTCCGGATGGGCACCGGCCAGCCAAAACCCGACCTCATCATCTTCGACTGCGACGGCGTGCTCGTGGATAGCGAACTGTTGAGCTGCCGGTGCCTGTCGGACACCTTGTCCGAGTTCGGCTTCGATCTCACGCCAGAGCAGGCGCTCGAACTGTTTTTGGGTCGCAGCACCGCCGCGATCGCGCAGCACTATGGCAAGCTTGGACGTACCGTGCCTGACGCCTTCTGGCCGCAGTTGAAATCGCGCGTGCTCACGACGTTCGAGGGCTCGCTGAAGCCGATCCCGGATATCGGCGACGTGGTCTCCAGTCTGCCGGCGCCGTTCTGCGTGGCCTCGTCGAGCGACATCGACCGTGTCTCGCTGTCCCTGAAGGTGACCGGCCTTGCGCCGTATTTCGGCGACCGGTTGTACACGGCGCAGATGGTCAAGCACGGCAAGCCGGCGCCGGACCTCTTCCTCCACGCCGCCGAGAAGATGGGCACGCCGCCTGAGCGGACGCTGGTGATCGAGGACAGCGTCAGCGGGGTGCAGGCGGCCAAGGCCGCCGGCATGACGGTGTGGGGATTTGTCGGCGGCAGCCATTACCTTGCGCGTGACGGCCGCGCTATATTGTCGGCTGCCGGAGCCGATCGGGTCTTCGCGCGCATGACGGATTTTTGGAAGGACGGCTGACGCCAGCCATGGCAGTGATCGAGAACGAAAAGTCGAGGCTCGACGACGCCGCGCGCGCCGGCTGGCTCTATTTCATTGCCGGCCATACCCAGGACGAGATCGCAAAGATGCTCCAGGTCTCGCGTGCATCTGCGCAGCGCCTGGTGTCATTGTGTTTGGCCGAGCGTCTCATCACCTTTCGGCTCGAACACCCCATTGCCGCCTGCATGGAACTGGCCGCACGCCTCAAGGAGCGCTTTGAGCTTCGGCATTGCGAGGTGGTGCCGACGGATCCAGGCGCGCCGCAGGCGATCGCCGGAATCGCCGAGCGCTGCGCCAATTTGCTCGATACGACGCTGCGCTCGGAAACGCCCGTCATCGTCGCGCTCGGCACGGGGCGGGCAGTGCGCGCCGCGGTCGAGCGCGTGACGACGATCGAGCGGCCGAATCACCAGATCGTCTCGCTGGTCGGCAACATCTCCGCCGACGGCTCGGCGAGCTTCTTCGACACGGTGGGGCGGCTCGCCGACCGCACCGGCGCGCGGCACTATCCGATGCCGCTGCCGTTCCTGATGTCGTCGGAGGACGAGCGCAACAAGATGGTCCGCATCGAGCCGATCGCGAAGGTGAAGGCGGTTGCGGCCAAGGCCGATCTCCGCCTCGTCGGCATCGGCCAGATGGACCAGAAGGCGCAGGTGCATGTCGACGGTTTCGTCACCCGCGACGAGCTGTTCGAGATGATGCGTCTCGGCGCCATCGGCGAGATCACCGGCTGGGCCTATGACGCCAAGGGCCGTCTGCTCAAGGGCGGCACCAACAAGCGTCTGACCAGCATTCCGCCGGAAGTGCCGGCGAAAACGACGACGATCGGCGCCGCACTCGGACCGGCCAAGGTGACGGCGATCGCCGCTGCGCTAAACGGGCGGCTGATCAACGGCTTGATCACCGACGAAGCGACCGCGCGCGCGATTTTGGAGCGCTGATCCGGCGCCGCAGCGGCAGGCCGACAGCTTCGTTCTCTTGCACCGCAGCACATCTCTCTGCAGCGCGACTGCAACAAAGTATCAGCTTTTGCACCCAGGGCTCTAGGCGCGTCGACCGTCCCACCCGAAGCTCAAACAGCGGGAAGGTGCGCGCGCCTGCTTGACAATCGGCCTCCCTTGATATGAACATACGCTCAACGCGTGGGCATATGCTCAAAACGCGAATGTAGGGAGGTCACCGTGAAAAAAGTCCTAGGCGCCGTCTGCGGCGCGTCTGCGCTTCTGCTTTCCGTTCCTTCGATGGCCGAGACGACCCTGACGATCGCCACCGTCAACAACGGTGACATGATCCGCATGCAGGGGCTGACGAGTGAGTTCACGGCCAAGAATCCCGATATCACCGTGAAGTGGGTGACGCTGGAGGAGAACGTGCTGCGCCAGCGCGTCACCACCGACATCGCCACCAAAGGCGGCCAGTTCGACGTGCTCACCATCGGTACCTACGAAGTGCCGATCTGGGCCAAGAAGGGCTGGCTGGTGCCGCTCGCCAATCTCGGCGCCGATTACGACGTCGCCGACCTCCTGCCGAAGATCCGCGACGCGGTCTCCGTCGACGGAAAGCTCTATGCGGCGCCGTTCTACGGCGAGAGCTCGATGGTGATGTATCGCACCGACCTGTTCGAGAAGGCCGGCTTGAAGATGCCGGAGAAGCCGACCTGGGACTTCGTGATTGATGCCGCCAAGAAACTCACCGACAAGGCCGGCGGCATCTACGGCATCTGCCTGCGCGGCAAAGCCGGCTGGGGCGAGAACATGGCGTTCCTGACCGCGATGTCCAATTCCTACGGCGCGCGCTGGTTCGACGAGAAGTGGCAGCCGCAATTCAACTCGCCGGAGTGGAAGACGACACTCACGACCTATGTCAACCTGATGAAGGAAGCCGGCCCCCCAGGCGCGAGCTCGAACGGCTTCAACGAGAACCTCGCGTTGTTCAACGCGGGTAAGTGCGGCATGTGGATCGATGCCACGGTCGCAGCGTCCTTCGTCACCAACCCGAAGGAGTCCAAGGTGGCCGACAAGGTCGGTTTTGCGCTCGCGCCGAACACCGGGCTCGGCAAGAACGCGAACTGGCTGTGGGCCTGGAGTCTGGCGATCCCCGCCGGCTCCAAGAAGACCGAGGCGGCTGAGAAGTTCATCGCCTGGGCAACCAGCAAGGACTACACAAAGCTCGTTGCCTCGAAGGAGGGCTGGGCCAACGTGCCGCCGGGCACGCGGACCTCGCTCTACGAGAACCCCGACTATCTGAAGGTCGCGCCCTTCGCCAAGCCGACGCTGGCCTCGATCGACGCGGCCGATCCCAACAAGCCGACCGTGAAGCCGGTGCCTTACGTCGGCGTGCAATATGCGGCGATCCCTGAATTCCAGGGCATCGGCACCCAGGTGGGGCAGCAATTTTCCGCAGCCCTTGCCGGCTCGATGACCGTGGACGCTGCATTGACGGCGGCGCAATCCGCCACCGAGCGCGAGATGAAGCGCGCCGGCTACATCAAGTGATGCCCTCAGCCTCCTGAGAGCCCAACTCGCGGCCATCCAACGAACTGGATGGCCGCCTCTTTCCCACCGATGGAGAGTGAGGGATGGCCACCCAGCAGACGCAAACCCTTGCGCGGTCGCTTCTGACCCCGGCCGTCGCGCTGCTCTTCATCTGGATGATCGTCCCGCTCGCGCTGACGCTCTACTTCTCGACGCTGCACTACAGCCTGCTCGATCCGGGTTCCGAGCAGTTCGTCGGCCTTGAGAATTTTCGCTACTTCCTCACCGATCCGGCGTTCCTCGCCTCGCTCCAAAACACGCTGGTGCTGGTCGGCTCGGTGCTGGCGTTGACCATCTTGCTCGGCATTCCCCTGGCGCTGCTGCTCGACCAGCCCGTGGTCGGCCGCAATATCGTGCGTCTAATGGTGATCGCGCCGTTCTTCGTGATGCCGACGGTGAGCGCGCTGGTCTGGAAGAACCTCTTGATGCACCCGGTGTCCGGCCTGTTCGCCTGGCTTACCAAGCTGTTCGGGCTGACTCCGATCGACTGGTTCAACGACGTGCCAATGTTCGCGATCATCCTGATCGTGGCCTGGCAATGGCTGCCCTTCGCGACCCTGATCCTTCTGACCGCGCTGCAATCGCTCGACGAGGAGCAAAAGGAGGCAGCCGAGATGGACGGCGCCAGCGGGCTCTCCACCTTCATCTACATCACGCTGCCGCATCTGGCGCGCCCCATCACGGTCGTGATCCTGATCGAGACGATCTTCCTGCTGACGGTGTTCGCGGAGATCTTCGTCACCACCGGCGGCGGCCCGGGGCTGCAGACCACCAACATCGCCTTCCTGATCTATTCGCAGGCGCTGATCCAGTTCGACGTGGGCAGCGCATCGGCGGGCGGGCTGGTCGCGGTGGTAATCGCCAACATCGTCGCCTTCTTCCTCGTCCGCATCGTCGGCCGCAACCTGGAGGCTTGAAAAATGGCGCGGATGGCAACGACACGGCGGGTGGCGGTATCGACGGCCGGAGCCTGGCTGGCTGGCTTTCTCATCTTCTTCCCGATCCTCTGGATGATCCTGGCGAGCTTCAAGACCGAGCTCGAGGCCTTCGCCATTCCGCCGTCCTTCCTGTTCTTCCACTGGACCTTGGAAAACTACGCGACCGTGCAGGAGCGCAGCGACTATCTGCACCACGCGATGAACTCGATCATCATCGCCGGCGGCTCGACGCTCATCGCACTGTTGATCGCGATCCCCGCGGCGTGGTCGATGGCGTTCTCGCCGACCAAGCGAACCAAGGACATTCTGCTCTGGATGCTCTCGACCAAGATGATGCCGCCGGTCGGCGTGCTGGTGCCGATCTACCTGATCTACAAGACCTTCGGCCTGCTCGATTCCCGCATCGGTCTCGTCTTCATCCTCTGCCTCGGCAATTTGCCGATCGTGATCTGGATGCTGTTCACCTATTTCAAGGAGATCCCGCGCGACATCCTGGAAGCCGCGCGCATGGACGGCGCTACGATCGGCCGCGAGCTCGTCTATGTGCTGACGCCGATGGCGATCCCGGGACTCGCCTCGACGATGCTCTTGAACCTGATCCTGGCCTGGAACGAGGCATTCTGGACGCTCAATCTGTCGACGCTGCACGCAGCGCCGCTCACCACGTTCATCGCCTCATATTCGAGTCCTGAAGGCCTGTTCTGGGCAAAGCTGTCGGCGGCCTCGACGCTCGCCATCGCGCCCATTCTCGTCCTCGGTTGGTTCAGCCAGAAGCAGCTCGTCCGCGGGCTCACCTTTGGCGCGGTCAAGTAACAAAAGGCGCTGTCATGGGTCAGATCACACTTCAGGGCGTACAAAAAGCCTTCGGGCCAGTCCACATCATCAAGGGTGCCGACCTTGACATCGCGGACGGCTCCTTCGTGGTGTTCGTGGGACCATCAGGCTGCGGCAAGACCACGCTGCTGCGGCTCATCGCCGGGCTCGAAGACGTCACGGATGGACGAATCCTGATCGACGGCAAGAATGTCGTCGCCGTGCCGCCGGCCAAGCGCGGGCTGTCGATGGTGTTCCAATCCTACGCGCTCTATCCGCATATGAGCGTGCGCGGCAATATCGGCTTTGGCCTGAAGATGGCCGGCCTCGCCAAGGACGAGATCAACCGCAAAGTCGAGGCCGCGGCTGCAACGCTGAACCTGACGCCCTATCTGGACCGCAAGCCGCGCGAGCTCTCCGGCGGCCAGCGCCAGCGCGTCGCGATCGGACGCGCCATCGTCCGCGAGCCCAAAGCGTTCCTGTTCGATGAGCCCTTGTCCAACCTCGATGCCGCGCTGCGTGTTCAGATGCGGCTGGAGGTGACGCGGCTGCAAAAGCAGCTCGGCACCACCGCGATCTACGTGACCCACGATCAGGTTGAGGCCATGACCATGGCGGACAAGATCGTCGTGCTCAACGGCGGCAAGATCGAGCAATATGGCTCGCCGCTGGAGCTTTACGAGCGGCCCAACAACCTCTTCGTCGCCGGCTTCATCGGCTCACCAAAAATGAACTTCGTCACCGGCGAGCAGGCAGCACAGCAGGGCGCGGTCACGATCGGCGTGCGGCCCGAACATCTGAAGATCGAGCGCGGCGGCGCCGGCGGCTGGTCGGGAACGATCTCGGTCGCCGAGCATCTCGGCAGCGACACGTTTCTCTACGTCGATGCCGGCCCGCTCGGCATGCTGACCGTGCGCTACATCGGCGAATTGAGCCTGAGCGCCGGCGACCGCGTGTCGCTGACGCCGGAGCCAAACCGCGTCCATCGCTTCGACGGAAGCGGCAACGCGATCCGGGCCTGAAACACTGGGGCAAACAAGAACAGGAAAAGCACCATGTACCTGGAAAAATTCAAGCTGACCGGGAAGACTGCGATCATCACCGGCGGCGGGCAGGGCATTGGCCTAGCCTGCGCCGAGGCGCTGGCCGAGGCCGGCGCGAAGGTCATCATCGCCGACCGTGACGGCAAGGTCGCGGACAGCGCGCGTGCCAGCCTCAAGGCCAAGGGTTTTGACGCCGAGACCGTCGTCATGGACGTCACCGACACCAAGCGGGTGTCTGAAGTCGCCAACGACCTCGTCTCGCGCTTCGGCAAGGTCGACATTCTCGTCAACAATGCCGGCATTGCGCGCAGCGAAACGCCGGCCGAGACCGTGACCGACGAGCACTGGCTCAACGTCATCGACGTCAATCTCAACGGCACCTTCTGGTGCTGCCGCGAATTCGGCAAGCACATGCTGCGGGCGAAGACGGGAACCATCGTCAATGTCGGCTCGATGTCCGGCTTCATCGTCAACAAGCCGCAGGAGCAATGCTTCTACAACGCCTCCAAGGCCGCCGTGCACCATCTGACCAAATCGCTGGCGGCCGAATGGGGCGCGCGCGGTGTGCGCGTCAACGCGGTGGCGCCGACCTATATCGAGACTCCGCTCAACGCTTTCGTGAAGAGCAATCCAAAGATGTACGACGCCTGGATCGGTGGAACCCCGATGGCGCGGATGGGGCAGGTGGAGGAGATCGCCTCGGTCGTGCTGTTCCTGAGCTCGGAGGCCGCTAGCCTGATGACGGGAAGCATCGTGCTTGTGGATGGCGGTTACACTTGCTGGTAGGCTTGCGTCAGAACTGACGGGAGCGACAATGCCGCAGGCGTATATCGGCGTCGACGTGGGAACATCCAGCACGCGGGCAGGGGTGTTCGATGAGGCCGGAAATCTTCTCGCAACCGCGCGGCATCCGATCAGGACCTGGCACGAGGCCGGCGATATCGTCGAGCAGTCCTCCTCCGACATCTGGGACGCTTGCGCCAAGTCGGTGCGTGCGGCGATGGCCGAGGCGGCCATCGCGTCCGAAGCGGTCAAGGGCATCGGGTTCGATGCGACGTGTTCGCTGGTGGTGCTCGACAGGGATGGCGAACCCGTCACCGTCAGCGTTTCCGGCGACCGGCAGCGCAACGTCATCGTCTGGATGGACCATCGCGCCACGGCGGAAGCACGGCTGATCAACGAGACGCAGGACAACGTGCTGCGCTATGTCGGCGGCTCGATCTCGCCCGAGATGGAGATGCCGAAGCTGCTGTGGCTGAAGCGGCATCTGCGCGCGAGCTTTGATGCGGCCGGCCACTTCTTCGACCTTGCGGACTATTTGACCTGGCGCGCCACCGGCTCGCTGCAGCGCTCGACCTGCACGGTGACCTGCAAGTGGAACTATCAGGCCCATAACTCCCAGGATAATGCCGGCGGCTGGAGTGCGCCGTTTTTCCAGCGCATAGGCCTGTCGGAGTTCGTCGGGGAGAAATATGCGCGCATCGGCACCGAGATCGTTCCGCCCGGCACGCGGCTTGGCGCCGGCCTGACACGCGCGGCCGCGGCCGATCTGGGTTTGATTCCCGGCATACCCGTCGGCGCGTCCCTGATTGACGCCCATGCCGGCGGGGTCGGTGCGATCGGCGGACGCGACGGCTCTGATGGCACTGCCGATGTCTGCGATCGCCTCGCCTACATTATGGGGACGTCCGCCTGCATCATGGCGACGACCCGCGAGCCATGCTTCGTGCCCGGCGTCTGGGGTCCCTATTACTCCGGCATGGTGCCGGACTTCTGGCTGAACGAGGGCGGGCAGTCGGCTGCGGGTGCTGCGATCGATCATCTCCTGAAGTCGCATCCCGGACACACCGAGGCCAGCGCGGCCGCGCGCAAGGACGGCCTCGATCTCATCGACTTCCTGGAGAAGCGCATCATTGCGCGCGCCGGCAGTGCCAGCAAGGCGGCGCTGCTCGCACGCGACATCCACGTGCTGCCGGAGTTCATCGGTAATCGCTCGCCCTACGCCGACCCCGACACGCGCGCGGTGGTCGCGGGGCTGGATCTCGACACCGATATCGCCTCGATGGAGCGGCTGTTCGTGGCGGGGCTGTGCGGTCTGGCTTATGGCCTCGCAGAGGTGATCGAGGCTTTTGCGGCGCATGGCGTCACGAGCCGCATCATGATCATGGGCGGCGGTGCCAGCCGCAGCCCGCTGGTGCGGCAGATCATGGCTGATACGACTGGCCTCACAGTGGCGCTGCCGCAGACGAAGGAGCCCGTGTTGCTCGGTGCCGCCATGCTCGGCGCGGTCGCTGGCGGCGCCTTTGCCTCGATCGGCGAGACCATGGCAAAGATGTCGGCGCTTGGGAGGTTGAGCGAGCCGACCGCGGAAGGCATGGCGGACTTCCATCGCCGCAAGCGGGACGTCTATAAGCTCCTGCGCGATGTCGATCGCGGCAGCCGCGCGGCGATGCGTGGCTTCGAGTTGGCGATGTAGGGGGCGGGGCGATGCTCATCAGTTGTGGCGATGCGCTGATTGATTTCGTACCCACGCGGACCGCTGACAATCGCGAGGCCGTGATGCCCGCGGTCGGCGGCTCCTGCATCAACGTCGCAATCGGTATGGCGCGCCTGGGCGCGCCGGCTGGCTTCGTCGGCGGCATCTCCAACGACATGTTCGGACAGATGATCGCGGCTCACGCCGCGGCTTCCAACGTCGCCCTCGGCTTTGCGACCCGCACCGACCATCAGACGACGCTGGCCTTCGTGCGGATCGTCGGCGGCGAGTCGCACTACGCTTTCTACGACGCCGGAACCGCGACGCGGAATTGGACCTACCGGCGCGGCTCTATACCGTTTGCGGCGGTCGAGGCCATGCACATTGGATCGACCACGCTAGTGAACGACCAAGGAGCGGCCGAAACGCAGGCGTTGATCGCGGATGCCAGGGTGTCGGCGACGATCTCCTTCGATCCGAACTGCCGTCCCAATCTGGTCAATGACAAGCCGGCCTATCTTGCGCGCATGGGTGAGTTCGCAGCCAATGCCGACATCGTCCGCATGTCCGACGTCGATTTCACCTATCTCTACGGCAATGAGCCCTATGCCGCGCGGGCACAGGCGCTGCTGGCGCAAGGCGCGAGCCTCGTCGTCATCACCCGTGGAATCGACGGTGCCATCGCCTGGCACGCTACCGCGGGACAGATCGAGGTCGCCGCGCCCAAGGTGACGGTGGTGGATACGATCGGCGCCGGCGACAGCTTTCAGGCCGCGCTGTTGTTCGCGCTGCATAAGCAGGGACGGCTGCAGCGAATGCGGCTTCGGGATATCAGCGCCGACGAGCTTCGCCGCGCGCTGTCCTTTGCCGCCAACTGCGCCGGCCTGACCTGCACCCGTCCGGGCGCCGACCCGCCGCGCATCGGCGAGATCAGCTGGAGCTGGTAGGCGAGGGCGGCGCCTCAGACTCGTCATGCCCGGGCTTGTCCCGGGCATCCACGTTCTTGATGCCGCAAGGAAGGTCGTGGATGGCCGGGACAAGCCCGGCCATGACGGTGTGGCTCTAGGACGCTACAACCTTGCCACCGCCTTCTCCGCGCATTTGACAAAATTGCGGATGAGGGGGCTGTGGGAGTCGCGGCGCCAGCAGACGGCGATCTCGATCGAGTCGGTGGCGTCACGAAGAGGCCGGAAGACGATGCCGCTGGGGGCACCGAGCTTTGCGCAGGCGGGAACGATGGCGAGGCCTTCGCCGGCCAGCACGAGGCTCAGCGCCGAATGCACCGTTTCGACGCGGCCTACGATCGGCATGACTATCTGATGCCGCCGCAGCAGCGCTGCGACCGCGGAGGAGGCGGGCTCTTCGTCCGGCTTGGGTAGCGCAATGAGGGGACGTCCCTGCAATCTGCTCATCGGCACAGCGTTGAGGCGTGCCAGCGACGAGCCGGCCGGTACGGCGAGCACGAAGCGTTGCGTGCCGATGCGGGCGACCTGGATCTCCGGATGGTCGATGGCCGGCATGCAGAGCGCGACGGTCACGCTGCGGTCGAGCACGCGAGCCCGGCGTGTCGAGGCGCTGAGCTCGGCGAATTCCAGATCGACGCCGGGAATCGACCGCCGCAGCTCCGGAATGAGGCGCGGCAGGATCGCGTTCGCCAGCACGAACATGTATCCGACGGTGATCCGCCCGTGTCGTCCCGCTGCAACCGCGCGCGCCGCTTCGACGCCATCGGCGGCGAGCGCAAGCGCCTCGCTCGCGCGCGACAGCAGGGCCTGGCCTGCCTCGGTCAGATCCATCCCGCGTGTGCCACGGCGGAACAGGGGCGTGCCAATGTCGGCTTCGAGCCGGCGGATCTGGACGGAGAGCGGAGGCTGCGCCATTCGTAACCGCTCGGCGGCCTTGCCGACGCTGCGCTCCTCGGCGACCGCAACGAAGTAACGAAGCCGGCGAAGATCCATAGGCATACCGAAAACGTATGGGTTGACCACGAAATTCGTATTGGACGCCGAGTTAACATGGGTGCCATTCTCGCTGTCAATGCTGACGGCCAATGGCGGCTGCCTTTCAGAAAGAATGATCCGATGCCGAGTGGCGATCTCTGCTTCCTCTCCGCGGTCGAGCTGCGCGAGCGCATCGTCCGCAAGCAGGTGTCGCCAGTCGAGGTCGTGAGCGCCGCGCTGGCGCGCGCGGAAGCGTTGCAGCCGAAACTGAACTGCTTCATCACGCTCTGCGGCGACGAGGCGATGGCGCAGGCGCGCGACGCCGAGCGGAAATTGATGGCCGGCGAGCCGCTCGGCCTGCTCTACGGCATTCCCATCACCGTCAAGGACATCGTCAACACCAAGGGCGTGAGAACCACGTTCGGCGCGGTGCCCTTCAAGGACAATGTGCCCGATGAGGACGCCGTGGCGGTGGCGCGGCTGCGCGCCCATGGCGCGATCCTGATCGGCAAGACCACAACGCCCGAGTTCGGCTCAAAGTGCCTGACGGACTCGCCGCTGTTCGGCCGCACTCGCAATGCGTGGGACGCGCGGCGCTCCAGTGGCGGATCGAGCGGCGGTGCCGCGGTGGCGGTTGCGAGCGGCATCGCGCCGCTCGCGGTCGCAACCGACGGCGGCGGCTCGACGCGCATTCCCGCGGCCTGCAACGGCCTCGTCGGCCTGAAGCAGAGCAACGGCGTGATCGCGCACAGCCAGGCGCCGGATGCCTTTGGCAACCAGACCTACGTCACGCCCACCACGCGAAGCGTGGCTGACACCGCGCTGATGATGCAGGCAATGGCGGGCGAGGACGCCTGCGACCCCTGGTCGATCGGTATTCCCGTGCCCGATTTCATGGGCACCGCTACGCCGCGCGGCGACCTGCGCGGACAAAAGGTTTTGTACTGCCTGTCGCCGCCCGGACGTCCGGTCTCGGCCGACGTCGCAGGCGCCTTCAAGGCGAGCCTCGATCGGCTGGCTAGCCTCGGCGCTGAGCTCGAAGAATTCTCCGGCGATGGGTACGACATCGAGCCGATCTGGCGGGCCATCAACCACACGGTCTGGCGGACCCGCTTCTCGAAGCTCGCGGCCGAGCACAAGGGTGAGCTGAGCGAAGCGTTCCTCAAGCAGCTCGCGCTCGCCACCAAGGTGACCGGCGTTGATTACCAGGAGGCAATGTTCGCGCGCACGACGCTGTTCCGCCGGGTGCAATCGCTGCTCACCCGTGGCAATCTGCTGGCGATGCCGACCCTGACGCGCACCGCGCTGCCGATCGACCAGGACCTGTTCGGCACCATCGAGATCGACGGCCAGCAGTTTGACAGCGTGCGGCCGCATTGGTTCCCCTGGACTATGTTGTTCAACATGACCGGCCATCCCGCCATCAGCCTTCCCTGCGGGTTCGGCCGGGACGGACTGCCGATCGGCCTTCAGCTCGTCGGCCGTTTCCGCGCCGACGCCGAATTGTTGCGTGTGAGCGCGCTGTTCGAGGCTTCGCAGGACCTGTTGTCCCGGTGGCCTGCTTAAGGAGAGACCCGTGCAGCAAGGGGCTTGCGTCCGACATCGGGACATGTTGATCGTGCCGAGAGGAAGCGTCGAAACCGGAAGCCCTGAGCCCGAAAGCGCATGAGCGTATTTGTCTTACGGCGGCTTGTGACCTTGCTGGCGACGCTGGTCGGCGCATCCCTGATCATTTTCCTGGTGCTCGACGCACTTCCCGGCAACGCCGCGCAGATGCTGATGGGCGCCGATGCCTCGCCGGATGCGGTGCGCGCGCTCACCGTCAAGCTCGGCCTGGATCAGCCGCTGATGCTTCGCTATTTGCAATGGCTCAAGGGCATGGCGGTCGGCGACCTCGGCAACAGCTATGTCTACGGCACGCCGGTCGCCGGCCTGATCGCGGAGCGGCTGACGCTGACCGTTCCGCTGGCGATCATCTCGATGTCGCTGACCGTGACGCTGGCGCTGTCGGCCGGAATCTATACCGCCGCCAACCACAACAAGATCGGCGACGTCGGCGTCATGTCGCTGACCCAGATCGGGATTGCGCTGCCAAATTTCTGGTTCGCCATCCTGCTGATCCTGTTGTTCTCGGTGCGGCTGCAATGGCTGTCGGCGGGCGGGTTCGCCGGCTGGGAGGACGGCGTCTGGCCGGGCGTGAGATCTCTGCTGCTGCCGGCCTTCTCGCTGTCGGTGGTGCAGGCGGCGATCCTGGCCCGTGTCACGCGCTCGGCGGTGCTGGAGGTCCTGCGTGAGGACTTTGTGCGCACCGCGCGCGCAAAAGGGCTCGGCAAGCGCGAGGTGCTCTGGAGCCATGTGCTGCGCAACGCCATGATCCCTGTCATGACCGTGATGGGCCTGCAATTCGCCAATCTGCTTGCCGGCACCATCGTGATCGAGAACGTGTTCTACCTGCCGGGCCTCGGCCGTCTCATCTTCCAGTCGATTGCCAATCGCGACCTGATCGTGGTGCGCAACTGCGTGATGCTGCTCGCGGCCATGGTGGTCATCGTCAATTTCGTGGTCGATGTGCTTTATGCTTTCATCGATCCCCGCATCAAGGTTCATGACCTGTGAGCGATCCGCTGACCGCAGCCGTCGGCTTGCCGATCACACCAGCGCCGTCGCGGCCCGCGACCGGCTTCTGGCGCCGCGCGTTCCGGCATCGCAGCTTCGTGCTCGGTGGCGCGCTGGTGTGCCTCGTGATCGGCTCCGCGTTGCTGTCGCTGGTGTGGACGCCGTGGTCTGCCTACGAGATCGACATCGCCTCAAAACTGCGGCCGCCGTCGTGGTCGCACTGGCTCGGCACCGATGCCTTCGGCCGCGACATCGTCTCGCTGCTGCTGGTCGGTGCGCGCTCGACCATCGCGGTCGGCATCATCGCGGTCGGGATCGGGCTCAGCGTCGGCGTCTGCCTCGGCTTGATCGCCGCCGCGCGAAAAGGCTGGACCGAAGAGCTCATCATGCGCATGAGCGATTTCACCTTCGCTTTTCCGGCCGTTCTCTCTGCGATCATGCTTGCCGCGGTCGTAGGTCCCGGCATGGTGACCTCGATCACCGCCATCGGCATCTTCCAGATACCGACCTTCGTCCGGGTGACGCGCGGCTCGGCCAATGCGATCTGGGCGCGCGAATTCGTCCTCGCGGCACGCGCATCGGGGAAGGGTGCCTTTCGCATCACCATTGAGCATGTACTGCCGAACATCCTGTCGATCCTGATCGTGCAGGCGACGATCCAGTTCGCGCTGGCGATCCTTGCGGAAGCCGCGCTTTCCTATCTCGGGCTCGGCACCCAGCCGCCGCAGCCGTCCTGGGGCCGCATGCTGAACGATGCGCAGACTTTGCTGTTCCAGTCGCCGATGCTGGCGGTCTATCCTGGCGCGGCGATCGCGGTCGCGGTGCTCGGCCTCAATCTTCTCGGCGACGGATTGCGCGATCTGCTCGATCCCCGACTGGCGCGGGAGCGATGAGAATGGCTGGCCCCGCGAACGCGCCCCTGATCGAGGTCGAAGGCCTGGGCGTCCGGCTCAATACCAGCCGTGGGCCGGCGCAGGCCGTCCGGGGCGTCAGCTTTGCGCTGAAGCGCGGTGAGACGCTGGGCCTTGTCGGCGAATCCGGCTGCGGCAAATCCGTCACCGCGCTGGCGCTGATGGGACTGCTGCCGGACAGCGCCGTGATCGGCGGCAGCATCCGGCTCGACGGAAGCGAGCTCGCAAGGCTCTCCGATGCCGATTACTGCAAGCTGCGCGGCAACCGCATCAGCATGATCTTTCAGGAGCCGATGACCGCGCTCAATCCGATGCACACGATCGGGCATCAGGTGGCCGAGCCGCTCCGGCGGCACAAGAACTATTCAGCGGCACAGGCGCGGCGCGAAGCGATCGCGCTGCTCGATCGCGTCGGCCTTCCCGATGCGGCCAAGCGCGTCGATGCCTATCCGCACCAGTTCTCCGGCGGCCAGCGCCAGCGCGTCACCATCGCCATGGCGCTCGCCTGCGAGCCTGATCTGTTGATCGCGGACGAGCCGACCACCGCGCTCGACGTCACGATTCAGGGCCAGATCCTCGATCTCATCGCCGATCTCGTCGAGGAGCGCGGCATGTCCATGATCCTGATCTCGCACGATCTCGGCGTCATCGCCGAGAACGTCCAGCGCATGATGGTGATGTATGGCGGCGCCGTGGTGGAGAGCGGACCGACCAACGAGGTCTTCAGGCGCATGGGCCATCCCTATACGCAGGGGCTGTTCCGGGCCCGTCCGCGCCTCGGCGCACGCAAGGGGACGCGGCTGAAGACCATCACCGGCACGGTGCCCGAGCTTGCCGATCTGCCTGCCGGCTGCACCTTTGCAGATCGCTGTCCGCTCGTGATCGACGCCTGTCGCGCCGTACTTCCGCCTGTCGTAGACGTCGGACCCGGTCACGGCGTCCGCTGTATCAGGACAGATGTGTCGATGGCTGAACGCGTCGGGGCGTCCGCATGACCGCCGCATCCCAACCGCTTCTCGAGGTGACGGATCTCGTGCAGCGCTACACGTTGCCGCGAGAATCCGTGTTTCGTCCGCCGGGCGTGGTGCGGGCGCTGAATGGCGTGAGCGCACGAGTAACCGCCGGAAAGAGCCTCGGCGTTGTCGGCGAGTCCGGCTCGGGAAAATCGACCTTCGCCCGGCTCGCGATGGCGCTGGAGCGGCCGACCTCCGGCTCGGTGTCGCTGCTCGGCCGCGATCTCAACAAAATGCCCGCGGATGAGCTGCGCCGCGCCCGTCGCGATTTCCAGATGGTGTTCCAGGATCCCTATGGCTCGCTCGATCCGCGGCAGACCATTTCCCGCATCGTCGCCGAGCCGCTGACTGCGCTGGAGCAGGTCGACCGCGCCACCCAGCGGGCGCGCGTCGCCGCCGTGCTGAAACAGGTCGGCCTGCGCGATGCCGACATGGACAAATATCCACACGAGTTCTCCGGCGGCCAGCGCCAGCGCATCGCCATCGCGCGCGCGCTCATCACACAGCCGAAACTTATCGTCGCCGACGAGCCGGTGTCCGCGCTCGATGTCTCCGTGCAGGCGCAGGTGCTCAACCTGATGCAGGACCTGCAGGAGCAGTTCGGCCTCAGCTACATCCTGATCAGCCACGATCTCGCCGTCGTCGATTACCTCTGCGACGAGGTCGCCGTGATGTATCTCGGGCGGATCGTCGAACAGGGCAGGCCGGACGACCTCTTCGCACATTGCGCCCATCCCTATACGCGGGCGCTGCTGGAAGCCGTTCCGCGGGCGCGCGCCGGTGGCGAACGGCGCCGCCGGGGCGCGCAGGTGATCGCCTCGCAATCATCAGCTGCGACTGGATGTCCCTACGCCTCCCGCTGCCCGCTAGCCGACCAGCATTGCCGCGACACCGCGCCTGCGCTACGCAAGGTCGGCCCGACGCACCTTGCGGCCTGCCACAAGGCCGAGGAGGTCATGACCCTGCCGGCTCTGGTGGCCGAAGCGGGTTAGCGTCGGGGCGCGGATTGGCGTAAATTAGTCACGTGAATGGCCGGGGAGAAAAATCGATGTTCAAGAAGCTCATCATTGTCGCGGTTGCCGCCGCCTTTGCCGCGGCACCGCTGCCCGCCCTGGCGCAGGGCAAGAAGGACAGCGTCGTCATGGCGATGGCGCTGGAGCCACCGGGCCTCGATCCCACCGTCGCGGCCGCCGCAGCGATCGCGGAGGTGACGCTTTACAACGTCTATGAGACGCTGACCAAGATCAACGAAGATGGCTCCGTGTCGCCCCTGCTGGCCGAGAGCTGGCAGGCCTCGCCCGACTTGAAGACCTATACGTTCAAGCTGCGCAAGGGCGTCAAATTCCACAACGGCGAGCCCTTTGATTCTGCGGCAGTGAAGTTCTCGTTCGATCGCAATGCGGTGCCGACCAGCACCAACAAGGACAAGAGCCTGTTCCAGAGCTTCGAGTCCGTGACCGCGCCTGACGCGGACACCATCGTCATTGCTGTGAAATATTCCGAGCCGAACCTGCCGTTTCTCTTGGGGCAGGCGAGCGGCTCGATCGTCGAGCCCAAGAGCGCGCCGACCAATGTGACGCAACCGGTCGGCACCGGGCCCTATCAGCTCGGTGGCTGGACCAAGGGATCGTCGATCACGCTCAACAAATGGGCCGACTATCGCAATGCCGCGGCGATCAAGCTCTCCAAGGTGACGATCCGTTTCATCTCCGATCCGGCGGCGCAGGTCGCGGCCCTGCTGTCCGGCGACGTCGATGCATTTCCGCGTGTAGCCGCAGCCCGCAGCCTTGCGCAGTTCAAGGCCGATCCGCGCTTCAACGTGCAAATCGGCGGCTCCAAGGCGAAGACCATCGTCGCCATCAACGAGAAGAAGAAGCCGCTCGACGACGTGCGGGTTCGCCGCGCGATCCTCGCCGCGATCGACCGCAAGGCGATGATCGACGGGGCCGTTGACGGTTTCGGCACGCCGATCGGCAGTTTCTACGTGCCGGGATCGCTCGGCTATGTCGACACCACCGGCATCAATCCTTACGACCCCGAGAAGGCCAAGAAGCTGCTCGCGGAAGCCGGTGTCACCGCGCCGCTCGAGCTCTCCCTCAAGCTGCCGCCGCCGTCCTACGCGCGGCAAGGCGGGGAGGTTCTCGCGGCGCAGCTGGCGAAGGTCGGCATCATCGCCAAGATCGAGAACGTCGAATGGGCGCAATGGCTGTCGCAGGTCTTTGCCGGCAACGGGCCGCACAATTTCGATCTCACCATCGTCAGCCATGTCGAGCCTTTCGACCTCGTCAAGATCACCGAGCCCGACTACTATCTTGGCTACAACAACGAGGCGTTCAACGCGCTCTACAAGCAGATCGTGACGACGCCTGACGAAGCCGGTCGCGCAAAACTGCTTGGCGATGCCCAGCGGATGCTGGCGACCGATGCGGTCGCCGGCTTCCTGTTCCAGCCGCAATTGATCACCATCACCAACAAGAAGCTGAAGGGCGTGTGGAAGGAAGTTCCGCAATTCGAAAACGACTTTTCGGCGTGGGCTTGGGAATAGCTGGAAGCGGCAGGCGCGGCGGAACTCGTTGTCCGCCGCGCTTGCCTGACATCACCTTGTGATCAACGAATAGGGAGGTGTGAAGCGGCTCACAGTGGAACCTCACGTTCCACACTAATCAGGTCGTCGATACGTACAGAACCAATGGAGGTTCGCATGTCGCGCCTGATCATCTCAGGACTGGTTTCCGCCGCCTTGCTCGCCGTTGCGACCGGCGCAATGCGATCACATTCTCACCTCGACGGCGGCACTGTCGGACAGGCGCGCGCATCGGCATCGCAAGACAGCGCCAGCGTCGCCCAAGCCGGCCAACTGCCCGTGCAGGATTTCGAGGACCGCTCGCTGGTCTTCCCGCGGGACGTCAAGCCTTAAGACACCCTCAAGGGCTCAGCAGCATCGGATCGATCGCGACGTAGTGGCCGAGCAATCCGAGGGATTGCAGATCTGCCGCATGCAGGTCGATTTCGAGGATCGCCAGCAGCAGCGCCAGCGTGGTCGCGGCGAGGATGAGGGCCGGCGAGGCTTTCCGGCTCGCAGCACCCTGACGCCGTGACAATAGCGCCCGGGCACTGCGCCACCGCGCGATCAATTGCAGATACGCTTTTGCTCGTATGTGCATGGCCGGCCTCTGAACCATCCTAGGTTCGGCTGTCCTGCGGCTCAAGGCGCCGCTTGTCGCAATCTGGAACGAAGGCAGGTCGCTGTCGTTGAGTTGGATCAACGAACGGAGATATCCCCGTGCGGACCCTTGTGCTCATCGTCTGCCTGACGGCCGCCTTCGGCTGCGGCGGCGCCACCGCCGAGCCGGATCAGGGCAACGCGAATTCTGCGACGGTCGGAACGGCACGCACGCCGCCGGAGGACAAGGGGCAGTTGCAGCCGCAGGGCTGGACCGGGCCGCTCAACACGCAATCCGGCGGTGCGCCCGCCGAAAGTCCGCAAGGCCAGAGCCCGCCCGGCATGCAGGCGGCGCCGGAAGGATCTGACAAAACGGTCGTCGCGCCGGAGAAATAGGGCAGGCTAGCGCTTTTGCCGGGACGGAAAGTTCGGGCAGAATGGGGAGGCGTCTGCTTCCCAGCAACCGGCCCGGACTGCTCATGCATTTCCGTTTGCTTTCCGCCGCTCTGCTTCTCGCGCTGTCGTCGCTCGGGCCACCGCCTGCACGCGCGCAGTTGATGGGACATGGCGGGCCCGTTCGCGCCATCGCGGTGTCGACCGACGGCAAGACGGTGCTGTCGGGCAGCTTTGACACGGCCGCGATCCGGTGGTCATTGTCGAGCGAGGCGGCTGAGCAGGTGCTGCGCTTCCACAGCGATGCGGTGAATGCGGTCGCGTTCCTCGGCGGCGCGCGCATGGCAACCGCCGGCGCGGACGGCCGCATCGCACTCTGGACGGAAGGCCGGCCGCAACCGGACGCGGTGCTCGAGGGCCATGCCGGGCCAATCGTCGCGCTCGCGGTCGCGCCCGATGCGTCGCGTCTCGCTTCCGCGTCATGGGACCGCACGGTGCGGCTCTGGTCGCTGTCGGACGGCGGATCACGCGTACTCGAAGGGCATTCGCAAAACGTCAACGGCGTCGCGTTTGCGCCGGACGGCAAGTCGCTCGTCAGTGTGGGCTATGATCTCACCGTGCGGATCTGGCGCCTCGCGGACGGCACGTCCGACACTGTCACGTTGCGGGCACCTCTGAATGCGGTGACGATTGCGCCCGATGGCGAGATCGTCACCGGTGCCGCGGACGGCAAGTTGCGGATGCTTGATGCCGACGGCAAACCGGCGGGCGAGGTCGCGGTTGGCCCGACACCCGTCGTGGCGCTGGCGCTCTCCGGTGACGGAATCCTGATCGCGGCCGCCGGTATCGGCGGCACGGTGGCGATCGTCGATCGCAAGACGCGCAGCCTGTTGCGGACGCTGGTGGGGCCAGGGCTGCCGGTGTGGTCGGTCGCGTTCCTGCCGGATGGCGAGACGCTGGTGACGGGCGGCGCTGACGGCAAGATTAGGCGCTGGAATGCGCGTACCGGCGACCCCATCGGTTCGAACCTCCTGGGTACGCCGGCCGATCCGCTCGCGCCTTATGCCGGCGATCACGGCGCCGATGTGTTTCGGGCGTGCGTTGCCTGTCACACCCTGTCAGACAAGGAGGTTCAGCGCGCGGGCCCGACGCTCGCAGGACTCTTCGGCCGCAAGATCGCGTCTCTCCCCGGCTATCGCTTCTCCGACGCGCTGAAGACGATGGACATCGTCTGGACGCCGGAGACGGTCGCAAAACTGTTTGAGGTCGGACCGAATGTCTTTACGCCCGGCACCAAGATGCCGGAGCAGCGCATCGGCTCGGCCGAGGATCGCCGCGCGCTGACCGACTTCCTCGGCCGCGCGACGTCGCGCTAGAAGATGTCCGTGGTTGGCGCCTATTCCTTGTTGTCGCGCTCGCGCAGATAGTCGTCCGTGGTGCGCGGCGGCGTGCGTTCGGGAACGCCCTTGAACGGATCGAACTGCTGTTCGCTCATCACGATGACGCGGCAGTCGGCGCACATCCTGAGTGCGTCGATCCGTCGGTCGCCGGCGGGATACATCCAGTGTCGGCCCTCGAGCTTGGCCGCGATGCGATCGATCGTGCTCTTGACGCCGAAGGCCGTGCCGCAGCGCACGCAGAGCGCAGGCTCCTCTTCCTTGATGATCTTGGCTGGCGCGCGGGCGGCGCGAAAATCGATCTGCGGCTTGAGCGTGATGACCTTTTCAGGACAGGTGCTCTGGCACAGGCCGCATTGCACGCAGGCATCCTCAATGAATTTCAGCACTGGCCGATCGGGATCGTCGCGCAGCGCGCCGGTCGGGCATGCTGAGACGCAAGCGAGGCACAAGGTGCAGCCGCCGGTGTCGACGCTAACAGCGCCGACTGGCGCGCCCTGCGGCAGGGCGATCACGTCAACCGGTTTTGGTGCGAGGCGATGCAACTCGCTGAGGGCGAAGCGCAGGAGGTCGCGCCGCTTGCCGACCGTCTTGAAGGTCGCCGGTGTCGCGACCGCCGCCAGTGGTCCGATGCCGGTCAGATGGCCGCTGAGCGCGTCGGGGTCGTCGGTTTCGATGGTGGCGACGCGGCGGCCCTCAAATCCGAGGCCGCCAAGGATCGCCTCGGCCGTGCTGATCGTCTGCGATAGTCCGGTCACATCGTGGCGCGGCTTTGCGCGCAGCAGGAAGCGCACGGCTGTTACCCCATAGGCGAATGCGCCGACGATCGCGTCCAGCCCGACCTGCGTGAGCTCGTTGACGGCAAAAGGAAGCACGTTCGCCGGCAGGCCGTCGCCATGTCGTGCCAGGGCATCGATCAGCGGCGCGCCGTGCGGGCTGTCATGAAACAGCAGCACCGCATTCGTGCCACCGGCCTGGTGATAGGCGAGCAACATGGCGCGAAGCTTTTGGAGCTGCGTATCCGCTGGCGGTAACGTGTACGATACCGCGCCGGTCGGGCAGGCGGCCGCGCATTGGCCGCAACCTGCGCAGATGTTCGGATCGATCGCGACGTGATCGCCGTCGGGCGTGATCGCGCCGGTCGGACAGAGATCGAGACAGCGATGGCACCCCGTGCGCTTCGAACGCGAATGGGCGCAGAGATCGGGCGTGACGTCGATGTATTTCGGCTTGTCGAAGCTGCCGACGAGATCGCGCGCGGCCAGCACCGCGCGCAGCACTGCAGCGGGATCGTTCGGATCGGCACGCAGATAGCCGTCGCGCAAATCATGGGCGGAAAACAGCGGCCTCTCGCCCGAAAGGTCGAGCACGAGATCGCAGCGCGACGTGACGCCGCTTCTGGGCGTATCGAGCACGAAGCGATCGCGCGAGGAGGGGCGAGGACGCGCATAATCGTCGATCGTAAGCTCGAATGCACCGAAATGCCCTTTTGCGGAGCGGATCGCGCCTTGCACGATCGGGAAGACCGTTGCGGCCGGCGGCACCGTGTCACCGAGTTGCTTCAGCATGACCGTGACGTCGAGGTGATCGGCAAGCAGGCGGCCGGCTTCGATTGCGGCTTCGTCGCGCCCGTAGATCAAGACCACGCCGTCGCTCGACAAGGTGACGAGCGGATAATCCGGTGCCGGGACTGATGCGGACGCGAGCAGGGCCGCCATCTTCGCGCCGGCGCGCGCGCCGTCGCGCGACCAGCCGGCCGTTTCGCGGATGTTGACGAAGTCGATCGCGTCAGCACGTTCGCCGGCTTCGTCCGAAAACTGCGCCGCCTGCTGTGTGCAGGCGACCGTCAGCGCGCCATCTGCCGCGGCAGCCTTACGAAAGTGATCGAGCTCGGCGCCGCAGAGATGGCGGAAGGTTTTGATCTCAGCGTTCGGGCATCCGCGCCGGATCGCGGCCGTGTCGAGACGCATCGTGTCTTCGCACGAGCAGATCAGGACGGTTTTCGCTGGCTGCTCCAGGTCGACCTCTCTGCCAATCCGGCGCCGACTGTGGACTCGCGCCGGCTCTTCGCCTCGTATAGACATTATCGACCGGGAAGAAAAGGAAAGTGGAGGACGGCCTGCCGTCAACCCCAACGAGCCACGTTTCCCTGGCGGAACCAATCCACTTGCCGCCGCCGTTCACATTGGTGCGGTTGCGCGAGAGTGGTGACGCTTTTGCCCATGCATGCCGCATTGCACAGGAGAGCGGGGCCGGGACGCTGGTCTATGTCGGCCGCTTCGACCTCGCGGAGTTCGCCGTGGTGCTCGAGCCGTGCGAGCCGCTGGGCGAAGCGCGGCGCGCGTTCTATGCCGGCATGGTCGCACTGTCAGATGCCCTGCGCGCCTACGCGCCGCCGAACAAGCCGGTCACGATCGGCTGGCCGGATGCGGTCAGGATCGACGGCGGCCTGATTGGTGGCGGGCGCATGGGATGGCCTCCCGCCGCCGACGAGGACAAGCCGCCGCCCTGGTTGGTGTTCGGCGCCATGATCCGGACGGTGGCCATGAGCGACGACGAGCCGGGCGTGCATCCGCTGGCTTCGGCACTCGACCAGGAGGGTTTTGGCGAGGCCGGCGCAGCGCAGGTGACGGAGAGCTTTGCCCGGCACCTGATGCTGACCATCGATAGCTGGCAGGCCGACGGTTTTGACAGCGTCGCCCGCGAATATCTCGGTCGGATGCCGCGCGAGCGGCAAACCGTTCAGCGCATCGACGAACACGGCGATCTCCTCACGCGCCGCATTGGCACGGACGCGATCGAGCGAAGCGGGCTGGTTCAGGCGCTCGCGACGCCATCCTGGCTCGATCCGGCGCTTGGAGGGCCGCGCCTGTGAAGCTGCTGCGCACCATCGCGCTCGATCCCTCCGACACGTTCGTGTTCGACGTGGCAGCGGAACCGGGCGAATGGGCCGTCTCCGGCGCCTTCCGCTTCTGGGATCGCGACGCTGCGAAGCTCGATGGCAAGGATCGCGCCGCGTTCCGCGGCGGCTTCCTCGGCGTGCAATCCTGGGGCTGGTCGACGCTGGCGCAGATCGTGCCGGCGACGGAGGCCGATTACCGGGACCTTGTCGACCTCCTGGCCCGGCAACTCGTCGACCGCTTCGGCGCGCCGGACATGGCCGCCGCACGGACCGCTGCGGAGGAGGAAGTCACCTTTGCCCAATCGCTCTGCACCCATCCGATCTCTTCGCTGATTGCAGTCCATCGGGTGGCGCAGGACGGCGAGATGCGCGAATCCTTCCGCCGGCTGCAATTGCGGGAAGGGCAGGGGCGGACGCACAGCAAGGCGTTCTCCTTCATGGAGGTGGTTGAAGACACCGAACCCGACGAAAGTCTCAATCTTGCGGAGTTGGGCCGGGAGCCCGGCCAGAGATGAATGATTTCTGGATCGCCTGCGGACATCATTTGCTCGATCGCGACGAGGGCGGCGGTCTCTGCGTCACCGACGAGTTCCTGAAGGCCTATTTTGCCCGTCCCGAGCTGATGCCGCCGGAGGACGCGTGCCCGGTCGAACGCCGGCTGCACCGCGAATTGCTCGCTGACCCGCGCCAGCCGGTCAGTGCCGATGAGATCGCTGGGATTGCCGATGCCGATGCGAGGGAGAACTGGCAGTTCGTGCTGACGTTTCGCGATCTCCTGTTGCGGCATCCGACGCTCGAAGCTGCCTATCTTGCATTGGTACGATCAGGTGCGAACGACCTGCCGCCGCTGTTCGTCAACCAGCTCGTGCACGTCATCCTGCGCAATGCGCTCGACGGTTGCGATGATCCGTTCGTGCTGCGCGCGGCCGAGCTATTCTTCCGGACCCAGCGAATCCTGCCGCATGAGCAGGCCCTCCTGCTCGGCGACGAGGAGATCGTCGGCGGGCGCACGCCGACCCCGGTGCTCTCGCTGATGTCGATGCTGGGCGCGACGACCGATGAGGTGGTCGACGTGTTGAACGCGGAGAATGCCGAGGCCTATTGGCAGCGCAGCGACCAGTTCGACATGGCCTTCGATCTCACGGCCGACGGCAGCGGACCGACTGCGCTGGCGCAGGCAATGACGCGCTGGGTTTCCCATCTGCTCGGCATCGACGTTACGATCGAGCCGCTGCGCGCGCTGCAGGACGCAAAGCTCACCTGGTATGTCGGGCTCGATGCCGACGCCACCAGGCTCGGCGATCGCCTCTGGCACGGCGAGGAACTCGACGAGCGAAGCGCCGACCGCGTGCTGGCGTTGTTCCGTCTGACGTTTGTCGATTCAACCCTTGCGCTCGACGATGTCGAGGACGAGCCGGTCTACCTGATCCTGTCGATGACGGCGGATCAGAAGCTCCGGATGAAGCCACAAAATCTGCTGACTGGCTTGCCGGTGAAGCGTCTGGAGATGGTGACATGAGCCCCGCGGCGTCGCCATTGCTGTCGATCCCCGTCGGCGTCGTGGTCGAGCGGCGCAAGGCCGACTCGCCCTGGGTCGACTTCATCTGGCGCGGTATCGCCGTCCTGCCCGACGAGCCCGCCACAAAACCCTGGACCGTGCTTCGCGATCAGGACGGCACGACGCTGTTCTATGCCGGCAGCGCCGCCGTCGATCTCTATCCGTCCGAGACGGCGCGCTATCGCGACAATCTCGCCTCGGGTAGCCCGAGCATCTGGACCGTGCTGTCGCCGTCGGAAGGCGCCTGGCCTTATGCCGTCACGGCTGTTACCGCCGATCCCGCGGAGGGCGAGGGATTTACCGAAGCCGCCGACAATCTGGTCGAGGCGGTGCCGATGCCGGAGGTGCTGCGCGAGGCAATTGAAAGCTTCATTGCCGAGCACCATGTCGAGCGGGAATTCGTGAAGCGCAAGCGGCGCCGTGCCGATCCGGAGGCGCTGGCGCGGCGCGATCATGAGGGTGGACAGGAATGAGCGAGGAAGAGTTCCTTGCACGCTGGTCCCGCCGCAAGCGCGAGCAGCGCGCGGACGTCGCGCCTGCGGAGCCGGCGAAGCCTGCCGACGCGCAACCCGCGCCGCCGGCGCCTGCCGCGAAGGGCGAGGAGAGCGAGCTCGATCTGTCTGATCTGCCGTCGATCGACGAGATCAATGCCGCGACCGACATCACCGCTTTCCTGCGCAAGGGTATTCCACAGGAGTTGAGCCGTGCGGCGCTTCGCCGCGCCTGGGCCGCCGACCCCGCCATCCGCGACTTCGTCGGGCTTGCGGAGAACGCATGGGATTTCAACGACCCGACCGCGATGCCGGGCTTTGGACCGCTGGATTGCTCCGCGGAGGAGCTGGCCGCGCTGGTCGATCGCATCGTCGGCGGCGTACGCGAGGCGGTGGAGTCATTGCCTGACCTATCCGTTGAATCAGCGGATTCATCGGAGGAATCCCATCCAACCGATACGGCAACCGCACCCGATGTCGTCGAGCCGCCGGGTGCGGCGGAACTCCCGCCAATACCTGCTGCGGTGCAACCGACGGTGGCCGAGAGACATGCGGATTTTGCCGAGCCGGTCCGGTCCCGCACACACGGTGGTGCACTGCCGCGCTGAGCAGCGCGACGAAAGGCTATAGCCTTAGACTATTGGTGGGCGATTGACCGGCGGTGGAACCGGAACTACCCTTGCCCTACTGCTTTGTAACAAAAGAAATAATCAAGCAGACGGCACTTCGGACGGGACAAGCAGACGGGACTCGGATGGGAGGTCCACGTGCGCGATGACGGTCTTGATCGTGCGATCGATGCTGCGGGCGGCATTGCTCAGCTTGCGCGCAAGATCGGCATCAGCCAGCCCTCGGTCTCGAACTGGAGCAGGGTGCCGGCGCAACGGGTGGTTGCAGTCGAAGCTGCGACCGGAGTGTCGCGCACCGACTTGCGGCCGGATCTCTACAGCGAACAGGCCGTCGCCGCAGAGCCGCTCGATCCCATCGATGCGGCCCGCGCGCAGGAATACGCGTTGCTGGCAACACTTCTATCCGCGCCGCCGTCGAAAAGATTGCTCGAGCAGCTTGCTGCATTGACCGGTGATGCGACGCCGCTCGGACGCGCGCATGCCGACCTCGCGAGGGCCGCATCAGATACTGTAGCAGCGAAGATCGAGCGCGAATATTTCGATCTGTTCGTCGGGCTTGGCCGCGGCGAGTTGCTGCCCTATGCCTCCTACTATCTCACTGGCTTCCTCAACGAGCGACCGCTGTCGCGTCTGCGTGCGGACCTGACTGCGCTCGGCATCGAGCGGGTCGCCAACAGTTCCGAGCCCGAGGATAACGCTGCCATCCTGTGTGAGGTCATGGCGGGCCTTGCCGGCGGGAGCTTCGAGGCGTCGCCCGAGGCCCAGCGTGCCTTCTTCGAAAAGCACGTGTCGTCCTGGATGGGACGGCTGTTTGCCGACATGGAGAGTGCCGAAAACGCCCGTTTCTATCGGGCGGTCGGCGCGCTCGGTCGCGCCTTGCTCGAAATCGAGACGGAAGCATTCACATTCGCCAACTGACCGACGCGTTGGTCCGGGAGAGCTGCGATGAGTGACGAGACGAAAGCCAAGGTCGGACGCCGCGATTTTCTGCGCAAGGTCGGCATCGGCACGGTCGGCGCCGGCGCGACGCTCGCGACGCCGCTGGTCGGGTCGGCGCAGGCCGACAGCGAGAACAACGATGAGAAGCGCAAGGCGCGCTACAAGGAATCCGATCATGTGAAGGCCTTTTACCGCGTCAATCGCTATCCGGCTTGAGAGGGAGGCCGCCCGTGCTTATCAAGCGAACCCATCAGCGTCCCGATCGCCGCGGCTCCGTCGCTGACGCTCTGTCCAGTCGAGGCGGTGGCCTCGACCGCCGCAGCTTCCTGCGCAAATCCGGTCTTGCCGGCGGCGCGCTTGCAGCGC